>JAWWPG010000028.1:0-84745 GCA_033850885.1 Nocardioidaceae bacterium
ACCCGCCTTCGTCAGCGACACACCAGAACAAACCAAAGCCAGATACCGGTCACGGGTACCAGCAGGAATACGTCTTCGCACCAACACTCCAATCATCGAGCGTTGCTACGACCGTATGAACCTGCCCCCTCGGGGGCAGCCACTGCGTTCCGTGACACCTCAGGAATGCGTCAGCTAGGCGGCCGGAAGGCGGCCGGATTGCGGCCGCCGGGTCTGATCTCAGGGTGAACGTACGTCGTCGAGCGGGACCCGAAGACCGTCGGAGCCGACGCCCTCGAAGGCGTCGACCACGGCTCGCGGAAGTGCCGCGTCCCCGGCCAGTCCCAGCGGAACGGCCACCGCGAGCCGGTGCCAGAGCACCGGCCTGGACAACAGGTCGTGCCTGCCCCCCGCCAGCTCGAAACGCGCCACCGCAGCCCCCGACGCCCGTAGCTTCTCCGCATACCTGAGGCTCAAGTCCGGTGACGTCGTACGGTCAGCCGTGCCATGAGCGATGACGAACCTCTGGTCGTCACGGGGCTCGACGACAGGCTCACCCTCCGGCAACCACGGTGCGAGTCCGCACACGCCCACCACGCGGCGGTCGTCGGCCACGGCGAAGGCGGTACGACCGCCCATCGAGTGACCGAGCAGGGCCACCGGTACGTCGCCGTGCCGGTCGGTGATCCGGTCCAGGGCCCATCGGGCATCCGTCACGGGGTCGGGCTCGGACCCTCCGGCCGGGTCCGGGTTCCAGCCGCGTACCCGGTGGCGGAGCAGGTAGACCGCAGCACCCGAGCTGTGGCGGCGCAGGCCGACGTACATGTCGAGCATCCGCAGGTAGGAGAGCTGCGTCGCTGCGGTCGGCTGCAGGTTGTGTTCCTGGCCGCCGTGCAGAACCAGCACGGCTGAGGTCGCGTTCCGGCGCGGGCGGGGGAGGCCGCCGCGGAGATTCGCCTGCTGTGCCCGGGTCATGGTGACATGGTCTCCCATGCAGGGCGCCGGCCACGAACCACGCGGCCGAACAGCGCCTCGACCCGTTGCCGGATTGCAACGGGTTCCCTAGTGTCAGCGCTATGGTCATTCGTCGCTCAGCGGTTGCCGCCTGCGCCGCCCTTCTCCTCGCGGGTCTCTCGTTGCCGGCCCAGGCCCAATCACCTCAGGGCGTGTCGACTCCTCGCGGGGCTCACCCCGCCGTCCAGTCGAAGACGTCGTTCAGCTGGCGGGTCCGACGTACGGGCAGCAGTGAGGAGTTCCGCGGACTGGCGGCCGTCAGCCGCAAGGTCGCCTGGGTCAGTGGTGAGGCCGGCACGGTCCTGCGTACGACGGACGGCGGGGCCACCTGGAAGAACGTCTCACCGCCCACCGCCGCCGGACATGCGCTGCGTGACATCGAGGCGTTCAACGCCCGACACGCCGTGGCGCTCGGGATCGGTCATTTCAAGCACTCGGGTATCTGGGTCACGAACGACGGGGGCAGAACGTGGGACCGGACCTTCACCAACCGGGTCCACAAGGCGTTCTTCGACTGCATGGCGTTCTCCTCCGACGGGACCGGCCTGGCGATGAGCGACCCGGTCAACCACCACTTCAGGCTCGTCATCACCCATAACCGTGGGCAGACGTGGAGCAAGCTGAGAGTCCAGCGCATGCCGAAGGCGCTCCCTGTCGAGTTCGGGTTCGCCGCATCCGGGACCTGCATCGTCGCCGGTCCTGGGCACCAGTTCTGGATGGCCTCCGGCGGCAACGTCCCTCGCGTCTTCCACACGTTCAACGCCGGCAAGACGTGGACGGTCGTCAAGAGCGGGATGCGCGGGGGCGCGACCGCCGGCATCTACTCGATCGCGTTCCACGGCGCCCAGCATGGCGTTGCGGTCGGTGGTGACTTCGAGCACCCGACGAACCGTCACGCGGCCGCCGCCACCTCGGACGACGGCGGCAAGGTGTGGACGCTGAGCAGGCACCAGGTCTTCGGCTACCGCTCCGGCGTGGCCTACGTCACGGCGCAGGACGTCGTTGCAGTCGGCCCGACCGGGAGCGACGTCAGCCGCAACGGCGGCAGGACCTGGACCCACTTCGATGACGCGTCCCTGGACGGCGTCGAGTGCGCGAGCGACGGGGCCTGCTGGGGGTCCGGGAGCAACGGTCTGGTCACCATCCTGAAGCACTGACGCCGGCCGGCGACTCGCCTGGACGCGCCGCGAAGACTCAAAGGGCACCCACCGCATGCGCTTGGAGCACGCAGCGGCACCAAAGCGACAACCCCTTCAGCCGGTGACCCGCCCTCCGGCGCCGGTGAGAGCACGCTGGCGGGCCGCCTCGTAGAGGACGACGGCAGCCGACGTGGCGACGTTCAACGAGTTGACCCGGCCTACCATCGGGATCTTGACGGCGTGGTCGGCCGCGACCCGCCAGGCGCTGCTGAGGCCCTCGTGCTCCGCGCCGACGACAACCGCGACGCCACCGGTGAGGTCGACGTCGCTGACCACGGTCGCTGCCTCGGGGCTGGCCGCGACGATCGTGAGCCCGTTGGCCCGCAGCCAGCCGATGGTCTCGTGGGTCGTCGCGGCGGCGACCGGGACCGCGAACACCGTGCCCTTGCTGGCTCGGATGACGTTCGGGTTCCCCCAGTCCGTCACCGCAGCGGCAGCGATG
Organism: Nocardioidaceae bacterium; assembly: GCA_033850885.1. Classification (GTDB taxonomy): domain Bacteria; phylum Actinomycetota; class Actinomycetes; order Propionibacteriales; family Nocardioidaceae; genus JAWWPG01. Next base: position 2,635 of record JAWWPG010000028.1, read on the forward strand.
ACGGCGTCGAGCCCGGCGGCCTCCGCCGTGCGTAGCATCGCCCCGAGGTTGCCCGGCTTCTCGATCGACGCGGCGATGAGCAGCAGCGGCCGTTCGCTCAGGGCCAGCGCGGACAGCTCGCGGGCGGGGTTCGGTACGACGGCCAGCCAGCCGTCCGGCGACTCACGGTACGACGCCCTCGTGAACGCGCTGCTGCCGAGGCGGACCACCTCCACCCCGCGGGCGCTGAGCGCATCCACGAGGCCCAGCCGCGACCTGTCGGCGACCAGGCTGGGGCTGTAGTAGAGAGCTCGCAGCTCGACCCCGGCCTCGAGCGCGAGACGGATCTCGTCGTACCCGTCGACGACCGTCACCCCCTCGTCGTCGCGGGCCTGTCGCCGGCGCAGCCCGGTGAGCCACTTGACTCTCGGGTTCGCGGGACTCGTGATCTCGTTCGTCCGGCCCGGGGCGGGCGGCAGGTCGTCGTACGGGGGCATCGCCACCACTATGACGCACCCCGAGCGCCGCGGCGAGACCCGACGTCTGCCCGGCCGGGCCGGTACTGACGTCGGAGAGGCCGGTCAGCGGCTAGCCTGCCCTCGTGGTCATGCTGCACCTGGTCCGCCACGCGAGTCCCCGGATGGACCGGTCCTGCCCGCCGTGGGAGTGGGGGTTGGCGTCGTCGGCGCGGGAGTCGGCAGATCGGCTGAAGGATGTCGGCGTGCTGCCCGGCGGGGCACACTGGGTGAGCTCATCGGAGCCGAAGGCAGCGTCGACTGCCGCCCTGTTGACCCCCACGAGCATCCGGCTGGACGACGAGCTCCGGGAGGCCCGCCGAGACCCTGCGTTTCTCGACGTCGAGGACTTAGAGCGGCTCGTGCTGAGGTCCTTCGCGGACGTCGAGGCGCCGGCAGCCGACGGCTGGGAGCCGCTCGCCGCGACCCGGTCACGCGTCGTCGCCGCTGCGGCGGCCGCGGTCACCGAGGCCCCGGGCCGTGACGTCGTTCTGGTGGGACACGGTACGGCGATGACGATGCTGGTCGCAGCGCTCACCGGAGCAGGCCCCGACGTCCCCGCCTGGCGGGCGATGCGGATGCCTGACCACTGCGCACTCCGCTGGGAGTCGGTGGAGCCGCCGCCCGACCAGTCGCCCGAGGCCCCGCCCGACCAGCGGGCAGCACGGGCGGTGCCGGGGGCTCTGCTGGTGGCGGAATGGGGCGCCTGGGCCTCGTGAGAGAATCGAGCCGCGATGTCGACACCTCCCGCTGAGCGCTCGAGTCCCGCGGTGAGTTCGAGCCGGCCGATGCCCGGTGCCCTTTCCTTGGTGTTCGACGAGCCCCGCCGCGCAAAGAAGCCACCCCGGCACCTGGCGGACCTCACCGGGGCCGAGCGACGGACGGTCGTCGAGGAGGCGGGCCTGCCGGGGTTCCGGGCCAGCCAGGTCTCGAACCACTACTTCGCCCGTCTCGAGGACGACCCCCAGCGGATGACGGACCTGCCCGCCTCGTTGCGCGGTCCGTTGGCTGCCGCGCTGCTGCCGACGCTGCTGACGCCGCTGCACACGCTCGAGGCCGACGGAGGTCAGACGCGCAAGACGCTGTGGCGCCTCCACGACGGGGCGCTCGTCGAGTCCGTGCTGATGCGGTATCCCCGCCGCGTGACGATGTGCGTGTCCTCTCAGGCCGGGTGCGGGATGGCCTGCCCGTTCTGCGCTACCGGTCAGGCGGGTCTGCAGCGGAACATGAGTACGGGGGAGATCGTCGAGCAGGTGCTCGCCGGTGCTCGGTCGCTGGCGCGCGGCGAGGTGCCTGGAGGTTCAGGGCGGGTGTCCAACGTGGTGTTCATGGGAATGGGCGAGCCGCTGGCGAACTACCACGCCGTGATCGATGCCGTACGTCGGATGACGGCCCCGCCACCCGAGGGGCTCGGCATGTCGGCGCGGGGGGTGACGGTGTCGACCGTCGGTCTGGTGCCGCGGATGCGCCAGCTCGTCGACGAGGGCATACCGGTGACCCTGGCACTGTCACTGCACGCCCCCGATGACGACCTCCGCAACGAGCTGGTCCCGATCAACACCCGGTGGACCGTTCGTGAGGCCGTCGAGGCGGCCTGGGGGTACGCGCGGACCACCCGGCGCCGGGTGTCCATCGAGTACGCCATGATCAAGGACATCAACGACCAGGGCTGGCGCGCCGACATGCTGGGTGACCTGCTCCGCTCCTTCGGTGACTGGGGCTGGGTGCACGTCAACCTGATCCCGCTGAACCCGACGCCGGGATCGAAGTGGACGGCATCCCGTCCGGAGGATGCGGCCGAGTTCGTGAGACGCCTGGAGAACAAGGGAGTTCCGACAACGGTGCGCGACACCAGGGGACGCGAGATCGACGGTGCCTGCGGGCAGCTCGCGGCCTCCGCGGTCTGACCGGCAGGTGGCGCGGTTGACGCGGCCGACGAGGCTGGTCGCGTGCGACATCGACGGCACGTTGCTCCACAGCGACGGAACGGTGTCGGCCCGCACAGTCGCGGCCGTCGAGGCGCTTCGGGGGACGGGTGTGCGCTTCATCCTCGCCACGGCGCGCCCACCTCGATGGGTGCACGACCTGGCCGATGTGGTCGGCGAGCACGGGCTGGCGATCTGCTCGAACGGCGCGTTCAGCTACGACGTCGTCGGACGCCGGGTGGTGGCGGAGCGGACGCTGTCTCGCGAGATGGTCGCGGACGTCGTATCGCTGCTCCGCTCGGCGATCCCAGAGATCTCGTTCGCCGTCGAGACGCGGATCGGCTTCGGCATGGAGCCCGCGTACGTCGACCTCTACACGCCTCCCGAGGGGACACCGGTCGCCGGGATCCGGGAGCTCCTCGAGACCGCCCTGCCGGGCAAGCTGCTCGCGCGGGCGCCGGCCCTCGACGACTGGGAGTTCCTGGCCACGGTCGTGAAGGTTGTGGGGGACCGCGCCGTGGTGGCCTACTCGGGGACGCCTGGGCTGGCCGAGATGAGCGCCCCCGGCGTCACGAAGGCAGCGGTCCTCGCCGACCTGTGTGCCGGATGGGACATCCCCGCCGCGGACGTGGTCGCTCTCGGTGACATGCCCAACGACCTGCCGATGCTCCGGTGGGCCGGGACGTCGTACGCCGTCGCCAACGCCCATCCCGACGTCCTGAGTGCCGCCGACCACACGTGCCCGAGCAACGACGAGGACGGGGTCGCGAGCGTGCTCGAAACACTGGTCTCAGCGCGACTGCCCTGAGATCACCGACCACCCCGCCGCCGGACGTCTGGGTGGTGCACCACCCAGGTTGCCCTCAAGCCACCCAGATTTGGCTGGCTCCAGGGGTGTTTGGGTGGTGCACCACCCAAACACCGCGTACCCACGGGCCCCCGGACCACTGCTCCGTAGACGGCCTACCAGGCCTGTCCGAGCAGCTCCGCGAAGAGCTCGTCGGCGTCGACCTCGAGCCCGCGCGACACGAACCACTTGCAGACGTTGCGGCAGTCGCGAAGCATGAACTCCATACCACCCGGGTTCCCCACGATGTCGATCACCTGCGGCAGGTCGATGATGACCAGCCGCTCACCCTGGGCGAGGATGTTGTACGCCGACAGGTCACCATGAGCGATGTGCCGACGAGCCAACAGCGCCATGGCGTCGCGCATCTGGTCGAAATAGCTCTCCAGGGTGGACCGGTCGGGACGCACCTGGGCCAGCCGGGGGGCAGCGGCCCCGTCGACCTCGATGAACTCCATGAGGATCTCGACGCCGTCGATCTGGACCGGGTAGGGCACCGGCACTCCCGCCGACCACAGCGAGGCCAACGCGGCGAACTCGTGGATCGCCCACTGTCCCGCCGCCACCTGACGGCCGAAAGTCGTGCCCTTCGCCAGCGCTCGGGCGTCCCGACTGCGCCGGACGCGCCTGCCTTCGACGTACCCCGCGTCTCGATGGAAGTCGCGATGGTCGGTACTGCGGTACCGCTTGGCGGCCAGCAACGATGCCGGCCCGTCGGGAACGGCACGCTCGACCAGGAACACGTCGGCTTCCTTACCGGTCTTGAGTATCCCGAGGTCGGTGTCGATCGCGCCAGCTGCCGTCACCACCCAGTCCGGGCGCGGCGAGGGGCCGTGACAGCCCTTCTGGACATCCGGCCAGGTCGACCAGCGCTGGTTGGCACCGAGCTCCTGGGCGAGCGAGTAGAGGAAGTCGTCCACGGACAGCGGACCGTCGAGGAGGGAAAGATCGGGTCGTGGGACGGCTGCACCGTCATCGTCGGCGGGTGAGTCGGCGTAGTAGCTGTAGGCATCCGTACTGATGGGGTCATGCATGGTGTTGGGTGCTCCTCGAGCATTCGTGAGGGCACTCGACACAGCTCAGCCTGCGAGCGACCTCGGGGATCTGGGGACGGAAATGGTCCCGCTGACAGCGGTGGACATCTCGACGCCTCCTTTCGCTCGCACTCGGTCCGGCAGCTCGCCGGGGTTCGATCGTCTCCTACGGTTGGGCGCAATGCAACGGGTTTTCCATCGATAACTTGTCCCATCGATAACTCAGTGCGACACCAGGGTCTCCGCTCATCAAGAATGGTAAGGATCGCTGCGGCTGGATTGTCCGCTGCGAAACTGGCCAGAGCGTTCCGAGTTGGAACCGAGGGTGTCGGCCATGGGGACCCGTGGGGCAGGATGAGGGCGGCGGTCACGACCTGGTCGAAAGGTGCCCGATGAGCAGATACGACGAGACCTACCGGGCGAGCATCGAGGACCCCGACGGCTTCTGGGGGGAGCAGGCCGGTCTCGTCGACTGGTTCAGCAGGCCCACCGTCATCCTCGACCGGTCGCGGCCGCCGTTCTTCCGCTGGTACGTCGACGGCACCCTCAACACGTGCTACAACGCGCTCGACCGCCACGTGATCGCCGGTCGTGGCGACCAGCCGGCCCTCGTCTACGACAGTCCGGTGACGCAGACCCAGCGGACCTTCAGCTACGCACAGCTGCTGGCCGATGTTGCCGCGTTCGCGGGCGCTTTGCAGAGCTTCGGGGTCGAGCCCGGCGACCGCGTCGTCATCTATCTGCCGATGATCCCCGAGGCCGTCGTGGCGATGCTCGCGTGCGCCCGCATCGGGGCCGTGCACTCGGTGGTGTTCGGAGGCTTCGCGGCGGCAGAGCTCGCCGTACGCATCGACGACGCCAAGCCGGTCGTCGTCGTCTCAGCGTCGTGCGGCGTCGAAGCGAGCCGGGTCGTGGACTACTCGTCCCTGCTCAACCGGGCTCTCGAGATCGCCGAGCACGAGCCACGGGTCTGCGTCGTCAAGCAGCGCGAGCAGCTGAGAGCCGAGCTTGTCGCCGGCCGCGACGTCGACTGGGCAGCGGCGATGGCGGTCGGCCGGCTCGAGCCAGCCTCGTGCGCGCCGGTCGCGGCCACGGACCCCCTCTACGTGCTCTACACGTCGGGGACCACCGGCAGGCCGAAGGGGGTCGTCCGGGACAACGGCGGTCATGCGGTCGCGCTGGCCTGGTCGATGCCGAACATCTTCGACATCACCGCCGGGCAGGCGTGGTGGGCGGCTTCGGACGTCGGATGGGTGGTCGGTCACTCCTACATCGTGTATGCCCCGCTGATCGCCGGAGCCACCTCCGTGATCTACGAGGGAAAGCCGGTCGGGACTCCAGACGCCGGGGCGTTCTGGCGGGTGGCGGCAGAACATCGGGTGCAGGGGCTGTTCACCGCTCCAACAGCGATCCGGGCCATCAAGAAGGAGGACCCGGACGGCCGGCTCATCGGCGGCTACGACCTCGCCGGCTTGAGGAACCTGTTCCTCGCAGGAGAACGGCTCGACCCCGACACCTACCACTGGGCCAAGGACCGGCTGGGGATCCCCGTGATCGACAACTGGTGGCAGACGGAGACCGGCTGGCCTATCGTGGCGAACCCCCGTGGGCTGGAACCGCTTCCGGTGAAGGCCGGTTCACCGTCCGTGCCGGTGCCTGGGTACGACGTGCGGATCCTCGACGAGCGGGGCACGGAAGTGGGACCGGGCCAGGAAGGCGCGATCTGTCTGCATCTGCCCATGCCGCCCGGCACGCTGCCGACGCTGTGGGAGGACGACGACCGCTATGTGGCGTCGTACCTCAGCGTGTATGAGGGAAACTACCTGTCGGGGGACGGCGGGTACGTCGACGAGGACGGCTACGTCTTTGTGATGGGCCGCACCGACGACGTGATCAACGTGGCGGGTCACCGGCTGTCGACGGGATCGCTGGAGGCTGTGCTTTCCCGTCACCCGGACGTGGCCGAGTGCGCTGTCATCGGCGCCGCGGATCCCCTCAAGGGCCAGACTCCGCGCGGGTTTGTCGTCTTGAAGGCCGGCCATGACATCGACCCGGAGGAGCTCACCCGTCAGCTCGTTGCCGCGGTGCGTGACGAGGTGGGCCCCGTTGCGGCTTTCAGGGATGTCACCGTGGTCGCGGCGTTGCCGAAGACCCGCTCGGGCAAGATCCTCCGCAAGACGATGCGCCAGATCGCGGACGGGGAGGACCCCGCCACCCCGTCGACGATCGAGGACCCCGCGGTGCTCGACACGATCGGGCCGGCGCTGCGCGGCGACTAGTGGCCGCCCAGCATCGGAGCCAGCGCCTTCGCCATCATGCTCTGCCGCCCGGTCAGGGACTCCTCGTGGTCGGAAGCCGTCATCGCGCGCAGGCCCGCGTTGATCCCCAGCCAGCGCAGGGGTTCCGGCTCCCATTGGGGTGAGCGGTGGTTGACCCACGGCAGGGTCGTCACGTCCGTCTGGCGGCCGGTGACCAGGTCGGCGAGCGTCCGGCCGGCCAGGTTCGTCGTCGACACGCCGTCCCCGACGTACCCGCCGGCCCAGCCGAGGCCGGTGGAGGGGTCGAAGCCGACCGAGGCCATCCAGTCCCGCGTGATGCCGAGCGGACCTCCCCAGGCATGGGTGAAGGCGTGGCCGTCGAGCGCGGGAAACATGTCGACGAGCGTCTCCCGCAGGCCGGCGAACACCCGTTCCTCCTGGTCGAAATCGGGCTTGACCGCCGACCCGAAGTGGTACGGCGCTCCGCGGCCCCCGAAGACCAGGCGCCCGTCGGCGGTCCGCTGGCCGTAGATGATGAGGTGGCGGTAGTCGGTGAACGTCGGGCTGTCGTCCAGCCCGATCTCCTCCCAGACGGACTCAGGGAGCGGCTCGGTGGCGACGATCAGCGAGTAGACCGGGACGACGGCACGGCGCAGGCCGGCGAGACCCGGAGTGAACCCCTCCGTCGCCCGGATGACCGCCGATGCCCTCACCTGATGGCCCGGGGCCGTGGTGACCAGGCTCGGCGAGATGGACTCAACTGCGGTCTGCTCGAAGATCACCGCTCCCCGACGCTCGACGGCATGAGCGAGACCGCGAACCAGCTTGGCCGGGTGGATCCTCGCGCAGTTCGGCGTGTACGTCGCGGCGAGCACCCCGGACGCGCGGGCGACTGACGACGTCTCTTCAGGCGACAGCAGCCGTAGGTCGTCCGCGCCGGCACTCCACGCCCGGGCCTCGTCCACCTCATGCCGGGCTCTCGCGAGCTGGCTCCGGCTCCGGGCAAAGCTGATCATCCCGCCCTTGTGGAAGTCGCAGTCGATGTCCTCGTCGGCCGTCACCGCGCCGATCTCGTCGATGGACCCGCGCATGGCCTTGGCCAGCCTCCGGGCCGCGTCCGGTGAGGACCCAGGCAGGCTTGCCACCTTGCTGCTCGACGACGGGAAGAGTGCCGAGACCCAACCGCCGTTGCGTCCCGACGCCCCGAACCCCGCGATCTCCCGTTCGAGGACGACGACCCGCAGGTCCGGGTCCGCGCGTTGCAGGTAGTAGGCGGCCCACAACCCCGTGAATCCGGCTCCGACGATCGCCACGTCGACGTCGATCGACGAGGCGAGACCCGGGCGTGGGGTCAGGTCGTCTCCACACGTCTGGTGCCACAGCGAGAGGTCGTCGTACCTCACCGGACTCCCCATGAGTAGGTCTGCTTGTGCAGCTTCAGGTACACGAACGTCTCGGTCGACATCACCCCGCTGAGGGACCGGATCCGCTTTGAGAGCAGCTCGAGCAGATGGTCGTCGCTCTCGCACACCACCTCGGCGATGATGTCGAAGGACCCCGCGGTGACGATCACGTAGTCGACCTCCGGCATGGCGGCGAGCGCGTCCGCCACCGGCTCGATGTCACCTTCGGCGTGGATGCCGATCATCGCCTGACGTGCGAAGCCGAGCTGGAGCGGGTTGGTGACGGCGACGATCTGCATCACACCGTTCTCGAGAAGCCGCTGCACGCGTTGGCGAACCGCCGCCTCGGACAGGCCAACCGCCTTGCCGATCGAGGCGTACGGCATCCGGCCGTCGCGCTGCAGCTCTTCGATGATGCCCTTCGACACGTCGTCGAGGTGCGGGTGGGGAGAGGCATGGCGATTTGGCACGCCTCTGAGTGTGAAGTGGTATCGCTACGAAGACAAGGGGATCCAACCAGATTTCGTCGGTCTCCGCCTCGGATTCGACGAAATCACTCGTCGTTGTCGGCGTGGCGGGCGAACGTCGCCAGCCAGGCAGCGGTCAGATGAGGGTACCGGCCTCGGTCAGCACCTCGCGGAGGATCTGCTCGATCTCGTCGAAGTGCTGCTGGTCGCAGATGAGCGGCGGGGAGAGCTGCACGACCGGGTCGCCGCGGTCGTCCGCGCGGCAGTAGAGGCCGGCGTCGTACAGCGCCTTGGACAGGAAGCCGCGCAGCAGACGCTCCGACTCGTCGTCGTTGAACGTCTCCTTGGTGCCCTTGTCCTTGACGAGCTCGATGCCGTAGAAGAAGCCGTCGCCGCGGACATCGCCCACGATCGGGAGGTCCTGCAGCTTCTCCAGGGTGGCCCTGAAGTCGTCCTGCGTGTCGAGGACGTGCTGGTTGATCCCTTCCCGCTCGAACACGTCGAGGTTCGCCAGCGCCACCGCCGTCGACACGGGGTGCCCGCCGAACGTGTAGCCGTGGTAGAAGGTCGTGCCGCCCTTGCTGAAAGGCTCGTAGAGGCGGTCCGTCGCGATCATCGCGCCCAGCGGGGCGTACCCGGAGGTGATGCCCTTGGCGCAGGTGATCATGTCCGGCTGGTAGCCGTAACGCTCCGAGCCGAACATGTGGCCCAGGCGGCCGAAGGCGCAGATCACCTCGTCACTGACCAGCAGGACGTCATACTCGTCGCAGATCTCGCGCACCCGCTGGAAGTACCCCGGCGGGGGCGGGAAGCACCCTCCGGCGTTCTGCACCGGCTCGAGGAACACGGCGGCGACAGTGCTGGCGCCCTCGTTCTCGATGGCGACGGCGATCTGGTCGGCCGCCCACCTCCCGAAGGCCTCGAGGTCGTCGGCGTGCTGCGGCGCCCGGTAGAAGTTCGTGTTCGGCACCCGGAACGTGCTGGGCACCAGGGGCTCGAACGGCGCCTTGAGGTCAGGGAGACCGGTGATCGACAGGGCGCCCTGGGTGGTGCCGTGGTAGGCGATGGCTCGCGAGATCACCTTGTGCTTGGTCGGTTTGCCGGTCAGCTTGAAATACTGCTTGGCGAGCTTCCACGCCGTCTCGACCGCCTCGCCGCCACCGCTGGTGAAGAAGACCCGGTTCAGGTCACCCGGCGCATAGCTGGCGACCCGCTGGGCGAGTTCGATGGCGTTCGGGTGCGCGTACGACCACAGCGGCATGAACCCGAGCTGTTGCGCCTGCCGCGCCGCCGCCTCAGCGAGCTCGGTCCGGCCGTGGCCGATCTGGCTGACGAAGAGGCCGGCCAGCGCGTCGAGGTAGCGCTTGCCCTTGGCGTCGTAGATGTAGGCGCCCTCCCCGCGGACGATGATCGGCACATCGGAGGTGTCGTACGACGACATCCGGCTGAAGTGCATCCACAGGTGGTCGCGGGCCGACTGCTGAAGCGCGGCGTAGTCGAGGTCAACGGAGGTATCGATCGTCATGGGTAGAGTCTGCACCACGGTAGGGGCGCCAGGCAAGTGAAACCGTGGGTAAACTCGCCGCTAGGCGCCGAGATAGGCTGTACGACCATGCTCCAACAACGAAATCCGCACTCCAAGCGAGCCTCAAGGACCGAAAGAGTCGGGTCTCGGCGACCGCGGGCCGAGCGGGCAGGTATGGACCCGCCGCGCGGTGTCGAGGTGGGCGCCGACATGATGCAGCCATGACCCGCTACGGCGCCCAGTACGGTCCCGACTATACGTTCCTCGGCATTCCCCGGGCGGACCTGGCCGACCGGTCGACGTACGAGCGCGCGGACGTCGTGGTCGTCGGCGCCCCGTTCGACGGGGGTACGTCGCACCGGCCCGGCACCAGGTTCGGGCCGATGGCGATCCGGCAGGCCTGCTACCTCCCGGTGGACGGGTCGCGGCCGCACATGGCGCTGCGCGTCGATGCCCTTCGCGACATCAGCGTCGTGGACGCAGGCGACGTCGAGATGTATTCCGGCGACGTCGAGACGGCGATCCGCAGCCTCGAGGATGCGGTGTACGCCGTGTCGGCCGCGGGGGCGACCCCGCTGGTGCTCGGTGGCGACCACACGATCACGCTGCCCGATGCCACCGGGGTGGCTCGCCACCACGGGTTCGGGCGCGTGTCGATGATCCACTTCGATGCTCATGCCGATACCGGCGACACCACGTTCGGCTCGCTGTACGGTCATGGCCAGCCCATGCGGCGGCTGATCGAGTCCGGCGCCCTGCGAGGTGACCGGTTCCTGCAGATCGGGCTGCGCGGCTACTGGCCCGGCCCCGACATCCTGGCCTGGATGGCGCAGCAGCACATGAGGTCGTACGAGATGACGGAGGTCGTCGCCCGGGGACTCGATGCCTGCCTCAGCGAGGCGTTCGAGATCGCCCTCGACGACTGCGATGGCATCTTCCTGTCCGTGGACGTCGACGTCTGCGACCCGGCACATGCGCCGGGAACGGGAACTCCTGAGCCGGGTGGGCTGTCCGCGCGCCAGCTCCTCGACGCGGTACGACGGATCTGCGTCGAGCTGCCGATCGTCGGTATCGACGTCGTCGAGGTGGCGCCCCCGTACGACCATGCCGAGATCACTGCCTACCTGGCGAACCGCGTCTGTCTCGAGGCGCTGTCGGGGATCGCTGCCCGCAAGCTCGGGACCAGCCACGATCCAGCTGGGCCTCTTCTCAACGGCATGTAGGCCCGTCGGCGGCAGCAGAGTGATCGAGACGTGTCGGGAGACAGGGAAAGCCAGCTGGTTATCCACCGATGGCGCAGCACGATCGCGTTGTCCACAAGACAAAACATGCTTCGAAAATGTCGGCGGATCCACCTACCGGCTGGTGACGCAGGCCCACGCCGCACGGACGCGCGGGTCAGCGGAAAGCCGACTCGCCGGTTAGCGCCTGGCCGATCACCAGCTGGTGCACCTCCGAGGTGCCCTCGTAGGTGAGCACCGACTCGAGGTTGTTGGCGTGCCGGATCACCGGGTATTCGAGGGTGATCCCGTTGGCGCCGAGGATCGTCCGGCACTCCCGCGCGATCGCGATCGCCTCCCGCACGTTGTTCAGCTTTCCGACACTCACCTGCTCTGGGGTGATCACGCCGGCGTCCTTGAGCCGGCCTAGGTGGAGCGCGAGCAACATGCCCTTGCCGAGCTCGAGCGTCATGTTGGCGAGCTTCTCCTGGGTGAGCTGGTAGGCGGTGAGCGGCTTGTCGAAGATCCGGCGCGTTCCGGCGTACGCGAGGACGGTGTCGAGACAGTCCCGCGCGGCGCCGAGGGCCCCGAAGACGATCCCGAAGCGGGCCTCGGACAGGCACGACAGCGGCCCACTCAGACCCTTCGCTCCCGGGAGCATCGCGGACCCGGGGATCCGGACATCCTCGAGGACCAGCTCGCTCGACACCGATGCACGCAGCGACATCTTGTGCTTGATCTCGGGCGCCGAGAAGCCTCGCGAACCCGTCGGCACGACGAAGCCCCGGATCCCGTCGTCGGTTCTTGCCCAGACGATCGCCAGGTCTGCGATCGAGCCGTTCGTGATCCACATCTTCGTGCCGTTGAGCACCCAGTCGTCGCCGTCTCTCATCGCACGGGTCCGCATGCCCGACGGGTCCGACCCGAAGTCCGGCTCGGTCAGGCCGAAGCATCCGATCGCCTCGCCGGCCGCCATCTTCGGCAGCCACTGCGCCTTCTGCCCCTCGCTGCCGAACCGGTGCACGGCGAACATCGCGAGCGAGCCCTGTACGGACACGAGGCTACGGATTCCCGAGTCGGCTGCCTCCAGCTCGAGGCAGGCCAGCCCGTACGACGTCGCGCTGGTGCCGGCGCACCCGTACCCCTCGAGGTGCATCCCCAGCAGGCCCAGCGCGCCGAGCTCCTTTGCGAGCTCGCGGGCCGGGATCGCCCCGTCCTCGAACCACTGGGCGATGTTCGGGCGGATCTTGTCGTCGCAGTAGCGCCGTACCGTGTCGCGGATTGCCATCTCCTCGTCGCCGAGAAGACTGTCGATGGCCAGCAGCTCGAGCGGAGACATGCGCTGACGAGAGGGAGACACGGTCGCTCCAGACGGTCGGGGACTGGCGTGGATGCGCTTCCACTATAGGAATGGCTGGCACCGCGGCGCTCGTCGTGCGACCGGGCAGACGGACAAACCCGGCGTCACGGTGGTTCGTCTGCACGAAGGCGATCCCGGTGAGTATGGTGCCGATGTGGCGGACACGACCGACGGGGGTCATAGTGCGCAGTCCATCTCCTTCGCTGCGGTGGATCTGCGAGGTCTGACCCGGCACTTCGGACCCGTGGCTGCCGTCGACGGCATCGACCTCACGATCCACGATGGTGAGTTCTTCTCGATGTTGGGCCCGTCGGGCTCGGGCAAGACAACCGTGCTGAGGATGATCGCCGGCTTCGAGACCCCCGACGCCGGGACCGTTCATCTCGACGGGGTCGACGTCACCAAGCAGGCTCCCTTCGAGCGCAACGTCAACACCGTCTTCCAGGACTACGCCCTGTTCCCCCATATGGACGTGCGCACCAACGTGGCGTACGGGCTTCGCGTCCGCGGCGTCGCTAGGGCACGCCGTCGCGAGCTGGCTGAGCAGGCGCTGGCGAAGGTGCGGCTCGAGGGACTCGGGGACCGTAAGGCGAGCCAGCTGTCCGGCGGCCAGCGGCAGCGCGTCGCGCTCGCGCGTGCCCTCGTCATCAAACCGAAGGTGTTGCTCCTCGACGAGCCACTCGGGGCTCTCGACCTGAAGCTCCGAGAGGAGATGCAGGTCGAGCTGAAGGCCCTGCAGCGCGATATCGGCATTACGTTCGTGTTCGTCACCCACGACCAGCACGAAGCCCTGACCATGAGCGACCGGATCGCGGTCTTCAACGAAGGACGGATCGAGCAGGTCGGTACGGCTGCAGAGATCTATGAGCGCCCGGCGTCGACGTTCGTGGCCGGCTTCGTGGGCACGAGCAACCTCATCTCCGGAGCCGCGGCCCGGACGCTCCTCGGGCGTGACGGCATGTTCAGCATCCGTCCCGAGAAGATCCGCGTCGACTCCGACCTCGACGCGCTGGACGATCCCGACATGCGCTCGTTCAACGGGACCGTCGCAGAGGTGGTGTACGCCGGTGCGTTTTCGCAGTTCATCGTCGAGCTCGACGCCGGCATGCGACTCGTGGCCGTTCAGCAGAACATGGACATGACGCCGACGGAGGTGCTCGCTTCACGCGACTCGACCGTCCGCCTCAGCTGGCGCATCCAAAGCTGTATCGAGATCGAGAGCATTCCACCACCTGAGTTGGAGGCGTCATGACAACAGTTCGCGCGAACGAGAAGCCGACCGATCGGCGCGGCATGCATCGGGTCGTCATGGCCTCCGGGCCTAGCGGTGCCACCGCCGCTATCACGGTGCTTGTCCTGCTGGCCGCTGGATGTGGCACGTCCAGTGGCAACGGATCCTCCAATCAGCAGCCCGGTGCCCCCGGCTTCCAGGCGCCGAACATCCCCGTTGCCACATCAGTCGGGAAGAGCGAAGGAGAGCTCAACGTGCTGGCCTGGCCCGGGTACGCCGAATCGGGTAAGAACGACCCGAAAGTCGACTGGGTGACCCCGTTCGAGAAGCAGAGCGGGTGCCACGTCAACGTCAAAGAGTTCGGCACCTCTGACGAGGCGGTCAGCCTGATGCACACCGGCGGGTACGACGTGGTCTCGGCCTCGGGCGACGCAACCCTGCGCCTCATCTCATCGGGAGACGTCCAGCCGGTCAACACGGCCCTGGTCCCGAACTACGCCGACATATCGCCGTTCCTGAAGAACCAGCCTTTCAACAGCGTCAACGGCCAGATGTGGGGGATCCCGCATGGGTGGGGCGCCAACCTCCTCATGTACAACAAGGACGTCGTAAAGCCGGCTCCGACGGACTGGAGCGACGTGTTCAGCGGCTCGAGCGCCTACGCCGGCAAGGTGACGGCGTACGACTCACCCATCTACATCGCCGATGCGGCGTTGTACCTCATGAACACCCAGCCCAGCCTCGGCATCAAGAACCCCTACGCCCTCGATCAGAAGCAGCTGGACGCGGCCGTCCAGGTACTGAAGAACCAGCACCAGAACATCGGCGAGTACTGGTCGGACTACACGAAGGAGGTGCAGGCGTTCAAGACAGGCTCATCCGTCGTCGGCACCACCTGGCAGGTCATCGCGAACCTCACAGCGCCCGACGCCCCCGTCGCGACCGTGTTCCCGAAGAGCGGTTCGACGGGCTGGTCGGACACCTGGATGATCTCGTCGAACAACGACCACGTGAACTGTGCGTACAAATGGCTGAACTGGATAGCCAGCCCGAAGGTCCAGGCGCAGGTGGCGCAGTGGTTCGGCGAGGCACCCGCCAACCCCAAGGCCTGCCAGTACACGAGCAAGGGCTTCTGTGCGACGTACCACGTGACCGACGCCGCGTACGCCGCCAAGATCTACTACTGGACGACGCCGATCACCCAGTGCCTCGATGGGCGAACCAACGTGAAGTGCACCGACTACAACGCCTGGACCGACGCCTGGACCCAGGTGAAGGGTTGACATGACGTCAGTGGCGGATGAGGTGCGGCCGCCGCGTCCCTCGGGACTGCGACGAATCTCGTCCTTCCTGCATCGGCACAGTGGTATCCGGGTCGCCGGGCTGGTGTCCGGCCCGCTGGCGTGGCTGGTACTCGTCTACCTGCTGGCCATGGTCTCCTTGTTCGTCACGGCCTTCTGGCGCGTCGACTTCGGGGTCACGGTAACCCGGCAGTGGAACCTGGATAACTTCCGAAAGCTCTACCAGCAGGACGTCTACCGGACGGTGATCGTGCGCACCATCCTCGTGGCCAGCCTGGTCACGGCGATCGACGCCCTGCTCGCTCTCCCGATGGCCTTCTTCATGGCCAAGGTTGCCCGTCCCGTGGTCGCCAAGATGCTCGTGGTCGCGCTGCTGATGCCGTTGTGGGCGAACTACCTGGTCAAAGCATTCGCCTGGCGGGCGATGGTGACGCCGGGTGGGGTCCTGGAGTCGGCCTTCGGTTGGACGCCGGGCTTCGGACTTCGGGCGGTCGTGATCACCCTCGCATACCTCTGGCTGCCCTTCATGGTGCTGCCTGTCTACGCCGGTTTCGAGAGGTTGCCGGACTCCCTTCTGGAGGCGTCGAGCGACCTCGGCGCGCGGCCGGGCAGAACGTTGCGGCTGGTGGCCCTGCCGATGGTGTGGCCGGCCCTGGCCGCTGGCTCGATCTTCACGTTCTCGCTGTCGCTCGGTGACTACATCGCCGTGTTGAACGTCGGCGGAAGCACGCAGATGCTGGGCAACCTGATGTCCGACCGGCAGGCGACAGACGTCCCGTTCGCGGCCGCCCTGGCCACTGTGTCCGTCGCCATCATGGTCGTCTATCTGACGCTGGTACGTCGTTCCGGGGCCCTGGAGAACCTGTGAGCACGCCTGGCTTCCGACTGTCCCGCACCACCGCGTGGGGCTTGCGGGCACTCGTGACCCTGGTGCTCACTTTCGTCTACGTACCGCTCGGGGTCGTGGTCGTCAACTCGTTCAACTCGGACGAGACGTTTTCCTGGCCGCCTCGCGGTTTCACGCTGGAGTGGTGGAGGAGGGCAAAGGACAGCACCGGCATGATCGACGCGCTCCAACACAGCATCGTCGTCGGCTTGGCGGCGACGGGCGTGGCCATCGTGCTGGGCACGCTGGCTGCCTTCGCCCTGCATCGAAACCGATTCTTCGGGCGGGAGGCGGTGTCGTTGCTGATCGTGCTGCCGATCGCGCTACCCGGCATCGTCACGGGGATCGCCCTCAGCAACGCGTTCACCACGATCCTCGGCGTCGGTCTCTCCGTCTGGTCGTTGGTCATCGCGCACGCGACGTTCTGCATCGTCGTGGTGTTCAACAACGTGGCCGCGCGGTTGAGACGGCTGGGGGGCAGCCTCGAGGAGGCGTCGATGGACCTCGGAGCCACCCGCTTCACGACTTTCAGGCTGGTGACGCTGCCGAACCTGGGCTCGGCGCTGCTGGCCGGGGGGTTGCTGGCCTTCGCCCTGTCGTTCGACGAGATCGTGGTCACGACGTTCACAGCTCCCCCCGACATCCAGACCCTTCCGCTGTGGATCTACAACAACCTGCTGAGTCGTCAGCAAGCACCGATCGTCAACGTCGCCGCAGCCGGTCTCATCCTGCTGTCCGTGGTCCCGATCTACCTGTCGCAGAAGCTCTCTCGAGACCCCACCGGTGGACGGCTCTGATCCAGCCCGGCGAGGTGCCCCCAGGCGAGCCACGGGTGTTCGACTCCGGCGGCGCCCGGCAACCTCCGCGCAGGGCGGGCATGTTGGGGCGGTCGGCCCAACCCAGTTGCCCGACCTCACCCGCCGGCTGACCGCCGCACAACGAAAGGCGCCACAGGGCGGGGCCAGGCCTGGTGTCATCGGTTGCCGATGAGTAGTTTTGCCTACGGATACCTCGGGGGGTTCTCAGCAATCCGCGCAACCGCATACAGACCAGGCAAAGGGAGACCATGGGCAGCGTCCGCACACTTCAGAACCTGATCAACGGCAAGGCTGTCGACGCCGCCGACGGCAGGACGTCGACCCTGATCAACCCCTCGAACGAGGAGGAGTTCGCCACCGCGGCCATCTCCGGCAGCGAGGACGTCGACAACGCGATGAAGGCCGCCGCCGCGGCGTTCGAGACCTGGCGCGACAGCACACCGGCGGAACGGCAGCGAGCTCTGCTCAAGCTTGCCGACGCCATGGAGTCACGCGCCGACGAGTTCGTGAGGATCGAGAGCGAGAACACTGGCAAACCCCTCGGGTTCACCACGACCGAGGAGCTCCCGCCGGCCATCGACCAGATCCGGTTCTTCGCGGGTGCCGCACGGGTCCTCGAAGGACGGGCGGCGGGGGAATACCTGAAGGACCACACATCGATGATCCGTCGGGAGCCAATCGGGGTGGTCGCACAGGTCACGCCCTGGAACTACCCGCTCATGATGGCGGTCTGGAAGATCGGCCCCGCGCTGGCGGCAGGCAACACGCTGGTGATCAAGCCCTCCGATACGACGCCCGCCTCGACGCTCCTGCTGGGCGAGCTGTGCCAGGAGTTCTTCCCACCCGGCGTGATGAACGTCATCACCGGAGACCGTGACACTGGCAGAGCACTGGTGTCCCACCCGACGCCCCAGCTGGTCTCGATCACCGGGTCCGTGCGCGCCGGCATGCAGGTCGCCGAGGCGGCGTCACATGACCTGAAGAGGACTCACCTGGAGCTCGGGGGCAAGGCACCTGTCATCGTCTTCGACGACGCCGACGTCGAGGCGGCTGCCGAGGCAATCGCCGGCGCGGGTTACTTCAACGCCGGCCAGGACTGCACCGCGGCCACCCGGGTGCTCGCCGGACCGGGAGTCCACAACGACTTCGTGGCCGCTCTGACCGAGCAGGCCCGCAACACCAAGACTGGGCAGCCCGATGACGAGGACGTGCTGTACGGCCCGGTGAACAACGCCGGACAGCTCGAGCGGGTGACGGGTTTCATCAGCCGGCTCCCCGAGCACGCCGAGGTGCGGACCGGCGGATCCCGGGTGGGCGACCGGGGATACTTCTATGCGCCCACCGTCGTCTCGGGGCTCCACCAGGACGACGAGGCGATCCAGGACGAGATCTTTGGCCCGGTGATCACCGTGCAGCGGTTCAGCGACGAGGAGGAGGCGCTGCGCTGGGCGAACGGGGTGGAGTACGGCCTCGCCAGCAGCGTGTTCACCAAGGACCATGGGCGGGCGATGCGGATGGCTCGTCGCCTCGACTTCGGCTGTGTGTGGATCAACACCCACATCCCGCTCGTCGCCGAGATGCCGCACGGTGGTTTCAAGCACTCCGGGTACGGCAAGGACCTCTCGATGTACGGCCTGGAGGACTACACCCGGATCAAGCATGTGATGAGCTACATCGGAGCCTAGGAGGCTGCGGCGGCTCCGATGGACAGGCGCGGCCAGCATGAAGCTCACGCTCGACCTGCATGACAGCTACGACACCGACGGCGCGATGCGGGCGGTCATCGCGCTGGAAAGTAGCCGGACCAGCTCCCTGCTAGGCGTCCAACGCGGTCGCGATGGCGCTCGCGAGGTCGCCGACCTGGTCGTCGGTCATGATCAGCGGGGGCGACACCTGGATGCCTCCGACGCCGACCGCGCGGGTCGCAACACCGTGGGACCGCAGTGTGACAGCGAGCTGCGCCGCCTCGCTCGGCTCGCGCATCTGCACCGCGGCCAGCGCTCCGGTCCCGCAGCGCACCTGCTCGACCCGATCGTGGTCTGCGAGCGGTGACAGCGCGGTGGCAAGGGTGGCCTCGAGGCGGGCCGCCTCGTCGAGCAGCCCTTCACGCTCGATGATCGCCAGGTTGCCGAGGGCGACGGCGGCCGCGGCAGCGTGCCCGGAGTAGGTGTAACCATGGCGCCACCAGACGTCGCCGTCCGGCTTGAAGAACGGCTCCGCGACCTTGGGAGCGACCAGTACGGCGCCCATCGGCAGGTAGCCACTCGTCAGCCCCTTCGCCGTCGTCACCATGTCGGGCTCGAGTCCGAACCGGGTGCTGGCGAACCACGAGCCTCCGATCCGCCCGAAACCCGTGACCACCTCGTCGGCGACGAACAACACGTCGTTCTCGGTGCATGCCTTGCGGACGTCGGCGAGATAGCCCTCGGGCGGCGGGAAGACGCCACCGGCGCCGATGACCGGCTCACAGTAGAACGCGGCGACCCGGTCGGCGCCAAGGCGGTCGATAGTGGCCCGCAGGTCGTCGGCGCTGTCCCAGGCGACGGTCGCCGTGTCGGGCACCAGCTCGCCGTACCCCTCCCGGTTCGTGGGGATGCCGGCCAGTGCCGTGCCTGCGAAGTGCATGCCGTGGTAGGCCTTCTGCCGCCCGATGACGAAGGTGCGGCTGGGCTGGCCCATCTCGACCCAGTAGCGGCGGGCCAGCTTCGCGGCGGTGTCGACGGAGTCGGATCCGCCCGAGGTGAAGAACACCTTGCTGCCTGCCGTCGGCGCGATGCCGGCGAGTTTCTCGGCGAGCGCGATGGCCGGCTCGTTCGAGTAGTCACCGAACGTGTTGTACGAGGCGAGCTTGGCCATCTGCTTGGCCGCGATCTCGGCGAGCTCCACCCGCCCGTGTCCGACGTTGGCGTACCACAGGCCCGCCGTCGCGTCCAGGTATCGGTTGTCGTCGGCGTCGTACACGTAGACACCCTGTCCCCGCGTGAGTGTGAACTCGCCGTTCTTCTCGACGGCGCTCATGTTCGAGAAGGGATGCCACAATGCGCCCATCGGGTTCTCCTTGCGCGTTCGTAGAGGTCGCGTACCGTCGGAATATGAGCCAAGTATCACCGATGTGGGTCGCCGGCGTGCCGGTGCACGGCGACGAGACCTTCGAGATCCGCAACCCGTACGACGGTTCGCTGGTCGCCACCACCTCATGGGCGACCCCGGACCAGCTCGAGGCGGCCGTGAAGGCTGCCGACGAGGTGCGGGAGGAAGCTGCGGCCCTTCCGCTGTACGTCCGAGCCGACGCCCTCGCCGCGACCAGCGCGGCCATCGCAGAGCGCTCGGAGGAGCTGTCCCGGTTGATCACGGCCGAGAACGGCAAGCCGATCACCTGGGCACGTGCTGAGGTCGGGCGGGCGGTGTCGGTCTTCCGGATCGCCGCCGAGGAGGCCCGCCGCTGGTCGGGAGAGGCGGTGCGGCTCGACACCGACAAGGCGGCCGCTGGCCGGCTCGCCTATGTCCGGTCGGTGCCGAAGGGCCCCGTGCTCGCGATCTCACCCTTCAACTTCCCGCTCAACCTCGTCGCCCACAAGGTTGCCCCGGCGATCGCTGTCGGCGCACCAGTAGTGGTCAAGCCGGCCCCGAAGACACCCCTGTCTGCACTCAAGCTCGGGGAGATCATCGCGGACACCGGGCTGCCGAAGGGCATGGTCAGCGTGGTCAACGTGCCGAACGAGCAGGCCGAGTCGCTGGTAGCCGACGAGCGACTGCCCGTCGTGTCGTTCACGGGCTCGGGACCGGTCGGCTACGCGATCCAGCGCGCCGTCCCGCACAAGCACGTCGTCCTGGAGCTGGGCGGCAACGCCGCCGTCGTCGTGTGCTCCGACTGGAACACCGACGCCGACCTCTCTTGGGCGGCTGGCAGGATCGCGACGTTCTCGAACTACCAGGCGGGTCAGTCGTGCATCGGCGTGCAGCGTGTCTTCGTGGCGGAGAGCCTGTACGACGACTTCGCCGCCCGCCTGACGGCCGAGGTCGAGGGACTTGGCGTGGGTGACCCCGCCGAGGACGCCACGCAGGTCGGACCGGTGATCAACGAGGAGGCTGCCGCCAGGATCGTCTCGTGGGTCGACGAGGCGGTCGAGGCGGGGGCTACCATCCTGACCGGCGGGAAGCGCGACGGGACGACGATCGAGCCAACCATCCTCACCCGGGTCTCTCCGGATGCCAAGGTGTGCCGCGAGGAGGTCTTCGGCCCGGTGCTCGTGGTGGAGAAGGTCGCCGACGACGCCGACGGGTTCGCCAGAGTCAACGACTCGGTCTACGGGTTGCAGGCGGGGGTGTTCACGCACCGCCTGCAGACGGCGTTCGCCGCCCATCGCGAGCTGGAGGTGGGGGGTGTGATCATCGGCGATGTGCCGAGCTATCGCGCCGACCAGATGCCGTACGGCGGCGCGAAGCAGTCGGGCGTCGGCCGGGAGGGCGTGCGCTACGCGATGCACGACTACACCTACGAGCGGGTCATGGTCCTCACCGGCCTCGACCTCTAGGGCCTACCGACCTGGCGTCTTCCCGGCCCAACCGACCTGGCGGCTTCCCGGCCCAACCGACCTGGCGTCTTCCTGGCCCAACCGACCTGGCGTCTCCACGGCCCAACCGACCTGGCGGCTTCCCGGCTTGCGTGGTCTCGCGTTTGCCTGGCATGCCAGGGAAGCGCATCGTTTGCTAGGCAGGCCTGCCGTGCAAACGGTGTACCTGCGTGGCATGCCAGGCAAATGCCCGACTCCCGGGCGGCATGTGGGTGGTGCACCACTCAGATGTCCCGCAAGCCACCCAGATGTGAGTGGCTTGAGGGCTACCTGGGTGGTGCACCACCCAAGCGTCGCCAGTGGGGCCGGCGCCCCGCGCCGTCAGACGGGCCGGCCGCCCTCGTCGGAGTCCACCGCCGGCGCCGGCGTGGGACAATCGTGACATGACGAGCGTAAGGCCGGAACCCCGCGACGTCGTGCTGCTCGGAAGCACCGGATCGGTGGGCACCCAGGCGCTTGACGTGGTCCGTGCCAACCCCGAACGGTTCCGTGTCGTGGCGCTGGCCGCAGGCGGGTCCGACCCGCAGCTGCTCGCCGCTCAGGTCATCGAGTTCGGCGTACCCGTCGTGGCAGTTGCCCGCGGCACGGCCGTCCAGGATCTCCAGCTCGCGCTCTATGCGCAGGCCAAGCGCTCCGGCTACCACCACGGGGAGTCGAGCCTGCCGAGGATCGTCGCCGGACCGGACGCCGCCGAGCGGGTCGCCGGCCTCCCGGCTGACACCGTGTTGAATGCCATCACCGGTGCGGTCGGCCTGCGACCCACGCTGGCCGCGCTGGCTGCCGGCTCGACGCTCGCGCTCGCCAACAAGGAGTCGCTGATCATCGGCGGCGAGGTCGTCACGTCGGCCGCCAAGCCGGGCCAGATCGTGCCGGTCGACTCCGAGCACTCAGCCCTGGCGCAGTGCCTGCGCGGCGGTCGCGCCGACGAGGTACGACGGCTGGTGATCACCGCCAGCGGTGGCCCGTTCCGTGGCCGCAAGCGTCACGAGCTCTCCGACGTCACACCGGAGCAGGCGATGGCCCACCCCACCTGGGACATGGGCCCGATGGTGACCACGAACTCGTCAACCCTCGTCAACAAGGGGCTCGAGGTGATCGAGGCGCATCTGCTCTTCGATATCGCATTCGACGACATCGAGGTCGTCGTGCATCCCCAGTCGGTCGTCCACTCCATGGTCGAGTTCCATGACGGGTCGACGCTGGCGCAAGTGTCGCCACCCGACATGCGCCTCCCGATCAGCCTCGCCCTGGGCTGGCCTGACCGGGTCGCCGGCGCGTCGGCAGCCGTCGACTGGACGCAGGCCCAGTCGTGGCAGTTCGAGCCCGTCGATGACCTGTCCTTCCCGCTGCTGAGTCTGGCGGTGCAGGCCGGCCGCAGAGGTGGCGTCTACCCCGCCGTCTACAACGCCGCGAACGAGACCGCGGTGCAGGCCTTCTGGGACCGCCGCCTTCGCTTCCTCGGCATCGCCGACACGGTCGCTGTGGTATTGGCCGCCGCCGACGTACCCTCTCCTGGGGCGCAGTTGAGCGTCGACGACGTCCTTGCGGCGGACGCCTGGGCCCGCGACCGGGCGGCAGAGGCGGTCGCCGAGGCACGCACACCAGGAGGAGCAGAGCAAGCATGACCACACTGGTCTACGTACTCGGGGTGGCGTTGTTCTTCCTCGGCGTGGTCGCGTCGATCGCCCTGCACGAGGTCGGGCACATGGTGCCCGCCAAGAAGTTCGGCGTCAAGGTGACCCAGTACTTCGTCGGCTTCGGCAAGACCATCTGGTCGACCAAGAGGGGTGACACCGAGTACGGCGTCAAGATGTTCCCGTTGGGCGGGTACATCAAGATGATCGGCATGCTGCCCCCCGAGAAGCGCGACGTGAACGGCAAGGTCAAAGGGTTCACCGGTGGCGTTCTCGGCCGGCTGATCGCCGACGCCCGTGCCGTCGAGTACGAACACATCACCGCCGACGACGATGACCGGCTGTTCTACAAGAAGACCTGGTGGAAGAAGGTCATCGTGATGTCCGGCGGGCCGCTGATGAACGTCTTCCTGGCGGTCATCATCCTCGGCTCGGTGTTCATGCTCCTCGGCGTCTCACAACCGACTCTCACCGTCTCGAGCGTGGCCGACTGCGTTCAGCGCGCGGATGTGACGCCCACCGTCTGTAGCCCGAAGGACCCGGTCTCGCCGGCGCGTACAGCGGGCTTCCGCGCGGGCGACCAGCTGCTGTCCGTCAACGGCACGAAGATGACCTCCTGGGACCAGTTCTCCCGCGACATCCGCGACTCTGCCGGTAAGCAGATCGACGTCGTGGTCGAGCGGGGCAACCGGACCGTCACCCTGCACGCCGACCCGACCGTCAACACGCTGTTCTCGGTCGACAACCCGACCACGTTCGTCAAGGCGGGCTTCCTCGGAATCTCCCCGACGCAGGTACGTGAGCAGCAGAGCTTCGGCTATGTGCTGTCGACCATGGGGATGTACACGAAGGCCACCGGCGAGGCGCTGGTCCACCTGCCGAGCCGGCTGTGGGGCGTTGCCAAGGCAGCCGTCGGGGTCCAGGGCCGAGACCCGAACAGCCCGATGAGTGTGGTCGGGGCCAGCCGGGTGGCGGGCGAGGTCGCCTCGAGCGGCCAGATCGACATCGTCGACAAGGTGGCCACCCTGCTCACGCTGCTCGGCGTCATCAACCTGTTCGTGGCCCTGTTCAACTTCATCCCGCTGCTCCCGCTCGATGGCGGTCACATCGCCGGTGCGCTCTACGAAGCGGTACGGCGGGGGTGGGCGCGCCTGCGCCGCAAGCCGGACCCGGGTTACGCCGATGTCGCGCAGATGTTGCCGATCGCCTACGTCGCCGCGAGCATCCTCGTGGTGCTGGGTGTGCTGCTGGTCTGGACCGACATCGTCAACCCGATCAAGCTGACCGGCTGATCGCCGTACCCGACCCGCCGCGTCAGATGGACGCGCCAACCACCCGCCAGTCACCACACCGACAAGCACACGAGGAACCGCATGACAAGCGTCAACCTGGGAATGCCGACCGCTCCTGCCCCCGTGCTGGGCGCTCGGCGCAAGACCCGCCAGATCAGGGTAGGCAAGGTCCTGGTCGGCGGGGACGCTCCGGTATCGGTGCAGTCGATGACGACGACGCTCACCTCCGACGTCAACACGACTCTCCAGCAGATCGCCGAGCTGACCGCGACCGGTTGCGACATCGTGCGGGTTGCCTGCCCGACCCAGGACGACGCGGACGCACTCCCGGAGATAGCCAGGCACTCACAGATCCCGGTCATCGCCGATATCCATTTCCAGCCGAAGTACGTCTTCGCGGCGATCGAGGCGGGGTGTGCCGGGGTCCGCGTCAACCCGGGCAACATCCGCAAGTTCGACGACCAGGTGAAGCAGATCGCCGCGGCAGCGAAGGACCACGGTACGTCGATCCGGATCGGGGTCAACGCGGGATCGCTGGACCCAAGGCTGCTCGAGAAGTACGGCAAGGCAACGCCGGAGGCGCTCGTCGAATCCGCCGTCTGGGAGGCGTCGCTGTTCGAGGAACACGACTTCCACGACTTCAAGATCTCCGTCAAGCACAACGACCCGGTCGTGATGGTCCGGGCCTATGAGCTGCTCTCGGTCGCCGGTGACTGGCCTCTGCACCTCGGGGTGACCGAGGCGGGCCCGGCCTTCCAGGGGACGATCAAGTCAGCTGTGGCGTTCGGAGCCCTGCTCTCCAAGGGGATCGGCGACACGATCCGGGTTTCGCTCTCAGCGCCCCCCGTCGAGGAGGTCAAGGTCGGCCTGCAGATCCTGCAGTCCCTCAACCTGCGTGAGCGGCACCTCGAGATCGTCTCCTGCCCCTCGTGCGGGCGCGCTCAGGTCGATGTCTACAGGCTCGCCGAGGAGGTCACCGCCGGGCTCGAGGGCATGGAGGTCCCCCTGCGGGTTGCCGTCATGGGCTGCGTCGTCAACGGTCCCGGTGAGGCCCGTGAGGCGGACCTGGGCGTTGCATCCGGCAACGGCAAGGGGCAGATCTTCGTCAAGGGCGAGGTCATCAAGACAGTGCCAGAGTCGATGATCGTGGAAACGCTGATCGAGGAGGCGATGCGGATCGCCGACGAGATCACCGACGCCGGCTCCGCCGCTCCGGCTGGGGGTCCCACGGTTTCGGTGCACTGATGCCCGACGTTGTGCTGCGTCCGATCAGGTCCCCGGAGTACGACGGTCGGGTGGGCGGTGCGATCGGGCACTACGCCGCCGACTTCCCCGGTTCGACTGGGCGTTTGCCTGGCTTGCCAGGCAGATGCACCGTTTGCCAGCCAGGCCTGCCTGGCAAACGGTGAGTTTCCCTGGCCTGCCAGGCAAATGCGGGGGGGTGGGTCGAGACGCTAGCGGGCCACGTCGGGCGGCAGCGATACGGCGGTTCCACCAGGGGAGGGAGGGCCGTTCCCTCTGGTACCCCTGGGCAGGAACGCCTGCCGCTCGGCGCAGGTCCACACCGTCGCGTGCACCTCGCCAGAGGTGGTCTGGCTGGCGCCGACCGCCTGTCCTCGCGTGCCGAGCTTGCGGGCCACCGCGAAGTCGCGACGGAAGTGGCCGGAGAGTGGCCGCAGCGCCAGCAGCGGCCCTGAGCCCGGCCAGAGCACGGCGTGGTTCTGGTGCGGGACCGCGCCGATGTTGCCTGCGCCGACCGCCCGTCCGTGATCGTCGATGGAGACCAGGGCCGCGAACGTCCCTCCGGGCAAGGTCCCGAGGTCACGCCCGTGATACTTGTGCCGCCCCCACGTGATGGCGTGCTGCGTGCCGTCGGGCAGGAACGCATCGCCGACGATGCGGCCCTCGATATTGACGTCCTCGGCCGCTCCGTGTCGGCTGGTATCACCGGTCAGGACCTCGACCTGGCCGTGGACGAAGACTGCCGGGCGCTCGCTCTGGTCCGCCGCGTCACTGTCGCCCACCACGACGTTGGCGTCGTTGATGCCCGACCCGAAGCTCGACTCGTCGCCGCGGGCGATCCCGAGGTCGACCACGTGGCGGCCGCCGTGGGTCCAGACCACGGCGTGCGGGAAGCCGTCGGCGTCGCTGGCCGTCCCCACGATGGTGCCGCGGCTGTTGATCCCCGCTGCGTAGCCGAAGTCGCCGCCCAACCCGGGCAGGATGCGCATCCTGCCGCCGGAGAAGATGAACGGGGCCGCCTTGCGGCTCTTGAAGTCCAGCTCCCCGACGACCGTCCCGTCGTCGCCGATGCCGTGAGCGAACGACTCGTCGTACGGTGCAACCACGCCGAGGTTCGTGGCCGTGCCGTGCTGCCAGACGACGGCACGCCCGCGCCCGCTGGGCAGGAAAGCGCTTCCGGCCACTGTGCCGGCGGCGTTGACACCATCGGCGAAGCTGAAGTGTCCGCCGAACGGGTCTCCCAGGTCCTCGATCGACGGCCGACACGATGCTGCGGCGGTGGCCGGAAGTGGCGTCGCCAATCCCACCAGAGCTCCCGCCGACACCATCGCGGCGATGACGGCGCCCATGCGCCGCGACGTACTCGAACCGATCATGAGTGGCCCTCCCGGCTTGATGATCTGTGCAGCATAGGAGTGGGACCTGCGGCGCGGGAGAGAAACCGGGAAACGCGCCTCACCCGCGCCATGACCTGCGCGCGGCTCGCCGGCGGTCTCCTCGCCCTTGCGTCAGAAGAGGACCGTGGCGAAGCGGGTGTGTTCGGTGAAGCCGACCCGTGCGTAGGCCCGACGCGCCGGCAGGTTGTGCTCGTTGACATACAGCGACACCACAGGGGAGAGGTCACGAAGCACGGTCCCGCAGACCGTCGCAACCGCGGGGGCGCTGAGCCCCCGGCCGCGGTAGGCCGGGTTGACCCAGACACCTTGAACCTGCGCAGCCCGCGGGGTGACGGCTGCCACCTCCGCCTTGAACACCACCTCGTCGCCGTCGATATGGGCAAAGGCGAGGCCCTTGGTGACCAGCTGGGCGACCCGCGACCGGTAGAGCCGCGCGCCACCGCCGGCCTCGGGCGAGACGCCCAGCTCCTCGGTGAACATCGCGACGCACGCCGGGTAGAGGACATCGAGCTGGTCCGGCCGGACCCGCTGGACATGGGGGTTGGGCGGCACGAGGGGGGACGTTCGAAGAGTCAGGAACGGCTGACGCGGCCGGATCTCGCGCGCTGGACCCCATTCGGCGCTGAGCAGGCCCCAGAGCTGGTTCACGTCATCGTTCGGCCCGAGGATCGCGGAGCAACGCCGCCCTTGGGAGAGCGCCTGAGCCGCGAAGGCGCGCAGCGCCTCCGGCGTGGCGCGGACGGGGATCAGGTTGGCGGCGGCGTGACAGAGAGAGACGACGCCGGCTCCGTCGTCGTATCCCCACAGCTGGCCGCCGAGCCAGCGTGGGTCGAGACTCGTTGCCCGGACCCGGTGGTCGACGAAAACATGGGTGACCGGATCCTGGTCGAGGACCCTGCGCACAGCCGGCAGGTCGTCGCGTCCGAGCACGCGAACCTTGCTCCGGGTTCTCAGCATCGACCAACCTCCCGGGATGAGCCTACGCGGGCCATGGGAGAATTCCGGATGGCGTGCTGGATCACACCGGTCGCTTTGGTGCAGCGACTTCCCATGAGAGGCGACAGGTGAGACGACGTCCACGGCGTACGGCGGTAGTGGGCGCCGTGGCCGTCGCGATCCTCGGCGTGGCAGCCTGCAGCAACAGTGACAACGCAACAGGGCCACGGGTCTCGTCTACCACTAGAGGCTCGCAGCCGCCCGCGTCGACGACATCCCAGGCTCCGGGGAAGCCGGTCTCGATCACGATGGTCATGAGTGGCGACGTGCTGCTGCACCAGGGCTTGTGGAAGACGGCGCAGCAGGATGCCCGTCGGACCGGCCATGGCCACATGGACTACCGTCCGATCCTGGCGAACATGCGTCGGGTCGTGAGCAGCGCCGACTTCGCGATCTGCCACCTGGAGACACCGCTGGCGCCCCGAGGTGGACCCTACTCGGGCTATCCCTTGTTCTCGGTGCCTCCGCAGATCCTTCCGGCGCTGAAGTGGGAGGGCTACGACGCCTGCACCACGATGTCGAACCACAGCCTCGACCAGGGCTGGAGCGGCTTGAAGCGCACCATCGGCGACTTCAACCGGATCGGGCTCAAGCACTTCGGCACCGTCACGACCAAAGCGGCGTCGAGAAACGCCTTGATGGTCACCGTGAAGGGCGTCAAGGTGGCCCTCATCGGCGCCACGTACGGAACGAACGGGATCCCGCTGCCCGCTGCCGAGCCCTGGTCGGTACCGATCATCAACATCACGAGGATCCTGCGGATGGCCCATCGAGCCCGGGTGGCCGGCGCCAAGATCGTCATCGTGGCGTTGCACTGGGGCCAGGAGTACGACCACATGCCGACGTCCGAACAGAGGACGCTGGCCGAGAGCCTCACGAGGTCCCCCGACATCTCGTTCATCTACGGCCACCACGCCCACGTCGTGCAGCCTTACGACAAGCTCAACGGCACCTGGGTCGTCTACGGGCTGGGCAACGCGATCGCCCGGCAGGACCCCATGATCCCGGGCGTGTACGAGGGGAACACCTGCCGCGTGACGTTCACCCAGCAACCGGACGGCTCGTTCACGGTGACCAGGCTGCAGTACATCCCGACGATTATCACGCCGTACGACTACGGCCACCCCATTGCCCATCCCATGCGCTGGCTCGACGTGCCGCGGGACATCACGGACCCGACCTATGGGTCCCGGTACAACCAGCTGGTCGTCACCGAGGCCCGGGTCCGGGCCGACGTCAACCTGCTGGGCGCGCTGCGGCAGGGGGTCACCCAGGGAGGGTAGCGCCGCCGCGAGAGGGAGCGGCTCGGTCGGTAGACCGAGCGGCCGCCGAAACCCTGATGTGCCTCCCGGCGGGTGGCGGATATCCTCGACTCTCCATGACCTGGCCTGAGGAGCTCCCGTGGTGCTGAGGATGTCGACCCTGTTCCTGCGCACGCTGCGTGAGGACCCGGTGGACGCCGAGGTCCCGAGTCACCGGCTGCTGGTGCGGGCGGGGTACGTCAGGCGCGCCGCGCCGGGCATCTACTCCTGGTTGCCGCTGGGCTACCGCGTGCTGCGCAACGTGGAGCGGATCGTCCGCGAGGAGATGGACGCGATCGGGGCACAGGAGGTGCACTTCCCGGCGCTGTTGCCGCGAGAGCCGTACGAGGCGACCGGCCGCTGGACCGACTACGGGGACAGCATCTTCACGCTCAAGGACCGCAAGGGCAACGACTACCTCCTCGGCCCGACCCACGAGGAGATGTTCACCCTGTTGGTCAAGGATCTCTACTCGTCGTACAAGGATCTGCCGTTGTCGCTCTACCAGATCCAGACGAAGTACCGCGACGAACAACGGCCGAGAGCCGGGATCCTTCGCGGTCGCGAGTTCGTCATGAAGGACTCGTACTCCTTCGACATCGACGAGGCGGCTTTCCTGCGCTCCTACCAGGCGCATCGCGACGCCTACGTGCGCATCTTCGACCGGCTCGGCTTCGACTACGTGATCGTGGCCGCGATGTCGGGCGCCATGGGCGGGTCCGCGAGCGAGGAGTTCCTCGCGACGGCGACCACCGGCGAGGACACGTACGTCCGTTGCAGCACCTGCGGCTACGCGGCCAACGTCGAGGCGGTCAGGGTTCCGGTGCCGCCTCCCATCCCGTACGACGGCCTGCCGCCCGCCCGGGTCGAGGACACCCCCGATACGCCGACGATCGACACCCTGGTCGACCACCTGAACATGAAGTTCCCGCGGGACGACCGGCCGTGGCGGGCCGGTGACACGTTGAAGAACGTCATCGTGATGCTCGCCCGCCCGGACGGTACTCGCGAGCCGCTCGCCATCGGCCTGCCGGGTGACCGCGACGTCGACCTGAAACGTCTTGGCGCCCAGGTCGAGCCGACGGTCGTCGAGGCCTTCGACGAGGCGGACTTCGCGGCCAACCCGGCGCTCGTCAAGGGCTACATCGGTCCGGGAACCCTCGGCTCGAACGCCCTCAGCGGCATCAGGTACCTGCTCGACCCGCGCGTGGTCGACGGCACCTCGTGGGTGACCGGTGCCGATGAGCCTGGCCGGCATGTCATCGGGCTCGTCGTCGGCCGGGACTTCACGGCCGACGGCGTGATCGAGGCCGCGGACGTGCGCGACGGCGACCCGTGTCCACGCTGCGGCAACCCCCTCGAGACGGCTCGAGGCATCGAGATGGGTCACGTCTTCCAGCTCGGCACGAAGTACGCGGATGCGCTCGACCTCAGGGTGCTCGACGAGTACGGCAAGCTCGTCACCGTCACGATGGGGTCCTACGGCGTCGGCGTGTCCCGGGCGGTTGCGGCCATCGTCGAAGGGTCGTACGACGAGGCCGGTATCGTCTGGCCCCGCGAGGTCTCGCCGGCCGACATCCACGTGGTGGCGACCGGCAAGGGCGACGCGGTCTTCACCGCCGCCGACTGGCTGATCACCGACCTCGAGGCGGCCGGCCTGAGCGTGTTGTACGACGACCGGCCGAAGGTCTCGCCGGGCGTGAAGTTCACCGATGCCGAGCTCATCGGGGTCCCCACCATCGTGGTCGTCGGGAAGGGCCTGACGGACGGGGTGATCGAGGTCAAGGACCGCAGGAGCGGGAAGCGAGTCAACGTCGAGATAGGTGAGGCCGTTGAGCATCTGGTGGGTGTCGTTCGCGGCCGGTGAGCTGCTCTCCCGGCGACGGGGCCGCTGATGCCCATCGACGCGGTGATCTTCGACTGGGGCGGCACGCTCACGCCGTGGCGGCCGCTGGACTACCGCGGCGAAGCGCTGGCGCTGGCGTCCAGTGCCGTCCCGGAGCTGGTCGATGAAGTCGCCAACGCCGTGTTCGAGGCCGGGGCGCAGCTCTGGGGGCGTTCACGCGATGAGCACCGCAGCGCGACGTTCGCCGAGCTCTGCACGATCTCCGGCGTCGAAGCGACGCCGGAGGTGGTCGCGGCCTATCGCGCGTTCTGGGAGCCTCTGACCATCACGGACGCGGACGTCCTCCCGTTGTGGCAGCGGCTCCGGGCCGCGGGCAAGAGGATCGGGGTGCTGTCGAACACGATCTGGCCGCGCGAGTGGCACCGGGAGTTCTTCGCCCGCGACGGCGTGCTCGAGCTCATCGACGGCGACGTCTACTCGAGTGAGCTCGCGTGGACGAAGCCCGACCCGCGCGCCTTCGAGGCGGCCATGGCCGCCGTGGGCGTCTGCGACCCGAAGCGCGCGGTGTACGTCGGCGACCGGCTGTTCGAGGATGTCTGGGGGCCGGCTCAGCTCGGGATGCGGACGATCTGGGTTCCGCACAGCACTATCCCCGATGACCAGCGCGGACACTCCGAGGGTCAGCCGGATGCAGTGGTGCAGCGCCTCTTCGATGTCGCGGACATCGTTGCCGCGTGGTCCGCCGCCTCCACCACCGGTTGAGCCGTCGCAAACTTGCCGTCGAGCCGTCGCAAACTTGCCGTCGAGGCGGGATGAGCCGGAACCTGCAGCCCATTGACATCAAGTTAACTTGAGGTTGCAGGCTTGTCGGTAGTACCACCCAACACTTGCGGTGGCATCGTCCGAACATAAGGAGCCTGCTATGTCTGTCGCCGTCGTCACCGGGGCCTCTCGCGGGCTCGGCCGGGCGCTCGCCCTTGCCTTGGCATCTCGTGGCTGGCACCTCGTCATCGACGCGCGTACCTCCGCCGACCTGGCCGCGGTCGCCTCGGAGCTCGATGCCGGCGGAGCCGCGAGCGTCACGGCAGTCGCGGGGAGCGTCGCCGACGACGAACACCGGACTCGGCTCATGGAGGCGGTCGACGGGCTCGGCTCGCTCGATCTGCTGGTCAACAACGCGAGCGTGCTGGGCCCGAGTCCGCAGCCCCGGCTCGCCGACTACCCCATCGACGTGCTCGTGAAGGTATATGGCGTCAACACGCTCGCCGCTCTGGCGTTGAGCCAGGCGCTGCTCCCGACGCTACGTTCCAGCGGCGGCGTACTCGTCAACATCACGTCGGACGCCGCTGTGGAACCGTACGACGGATGGGGAGGTTATGGGTCATCGAAGGCGGCGCTTGACCAGATCTCCGCGGTCCTCGCCGCCGAGGAACCGGCCATCAGCGTGTACGCGTTCGACCCCGGCGACATGCGGACCCGCATGCACCAGGAAGCCTTCCCCGGCGAGGACATCTCCGACCGACCGGAGCCGGAGACGGTCGTCCCCCAGCTGCTCCGACTCGTCGACGAGCTGCCGCCCAGTGGTCGCTACCGAGCCGCCGAGCTTCGGGAGGCGAACGTCGCGTGAGCCCCCAGACCTTCACGTCCCCCGGCACCAGGTTCGTGCTGCCGACGGGCAGCGAGGCGTCGGCTCCGCCCGAGCGGCGAGGCCTGGTTCGGGACGGGGTACGTCTGCTCGTCTCGAGGCCGGGCGCGGTGGAGCACACGGTCTTCCGAAGACTCGCCGACCATCTGGCTCCAGGCGATCTCCTCGTCGTGAACACCTCGGCCACCCTGCCGGCAGCCGTGGACGGGCTGCGCAGTAACGGAGTTCGCAGTGCGGTCCACGTCGCGGTGGGCCTCGACGACGGAAGCTGGGTCGTGGAGGTTCGCCGTACCGACAACTCCGGGCCACAGACCGACCTCCGGCCGGGTGAGGAGATCGACCTCACCGGTGGCCAGCGCGTGCGGGTCGACGCTGCCTACCCCGACGAGTCCGTGGCGGACGCCAGGCTGTGGCGGGTGACACCGATGCCGCCGCGCGACCGCGTCGGCTACCTCGCGAAGCACGGACGTCCCATCCGCTACGGGTACCTCAGCGGCAGCTGGCCGCTTGCCGACCTGCAGAACGTGTACGCCGACCGGCCGGGCAGTGCCGAGATGCCGAGCGCCGGGCGGCCGATCACCCGCCGGATGCTGGTCGGCCTGATGGCACGTGGCGTGGTGGTGGCCCCGATCGTCCTGCACACGGGTGTTTCCAGCCCCGAGAAGCACGAACCGCCCATGTCCGAGCGCTACCAGGTGTCGGAGACGACCGCCCGTCTGGTCAACATGACCCGAGACGCGGGCCGACGGGTCGTGGCGGTCGGGACGACGTCCGTGCGTGCACTGGAGAGTGCCGCCGAACCGGCGGGCGACGTCTCGGCGCGCAAAGGTTGGACGGACCTGGTGCTGGGACCGTCGCGACCGGCTCGGGTATGCACGGGCCTGGTCAGCGGGCTGCACGAGCCCGAGGCCAGCCATCTGCTGCTCCTGGAGGCGGTTGCCGGAGAGGAGCTCGTCGCGGCCGCCTACCGGGCGGCGGTCGCCGAGCGCTACCTGTGGCACGAGTTCGGCGACTCGATGCTCTTCCTTCCGTGACGGTTCGAGTCTCAGGTGTGAGGGGGTCGTCGTGAGCGCTACTCCGAGCCGAGTCCGGGGAATGCTTCGGGTGCTGCCCCCCAGCTGACCCCACGCACGGCGCAGTCGACGAGGGTCGAGCTCACGAGCCGGCGCGCTTGGCCGGTCGTCGAACCGATGGCTCGCACATAGATGGCCGCGCAACGCCCCTCGATGTACCGGGCGAGCCGCCGAGCACTCGGCAACCCTGTAACGGGGAAGGGGATGTCGTACGCGGCAGCCGCCGCCGGCGGCTGCACCCCCGCAGCGGTGATCAGCGCGACGAGGGCGTCGCGTCGATCCCGGTGGACGTCGTACGACGACACCGCGGCGGATGCCGCCGGTCGGTCCGAGACGCCGGCCGACAACACGCCGCCGAGTACGCCGTAGCCGAACACGGCGGCGTACTCGGCCAGCAGGCAAGGCTCGAGGGCTCCGACCCCGGCGAGAGGGCCGGACGGAGGCACAGGGTTGCCGATCGGTCCGGGGACGAGCGCCTGAGCGGTGACGGCGTGTGAGGCGGCAACCGACCCGAACAGCTCCGCGAGCAGGCCCGACGTCGCCGCCAGGCAGTCCGCTGAGCGGTGGTCCGCCGCGGCCCGCTCCGCGGCGGCGAGCTCGGACGGGAGCTCGCCGCTTCGGTGTGGGAGCGGCCGGCTGGTGCGCGTCACCGGGGGCTCGAGGTTGGTAAGGGAGCCGCGGAACCGGCGTACGTGCTGGTGCTGGAAGGCGATCACATCGGTCAGCAGGCTGCGCTTGGCGGGATAGCGGCGGGAGGCCGCCGTACAGAAGTTGAGCAGCTCCTCCTCAGCTGCGATCGCGTTCGTGAGGAGCCGGATGTCGGTGTCAGCGTCGCTGGCTGTGGGGGTCGGTGGTGTCGAGGAAGGTGAGTCGACGGTCGGGGAGCCCCGGTTGCCGCTTCCGCTGCAGGCCGGCGCGACCAGCGCGGCCACGGACACGGCGGCGCCTTGCAGGAGGACGCGGCGGCTGACCTGAGGACCTGCGGTCCCGGAGCCAGGTCGCGTGTGCCTCACGGTGCAGACCGTACCCGACAATCGCGGTCGAATCGGTTCGTGGCGCTACGCTTGGTCGTGCGACGACAACACAACTTGAGAGGACTGCCAGTGACCGGCCACCAGCCCACACAAGCACTCCTCGAGGTGTTGCGCCCGCCGCTCGAGACGAACGGTCTCGACGTGGAAGCCGTCGAGATCTCCACCGTGGGCAGGCGTCGCGTCGTCCGCGTGCTCGTCGACAAGGACGGCGGTGTCACGCTCGACGACCTCGCAGCCGCCACGACCGTCGTCGCTGACCGCCTGGACGAGACCGAAGCCCTCGGTGACCGGCCCTACACGCTCGAGGTCACGTCGCCCGGGATCGACCGCCCCCTCACCACACCACGCCACTGGCGCCGCAACGTCAACCGACTCGTCGCGGTGACGCTGCACGAGGGCGGCATGCTGACCGGGCGCATCCGCGAGGCGAACGACGACTGGGCGCTCGTCGACGTACAGGGGGTACCGACGCGGGTCGGGTACGGCGCCGTGGCGCGGGCGCGCATCGAGGTCGAGTTCAACCGACCGCGGCCGGCCGGCGGCTCACCGGGACAAGCCGAGGAGGGGTAAGCCGATGGACATCGACATGGCCGTGCTGCGAGCCCTCGAGCGGGAGCGGGAGATCTCGTTCGAGGTTCTCGTCGACGCCATCGAGCAGTCGCTTCTCGTCGCGTACCACCGGACCCCGGGTGCCCACGAGGACGCCCGCGCCGAGCTCGACCGCAAGACCGGACATGTCACGGTCCTGGTCCGCGAACGCGACGAGGAGGGCGCGGTCGTCAGGGAATGGGACGACACCCCCGAGGGCTTCGGTCGGATCGCGGCGACGACGGCCAAACAGGTGATCCTGCAGCGGCTGCGCGACGCGGAGGACGACCTGCGGTTCGGTGAGTTCTCCGGCAAGGAGGGCGACGTGGTGTCCGGTGTCGTGCAGCAGGGCCGTGACCCGTCCATGGTCTTCGTCGACCTCGGCAAGATCGAGGCTGTCCTGCCGGCGGCCGAGCGCGTGCCGGGGGAGAAGTACGACCACGGCGAGCGCATCCGGTGTCTGGTGGTGACCGTCCGGAAGGGGGCGAAGGGACCACAGATCATGGTGTCGCGGTCCCACCCCAACCTGGTCAAGAAGCTGTTCGCGCTGGAGGTGCCGGAGATCGCCGACGGCACGGTGGAGATCTGCGGCATCGCCCGAGAGGCCGGTCATCGGACCAAGATCGCTGTCCGGTCGCACGTCGAGGGCGTCAACCCCAAGGGCTCCTGCATCGGCCCGATGGGACAGCGGGTACGCAACGTGATGACCGAGCTGCACGGCGAGAAGATCGACATCGTGGACTGGTCCGAGGACCCCGCGCAGATGATCGGTCATGCGCTGTCGCCGGCCCAGGTGATCTCGGTCGAGATCGTCGACGAGGCCGCCCGTTCCGCCCGCGTGACCGTGCCGGACTTCCAGCTCTCACTGGCGATCGGCAAGGAGGGCCAGAACGCGCGGCTCGCCGCCAGGATGACGGGGTGGCGCATCGACATCCGCTCGGACAACCCAGCCCCGTCGCCGAGACCGGCTGAGGCTGCGCCTGAGATGCCTGCGCCTGAGATGCCTGCGCCTGAGATGCCTGAGGCCGCGGTCGGGGCTGCCGCGGCAGACGCGGACGGCGGCACCAGCTCCTGAGACGCACCGGGGATCCGGGGCGGGTCGCCCGACGAGAGATGCTGCCCGGCGGCTGCGCCGGCGCCCCGATTCGGTCGTCTTACCGGTCAGCGGCCGCGCCACCATCCGACATACGACGTGGGTATCCCCGAGAAGCCGGTAGAATGTATGGTTGATGAGTCGTCCGACCCCCGTCCGCACCTGTGTGGGATGCCGGGAGAAGGCGGCGAAGTCAGATCTGGTGCGGGTGGTTGTCGATGGCGCCGGGCCTTCGCGGTCCGTCGTACTCGACGAGCACGGCAACAAGCCGGGTAGGGGAGCGCACCTGCATCCCAGACCCACGTGCCTCGAGCTCGCTGTTCGCAGGCGGGCGTTCCCCAGAGCCTTTCGGCTCGACGGTCCGCTCGACATCACCGGACTCCGTGCGTGGTTCGAGACACACCGGTCGGCCTCACCCGAGGCCGCGCCGTCAGACAACTCACGAAAGCGGAGCAGCGGCTCATGACATCTCGATGAGAATCATGCAATGAGCACGCCCACCAGCTAGCGGTCCGCACCCTTCTTGGGTCGGACCGCCCAAGAAGGAGAATCGTGGCAGAGAAAGCCAGAGTCCATGAGCTCGCCAAGGAGTTCGGGGTGCCCAGCAAGAACGTGCTGGAGGCCCTCAAGGAGATGGGCGAGTTCGTCAAGTCGGCGTCGTCGACCGTCGAGGCGCCGGTCGTACGTCGACTCCAGGAGCTGAAGGGTCCCGAGTGGACGGCCGAGGCGGCGGCGAAGGCCGCCCGAGCAGCAGCCGCGGCGGCGAAGAAGGCAGCCAAGGCCGCGGCATCCGCGACCACCGGGACAAGCGACCCCACAAACGGGGTCGGCACGCAGCTGCCCACCGGCGCCCGTGCCGAGTCCCCCAACGGCAACGCGACGGTCAACGGGCAGTCGCCCCCTGTTGTCGCACCACCTGTCGTCGCGAGCCCACCCTCGGTCCCGGCCCCGGCGCCAGCCGTCCCAGCGGAGACGCTCGACGCACCGGCCGCCCCGCCGCCCGCCGTACCGCAGCCGGTCGCCGAGTCGGGCGGCTCTGTCGCTGCGCCGTCAGGACCCACGTCCCCGGCGCCCTCGGCGCCCGGCGACCCGACACGTCAGTCACCGGTTCCCCGCGCGCCGGTGCCCAAGCCGAGTGGCCCGCGCCCCGGCAACAACCCGTTCTCGTCGACCCAGGGGATGCAGCGCTCCCGCCGCCCCGACCCGGGTCAGGCGGTGCCCGGCGCCCCCGCGGCCCGAGGCACCGACCGGCCGGGAGACCCTCGTGCTCCCCGGAGCACCGGGATCCCAGGCGCGCCGCGCCCCAACCCGGCCATGATGCCCAAGCTGTCGAGCGGCGTCGGTGCTCCGGCGACGCGTGGCCGTGGGGCTCCCGCCGGACCGGGCGGCAGGCCCGCCGGGCCAGGCGCTCCTCGCACCGGAGCGCCGACGAGGGGTGGCGCCGGACAGCGTTCTCCAGGCGGTTTCTCGGGCGGCGGCCTGCCGACGACCAGTGGCCGTCCGGCACCAGGTCGAGGAGGCCGAGGTACGACGCAGGGCGCCTTCGGGCGGCCGAACGGCCCCTCCCGGCGTGGTCGCAAGTCGAAGCGGGCCCGTCGCCAGGAGTTCGAGCAGATGCAGGCGCCCGCGGTCGGCGGCGTCCGGGTCCGCAAGGGTGAGGGCGAGATCGTCAGGCTGTCGCGTGGCGCCTCACTCACCGACTTCGCCGAGAAGGTGGGTGTCGACGCCGCGTCGCTCGTCCAGGTGCTGTTCCACCTCGGCGAGATGGTGACCGCCACCCAGTCGCTCAACGACGAGACGCTGCGGATCCTCGGCGAGGAGCTCAACTACACCATCGAGGTCGTGTCCCCGGAGGACGAGGACAAGGAGCTGCTGGACTCGTTCCACATCGAGTTCGGTGAGGACGAAGGTGGCGACGAAGCCCTCATCGCCCGCCCGCCGGTTGTCACCGTCATGGGTCACGTCGACCACGGGAAGACGCGGCTGCTCGACGCGATCCGAGACACCAACGTCGTGTCCAAGGAGGCCGGCGGCATCACCCAGCACATCGGCGCCTACCAGGTGGCGACGGAGGTGGACGGTGAGGAGCGCAAGCTGACCTTCATCGACACGCCTGGCCACGAGGCGTTCACCGCCATGCGGATGCGGGGGGCCCAGGCGACGGACATCGCCGTCCTCGTCGTCGCCGCTGACGACGGTGTGATGCCGCAGACGATCGAGGCGCTCAACCACGCGAAGGCGGCTGACGTGCCGATCGTGGTTGCCGTCAACAAGGTCGACAAGCCGGAGGCAGATCCGACCAAGGTACGCGGCCAGCTGACGGAGTACGGCCTGGTGCCGGAGGAGTACGGCGGTGACGCGATGTTCGTCGATGTCTCGGCGAAGTCGCTGCTCAACATCGACAAGCTGCTCGAGTCGATCGTGCTGACCGCGGATGCGGCCCTCGACCTGCGGGCAAACCCCGACCAGGACGCACAGGGACTCGTCATCGAGGCGCACCTGGACCGTGGACGCGGGCCGGTGGCAACGGTGCTCGTCCAACGCGGCACGCTGCACGTCGGCGACTCGATCGTCGCCGGTCCCGCCTACGGCCGGGTCCGCGCCATGCTCGACGAACACGGCGACCCGGTGCTGGAGGCGCCGCCGAGTCGTCCCGTCATGGTGCTCGGCCTGACCGCGGTTCCCGGTGCCGGTGACAACTTCCTCGTCGTCAACGACGACCGGGTGGCTCGGCAGATCGCCGAGAAGCGTGACGCGCGTGAGCGCGCTGCGATGCTCGCCAAGAGCACCGGTCGTCGTACCCTCGAGGACTTCCTCTCGAGCATGGAGAAGGGTGAGAGCGAAGAGCTGCTGCTGATCCTCAAGGGCGACGTGTCGGGTTCGGTCGAGGCTCTCGAGGACGCGCTGGCCAAGATCGACGTCGGTGAGGATGTCAACCTCCGCGTCATCGACCGTGGTGTCGGGGCGATCACGGAGACCAACGTGATGCTGGCCGCCGCGTCGAACGCCGTCATCATCGGGTTCAACGTCCGGCCGCAGGGCAAGGCGACCGAGGTGGCCGACCGTGAGGGTGTCGACATCCGTTACTACACGGTGATCTACCAGGCGATCGACGACATCGAGGCAGCGCTGAAGGGCATGCTCAAGCCCGTCTACGAAGAGGCTGCTCTCGGTTCTGCGGAGATCCGCGAGGTATTCCGCTCGTCGAAGGTCGGCAACATCGCCGGCTGCCTCGTGACGTCGGGCACGATCCGGCGCAACTCGAAGGCGCGCCTGGTGCGTGACGGCCAGGTCGTCGCGGAGAACGTCGAGATCTCGTCGCTGAAGCGCGGCAAGGACGACGCCACCGAGGTTCGCGAGGGCTTCGAGTGTGGTCTCACGCTCTCTAACTTCAACGACATCAAGATCGGCGATGTCGTGGAGACGTTCGAGATGAGAGAGATCGCGCGCAGCTAGTCCAGCAGGGCATCTCGTCGTGGGCGGGGAGGTTGCGTCGGTACGACGGCGCAGGCCCCCGCCCTCGTCGGCAGCAGACGGAACCACACGGAAGAAGGAACGTCATGAGCTCGGGCCGGGTGCGCAGGGTTGCCGACAGGATCCAGGTGGTTGTCGCGGAGATGCTCGAACGACGCATCAAGGACGCCCGCCTCGGCTTCGTGACCATCACCGACGTCCGGGTCACCGGTGACACCCAGCACGCCTCGATCTTCTATACCGTGCTCGGCGACGAGAAGCAGCGGGCGGAGTCCATGGCGGCGATCGAGAGCGCCAAAGGGCTGCTGCGCTCGGAGGTGGCCCGTCAGCTCGGCATGCGGCACGCGCCGACTCTGGAGTTCATCCTCGACGCGCTGCCCGAGTCCGCGGCGCGCATCGAGGACCTGCTCAGCAGGGCGCGTGAGAGTGATGCGGCGGTGGCGGCAAGCGCGGCCGGGGCGACGTACGCCGGGGAGCCCGACCCGTACAAGCGGGTGGACGAGGAGCCGGCCGACGACGACGCCGGCGCGGAACCCGGTCTGCAAGCCGACGACGACGGCGAGGAAGATGCTCGTCCCTGACGGTTTGCTGATCGTCGACAAGCCGGGCGGCTGGACATCGCACGACGTCGTCGCCCGGTGCCGTCGGGTCTGCGGCACCCGCCGGGTTGGCCATGCCGGCACCCTCGATCCGATGGCAACTGGTGTGTTGGTGGTCGGCGTCGGCAGGGCGACCCGCCTCCTCGGCAGGTTGGCTCTTGCCGACAAGGCGTATCAGGCGACAGTCACTCTCGGTCGTTCGACGGTCACCGACGACGCCGAGGGCGAAGTCCTCCAGGCCAGGCCCACCGATGCTGTCTCGGGGGAGTCGATCGCCGCCGCGGTCGCGGACCTCACCGGGCACATCGAGCAGCGTCCCTCGGCCGTGTCGGCGGTGAAGGTGGCGGGGGAGCGCGCCTACAAGCGGGTCCGGGCCGGCGAGGACGTCGTGCTGCCCGCCAGGCTGGTGACGGTGTCGCGCTTCGAGGTGCAGGGGGTGCGGCGACACGACGGCCTCGTCGACGTGGACGTGCAGGTGGAGTGCACGACGGGCACCTACGTGAGGGCCTTGGCGCGTGACCTTGGTGCCGCCCTCGGCGTCGGTGGCCACCTGAGCATGCTCCGCCGGACCCGGGTCGGCGGGTACGACGTGACCCGGGCGCAGCCGATGGGGGAGCTCGAGCGGCAGCCGGTCGTCGTACCCCTCGCGACGGCCGCCGCGGAGAGCTTCGCGACCTTCCAGGTCAGCCGCGAGCAGGCCGCCGACGTCGTCCACGGCCGAGCGTTCGCCGCCGACCTCGAGGCAGCAGGCCCGGTCGCCGTGTTCGACGAGGCGGGGGAGTTACTGGCCCTCTACGAACAGGACGGCCCGCTCGCCAAACCGGTCGCCGTCTTCGTCTAGCGCTCCCGCCCTCCCGCGAATTGCGGGAAAGTGCACCCGCTCCGGGCTCGAAAAGGTCGACTTTCCCGCAATTCGCGGGAAGGGGACGGACGGGTTCGAGACTGTCGCCGCCGGCAGATACGGTCGTCCATGGTTGTTGCGAAGGGAACCGGATGACGACATCACACGAGGCGCCAGCCGCCCAGGCCGGACCGCTGCGCGCGCAGGCCGAGCAGGTGCTGCAGGCGCTCGTGGGGTCGCCGCAGGCGAGACTGCGTGCCGACCAGTGGGTCGCGATCGAGGCTCTTGTTGCCGACGGCCGCCGCGCGCTGGTGGTGCAGCGCACCGGCTGGGGCAAGTCGGCCGTCTACTTCGTCGCGTCCGCGCTGCTGCGAGCGCGAGGATCAGGCCCGACCATCATCGTCTCCCCGCTGCTCGCCCTGATGCGCAACCAGATCGCCGCCGCCGAGCGCGCGGGGATCCACGCCGTCACCATCAACTCGACGAACCCCGAGCAGTGGGCGGCGCTGTACGACGACATCGACCGTGGTGACGTCGACGTGCTCCTGGTCTCCCCAGAACGCCTCAACAACCCCGACTTCCGCGACCTCGCGCTGCCGCGCCTCGCCGCGACCGCCGGACTGGTCGTGGTCGACGAGGCGCACTGCATCTCTGACTGGGGTCATGACTTCCGGCCCGACTACCGCCGGATCCGCACCCTGCTGGGCGACCTACCGGGCGGCATCCCGGTCCTCGCGACGACGGCAACCGCCAACCTCCGGGTGGTGACGGACGTCGCGGAGCAGCTCTCGGTCACCGGAGACGGGTCGCTGGCCGACGTACTCGTGCTCCGGGGAAGCCTCGACCGCGAGTCCCTGCATCTCGGCGTCCTGCAGCTGCCCAGCCATGCCGCGAGGCTCGGCTGGCTCGCCGCCAACCTCTCGCGCCTCGAGGGGTCGGGCATCATCTACTGCCTCACGGTGGCCGCCACCCACGACGTCGCCGACCACCTGCGTGAACGCGGGCACGCGGTCGTCGCCTACTCGGGTCAGACCGACCAGGCCGAGCGGTTGGCCGCGGAGGACGACCTGCTCAACAACCGCGTCAAGGCGCTGGTCGCCACCTCGGCCCTGGGCATGGGGTTCGACAAGCCCGACCTGGGCTTCGTCATCCACCTGGGAGCCCCACCCAGCCCGATCGCGTACTACCAACAGGTCGGTCGCGCGGGCCGCGGAGTCGACGAGGCGGTGGTGATCCTCCTCCCGGGCCGCGAGGACGTCGATGTCTGGGCGTATTTCGCCTCGCTGTCGTTTCCGCCGGAGCGGGACGTCCGCGAGGCGATCTCCGCCCTGGAGACCCATGGCGGGCCGATGTCGACGGGCCTGCTCGAGACGACGGTGTCCCTGCCGCGTGGTCGCCTGGAGGCCATGCTGAAGGTCCTCGACGTCGACGGAGCCGTACGCCGGGTGCGCGGTGGCTGGGTCGCGACAGGCGAGCCGTGGTCGTACGA
This sequence comes from Nocardioidaceae bacterium, assembly GCA_033850885.1. Lineage (GTDB taxonomy): Bacteria > Actinomycetota > Actinomycetes > Propionibacteriales > Nocardioidaceae > JAWWPG01. The sequence continues at coordinate 45,522 of JAWWPG010000028.1, forward strand.
CGCCGACAGGTATGCCCGGGTCGCGGAGACGCGACGGGTGGAGCAACAGGCGATGTTGGACTACGAGGTCACCGGGCAGTGCCGGCTGGAGTATCTGCGCCGTGCCCTTGACGACCCGGAGGCTGCGCCGTGCGGACGTTGTGACAACTGCGGTCTCCTCAGCATCGACGCCGAGGTCGCGGCAGCTGACCTGGAGCAGGCCGGCGAGCGGATCGCCCGGCCGGGCGTCGTCGTCGAAGCGCGGAAGGTGTGGCCGACGGCGATGCCGGCGCTCGGGATCGACCTGTCGGGGCGAATCCCACCGGAAGAACAGGCAGAGCCGGGCCGCGCGGTGGGCCGGCTCACCGATCTCGGCTGGGGCAACCAGCTTCGGGACCTGTTCGCGCCGGGCGTCGAGGACGGGGAGCTGCCGGTGCCGCTTCGACATGGCCTCGTGCAGGTCCTCGAGACGTGGGACTTCGGAGCCGACGGCGGCCCGGACGCGATCGTCGGGGTCGACTCCAGCACGCGGCCTATGCTCGTGCGCCAGCTGGCCTCCGGGCTGTCGCGGTACACCGGGTGGCCGGAGGTGGCGCGCCTCGTCGTCGCAGCCGGGGCGCCACCGGCTCGGGCCGATGTCAACTCCGCCCACCGGCTGGCGGCGGTGTTCGGGAGGCTCACCATCGATCCGAGGCCCGGTATAGCGGGCAGACGCGTGCTGCTCCTCGACGACCGGACCGACTCCGGCTGGACCCTCGCGGTAGCCGCCAGGCAGCTGCGTCTCGCCGGCGCTGACGCGGTGTTCCCGCTCGTGTTGGCGGCCTCAAACTAGCTGAGCCACGTCATCGGCGGCGTCCCGCTGGCCGAGGACCATCGGCGGGGCCACGCCTGGCCGGCCTCTGCGCCGAGACGGGGGCGGTGCGTGGCAGAGTTTCCCTGCGGCGGTCGGTGTCGACGGCGCAGAGATCCTCGAGTGCTGGTGACGAGAAGGGTGGTCCGGTGCGCGTCTGGCACGACCTGGCCGAGATCGACACGTCTGACGGACCGACAGTGGTCACCATCGGCAACTTCGACGGGGTCCATCGAGGCCACCAGCATGTGCTGTCCGAGGCTCGCCGGGTCGCAGCGCGGCTCGGGAACCCGCCGGTGGTTGCGGTCACGTTCGACCCGCATCCGATGACGGTGATCCGGCCTGACAAGGCGCCGCAGCCGCTGACCTCGGTCGCCGACCGGACCATGCTGCTCGCCGCGGCCGGCGCGGATGCGGTGCTCGTGCTGCCGTTCACGCCCGAGCTTGCCGACCAGGCCGCCGAGGACTTTGCCGAGTCAGTCGTCTTCGCGGGACTGCGCGCCGAGGCCGTCGTCGTCGGCGAGAACTTCAGGTTCGGTCACCGCGCGCTCGGGGACATCGACCTGCTGCGCCGCATCGGGTCTCGCCACGGTGCCGAGGTGGTGGGTCTGCCGCTGGACGGCGTCGACGGGCGGACGTGGTCGTCGACGTACATCCGGACGTCCCTCGGCCGAGGCGACGTCATCGGGGCAGCGGAAGCGCTTGGTCGGCCCTTCTCCCTGCATGGTCGGGTGGTCCGGGGGGAGCAACGCGGCCGCGAGCTCGGGTACCCGACGGCGAACGTCCCGGTCAGTAGCAGCCTCACCGCCGTCCCGGCAGACGGTGTCTATGCCGGGTGGCTGCGCCGGCTCGACCGTCCGGAGGCGGTCTGGTGGCCGGCCGCGATCTCGGTGGGAACGAACCCCACGTTCGACGGCGTCGACCGCCGGGTCGAGTCGTACGTGCTCGACCGCACGGACCTCGAGCTGTACGACGACCTGGTCGAGGTGGTCTTCGTCGAGCATCTGCGCGACATGGTGAAGTTCGCCTCGGTGGACGCCCTCATCAGGCAGATGAAGGCGGACGTCGACACGGCTCGGGATCTCCTCGTCACCCCCCCGGAGAAGGACGGGCCTGGGGGCTGACCGACTACCTTGACGTCGTGAGTCGACTCTTCTCCACCCTGACCCTTCGCGGTACCACGTTCCGAAACCGGGCCTGGGTGTCGCCGATGTGTCAGTACTCCTCGGTCGACGGACATCCCACCGACTGGCACCTCGTGCACCTCGGCGGGCTGGCCCGCGGTGGTGCCGGGTTGGTGATGACCGAAGCCACGGCGGTGACGCCGGACGGGCGGATCTCACCACAGGACGCAGGCATCTGGACGGACGACCAGGCGGCCGGCTACGAGCGAATCAGCAGGTTCATCCGATCGCAGGGTGCCGTGCCGGGCATGCAGCTCGCGCACGCGGGACGGAAGGGTTCGACCAAGGCGCCCTGGCTGGGCGGCGGCCCGCTGGACGCCGCCGACGGGCCATGGACAACGGTCAGCGCGTCACCGCTGCCGTACGGCGACTGGCCGGCGCCACGGGCGCTGAGCGTCGAGGAGATCACCGAGCTGGTGGCCGCCTGGGCCGCGGCCGCGGCCCGCGCCGACGCGGCAGGCTTCCAGGTCCTCGAGGTTCACGCCGCGCATGGCTATCTGCTGCACGAGTTCCTGTCACCGCTCTCGAACCGCCGTACCGACCGCTATGGAGGCGACCTGTCGGGCCGCAGCCGACTGCTCATCGAGACGGTCGACGCGATACGCGCAGTGTGGCCGGCGGATAAGCCGCTGTTCGTCCGGGTCAGCGCAAGCGAATGGGTCGACGGTGGCCTCGGTGTGGAGGAGGTCACCGAGGTGGCTCGTCGGTTGGCAGACCATGGTGTCGACCTGATCGACGTGTCGAGCGGCGGTAACAGCCCACGCCAACGGATCGACGTCGGACCTGGATACCAGGTGCCGTTCGCCCGGGCGGTCCGACGGGGCAGCGGCCTTCCGGTGGCCGCCGTCGGAATGATCACGGAGCCCACCCAGGCCGAGCAGATCCTCGTCGACGGGTCGGCAGATGCCGTCATGCTGGCCCGAGCCGTCCTGCGGGTGCCGTCGTGGCCGCAGCTGGCCGGCCGCGAGCTCGGTGGCGACGTCTACTTGCCTCCGCAGTACCTGAGAGCGCGGCCATAGCTCCACCGGGTTGGTGGGCGCACTTCCCGTGGCGCAGGTGACTCGTGAGGGATTGTGAGCACGCAGGGCGGCGCTGATAGTCTGATGGTGCCGTCTTTGTCGGCCGCGGATCGAGAGTGCCCGGGTGAACAGGCCCCGGCGCGCCGCGCAACGAATTCCCGAAGGGAGATCGCGTGTCACTTGACGCTGCGACAAAGAAAGAGATCATCGACAACTACGCCACCGGCGACAACGACACAGGATCCCCCGAGGTTCAGGTTGCCCTTCTGACCAAGCGGATAGCCGACCTCACTGAGCACCTCAAAGAGCACAAGCACGACCATCACAGTCGTCGCGGGCTGCTGCTCCTCGTCGGTCAGCGTCGGAGGTTGCTCAACTACCTCCAGCAGACGGAGATCGCACGCTACCGCAGCATCATCGAGCGTCTGGGTCTGCGCCGCTAGGACGCTCCGGGCCCTGCCCCTCTGGTGGGCGTCCGCTCGGGCGCCAGTTGCGTGAACCCGCGCAGCAAGGCCCGGTACGACGAGCAGCGGGCCGCCGAAAGGCGACAGCCGCAAGCCCAACAAATCCAACTGAATAGAGAAAGCACCACTGATGCGGTGCCGCATACGGCGGCATCGACAACCAGTGACGTCACGCGCCCAACGCTGCCCGGTCACGCCGAGCAGCGAGGCTCCGGTCCTCGGTAGTGGCCCTCGGGATGAACCTCAGCCCGCAGGCCTCGATCGAAGACCGGCCTCGAGAAGCGTGGCCCCCCGTCCAAGGGCGGCCTCCGCCGTGACACCGAGCCGCGTGAATGCGCCGGCCCGAACGGCCCAACGCCGATGGCGTTTGCCGCGTGACGTCACGCGAACGAAAGGGATACCCATGACGGGTACCGAACCCCAGTCCGTGGAGACCGTTATCGACAACGGCGCGCACGGCAAGCGCACGATCCGCTTCGAGACAGGGCATCTCGCCCAGCAGGCAGCCGGCTCGGCCGTCGCCTACCTCGACGAGGACACCATGCTGCTGTCGGCGACGACCGCCAGCAAGCATCCCAAGGAACAGTTCGACTTCTTCCCGCTGACCGTCGACGTTGAGGAGCGGATGTACGCCGCAGGGCGCATCCCCGGCTCGTTCTTCCGACGCGAAGGCCGTCCGTCGGAGGACGCGATCCTCACCTGCCGGTTGATCGACCGGCCGCTGCGTCCGACCTTCGTGTCCGGCCTGCGCAACGAGGTCCAGGTCGTCATCACGGTGCTGGCGCTGCACCCCGACTCGCCGTACGACGTGCTCGCGATCAACGCAGCGTCCATGTCGACGCAGCTCAGCGGGCTGCCCTTCAGCGGCCCGGTCGGAGCCACCAGGGTCGCTCTCATCGACGGGCAGTGGGTGGCCTTCCCGACGTACAGCCAGAGCAAGGACTCGGTCTTCGACATGGTCGTCGCCGGTCGGGTCACCGAGCCGGGTGACGTCGCGATCATGATGGTCGAGGCGGAATCGACCGAAGGGACCTGGGAGAAGGTCCGCTCGGGCGCCCAGGCCCCGACCGAGGAGATCGTCTCCGAAGGTCTGGAGGCGTCGAAGCCGTTCATCAAGCAGCTCTGTGAGGCTCAGCAGCAGCTCGCCGCCGTCGCCGCGAAGCCGGTGACCGAGTTCCCGCGCTTCCTCGACTACCAAGACGACGCCTTCGCCGCCGTCGAGGCGGCCGCCAGCGGCGACCTCGCCGACGCCCTCGCCTTCGCGGGGAAGCAGGAGCGCGAGGAGCGGCTCGACGATGTGAAGTCGGGGGTTCTCGCCGAGCTGGGTCCGCAGTTCGAAGGTCGTGAGAAGGAGCTCGGTGCGGCCTTCCGTGCGCTGACGAAGAAGCTCGTCCGGCAGCGGGTGCTACGCGACAAGGTCCGCATCGACGGCCGAGGGCTGGCCGACATCCGTACGCTCAACGCCGAGGTCGGCGTGGTGCCGCGGGTCCATGGCTCGGCGCTCTTCGAACGCGGCGAGACCCAGATCCTCGGGATCACGACGCTCAACATGCTCTCGCTCGAGCAGAAGCTCGACACGCTGTCGCCCGAGAAGACCAGGCGCTACATGCACAACTACAACTTCCCGCCGTTCTCCACCGGGGAGACCGGGCGCGTCGGGTCGCCGAAGCGCCGCGAGATCGGCCATGGTGCACTGGCCGGGCGCGCGCTCCTGCCCGTGCTGCCGGCGCGGGAGGAGTTCCCCTACGCGATCCGGCAGGTATCGGAGGCGCTCAGCTCCAACGGCTCCACGTCGATGGGTTCGGTCTGCGCCTCGACGATGGGTCTGCTCAACGCGGGTGTGCCGCTGCGGGCCCCCGTCGCCGGGATCGCCATGGGTCTCATCTCGGGTGAGGTGGACGGCGAGCAGCAGTACGTCACGCTCACCGACATCCTCGGCGCTGAAGACGCATTCGGTGACATGGACTTCAAGGTTGCCGGCACCCGCGAGTTCGTCACCGCTCTCCAGCTCGACACGAAGCTCGACGGCATTCCGGCCTCGGTGCTGGGTTCGGCGCTGCAGCAGGCGCGTGACGCCCGGATGACCATCCTGGACGTGATGGCCGAGGCCATCGACTCACCTGACGAGATGGCACCGACGGCCCCGCGCATCCTCACCATGCACGTTCCGATCGACAAGATCGGTGAGGTGATCGGCCCCAAGGGCAAGGTCATCAACCAGATCCAGGACGACACGGGCGCGCAGATCAGCATCGAGGACGACGGCACGATCTACGTCGGAGCCGACAACGGCGCCGCGGCCGAGGCGGCTCGGGCGACGATCAACGCGATCGCCAACCCGCAGATGCCGGAGGTCGGGGAGCGCTACCTCGGGACCGTCGTCAAGACGACGAACTTCGGTGCGTTCGTGTCGCTGCTGCCCGGCAAGGATGGGCTGCTGCACATCTCGAAGCTGCGCGCCCTCGCGGGAGGCAAGCGGGTCGAGAACGTCGAGGACGTCGTCTCAGTCGGCCAGAAGCTCCAGGTCGAGATCGGTGAGATCGACGACCGCGGCAAGCTAAGTCTGGTCCCGGTCGTCGAGGAAGAGCAGCAAGAGTCTGTCGACGCCTGACCGTGCGTTACCTCCCGGCGCTCGAGCAACCCCTCGGCTCGACCCGCACCCTGCTCAAAGAGACCGGCGACGACGGTCAGGTGGCGTCCACCATCCGCCGTACCGTCCTGCCGGGTGGGTTGCGGGTCGTCACCGAGGCGATGCCGGGCGCCAGGTCCACGTCCCTCGGGCTGTGGACCGGCGTCGGCTCCCGTGACGAGTCCCGGGCGCTGGCAGGGGTGACCCACTTCCTCGAGCACCTGCTCTTCAAGGGCACCCGGCGCCGGTCGGCCCTCGACATCTCGGCGGAGCTCGATGCTGTCGGTGGTGAGCTCAATGCCTTTACCGGCAAGGAGTTCACCTGCTACCACGCGAGGGTCCTCGACGCCGACGTGCCGCTCGCCGTCGACGTCCTGTGCGACATGGTGACGTCCTCGGTGCTCCCGCCGGCGGAGGTGGAGGCGGAGCGCAGCGTGATCCTCGAGGAGATCGCCATGCACGACGACGACCACGACGACGTCGTGCATGACGCCTTCGTCCGCGCTATGTACGGCGACACCCCGCTCGGACGTCCGATCACCGCCACGCCGGACTCGATCAACCGGCTGTCGCGCCGGCAGATCAGCAGCTACTACCACCGCCACTACACGGCGAACCGGCTTGTCTTCTCGGCCGCGGGCCACGTGGACCACATGGAGCTCGTCAAGATCGTGAAGGCAGCGTTCACGGCGTCGGATGCACTCGGTGACGATGACCGTGCTCCGAGTCCGGTACGCCGACCCCTGAGCCAGGTCGTCAAGGCGCCCACCACGGTTGTCGTCGAGCGGCCCACCGAGCAGACCACGTTCGTGATGGGCATGCCGGCCTTCCCGCGCAACCATCCGAGTCGCTTCGCGTTGGGCGTGCTGAACTCGGCGCTGGGAGGCGGGACGTCGAGCCGGCTGTTCCAGGAGGTGCGGGAGCGCCGGGGCCTCGCCTACACGATCTACTCGTTCGGCAGCCAACACGTCGACTGTGGCTATCTCGCCATCGGCGGCGCCTGCACCCCCCGCCGACTGCCGGACGTGCTCGGGATCTGCCGCGACGAGCTCGCGAAGGTGGCCAGTGCCGGGCTGACCGTCGAGGAGTTCGAACGCGGCAAGGGGCAGCTGCGCGGCAGTCTGGTGCTGGGCCTGGAGGACTCGAGCTCCCGGATGACCAGGATCGGCAAGGCCGAACTGGTGCCGGGTGGTCTGATCAGCATCGACGAGTCGCTGGCGCGGATCAACGCGGTGACTCTTGCAGACGTGCACGAGGTCGCGCAGCTGCTGTTGACGGCCGAACCAACGCTTGCGGTGCTGGGGCCGGCAAAGGCCGTCAACAAGCTTCTCTGAGCCTGGCCGGGTCCGGTCTCAGGTGCGGCAGGGCTGGAAGACCCTGTCGTTGAGCTCCAGGTCGAACCTGACACCGTTGAAGTTGTTCGTGTTGTCCGCCTGGCAGAACTCGGCTCGGGTGAGCCGGTACTCCGCCTGGAAGACGGGCTTGCCTGCTGCGACGTACTGGTCGAGCCCGAACTTGCCGTTCTGCTTGGTGGTGCATTCCTTGTACTGGTTGCACTGCTCGTTGAGCGCCCCGTCGAAGTACCGGAGGAGCTTCGGGATCTGCTCGTTGTCGTTCTTCTGCAGGACGCTCATGCCGCGACTGCGTGCGGCGTTGGCAAGTGTCGCGTTGTAGTAGAGCTGGTCGGCGCCGGTGAGGGGGAAGCCGGTGTGGTTCAGCCACCCGTCCACATTGTCGAGCTCGACCATGTCAAAGCCCTTCGTCTGGCACATGTCAAGCCGCTTGTCCATGATCGAACGCAGCACGCTATGGCGGTCCTGCAGCTCTCGGATGTCGAGCCACCGCTCACCCGGCCAGCCGTTCTTGCGTCCCAGGAGGCGGGCGGGAAACTGGTCGGCGTCGGGACGGAAGTTCTCGTAGGTGCCCGCCGAGAGATAGCAGACGACCTTGATGTCGGCTGCGTGTAACGACGCCACGGCGGCCTTCGACGTCTCGAACCCGTCGACGTCGTACATCTGCACCGACCGATAGGGGGCCTTCGGCACCCGTGACAGCACCCAGTTCCATGTGGTCCGGAGCGCTGGATGCCAGCAGGTCGGGCAGTGGACGGGTTTGGCCGGCCGAGGGACGGCGGGCATGCCGACCGTTGCTGCGGCGGTCTCGTGGGTCGCGGAGGCCAGCGCCGGACCGCACGGCAGCAGCACGGCGACCGCCACGGCGACGAGGGCACCACGCACGTTCATCCCCCCACCCTATTCCGTTGAGCCGTCGCAAAATTGCCGTTGAGCCGTCGCAAAATTTGCGTTGACCCGTCGAAAAGGTTTCCTTGAGCCGGCGGAAAACTGCGAAGCTGCTGCGGACGTGCAACTCAGCAGCAATTTTGCGACGGCTCAACAGAAGAAAGGTGACGGCTACATCAATTTTGCGACGGCTCAACAGCAATGATGACCGGCTGAACGACAACTTTGCGACGGGTCAACGTTGGGGTGGGGTCGGGGCGCCACCTGCCATCACTAGAGTCGGGCTGTGCTGACTGTCGGCGTCATCGGGGCGCGGGGAAACCTGGGCACCCTCGCATGCGACGCGCTCCGCGGGGCCGATGACCTCCGGTTGGGTGCCGAGATCGGCAGGGGCGACCCGCTCGGGGCCCTGCAGGGCTGCGACGTCGCGGTCGACGTGACCGAGCCGGGGGTCGTGATGGACCACATCTCGTGGTGCATCGACCACGGTGTCCATATCGTGGTGGGCACCTCCGGCTTTACCGAGGAACGGCTGAACGTGGTGCGAGCCAGGCTCGGTCAGAGCGCGGAGGTCGGCGTACTCGTCGTTCCCAACTTCTCGATCGGGGCGGTCCTGATGATGCGGCAGGCTGGCGAGGCGGCAGCCTTCTTCGAGTCGGTCGAGATCGTTGAGATGCACCACCCGGACAAGCTCGACGCCCCGTCGGGTACGGCGCTGCGTACCTCCGCCATGGTCGCCGCGGCACGAGGCCGGGCCGGTCGAGGCGACGCGCCCGACGCCACCCGGACCGACGACCTGGGGGCACGCGGCGGCCGCTCCGAGGGGGTGAGCGTGCACAGCCTTCGGGTCCGCGGGGCGGTGGCCCATCAGGAGGTCGTGCTCGGCAACGCCGGCGAGATCCTGACGATCCGCCACGACATGGTCGACCGGATCGCCGCCATCCCCGGGCTGCTCGCGTCGGTACGGGCGGTCCCGCGGCTCCCAGGTCTGACCGTGGGGCTCGAGCCGGTGCTCGGGCTCAAATGACCGTCCCAGACCGATCGGCCTCGTCCCGATCGTGGGCGACATCGTTCTGATCGTCTTCTTCGTACTGCGAGGCGACGACGCGCCGAACAAGTACGGCCCACCGGCCGGCGGGCAGCAGGCGGCGGGGATGCCCCCTGCCGGAGCTCAGCGCTACTGACTCGCGCGCTCGTTCGCCCCATCCGTCCTCGGACTGTCAGCCGATCGCCAGTCGCAGCAGCGCGGTCGTGACGGCCGCGACGGCGACGACGACCAGGAAGGGCGCCCGACACAGCAGGGCGACGAGTCCGGCACCCACGCCTGCGAGGCGCGCGTCGATCGTCAGCGACTGCCCGCTGGAGAACGCCTGTACGGCGACCAGGGCGCTGAGCAACGCCACCGGGATCAGGTCCGCCACTCGCCGTACCATCGGGTGGTCGAGAACCCGCTCGGGCATCGACAACCCGGCGAGCTTGAGCAGGTAACAGCCCACGGCCGTCACGATGATGGCCGCCCAGGTCATCCGGCCTCCCGGGTGGGCTCGTCGTCCTTGAGCGATGCGAGGAACGCGATCCCAGCAGCCGCAATGATCGGCAGACCGGGTCTCGCGACAGGAACCAGCGTCAGTGCGAGCCCACCTGCGAGAACTCCCGTCACCCGCGCTCGAAGTGTCGACAGCCGCGGCCAGAGCAGGGCGAGGAAGGCCGCCGGCACGGCGGCGTCGAGGCCATACGTGCGTGGGTCGCCGACGGCCTGCCCGGCGAGCGCTCCGATGAAGGTTGCCAGGTTCCACAACACGAAGACGGCAAGACCTGTCGCGAAGAACGCCAGCCGGGCGTTCGCCCGTTCCTTCGGCTTGAGCGCCATCGCGGTGGACTCGTCGATCACCAGCTGCGCGCCGATCAGCCTCTCTCCGCCGCGGAGCCCGAGCAGCGACGCCAGCCTGAGCCCGTAGAGCGTGTTGCGGGTGCCGAGCATCAGCGCCGTGGCAGCCCCTGATAGGGGCGAACCGCCGGCTGTCACGACGCCGACGAGGGCGAACTGCGAGGCTCCGGTGAAGACGAGCAGGCTGAGCGCGCAGGCCTGCCAGACGCTGAAACCACTGGCAACGGATATCGCCCCGAACGACAGACCATAGGCGCCGGTGGCGACCCCGACGCCGAGCGAGTCGAAGAGCACCTGCCTGCGTTCCGACCGCACGCCGGACGCCCGGGAGCCCGGAGATGTGGGGTCGGCGGGCATCGTCAGAGGCTATCGCGGGTGCGACGATCGGGCGGCCGCTGCGAGCCCGCCACTAACCGCCCGTGAGGTCGGTGTGCAGCCTGACCTGCTTGACGATGGTCGCGCCGTCTCCGTTGAGGTCCAGCTCGCGGAACGCCCCGTCAGGCGCCCAGCCCTGGTCGGCGAGGAAGCGACGCACGTCGTCGTGGGTCGACGTGACCCACGTCGTCGCCCGGGTGAACCTGTCGGAGCGCATCGTGTCGACGGCGGCGTGCAGCAGGCGGGACCCGTGCCCCGCCCCGCGGGAGGTCGCGGCGATGACGAGCTCGCCCACTTCGGCGTCCCGCCCGGGATCCGCGTCACCGTCGGTGCTCGGTGCTGTCGTCGTGAAGCCCCGCACCGCCGCCTGCTCGAGCGCCACCAGGACGCGTTGCCGGGCCTCTTTGGGTTTGGCGATCGACTCCTCCCAGTGCTCGGTGAAAGCGTCGAGCGGCAGGCCGGCAAGCACGTCTGGCGGCAGCAGCCCGTCGTACGTCGCCTGCCAGCAGGCGACCTGGATCTCCGCAATGGCGAGCGCGTCGGCCGCCCAGGCGACGCGGACACTCACGTCGGCGCTGGGCGGGCTCACGTACGGATCATCGCAGCCGCTTGCCCCGAAGGAGCAGCAGGTGCTTCCCCGCCGGTCGAGCGTGAGATGAGCCACATGTAGTGACTCGTCGGGGGTGAGCCGAAAAGCAGGTGCGCCGGCTCCGCCCGGGCGGCTAGCCTCGCCCGATGGGTATCTCGGCGTGAAGTGAGCCAGGCGCGGATCAGCGCCTGACGACCGGCGCGGCACGTCCGCCCGCCGGTCCGGCGGATCTCGTCACTTCGAGGCCATCGTGTCTTCTCTCGTCACGCCGGTGGGTCTGACGCCCATCGATGCCCGGCACCCGGCTGCTCGCCGCTACCTGCTGGCGCGTCGCAGGCTGCTGCCCCGCGACCAGCGGGTGGTTCCCGTCGCCGGGCTGTGGGCCCATCGGCAGCTGCTGAGGCTGGGTGCGTCGACGGAGGTGTTCCTGTGGTGTCCTGCTCGCGACGACCGGCGCGACCAGGTCTCGGAGGCTGCGCTAGCGATGGTGGATGCGGCAGCCACGTCGTACGTGATATCCGAGCGAACCCTGGCCAGGCTGCATCCGGGTGCGCGTGCGCCTGGTCTGCTGTCGCTGGCACAGGTCCCCACCTGGAGCCCCGCCAGCGTGCTGAACCCGTTGGTGCGTCTGGTCCTGGTGGCGGACGGCATCGAGTACGCCGGAAACCTCGGCACCTTGGTTCGGACCGTCGACGCGAGCGGAGCCGACGCCCTGGTGCTGACCAACCCGGTCGCGAGGCTCACCCACCCGACGGTATTCTCCGCCAGCCGGGGCACCGTGCTGACCACCCCCATCGTGGAGTACGCCGGCGCAACAGGGGCGCGGGCGGCGCGGGCGGCGCTGGAGGCCGCAGGTCTGCGGATTCTGGTGGCCGACCCCGAAGGTTCACGCGACTACCGGCAGGCGGGGTACGGCGACCAGCGGACCGCAATCGTCGTGGGTTCGGAAGGCAACGGGGTCTCGCAGGAGTGGCGGCGTGGCGGGACTGAGCGGATCTCGATCTCCATGCGGGGAAGGGCCGACTCGCTCAATGTGGCCTCGGCGGCGGCCATCCTGCTCTTCGAGGCGGTCGTCCATGACCGGGGTGGCGGTGTCACCCGCTGGCCGGGCTCCGCGTCAGAGCCGCCGCCCGGCTGAGCCACCTGGCGGGGTCCGCTCGGTGGTATGGGTGCTCCGAGGGCTCTATCCGATCGAGGAACCCCTGGTAGATCACGGCTTGGCGGGCCGCGGCCACCGGCGCCAGCAAGTCGGCCGCGCGCCGCGGGTCGGCAGCAGGGACGGCGTTTCGCCACTGGCGGTTCCAGTGCTCGCGGACGTCCGGGACCAGCTGAGGGGGAATTCGGTCCACGAACGCGGACTGGTCGAGCAGGGGGTGACCCACCCCGCAGTCTCCCCAGTCGAGGAGCACCAGGCGCCGGCCGTCGCCGCGGGCGTTACCGGGAGCGAAGTCACCATGGACCAGCGAGTCGGGGATACCGCATTCCTCGAGCGATGCAAACCTGTGGGGTATCGACTCGAGGAAGTGGTCGAGGGCCTGTCGGTCGTCGTCGGGAAGCTGCGGCGCGGTCCGCCGTACGACGGACTCCACCGCCTCGACGAGGGCGGCGGCTCGCCAGTCCGGCAGACCGAGGCCGAGCAGCTCGTCCTCCCGGCCGACCCACTCCGCCTGGATTGCCACCAGCATGGACACCAGCGTCATCAGGGTCGGGGGCTGTGCGTCATATTGATCCGTACCGGGGATCTCGGGCATGAGGATCCGGCCGCCCTGCTGTGCCAGCAACCGCGGCACGGACCGGCCGGCCAGCAGGGCGAGGATCGCGCCTTCGTGGGCGAAGAACGGTGGCACGCACTTGAGCCAGAGCCAGCCCGACTCGGTGGGGATCCGCCACAGGCTGGAGAGGTTCCACGTGCGCACCTGCTCGGCGCGGCCACACTGCCGCACCCCGTGCTCCTCGAGCGCATTCTCCGCCCAGGCCAGGTCACGGGCCGGCCCTCCAGGTTCGGCGTAGGACACCCGCAGCGGGTCCTGGTCCAGTGTTCCCGGCCACGCGGCGAGCGGCAGCCGGTTCGCCTCTTCCTCGTCGACCTCTGCGAGATAGGTGACCGCTCCGCCCGGCGGCTCCGGTTGGGCGGCCTGCAGGAGCCGAAGGATCGTCACCGCCGCTCCGTGGTCCTGCCGGACCCGCCGCACCAGCCCCTCGGCGTCCTGCCACCACGGAACCTCGGCCTGGAAGGGCGGTAGCTCGCCAAGGACTTCCCCCGCCGATGTGCACAGCACCAGGGTGGCGATACGCGGCTGCGGCGAGTCCATGCTCCAGTGTCTCTGTAGGCGGTACCTCGACCACCTGTCAGGGCGGGCATCACGAACTGGTGTGACGCTCGAACCCATAGATGAAGTGGTCGCGCGAGTCGACGGTGTTGTCCGGCTCCAGCCGGCCCTCCGCGATCCGCCGGAACCCCGCGCGCTCGAGGGCCCGCCATGATGCGTGGTTAGCCGTCGACACCGGCACGATGACGTGGTGCGCGTCCGGAATGGCCGCCAGGCTGTCGGCGACGAACGTGGCGATCATGAGGGATCCCAGGCCACGCCCGCGGGCATCCGGTTCTCCGATGAAGTAGTCGACGCTCAGCGCCCCGAGTGGGACGACACACACCGCCGAAAGCTCCTCGGCGTACTCGGGATATGCCGCGATGGCATAACGCTGGATGAACCCGAACGGCCGGTGTTGCTGACAGCCGAGGAACATCTCGGTGGCATCCGTGCCGTCGATGCTGGGCCCGAAGTCGCGCTCGACTGCCTCCGACGACGTGTCGTGGTTCCACCAGCGGGCGACGAGCGGCTCCGCCAGCCAGGTGGCGAGCAGGGGTAGGTCGAGGCGCTGGAGGGGTCGAAGGGAGAGGAGCGGACCTGACACTCCGGCAGGCTAGACCGCGCCTCACTCGGCCTCCTCCGTGGGCGGTCCTGGTAGCGCCGCATCTCCCGGACGGTTGCTCGGCTCAGTGCCCGTCCTCCTGGTCCGGCGCGAAGGGCCACTCCTCGAACGAGGCGCACCGGCCGTCGCCGGCGAACTCGAGAACCCAGAGGTCGCGCCAGGACGTGCCCGCACCGCCGCCGTACCGGACCTCGAGGCGGACGACGGCGGTCCGTCCCTCGAGGGCGACGAGCTCAGCGGACATCGTGAACTCTTCATCGGGGCCAGCGCGCTCGGTCTCCCAGAGCCGAGCGATCGCCGGCAGACCCTTGAGCGGCAACGACCACGGGGACGTCCGATAGCGCGCATCCGGCGTGAACAGCTCAGGGAGCAGATCGGTGCCGGGAGTGCGCCAGAGGCGCTCATATCCGGCCACCCACGTCTGCACATCCGCACGATCCATGGACCCCATTGTGCGGGCCCTCGGGGACTGGGGAGATCAGCCGGTCGAGCCGATCGCCAGGGGAGGTGGATGTTGGGCATCCCAGCAGGCGAGGGATCCGTGGCATGTCCTCATCCGGGTCAGCGTGGCATGCAGGATGGCCTTGTTGACCGGGGAGAGCTGTGCATAGCGGTTGTCGAGCTCGTAGGGATCGGTGGCGAGGTTGTAGAACTCGTGGTCGCCATCCTGGTACTCGACGTACAGGTACTGGTCGGTACGCATCGCCTCGTACGTCGGCGGATGGCCGGAGGCCGGCCCTTGGTAGTCCGGGTCGGTTTGGTACGTGACGGGGCCATGGTGCTCGATCAGCACCGCCGTCCGCCAGGACCGCGGCGCCGCTGCATGGAGCAGCTTGTTGAGAGCGTGCCCGTCAACGGTGCTCGGCGGCGTGGCGCCGGCGATCGTTTCGAAGGTCGGGGCCAGGTCGATGTTCTGGACGAGTGCGGATGTGGCGGTGCCATGGGGCACGCCCGGGCCGGTGACGATGAGCGGCACGTTGGTGTCGGTGTCGAAAGCTGTCTGCTTCCCCTCGCGGAGGTTGTGCTCTCCGAGGTGGAGCCCGTTGTCGCTGCTGAACACGAAGTAGGTGTTGCGAGCCTCCCCGAGGCTGCGCAGCTCGGTTTCAAGGTGGGCGACCATCCGATCGACGGACTGGACGTCCCGCACTCGCAGCCGGAAGTCTCGCGTCAGCTTTGCCCGGTCGCTGGACGTGAGTGGTGGGACGTTGGCAAGCCAGGTCGGAGGATTCCGGACAGGCCGCCCGAAGGCCGGGGTCTCCGGGAGCGGAAGCTGCCGAAACTTCTTCACATCAGGTGGGGCGGGGACGAACGGGGAATGTGGCGCGAACGTGGATACCTCCGCGAAGAAGGGCCGGTGTGCCTCGCTGCTGGCCGCGATGAACTGCGACGCCTTCGTCGACAACACCGAGGTGAGGTAGTCGCTGGGGCTGGAGCCGTAGGCCCCCACCTGACGGCCCACCGCGAGGTGGTAGTTGTACTCCCGGTAGCCGCCCGCGTCGGCGACGTCCCAGGCGGACCAGCCGGGAGGGATGTAGGGCTGTTGTCCTGCGGTAGCCGTGGAGGGGTCGTAGAGGTTCAGGAACTTGCCGAACAGGCCGGTCTGGTATCCGCGGGACCGCAGAACGGCGGCGAACGTCTTGCTCTGGTCTCCGTGCGAGATGAAGGCGTTGAAGCCGCCGTCCTTGCCGCTGTTGGTGAAAACCCCCGTGTCGTGCGGGAACTGACCGGTGAAGATCGACGTACGTGACGGGCAGCACAGCGAGTCTGTGACGAAGTACCGGGGGAAGGTCAGGCCGTTCTGCTCCATCGCGAGCACGTGGGGCATGTACCGGAGCAGGTTCCAGGTGAGGTCGTCGGTCAGGACGAAGACGATGTTGGGACGGGACGCCCCCGAACCGGAGGAGACGGGGAGGGTGGTCGGGGGACCCTTCACCCATCCCGGTCCCGCTATCGGAGCGCTCCCGCCCGACGAGGAGCAGGCGGCGGCAGCAAGGACCACGAGAAGGACAAGGGCGAAAAGCCGAGAACGCCGAACGATCACGCCAACCCTCTCAACCTCGCTGCGCTGTCGGCCCCCTGCCGTTCCAATCGTCGAGCCTAGGTCGCGCTCCCGTCTTGGACCGGAATCTTCAGCAGATGCTTAGACGCACAGCGGTTTCGGGTGGCCCTCATCACACTCGCCAACCGTCGGCGGGTCCTCTGCAACTTCGTCACCGCCAACGCCCGCTTCCGACGCGCTTCGGCTACCTGGGGTTCTCGCCGCCCAGCCGCTCCCCGCGTCGGCTCAAGGGCAGGACGAACCACAAGCCGCCCGTCATGCACGTCGCCAGCACCGTGACGATGGTGGTGGCAAGGGCGCCGAACAGTAGGTCCGTGATGACGAAGAGCGCACCGGTGATGGAGATGGCCAGGAAGATGCTCCCTGCGATGGCCATCCGGTTCGCGGCGAAGACCATGTGCCGTTTCTGCTCGTGCCGGAAGAGCAGGCGGTGGTAGGCGGCCGGGGCGATGAACCAGACTGAGGCCGTCGCGGCACTGAGCAGGGTAACGAAGTAGACGTCACGGTCGAGCGCTGTCAGGACGGTGAAACGTTGCGAGAAGGCCACGGCCAGCAGGAAGGCGAACAGGACCTGGATCCCGGTCACCATGACGCGCAGCTCGTTGAGCAGCTCGATCAGCTCTCGGTCGAGCCGTTCTTGCTCATCCTCGGACATCCCTGACCTCCAGCACCCATCTTCGCGCACCGGTGTGCCTCCGCGGCAACGCGGCTGGCGTGCCGCGGGCAGCCCCAGCGGTCATGGCGTCGCGATTGGTGCCCTGGACCGCAACCCGCCGCAGCGAGTCGAAGTCAGTCCATGGGCTGCACCGGGCGGACCTCGACGCCACTCGAGTCTGCGGACGCCTCGGGTAGCCGCTCGGCCAGTGATATCGCCGCGTCGAGGTTGGCGGCCTCGACGATGTAGAACCCTCCGAGCGCCTGCTTCGTCTGGAGGAACGGTCCATCAGCGGTGGAAGGGCGGCCCTCGGAGTCGGCCCGCACACTCGCCGCCGTGCGGCTGCGTTGCAGCTCGTGGCCGCCGATGACCGAAGCACCAGCGAATGCGTTGAACGCCGCATGCGCCTCGCTGTTTGCCTCCTGTTCGGCCTCTGACCACGCCTCCCACTTCTCCTCGTCCCCGTAGATGAGGAGCAGGTACTTCGCCATGCGGCACATCCGATCGTCCGGGGCCCGGCTGGCCCGACCACTCTTTCGACGAACCAGCCTGGCACGGATCGACACAGCCGGACGGACTTACTCGTCTTGGCGGCGCGAGAGCGACGATGCCGGCCAGCCCCACGCTGGCGGCCGTCGGGCCAGAGCGCGAACTGCGGGACGGAGAGGCGGAAGCCCCCACCCCGGGGGACGGGTCGGGGTGAGGGCCCTAGAACCGGAAGCACCGAAGAGCCCCGGAACGGAGCCAGGCTATGTCGGTGACCTGACGTCCCGTCTGAATCTTCAGGAGATCCACAGGGGTTGGCCGATGTGTTTACCGTGCGTTTGCTTGGCGCATTCCGGACGATGCTTATGGCTCGCACCGACCAGGCCGGTGACGACCTCGAGGCACGCGGATCGGGTCCAACTGGCCGTTTTCCCGTGCGTCATCCCTGGGGGTGGGTGCTGAGCCAGGTTGTCGCCCTGCGCGCCGACGCCCGGGACAGCCAAGCCTCTTGAACCACCTCAGCCAGCTCGGCTCTGGTCAGCTCGGCTATCCGGGCTGCCCGCAGGAGCACCGAAAGGTGCCCGTTGAAGTGCTGGGTGGTGAAGAAGGGCGACGAGGCGTCCTGGACGAGCGACTGCTTGTCGGCCTCGGAGGCGACCCAGAACACGATCACGTCGGCGTAGCGTTCCCCGGTCTCGGGGTCCGTCGCGTCGGGTCGAGGAGTGCGGAAGAACACGAACGACTTGCCGCCGACCTGGTAGACGGGGTTGTCCCCGGTTCCGTAGTCGACCGTGACATGTGGCATGGCCAGCGCCAGCTCGTGGACGTCCTCGATGCGGGCCGCCCGGCCGCGGTTGTCCGGCACAGGAGCAGCGTAGGCGACTCGCTGGGTGCCCAGGAACCGGGTTGGCGGCGGTCAGCCAAGCCCCAGCGAGGCACCAAGGCCCTTGGGCTTCTCCTGCGAGGCTGTGTCTGAGGGGGTCCGCGACCGCCGAAGGACCAGCGCCGTGATCACGACGGCGACAACGGTCACCGAGAGCATGATCGTCGCCAAAGCATTCACCGCCGGGGTGATGCTGAACCTGACCGCGGAGTAGAGCACGATCGGCCAGGTGTTGGTCGTACCGTTGGTGAACGCCGGGATCACGTAGTCGTCGAACGAGAACGTGAACGAGAGCAGGGCTGCGGCGATGATGGCCGGCATCAGGCGGGGAAGCGTGATCTGCCGGAACGTCGCGAGTGGCCCCGACCCCAGGTCATATCCCGCCTCTTCGAGCGAGTCGCCCATTCCGACGAACCGCGCTCGGATGACGAGCATCGCCAGCGACGCGTTGAAGATGATCTGACCCAGCAGCATGGTCCACGCCCCAAGTGGCGGGAAGAACGGCACGTAGTGCGGGAGCTGGACGAAGAAGATCAGCAATGCGACGGCGATGACGATCTCGGGAACGACGAGGGTCAGGTAGACGATGGCGTCGAAAGGCACTCGCAGGAGCTTGTGCATCCTGGCCAGTGCGAGTGCGGCACACAGGCCCAGCACGGTCGAGATGATCGCGGCCGCAGCAGCGATCTTCAGGCTGGTGATGATCGCCGGGATGTACGTCGGGTCGTGCAGTCCGGCACTGAACCAGCAGGTGGTGAAGCCGTTCCAGACCGTCAGGTTCCCGAGCTGGCTGGGCGGGATGTCGCAGATGTTGGACCCGTGGAACGCGGCAATCGCCTCCGGCGAGGGCTTGTTGAACGCAAAGAGCGCCATCACCCCGATCGGCAGGTAGAGGACCAGGAAGACGAGGATCGCCCACGCGGTGAAGCCATGCTTGGCACTGACGACCCTACGCACCGAAGCGCTCCTCTTTGGTCGCGAAGAAGATGTAGATGGCCACGAAGCCCGACAATGCGACCATCAGGCTGATCGACAGCGCTGACCCGAATGGCTGGTTCTGTGCGGAGTTGAACTGGTCGCCGATCACGTTCCCGACGAACTCGTATTGGCCCCCACTGAGGATGTTCGGGATGATGTACTCACCCGACATCGGGATGAACACCAGCAGTGCACCTGTCACGATGCCCGGGAGGGTGAGCCGGAACGTGATCTGACGGAAGGCGTTGAACGGATGCGCCCCGAGGTCCGTCGCGGCCTCGATGAGTGACCAGTCCATCCGTTCCAGCGATGCGAAGACCGGGATGATGAAAAGCGGCAGGTAGTTGTAGACGAGGCCGACCGCGACGGCGTACTTGGTGTACAGGATGTTGATGCCGAGATACTTCGCGAGGTAGCCCTGGGAGTCCAGGATGATCTTCAGGGCGTACGTGCGAATCAGGAACGACGTCCAGAACGGCACCAGGACGAGCATCAGGGCAAGCATCTTGTACGTCGTGAGGTACCGCGCCATCCAGTAGGCGATGGGGTAGCCCACGATCATCGTGAGCACCGAGCCCACCGCCGCCATGACGAGGGTGCGTTCGAAGATGCTCAGGTAGAGCGAGCCGGTCACCAGGTGGTACTGGCTGGTGTCGAAGCCGTAGCTGATGGCGTTGAACCCGGTCTGGGTCGCGAGGGAGAACGCCACCAGGATGCCGATCGGACCGAGGAAGAAGATCGCGTAGTACAGGAGCGACGGCGACGTCAGCCATCCTGGGTAGCGAGGGCTGAACGACCGTCGCTTGCGTCTGCTCGTCGTCTCGAGGACGGGTCCCGCCTCGGACATCAGCCGGCGCGGAACTGCGTGTAGATCTGGGTGCGCTGCTGGACCACCTGCGGACTGACGTTGAGAATGTAGTGGTAGTTGTCGGTGTAGCTCTTGGGGACGTTGAAGAGCGGGTCTGTGCTGAGCGACTTCGGCAGCTGGGACAGGGCGGACGGGATCGGGATCCCGTAGTTGTGGTACTCCATCTCGATCACCGCGGTCGCCGGGTGGAGCAGCCAGTTGATCCATGCGTGCGCGGCAACCGGGTCGGGTGCCGTCGAGGGGATGCACCAGTTGTCGGCCCAGATCTCCGAGGCCTCGTGCAACAGCACCGCCGTGATGTCGCCCTGCTTCTTGCGGCCCTGGACGATGCGGCGTACATCGCCGTTCCAGCCCTGGCTGAGAATGATCTTGCCGGCGATCGCGTCGTCGATGTACGACGAGGAGGTGATCGTCGTGACCCCTTTGCGGATGGACATCAGGAAGTTCGACACTTTGGAGAAGTCCGCGGAGCTTGTGGTGTTGGGGTCCATGCCCAGAGCCATGAGCGCCAGCGGGACGACCTCCTCGGCACCGTCGAGCAGGTTCGTCCTCCCTTTGCTCACGTACTTCGGGAGCAGGTTGTAGAACTCCAACATCGTGGTGGGGTGCTCGGTCACCACCTGGTTGTTGTAGAAGATCATCGTGATGCCGTAGTCCTTGATCACGTGGTACCGGCCGGTCGGGTCGTACGACGGCTTGCGGAACGACGGGTCGAGGTACTTGAGGTTCGGCAGTAACGCGGTGTCCAGCGCCAGCAGCTTGCCCTCCTCGATGAGCTGGGCGACGGCGTTCTGGCTGGGTGCGATGATGTCGTAGGTGGTGCCACCTGCGTTCAGCTTGGCCAGCAGCTCGTCGTTCGACGAGTAGTAGGTCTCGTGGATCTTCAGTCCCGCCTTCGCCTCAGCAGGCAGCGCCATGAACTTCGTGTACGTCGACGGGTCGTCGTACTCCGACCAGTTGTAGATCTCGAGGTGGTTCTCCAGGGGTTTACCCGCCAGCGGGTCGCCCGACCCTCCGCCGGACGGCGTGGTCCCGCCGTCGCTCGAGGTCGTCGTGCCCCCGCATGCTGCGGTGAGCAGCAGCAGGCCGCCGAGCCCGAGCGCGTCGCGTCGGGAGAGCCGGCGACCGGCGACCCGCTCGACGTTGCGGTGGAGCTCGTCCAGCTTCGGCTTCGTCTCTTGGGGGGCGAGGATGTTGAGGTGATCGCGACGGTCATTCATGGCTACCTCTGTCGTCGGTTTGGGCTGGAGAAGCAGAGAGCAGGACCGGGGCTGACGGGTCCCACCGGATCGTGATGGGGTCACCAGGACGGACGGCATCGTGCAAGGTGTCCGTGCCGGCTCGTTGCTCGCGGATCAGCATCCGGATGCCGCCGTCGAGCTCGGCGACGACCTGAACCTCGTCGCCCAGGTACATCTTGGTGACCGCGACCCCACGTGCGGTGTTGATCTCCTCGCCCGGCTGGACAGGAGCGATGCGCAGCCGGGCGGGGCGGATGCCGACCTGGGCGCGCTGGCCTTTCGTGGCGTTGCCGTTGCCGCGGACGACGACCCCCGCCCCGGTGTCGAGCTCGAACTCGCCGTCGGAGGCATAGGTCACGAGACCTTGCAAGAAGTTCATCTCACCGATGAAGTCCGCCACGAACGGTGTCAGGGGCCGGTCATAGATCTCGTTTGGGGCGTCGAGCTGCTGGATGACGCCGTGCGACATCACCGCGATGCGGTCCGACATGGACAGTGCCTCACCCTGGTCGTGCGTCACGTAGATGAACGTGACCCCGACCTGCTGTTGGATCCTGGTGAGCTCGATCTGCATCTCCTTGCGGAGCTTGAGATCGAGAGCGCCGAGGGGCTCATCCAGCAAGAGTACCCGTGGGCGGTTGACCAGGGCCCGAGCCAGGGCCACTCGCTGCTGCTGGCCGCCGGACAGCGTCGAGGGACGTTGCTTCTCGCGTCCCGTCAGCTGAACCAGCTCCAGCGCCTGCCGGGCTTCCGCGTATCGCTCCGTCTTGCTCACGTGCCGCTGCTTCAGCCCGTACGCCACGTTGTCCAGGATCGTCATGTGCGGGAAGAGTGCGTACTGCTGGAACACCGTGTTGACGTCGCGACGGTACGGCGGTGTTCCCACCGCGTCGACTCCACCGATCAAGAGCTCGCCCTCGTCGGGCTGCTCGAAGCCCGCGATCAGCCGCAGGGAGGTCGTCTTGCCGCAGCCGGAGGGCCCGAGCAGGGAGAGGAACTCGCCCTTTCGAACCTGCAGCGAGACGCCGTCGACCGCCGTCAGGGCACCGAAGCGCTTGGTGACCGCCCGGAACTCGATGTCGTAGACACCTTCTGGTTCCTCAGAGCTCACCTCACGCGCCTCCCGCCGACGATCATCCACGGGGCGCGGGCACTCGCCGCCGCCCCCATCTGCCGGGCGATGCCCACCCCCTCCGACCGATACCGGGTGGCGGCCGTCATCTTGCGGTGTAACGTACCTCGCTGCAAATGGCACGTCAATCCCCGGAATTCGCAATCTCTGGGCGCGGAGACGAGTGGATCCGCAGCCGTGCGCCCGTTCATCGCTGACGGGAACGGCGCCGCCTGGACCCGAGCTCCTCGATCAGGTCGGCTGCCCGGGTGACACCGTCTCGGGCTTGGATCCTTCGTGACAGATCCGCGAGCCGTCCGCGCAACGCGTCGTCGTTCACCAGCCGGTCGATCGTCGAGTTCAGGTCGTCCTTCGAGCAGGTATAGGTGTCGAGACGTACGCCGAGACCTGTCTCGTGCAGCCGCTGGGCATTGTCGTACTGGTCCCAGAACAGCGGCAACACCAGCATCGGCTTTCCGAAGTGCAGCGCCTCAGTCGTCGTGTTGTTGCCCCCGTGGGTGATCACCAGGTCGACGAACGGCAGGATCCTGGTCTGCGGCAGGAACTCCGCGCCGACCATGTTGTCTGCGAGCGCGAGCTCGTCGTGACAGGGACCCATGGAGACGATGTAGCGGTGCGGCGTCGTCGAGAGCATCTCGATCAGGCGCCGCATCAGGTCGACGTCGGCGCTCCCGAGCGATCCGAGCGACAGGTACACCAGGGCTGTCCCAGCGTCCTCGTCGACGTAAGGGACCTCGAAGGAGCCGTCCTCGACCTCGCGGACGCTCGAGTCCAGCCGGTGCCAGGTGGGGTCGAGCGGACGAACGTCCGCATAGTCGATGTCCTCGGGGTAGACGTAGAGGTTGAGGTCGGGCGAGGTGTGCATGAACTCCAGCTCGGGGAGAGCCGGGGCGCCCTGCTGCTGGACCCAACCGTTGAACCTCTCCCACAGCAGCCGATGGGTGCGAGCGAACTCCCGGCGGAACGCATCCCACTCCTCGCTGGAGGCCGCGGGAAGACCCGAGTACGGCGGCGGGATCCGGTCGCCTCTGACCTCGAGCGGGTTGCAGGAGACCACGCGAACGAAGGGGGAGCCGGACGTCATGAGAGCGGGGAAGGAGACGACGTTGTCCTCGACCACCACGTCGGGGCGCACTTCTGACACGATCTCGCGGAGCTGGGGCTCGCAGTACATCGCCCCGTCGACCAGGGCCTCGAAGGTCGGCTGTACGAAGCCGGCGAGCTGTTCGACGGTCGGGCGACGGAATACCGGTGCGGTGTCGCGGACGAAGTCTTTCCAGAACTGGCCGGCGTCCTGGCTGCTGGAGCCTTCCGATGGCGGCGCCAAGTCGACCATCCGCTCCTCGAAGCCCCGCGCTTCGAGCCTGCCCCGCCAGGACGCCTCGGCAGCGAACACCACGCGGTGGCCGCGCCCCATCAGGACGGTGCCGATGCCGATGCAGTTGTTGGTCGGACCGTACGCCGACTCGGGCATGAGGAGCACCGTGAGTGGAAGCTGCGGCATGAGCTCTCCTGGACGCAACTAGGGGTGGGCCGGAAGGTATGTGTTCACCAGGTCGTTGCGAAACTTCCGCCCCGGGTCGAAGTGCTGGAGCAGGTGTCGGAACTGTGACTCCCGCTCGTACTGAGCACGAACGAGCTCGGGGCTCATCGTGAAGAGCTTTCCCCAGTGCGGCCTCGGGTCGTAGGGTGCCAGCGCTCGTTCGACGGCGGCCACCACGGGTGTGACTCGGTCGATGTCCTTGATCCAGGTGAAGTGGAAAGCCACCGAGTCCCGCCGGTAGCAGGGGCTCATCCAGAGACCGTCGGCGGCGATCGTTCGTATCTCGGCTATCTGCAGCACGGGGGCGATACGTTCCCGGATTCGCCACAGCGACTCGACCGCGTCCACACCTGAGCCTCGGGGAAGGAAGTACTCGGACTGGAGCTCCTCACCGTTGCTCGGCGTGAACGCGAGCCGGAAATGCGGCAACCGTTCATGCCAGGGACCCGGAACGCCCAGCTGCTCGGTGGCATGGACGGGTGACATACCGGGAACCGGGTTACGCGGACCGTCCGCCAGAGTCGCACCCCGCCAGTGTCGCTGGGGTGCATGTGCCTCGTCGTGGTCGCTCCGCCGTTTGAGCCACACCTGGTAGACCCGGGGGCTGTGCCAGTCGGTGAAGACGCTGACGCTGTAAGCGCTGGCGAAGACCTCCGCGAACCCGTCGATGAGCTCCTCCCATGGCATGTCCTCGTACACGGACTGCGCGACATCGAATGCCGGGACGGTGTCCAGCGTCAATCTCGTGACGATACCCAGCGAGCCGAGTCCCACGACGGATGCGTCGAGCTCGTCGGGATCGTCATCTCGGCTGAGCGTGACCACGTCTCCCGTGGCCTTCACCAGCTCCATGCCCGAGACGGCGGTGGCGAGACACCGGTTCGCGTCGCCCGACCCGTGGGTTGCCGTCGCGCAGGCGCCGGCCACGGAGATATGCGGGAGCGACGCCAGGTTGGGGAGAGCCCGACCTGCCGCCTGCAGCTGGGCGGCGAGGTCGCCGTACCGGACTCCGGCGCTGATGGTGACCGTCGAGCTCTCGGTGTCGAGTACGACGGTCTCCGGGAGGCCGTCGAGGGAAACCTGGTCACCCGTGGTGTCGGCGATGCGACTGAACGAGTGACCCGACCCGAGCGCGCGGACCCTCTGACTGGCCGCGACGACTGCCTGGAGCTGCTCTATCGACTCGGGTCGGTGCAGGCGTTGGGCCGCGAACGTGACGTTGCCGGCCCAGTTCTGCCGCTGAGCCGCTGGTGTCACATCATCACCTCCTCTCGGGACCTCCCGAGACATCGCCGGCCGTCGAAACGCCCAAGGAACGGCCCCTAGCCGACCCGGTTGAACTTGTCGGGGTCGGGGCCGGTGCGCTCGTCACGGTTCAGCTCGGAGATGCTGGTCATGTCCGATCCGCTGAGCTCGAAGTCGAAGATGTCGAAGTTCTCCTCGATCCTTGCTCTCGTCACCGACTTCGGGAACACGATGTCACCACGCTGGATGGCCCAGCGAAGGGTCACCTGAGCCGGGGACCTGCCGAGCCGCTCGGCGATCCGGGTGATCACCGGGTCGTCGAGCACCTTGCCCTGGGCGATCGGGGACCACGCCTCGGTGGCGATACCGTGCGCTTCGTCGAAGCTGCGGACCTCGTCCTGGGTCAGGTAGGGGTGGACCTCGATCTGGTTGGCCGCGGGCGGAACCTCTGCCTCCGAGAGCAAGCGCCGCAGGTGATGGGGCTGGAAGTTGGAGGTGCCGATCGCCTTCGCCCGACCGGAGCGGTAGATCTTCTCGAGGGCCTTCCAGGTGTCGACGAAGTCGCCCACCTCGGGTAATGGCCAGTGGATGAGGAACAGGTCCAGATAGTCGAAGCCCAGGGCGTCCAGCGACCGGTCGAACGCGTCGAGGGCGTCCTGGTGGTCGTGGAAGGCGTTGTTCAGCTTGCTGGTGACGAAGACGTCGCTGCGATCGACGCCGAACTCCGAGACTGCCTGGCCCACCTCCTTCTCGTTGCCGTACATCTCGGCCGTGTCGATGTGGCGATAGCCCACCTCGAGGGCGGCGAGGGTCGCCTTCTTGGTGTTCTCGGGCTCGATCTGGAAGACACCGAAGCCCAGCTGCGGAATCTCCGTGCCGTTGTTCAGCGTGATGCGGGGTACGACGGTCATGTCCGCGCCTCTCGTCTGCGTTGGTTGCTCGTCTCGGCGGCCGGCCGCCGGCAACGCGGTGGCCGCCACCATTGTGGACGGAGCGGTCAGCCCACCATCAAGCGGCACCCAGCTACCTGAGGAAGAAGCGCCCGACCGCTCGTCGAGCCGGCAGTCGCCGCGGACCTTGAACTCGCCGTTTGCGCCCCCGTTGCGGCTCGTGATGATGTTGTGCACCAGCACCCCGAGTCGCGGCGCAGGTCGGCCCCCTTCGTCGAACCGAACACCGACACTGGCCGCCCGGCAGACCTCAGGAACGAAAGAGGTAGGAGGAGCTCAAAGACAAGGAATGTCCAAGTGAGCGTACTGCCGAGAGCTCTAGCTCGCCGGGGCGAGCGCTGGGCGGTGAGAAGCCCGGTTTCCGGTGGCTACAGTTCCCGGGGCGGGCGACGCACAGAAAGGGAAGGCGGCCCGAAAGGGTGCCACCGCGTCGAGCACGCAGGAGCTCGTTCGTCCTGTGGCAAGACATGAACCGGCGGGTGCCGGCTATTTACCTGGGTCCAGAAGGTGGGAATGGTCCGTAACGGCCTAATGACCTCGGAGTCGTTCTCACCGTGTTGGGATTGCGTCGCTGTCAATCGAGCTCGCCAGCACGATGGGGCGGATGACCCGGGTGACGGCGAAGCCCCCCCGGGCGTCCGGTCAGCTCAGCGCGAGGTTTCGTATGCTTCCCGTAAGGACGAAGGGATGCGGCCGCGGTCGCTCACTTCGTACCCGTTGGCCCGAGCCCATGCTCTGATTGCCTGTGTTTGACCGCTCGCACCGCTCGACGTTCCACGGCCGCGCGCCGATCTGCCCCGGGAAACCCGTCGGGCGGCCGCTATGTAAGCGCTCAGGTCGGACCGCAGCCTATTCGCGTTCTTGCCGCTGAGGTCGATCTCGTACGACACGCCATCGAGAGAAAACAGGACAGTTTCCCCCTTACCATCCGCTAGCACCGTGCCGTCAATGTCATCGACAAGCTTTACGATCGTCTGCTGAGCCACGGAGCTTCCACCTAAGCAATCTGGGATTGAGGGTGACAGGCTAACTCAAGTGCATTCCTGACTCAAGGCGGGGGCTATGGGGCTTAGTGGCGGAGCAGCCCTTTCTCAGGATTCTCCGGATGAGGTTCTAGGCATTCTGCCTGCGCGGGAGCCACGATTCGAGGTCAGTCCTTGTCGGTCGTGCCGTCGATACGCTCGCGGAGCAGGTCGGCGTGCCCGTTGTGCTGCGCGTACTCCTCGATCATGTGGACGACCACCGCGCGCACTGACATGACGCCTTGTCGCGCCGTGATCGTGTCGTCGTACGACGCCGCGGCCAGCGCCTTGTCGGCCAACCGGCACTCCTCGAGAAACCGCTCGTACTCGGCCGCTGCGCGACCGGGTTCGAGGTCCTCGAAGTCGGCATCGACACCGAGCTCCGGGTCATACATCGGCTCGAGGCTCTGCCCGGCGATGCGCTCGCGGAACCAGCTGCGCTCGACCTTGGCCATGTGCCGGAGCAGCCCGAGCAGGGAGAGGTTCGACGGAGGAACTGCGCACTCCGCCAGCTGGTCGCCCGTCAAGCCGGCGCACTTGTGTCGCAGGAGGGCGCGATGCCAGGCGAGGAAGCCTTCGAGCAAAGGCCGCTCAGCGGCCGTGAGCGGGATGTCGGGCAGTGTCACGTCTGGTGCCGTCCACGTCATACGGCCATCCTCACATCAGGGGTATCCGGTTCGAGGACGGGTATCGCCGGCCGTACACGGGCTCATCGCGGCTGGGTCGACACGTTCTCGAGTACGACAGCAAGACCCTGGCCGACCCCGATGCAGATCGCGGCGACGCCCCATCGGTGACTGCCATCGCGCAGCACCTTGGCGAGCGTCGCGAGGATGCGGCCGCCGGATGCGCCGAGTGGGTGACCGATCGCGATCGCGCCGCCGCGGGTGTTGACGATCGCCGGGTCGATCTTCCAGGCGTCGATGCAGGCAAGGGACTGCACAGCGAAGGCTTCGTTGAGCTCGAGCGCTCCGACGTCGGACCAGCCGACCCCGGCTCGCTCGAGCGCCTGGTTGGCGGCCTCGACAGGTGCGTAGCCGAACCGCTGCGGTTCGAGCGCCGTCGCGCCTCGGCCGGCCACGCGCGCCTGCGGTTCCCGTTCGAGTACGTCGGCGGCCGCCGCCGACCCGAGCAGTACGGCGGAGGCGCCGTCGTTGAGTGGGGATGCGTTGCCTGCGGTGATGGTGCCGTCGGGCCGGAACGAGGGCTTGAGCGTGGCGAGCGTCTCGACCGTCGACTCGGGACGGATGCCCTCGTCGCGCTCCAAATCGGTCCCGGGGACGCGGACGACGAGATCGTCGTAGAAGCCGGCCTCCCACGCGGCGTGGGCGAGCACGTGGGACCTGGCTGCGAACTCGTCCTGCCGTTGCCGGGAGATGCCGAACTCCTCGCGAAGCAGCTCGTTGGCCTCCCCGAGCGAGACGGTCCACTCCTTGGGCATCGCCGGGTTGACGAGGCGCCAGCCCAGCGTCGTCGAGACGGCCGTGACATCGCGTGCGGGGTACGCACGGTCCGGCTTGGGCAGGACCCATGGCGCCCGCGTCATGGACTCGACGCCGCCGGCCACCGCGATCGTCGTGTCGCCGCACTCGATGGACCGAGTGGCCATCATGACTGCGTCGAGGCTGGACCCGCACAGACGGTTGACGGTGGTGCCTGGGACCGACACGGGAAGTCCGGCCAGCAACGAGGCCATCCGCCCGACGTTGCGGTTGTCCTCACCGGCCTGGTTGGCGTTGCCAAAAACGACCTCGTCCACAGCCGTTGTATCCAGCTCCGGAGTGCGGGCGAGAAGGGCGCGGATCGTGTGCGCCGCCAGATCGTCGGGGCGCACAGCGGAAAGCGCCCCGCCGAAGCGCCCGAAGGGGGTGCGCACCGCGTCGTACACGAAGGCCTCGGTCATCAGCCGTCCCGTCCTCTCTCCGAGTCGCTCGAACCGGCGTGGTCGTGGCCGGCTCTCCCGGCGAACGCCGCCGAGCCGTCACACCAGCGGCGGAAGGGCTCCGGTTGCGCTTGCGGTCAGCGCCGGGTCCCAGTCGCAGACCGTGCAGGCATGCTCAACGGCTGACCTGGCGAACTCGAGCGCGGTCCGGTGTGGATCCGGCACGCGGCGAACCTCGTCCCAGTCGAGCACGTACTCACCCAGCCCGGCGTCCCAGTGGGCGCCCTCCGGCGACAGCTTCCCCGATCCGAAGCCCTCCGGCGCGGGGAACGCATATGCGAAGAAGGCTGCCCGCGGGTAGCGCGCGTCACCCGGCCACCAGCCGACGGCGATCTGCTGCGCATCGCCCGAGTTGCGCGTGATGAAGTCTCGGGACGGCGGATCAACAGGACGGCCCGAGTACAGGTTCACAGCCAGGTCGAACGACCCCCACCAGGCGTTGACGGGGGTCGAGCGGCCCCGGTACGGCGCGCGGAACGCCGCCAGGACGATAGCGGCGCGGGTAGCCGCCGCGAAGTACGCGGCCACCTGGGCGGGGTCGTAGGTGACGTGCTGGTCGTCCTCGTCGAGCGGCGTGGCCCACGGCGTCTCCTGCGGCCGTGGGTCGAGCTCGACCGGGCCGGCAAGTCCGCGGACCGCGGCCAGCAGCTCGCGCGTCACCTCTCCCACCGACCGGTGTGGCGCGAGAGGTAGCCGGTGCTCTCGTCCGTCGCTGTGCTCGGCGACCGCCTCGTGGCTTCGCAGGTCCAAGGCGACCACGAGGGCCCCCGAGCCATCGGGCGCCGGCAGCGGGAGCGTTTCCCAGCCACGGGCAGTCAGACGAAGCGCGGCATGCTGCAGCTCCGGTTCGGGAGGGGCCAGCGCAGCCGCGAGCTTGCCCAGCACCTGCGTGTGCGCATGCACGGTGTCGCAGGTGGCGCTCCACTCCTCATAGGGCAGCGCCGGCCACTCGGAGGACATGGCTGGCACGTTACCGGCCGCGCGAGCAGGCCGCCTCCGGTCGGGTCCACAGCGGTCACAGGAGTTGACAGCAGACCCCTCCGTGTCAAGTTATCCACAGATTGGCAGGACAGGCTAGCCAGCGTAAATGGACGCTGGCACACTGCCTGGAACGACTGCCAGGGGATGGGAGCGACGGGGTTGAGCAGTCAGGGGTCGGCCGACGTTGCGCTCGCGCTCGAGCTGCTCGACGTCGACGTACGGGGCGAGATCCGACGGCGCGGAGTCGACCCGCTGACCGATGTCGAGTCGGTTCGGGCACTCGCCCGTTCCGCTGTCCGGGCTCACGACCAACGAAGTCTCACCGGCATCGTGCGGCCCGTCGATGACCCCGACCGTGCCGTCGACGAGCTGGTCGCGAGGGTCGCCGGCTTCGGACCGCTGCAGGCCTACCTCGACGATCCTGCTGTTGAGGAGATCTGGATCAACGAACCCCATCGGGTGTTCGTTGCGCGTGACGGACGGCACGAGCTGACCACGACCATCCTGACGGCTGACGAGGTGCGGGACCTCGTCGAGCGGATGCTGAAGACGTCCGGCAGACGGTTGGACCTGTCCAGCCCGTTCGTCGACGCCATGTTGTTGTCCGGGCACCGGCTGCATGTCGTCCTGGAGGGCATCGCACGCGGTTTCGCCGCAGTCAACATTCGCGAGGACGTCGTTCTGGAGGAAAACGGAACAGAGCGGATCGCCGTCGGTCGTCCAGCGGGGGACCGTCTTCGTGCAGCCGTTGAGGACCTGATGCTTGGCATCTAACGGGTATGGGGCATCGGTACGTACGTGTTCTTCTCGATCGGCCGTCCTGAGACGGGGGCCGTCATCCGTTCCCCGATGGGGAGCTCGTGATCGATCATGAGGGTGGGGTCGCGGGCTGCCTTCGCGCCCCGGGTCTTGTTTTAGCTGGCTGTTGACACGTCTTGTATCAACACGTACAGTACAAATGTTGATACAAGATGGGGTGTGACGGAGATGGATCTGGGGACGTGGGGGCTGTTCCTTCTTGGCGGCGTGGTGATCGGGGGCGTCTGCTATGTGGTCCTGGTGATCAGCGAGTTCTGCTCGGAAGGGAAGAACAAGCGTCTGGAAAGGCTGTTCCGTGAGTGCGATGTGCGCCCGAGTTATGTCGCGCGCCGAGCGTTGCTTCGGGACTGTCGTCTGCGGGAGCGCTGGTCCATCGTGAGCGGCATGGGGCTCTGGGTCATCGCGAGTGTCTTCGTTGCACCGTTCAGCAATGGTCCGCGGGACGGACTGATGCTTGTTGTTGCGATGCCGGCGTACTACCTCGCGTTCGCCTTGGGGTCCTCCCTGGCTGGACTGGCGCAGATCCGCAGGGCCACTGGCCGGGTGCGGGTCACGAACCTGCGCGCACGCCGACTCCCTGACTACCTACCCGGCCAGGAGCTTGCCACCGAGTGGGCCCTGGTCGGCGTCGGCGGGTTCACCGTGCTGATGGCTGCGGCAACTGCCCTGGGATGGACGTCGATACCCATCGGTGACGACGCGGTGCTGTGGATGTTCGCACTCGGCGCCGTCACGATGGTGGCCGCCGCGACGGCACTCGTGCTGCAGCGGATCATCGTCGAATCGAGGTCTCCGGCGATGAACGAGGACGAGCTCGTCGTCGCCGACGTGCTCCGCGCACTGGTCGTGCGCGACCTTGCCGCGATGGCGGGAGTCACGGTTGCGACAGCCACCTGGTTCGTCCTCTGGAGCGCGGTTCACCCGGGTTGGCTGGTTGCGGTCTACACCCCGATCGCCGTGGTCGGTCTGATCGTGCTATCCGGGCGCCGCAATCGCCGTGATCGGACCCCCGTCGCAACCGGTCTCACCGGCTTCGAGAGCACCCGGCAGGCCGCGTGAAGCTGCTCAAGGTCGACCCAGACAGCCCGGTCGCACCATTCGAGCAACTGCGCATGCAGGTCGCCTACATGGTCGTGTTAGGTGAGCTCGAACCGGGGCAGCGACTCCCTACCGTGCGTCAGCTGGCGAACGACCTCGGCCTGGCCCCGAACACAGTCGCGCGCGCCTATCGCGAACTCGAGGCCGACGGTGTCCTTTCCACCCGGGGCAGCCGCGGCACTTTCGTCCGCAGCGCTGCACTCGAGCAGATCGACGATACGAAGCCCGACACCCGGTTAACAGCGGCCGCGTTCACATCAGCCGCTCGGCGCAACGGGCTCTCGCTGGCTGAAGCCACCCGACTGCTCGAAACAGCCTGGCACCAAAAGCCGAGTCCCGGATGATTCGAGACTGAAGCGGGCGATGTCTCACGCACGATGCGTTGCCCGAGACCGCGGCAAACCAGTTAGACCGCCCGATCACGTGCATTGTTGACGCCGGTACACCTGCCCGGTTGGGATGGCGAAGGGCACTGTCGCGTTGTATCGCGACGTCGCGTGGGGCATGGCTTCGGCAGAGGGCGGGTCAGGTCAGATGGTAGGCGCCAGCTCATCGAAGGCGATCCGAATAAGTTCCGGGGCAGGCTGATCCACAGCCATCATCGCTGCTGGTCATGCATTCGTCCAAAACATCCGACGGGGTCACGACGAGATCGCCGTCGACCAGCCGGCATCAGCCCTCCATACTGCGGGTCATCCAGACCCGGATCAGGCTGCTGGGACTGGCTCCTCCGCATACCAGCGACGCCACCGGTTCACCCCAGGTGCTCGTCATCGGACCGCCGGAAGGCAACCAGGTTGGCAACCCGCAGCCGCCTTCGGTCGACGACACCCTCGGAGCCGTGAGCGGGCTGAGCTGACTGGAGGTAGGTACGTGGCCCACAAGAGCGTAGATCGCCGGCCTGGCGCGATTCCTCATTCCTACCCTTCACCCTGGTGGTCACGGCCACTCCTCTACATGGGACACATAGTGATCTTTAACATCTTTTTCTTATAAGGGTCATACTTAATGGATCGGCTCGGTCGTGCCTCGGGTCGGCCTTCAGATCTCAGCGCGAGGAGCCTTCCATTGGTCAAGCTTGAGGACGACCTGACTCGACTCGGTACCCACGCCGACACCTTCCTAGAGTCCTGCCGGCGAGGCGCACCGGTGAGCGAGGTGCTGGCCCAGATCGTGACCATGCTCGCCGCCGGAATGAAAACCATCGACACCTTGCGTGACTCGCCGCCACAGGCAATCGTCACGCTGGACGTCGAGCCATCCCACGCCAAAAGGTTCCGTCTGGTGCCCTCTCACGACGCACCCGTCCAGTGGTCGGCGCCAAACGACATCTCCTCGCTCCTGACGGTCGAGCCCTCCGACCACCAGGTCGTTACCCGTGAGGTCGACGCGATCTTTGAGATCGCAGACCACAGCCAAGGGCAGCTCCTGGCTGGCGTCGCGACACGAGGCGGCATCAGCGAACACCTAGACAGCGACCTCACCGAAGCCGAATGGGACGCCCTGAAGACCACCTTCCGCGAGCACCCCACCATGCTCAACGAATTCGCCGCGACCCTCATCCGCAATTTTCGAGCCACCCACCCGGCATGACGTCCACGCCTGGTCACACGCTGCATAATATTCACGCTGAAGGCCGGGGTTCAAAGGTCATGATGATCGCTCCAGTACCCGCTACGAGCACCTTGCCAGTCAGCCGCCCTTAGGCGAACCGGGTACACCTTGTGTGAATGGCGTGCGGCTAGGGCGACGAAACATCTGAGGGATTCCGGCAGTCGGGCTGGATGGGCTGGCTGAGTTGGCTAGTCGTGATTTTGGCCGGGTGCGGGGTTTAGGGTGAGGCTTGAGTGGGCCGTGCTGTGGCGCCGGTCCGGTGATGTTGGGGGCGACCATGGTTGCTCGTCGTGGTCTTCGCTTCGGGATCGGTTTAGCGGTGGTGCTGGGTTCCCTCGTGACCACGCCATCCTCGACGGCGGCGAGGACG
Organism: Nocardioidaceae bacterium; assembly: GCA_033850885.1. Taxonomy (GTDB): domain Bacteria; phylum Actinomycetota; class Actinomycetes; order Propionibacteriales; family Nocardioidaceae; genus JAWWPG01. Next base: position 79,559 of record JAWWPG010000028.1, read on the forward strand.
GTACCGCCGTCTGTTGCTCGTTTGACGGGGCAGGGCTGGGTTCGAATCGACGTGGGTGATGGCGAGACTTGCGGGATCCGAACCGACCGCTCCTTGTGGTGTTGGGGGTACAACTTTGCCGGGGAGCTGGGCGTGGGTGACAGCATCGACCGACATATGCCCACCGAAGTGCGTGGTGGCCTCGGTTGGGCGAGCCTCAGTGTTGGTGCAGTCAATGTCTGCGGGATTCGTCTCGACCACAGTCTGTGGTGCTGGGGAGATAACGAATACGGTCAGCTTGGCTTGGGCGACAAGATCAATCGGGATAGACCAACCCGAGTAGCGGGTTACTGGGCACGCATCGGCGTCGGTACTTTTCGGACCTGCGGCATCCGCATCGACCACACATTGTGGTGCTGGGGATCTAACGAATTCGGTCAGCTCGGCGTTGGCGACCACAACGACCGAGACATTCCGACCCAGGTGGGGACCGGTACTGACTGGGCGCGGGTGGGGGGTGATGGTTACCACAGCTGCGCCATCCGCATCGACCACACGCTGTGGTGCTGGGGTCCCAATGACGCTGGCCAGTTGGGTGTTGGTGACCGGGTTTTGAGGGATACTCCCGCCGAGGTAGGGGCCGGCTGGTTACTGGTCAGGACCGGTATCCACGGGTACACGTGCGGAATCCGCCTTGACCACACCCTGTGGTGTTGGGGGTTCAACGGCGCTGGTGAGCTGGGTCAGGGTGACACCAGGAAGCGTCTTAGTCCCACCCAGGTGGGTCGCGCATCCTGGCAGAGTGTTGATGCCGGCGGAGGAGCCACTTGCGCTACTCGCACCAACTCCACGCTCTGGTGCTGGGGACTCAACTCCGAAGGCCAGTTGGGCCTCGGCGATAAATATGAGGGCTACAACAGGCCGACCCAGGTAGGCCGCGGCGCGACCTGGCACGGCAGCAACATGGGCGGCTACCACAGTTGCAGTCTTCGACGTCACCATGAGCTGTGGTGCTGGGGTTGGAACTACTACGGCCAACTTGGTATCGGCGAGCACTTGTCCGACCATCTGGTGCCCACACGGGTGGGTCCAGTCCGCGATGGAGGTGGATGAAGACGCGCTCCAGGTGGCGGTTTGTCCACATGGCAATGCTCAGAAGTTCGCGAACACCGGGTTTGGGGTCGACCACGGACGGCTCCAGACAGGCTTCGCCCGATGCGCGGACTGGCGAGACTCCATTCGGCTCGCGTCCTTACTACCGAGATGCTGCCGTAACCGGCTCGTACTCGGCGCTCGACCGGTCATCGGATACTTGTGTCACGATGACCGGGTGTCTGAGACCGCGGGTCCACTCCGGCCAACCGCGACAATCGAGACGCCAGCTCATGAAGTCCTCGCAGCTAGGTTGCCTGCCCCACTGGTGGAAGTACGGCTGTAACGTTCGCATATGTCGAGCCGCTGGGAGGGCGATAACCGAGGGCGTGGCATCGCAGACGCCACTCAACTCGTGCCTGGTGTTAGCGAGCTGATCGCGGCATTCAGCGATCTCGAGTGGGTGGCCGAGCAACCCGACGTTCATCTGCGGCAGCACATCGAGGAGTGGTGTCAGCGCGATGGGCGACTGGCGTTGACGAGCGTGCTGTCGACAGCCATAGCGCTTACATCCTGGAGTGCGAATGGCGCGGCGAGTCGGCCGGCGTGGGACAGACACGGGCGGTGGTCTACTCCCTCATCGGTTCGTTCGCCGAGAGCGCCACCTATGTTCGGCAACGCCGGGTCGACAGTGCCGGTCCTGCTGGCGCTACGAAACTGCAATTCGAGATCGGCACCGGCGAGCTCGCTCCGGACACGAGATTCCATCCGCACGGCCACGTCGTCGTGATCAACGTGGCGGGTGTCTCATAGGTCGCCACCGAGGTCACCGAGGCGGTTATCACCCAACGTAAATGGCGTTTCGCCGATCATGCGCGGCTTGTTGCTGGCCGCTCAGGAAGACGTTCGCCAACCTCTGGTCGAAGGCAGCCCGTCTCACCAACCCGGCTAGCGTCGAGCCGAACCGCGCCGCACATGTCCGCGACAACGACGTCTGGTACGTCGGCTCTGCGGGCCTGGCGCAGCGACGACCGGGGCTGGGGGCGTTTGGGAACATGACCAAGACACCCGGTGAGATGTACGTGCGCTGGCCGGCAGGAGGCCCACCTCCCGCAGCTGGACAGGTAGCCGCGGCATCGCTTCGCGGGACGACCCCGGACCGCCCATGTTGGTCGGGCTCGCGGATGCTGACAGCGCACATTCCAGGCGCCGCGGTGGTAGCTCTGTTCGGGTGGGTCGTGCCACTGTTGGGTCACCCAGGCGCGGAACTTCAGAAGGTTCTGGACACGATAGAACGGGCCGAGATTCATGTCGCCGCGCACCCGCTCCGCGAGATCAGGACGCATCTCCTTGAGCACGTTGAAGTGGGTTTGTCCAGTCCGCCACTCCGGATGCTTCGCCTGCGCCTCCGCCACCGCGGTCTCGTAGGGCTCCCACACGCCGCTCATTCTTCCTCCATGACAAACGTGGCCTCCCGACCGCTACCACTTAGCGTGACTCGCCTCCTCTGCAGGGATCGATGTTGGCGTCCTCCCGGTGCCACCCAGCACACGCTCCCACCGGGGTGTGGCGACCGGCTTGACGCGCCGTACCTAACCGACGTGGCCGCCCACGCTGAGCAGGGCATCTTCCCCTCATCTGATCCGCACACCCAGGCGGCGGTGCGAGGTTCTGGGGACGGCGGGAATGTCGCACCTCCCTGCGAGGATGAGAACTGGTAGCAGCGACGCTGCCATCAGCTCTTCGAGCAGCACGGGGATCCGGGGGACACAGCAGATGAAACCACTAGCGAGGATGTTTGACCTCTACGTGCGCCTCTGGGGTCGGCGCGCCGAGAAGCGCGCTTGGCGCAACCAGGAGTGGGCAGAAATCGAGCGGCGACGCATCGATGACTCCGGTAGCGGGCACTGGGCCATGTTCGATGACGAGCTCGGTCTGACGATGACCGAATGGGAACGCCAGCAGGAGATCTTCGACGAGATGAACCCGCGACCCGCATTCATGAGGTTTGGCTTCTGGTGGCGGCGGACCACGGAAGACTGGATCTTCCGGCCCCCGCTCCTCCGCGCCTTCCTGCAGCGTGGACGCCGCGGATACAGCGACCGCGACACGTGGTCCCTCGACTCCTACCTCAGCGAGGTCATCGCCGGCTCTGTCCAGAACCTGGCACGAGTGACCAACGGCCACCCTCGGGAGCTCACCCAGCAGGAGTGGCAGGACATTCTGGACCGGATCTCCGCCGGCTTCCGCTCAGCCCAGCGACGGCAGTGGTGGGACATCGACCCGGCTGAACGGCTCGGAGCCGAAGCTGAGCTGGACCAGACGTTCGCCCTGCTACGTCGCTGGTGGGGGCATCTCGGGTGGTGAGGCGTCCTGGGGAGCCGTGCCGTGCCACGTTCAGGGCGGATCGTCGACTCTCGTTCTCTCTCGGCATGCCATCACCTAGCTAGCTAGGTCGGGCTCACCCCAGACGCAGAGAACCGGAGAACCCGTCCGATCACCAGGCGACTCAACCTTCCGCCGTCGTAGACAACCTTCAACCCTGATCAGGCCGGTCGTTGACACCACGGTGATGAATCCCCCTTCAGTTTGGGCTGAGGCTTGCCTTCAGCTTGGGCTGAGGCTCGCCGTGACTGCAAGCTGGTCGACAAGGTCGTTCATCTCGTTGCCTGAGTGGCCCTTGACCCAGCCGAAGGCTACGTCCCCGCGCCCGTTGACGGCGTCGATGAGTGGCTCCCACAGGTCACGGTTGGCCACAGGCTTCTTCTGGGCGGTGCGCCAGCCGCGGTCGAGCCAGTCAGCCCACCAGCGGTCGCGGAAGCAGTTGACCACGTAGGTGGAGTCGCTCACCACGAGCAGGGGTCCTTCCAGCGCGGTGACCGCTTCGAGCGCAGCCCGGATCTCCATCCGCTGGTTCGTGGTCGCCGGTTCGCTTCCACACTCCCAGGTGCTGTGATCGACTGCCCATGCCCACCCGCCGGGTCCGGGGTTTCCGGAGCACGCTCCGTCGGTGAACACCGACACCGCACCGGCAGGCACCGGCATCGCAGGTTTCGTCGTGCCGCGCCGTCCGTGCGAGCTAGGGGCTTCCCCGCGTGGCTGCGCCATCGCATCCGCCTGCGCGGCCGCAGTCACGTCGATGGTGGGATGGCACCCGGTGTGCACCCACGTGCTGGTGTCGTCGGCTGCCAGCGTTGCGATGCTGTCGCCCGGTCGGATCGGTTCTGTGCAGGCTGCGCAGCGCCCAGGGTACCTAGCCAGCATCACGGTTCTCATCCTGCTCAGTCGCCACCAGATCAGGCTAGTCGGGGTATCACTGCCGGAAAGCGTGATCGGGAGATGGCGTTCACGACCAGGGGATTGCCCACCTCAACGAGCGACTGGGCACATCGACTCTGCGGATGAGCGGACTTCCCGACTACGAGGAACAACTCTCGCTTTCGTACGCACAAATTGCGCGAACCGTTTTGTTAATATCAGACTGGACAAATCCGCCCCGGAAGGAACGATATGCACGGCGAGCTTCAGAACCGCCATCGGCACAGTTGCCGGGATCATGGTGGGCGCGCTGCTGGTCCTTCTCGACTTCAAGGTCCAGCGGATCGGCGGATCAGCCGCCGACAGCATCGTCACGAAGTCCGTGGTCGAGCCGACCGCCACCATCACCATCTCAGGACCGACCACCAGGATTACCCTCCCAGGGTCGACCGTCACCATGACGCGGACGGTCAAGGTCGCACGAACCGTGACGGCAGCGCCGACAGATCAGGCACCCACCACCGACGGGTCAGGCTCAGGGAGCGGGACGGGCACCTTGACCGCGCCTACGCCATCAAGACGGCACACTACGTCGTGCACGACATCCGAACGGTGGACTACCGGCTTAAAGACGGCATCGGCGTGTCTTCTGCCTTGCTCCTACTCAGCGGTAGCTATGGCTACCTCAGCGACGCCGGCACACCGCCAGGAGCCGACCCCGCCTCATACCAGGCGCGCCTTCAAACGCTGGCATCCTTCGCCGCGACCGCCTCGACAATCTACGACCAGGACCCGACCACGGGTCTAGCCAAATACGAGGTGGCCCGCGAGCAGACCAGCCCCATCTTCGACGCGCTC
>JAWWPG010000039.1:0-142983 GCA_033850885.1 Nocardioidaceae bacterium
GGACTCGCCCGACGGACTACTCCGCTCTGCTCGCTGGCAAAGTGGATCAGATTGAAATCCTCGCGAGACTGATCTACACGTGTGGAACAGTCCTGCCACGACACGGAGCCCCCTATCTCGGCACCCACGTGCGCCTGTTCCTGGTCCTGGTCGATCACAAGATTGTGGTGAAGACGGCGTATGTGGAGTGACACGACCGAACGAGACCGCGTCAGAGTTAGGTATCGCTACATAAGCCAGCTCATGGGGATGTACTTCGGTGAGGACTGGTTCGACGAGTACGAGAGCGACGAGGCCGCCTCGATCGCTGACTACATCCGGCGTACCGAGGAGGTCGACCGTCGCGAGACCCTCAACGAGCTGGACCGGATGCGCGACGAGAGCGAGTCGCCTGAGCAGTTCGAACGGGACTTCCGCTACCTGTCGTGGGCCTACGGGCCGCCGGGCGGCGCCACCCCGTACCGCGACTTCGCCGACCGTCTCGCCGACCGCATCCGGGCGTCCCTGGACTGACCCCAGAGACCTTGATCATCCGCCGTGGATGCGGCAAGCCACGCTCGGCTGCCGACGGAAATCCCGCACTCACGACCGGAGGCATGATCAGCCTCGCGGCGGGACCCCGGTTGGCAGAACCGCCAGAGCGTCACATAGCCTCGTAGGCATGCGCTATCAACCTCTGGGCAACTCCGGCCTCCATGTCTCCGTCGTCGGCCTCGGCTGCAACAACTTCGGCACCCGCCTCGACCTCGCGGGCACCAAGGCAGTCATCGACGCGGCCATCGACGTCGGCGTCACGCTGCTCGACACGGCGGACATCTACGGCAAGGGCGCGTCCGAGGAGCTGATCGGCCAGGCCCTCGAGGGCAGGCGCGACCAGGTCGTGATCGCGACCAAGTGGGGAAATCAGAACAGCGACATGGGGTACGGGCCGAGCGCGGGGGCGTTGGGCGGCCGGGCCTACATCCGGCGCGCCGTCGAGGCCTCGCTCAGCCGCCTGCGTACCGACCACATCGATCTCTACCAGCTGCACACACCCGACCCGAGCACACCCATCGAGGAGACGCTCGCCGCGCTGACCGAGCTGGTCGCCGAGGGCAAGGTGCTGTACGTCGGGTCGTCCAACTTCGCCGGCTGGCAGATCGCCGACGCCGAGCACGTCGCGCGGCAGAACGGCTTCGTACGGTTCATCTCGGCGCAGAACCACTACTCGCTGCTCGAGCGGGAGACCGAGACCGAGATCGTGCCCGCGAGCCAGGCGTTCGGCATCGGCCAGCTGCCCTTCTTCCCGCTGGCCAACGGTCTGCTCACCGGCAAGGTCCGCCGCGACACCGGCGCCCCAGCCGACTCCCGCCTGGCCGGCCGCGACGCCTACCTGACCGAGGACAAGTTCGACCGGGTCGAGGCGCTGGAGAAGTGGGGTGCCGAGCACGGCCACACCCTGCTCGAGATCGCTATCGCCGGGCTGCTCGCGCAACCCACCGTCGCCTCGGTCATTGCCGGCGCCACCAAGCCGGAGCAGGTCAGGGCCAACGCTGCGGCTGCCGAGTGGATCCCCACCTCGGAAGAGCTGGCCGAGATCAACCGGCTCGCGCCCTAGGCGGCACGAACCCCTTCCACGGCACCACCCGCTCGAACGCCGCCGCGCCGCGCAGGGTCAGCGCGTCCGACCAGCGGGGACCCATGATCTGCAGCCCGACCGGCAGACCGTCGGCAAACCCTGCCGGTAGGGACGTGGCAGGCAGTCCGGCCAGGTTGGCCGACAGGCAGCTCGTGCACCAGTCGTCGAAGAACGGGTCGACCGGCTCGCCGTCGATCGCCTCAGGCGTCTGGATCCCGACCGGGAACGCGGTCAGCTGCATCGTCGGGGTCACCAGCAGGTCGTAGGAGCCGAAGAACTCACCCCACAACCGGGTGTACGAGGCCTTCGCGTGCAGAGCCGCGATGTAGTCGGCCGCGGAGAGGTCCCGGCCCGCCTCGATCAGCTCGGGGATCCCCTCGGACATCTGGCCGGCGAACTCGGCGAGCAGCGGCCCCTCGGAGACGAAGCCCTCGGCGCACGCGATCAGGTTCCACAGCTCCGTCGGGTGCGGGACCGCGGGATAGTCCTCGACCAGCGTGCAGCCGAGGCTCTCGAAGACCTGAACGGCAGCGCGGAAGACCGACCGCACTCCCTGGTCCACCGGCAGCCCACCCATGTCCTCGGACCACGCCATGCGCAGCCCCCTCAGCCCGCCGCCCTCGGACACCGCCGCCAGCAGGTCCACCGCCGACAGCCCCGGATAGGTCATGTCGTCCTCCACCGCCGGGCCGGCGATCACCGACATCATCAGCGCCGCGTCCCGTACCGACCTCGCGATCGGCCCGTCCACCGACAACGTCTTCCAGCCGAGGAATCCCGGATCCTTGGGGACGGCACCGAACGTGGGCTTGTGCCCGACCACGCCGCAGAACGCGGCCGGGATCCGGATCGACCCACCACCGTCCGTGCCCAGGGCCAGCGGAGTCATCCCGGCGGCGACCGATGCGCCCGCTCCCCCGCTGGACCCGCCGGGGGTCCGGCCGAGGTCCCACGGGTTGCGGGTGAGCCCGTACAACAGGTTGTCGGTGTAGCCCCGGTAGCAGAACTCCGGGTTGTTGGTCTTGCCCACGATCACCGCACCCGCCGCCCGCAACCGGGCGACAGCGACGTTGTCCTCCGGCGGTACGAAGTCCCGCAGCGCCAACGAGCCATTCGTCGCCGGCACGCCGGTCATCCAGATGTGGTCCTTGACGGAGACCGGCACGCCGAGCAGCGGCAGGTCGGATCCCCTGGCCGCCAGGGCATCTGCCTCGGCCGCCGCAGCGAGGGCCGCCTCCTCGAGCAGCACCGTGAACGCGTTCACCTCGTGGTCACGCGCCAACGCCAACGATGCGGTGACCACCTCGACCGACGACACCGCCCCCGTACGGATGTCGGCGGCGGTCTGCCAGGCGTCCGCCATCACGCGCCGCGCGCCGGCTTCTCGAGACTCGGGTGTACGGACGCGGACGCCCCCTCGAGCTCAGCGGCCTCCGCCTCTGCAACGCGCGTCTCGGCAGCGACATCGATCGACCTGGCGAAGTAGTAGTAGAGGATGCCGGCGACCGGAAGGCCCACGAACAACGACAGGTCGACGCCGTTGAGGGCACTGCCGATGAACCCGGTGTACCAGGTGCCGATCACGAAGAACGGCGTCATCGCACCGAAGCCGATCAGGTAGGCGAAGATGCCGCGCCAGCCCCAACGGCCGTACATGCCATTGGGGTTGAAGATCTCGGCGATGGCGTAGTGGCCCTTGCGGACGACGTAGTAGTCGACCAGGTTGACCGCGGTCCAGGGGATGAAGAAGTAGAGCACCAGCAGCAGGAAGTTCTCGAAGTCGGCCGAGAAGCTGCCGCCGATGAACAGCGCAGGCACCAGGGACAGCAAAGCGGTGAAGGCGACCGTGACGATGCGGATCGTGGTGGTCGGCACCACCTTCTTGATCGAGTCGATGGCGCTGATCAGGGTGAGCGAACCGCCGTACATGTTGAGGGCCATCACCGACACCAGGCCGAGGGTGGAGAAGATCAGCACGATCGCGCCGAAGCCGCTGAAGACGTGGTCGCCGGCCGCGTTGATCGACCCGACGGTGTCGAAGTTGTCGCCGGCCCAGGCGGCCAGCGCGGCACCCAGGCACATCAGCCAGATCGCCCCGAGTGCGGAGCCCCAGTAGGTCCACAGGAAGGTCTTGCGCACCGTGACGCCCGGCGGCAGGTAACGCGAGTAGTCGGAGACGTAGATGGCCCAGCTGATCTGGTAGCCCGCGACCACCCCGAACTGGGCGAAGAACGGCACCGCCTTGAAGTGGCCAAGGTCGAACGACCCGTTCGGGTAGTGCAGGGTGAACATCGCGATGGTGAGGATGCCGAAGATCAGCAGGAATCCGGCCGCCAGGTAGCGCTCGACGCCGTGGATCAGGTCGTAGCCCACGAGTGCGACGACGGCCGCCACCACGGTGACGATGACGATCCACCAGTTCTGCGTGCCGTGCGCTGTGGTCTTGAGGGCGCCGCCGGCCAGGATGCTGTTGAAGATGTTGAAGCCGAAGTACTGCACGTAGGCGAACAGCCACACCAGCAGCGCGCCGACGTAGCCGAACTGCGGCCGCGACTGGATCATCTGCGGCAGACCGAGCTGTGGGCCCTGCGCTGAGTGGAAGGCCATGAAGAACGTGCCGAGCATGGCGCCGACGACGATCGCGATCAGCGACCAGAGCAGGTTGCCACCGGCGAAGAACGACGCGGTGCCGACCGCCAGGGTGGCGATCTGGGCGTTGCTCATGAACCACAGCGGGCCCTGGCTCCAGACCTTGCCGTGACGCTCGCTCAGCGGGACATAGTCGATGGAGCGGACCTCGACGCCCGCGATGCGGGCCGGGCTCGACGTGTCACTCGCCATTGCTCCTCCTTCTGGATGTGGACATGATCGAGAGCAGCTCGTAGGCAACGTGGGAGGCCGCGATCCCGGTGATCTCGGCTTGGTCGTAGGCGGGCGCGACCTCGACGATGTCGGCGCCCACGAGGTCCAGTCCGGCCAGTCCACGCACGGTGGCGAGCAGCTCACGCGACGAGAGCCCGCCCGCCTCTGGTGTTCCGGTACCCGGCGCCGCGGCGGGGTCGAGGACATCGATGTCGACCGACACGTAGACCGGTCCCTCGTCTAGCCGCTCGCGCATGGCGGCGACCACGCCGTCGAGCCCCAGCCGGTCGTAGTCGGTGCAGGCGACCGTCGCGAAGCCGAGGCGGGTCGAGTCCGCCAGGTCGGTGTCGGCGTACAGGGGCCCGCGGATGCCGACGTGGAGTGACCGCGCACTGTCGATGAGCCCCTCCTCCGACGCACGGCGAAACGGGGTGCCGTGGGTATATGGCTGGCCGAAGTAGGTGTCCCACGTGTCGAGGTGGGCATCGAAGTGCAGCACGGCGACCGGGCCATGGCGGCTCGCCGTGGCCCGCAGCAGGGGCAGGGCGATCGTGTGGTCACCGCCGAGCGTGAGCAGCCTGGCCGCCGCCTCGAGGGTGGATCGGGCACCGGCCTCGATCTCACCGATGGCGGTCCGGATGTCGAACGGGTTGGCCGCGATGTCGCCGGCGTCCGCGACCTGCTGCACGGCGAAGGGTGAGATGTCCTGTGCCGGGTTGTAGGGCCGCAGCAGGCGTGATGACTGCCGGATGTGGGCGGGCCCGAACCGCGCACCGGGGCGGTAGCTCACGCCGGAGTCGAAGGGTACGCCGATGACGGCGACGTCGGCCCGCCGTACCTCGTCGAGACGGGGCAGCCGGGCGAATGTGGGAGGGCCGGCGAAGCGCGGCACCACCGTCGCATCGACTTGGCCGAGAGGCTCGTCAGTCATGGCAGAGCACGGGCCGAGCATAGTGAGTCAGCCAGCCATTGGGGAATAGGTCGCCGCGCTCCTACGCGCGCCGCGGTTTGGTGGTCACAGCGGCCCGTGAAACCGAGACTCGGCCGACTGTTCCAGGGGTGTTTGAGTGGTGCACCATCCAAACACCCCTGCAGCCACCCAGATCTGAGTGGCTTCAGGGCAGCCTGGGTCGTGCACCACTGAAACGGCTGGACGGTCACGTGGCCTGGACCGGTGAGGATCAGCCAGATCTCCTCGGCCAGATGCCGAAGTGGTTCGGCGCTGCCTGCTCCGCCACACCTACAAGACTCAGCGACCCCACCAGGGCTTCGACGAACGCAGCTACGCCGCGGCTACCTCGCCGTCGAACATTGGGATTAGCGTGTGGCCCTTGGCGGACCGCTACGTGACTGGGAGGTCCTGACATGACCAGTAAGTTCACCGAGCTTGCGATCGACTGTGCCGATCCCAACGGTCTCGCCCGGTTCTGGTGCTCGGTCCTCGACTACGAGGTGCAAGGCGAAGACGAGGGAGTTGTCACAATCGGCTCCCCTATGGTGCCTGAAGGCAAGAACCACCTTGGCCCGGTTCCACCGACGCTGACATTCGCGCACGTGCCCGAGGGCAAGATGATCAAGAACAGGCTGCACCTCGACGTCAACCCGACCGACAGGGAGCGGGACGAGGAGGTCCGCCGCCTGCTCGATCTGGGTGCTCGACACGCGGACGTCGGCCAGGGCGATGAGAGCTGGGTCGTGCTTGCGGACCCGGAGGGGAACGAGTTCTGCGTCCTTGCCGACCGCTGCCCCTGATCGGAGACCACACCGTGCCAGCCACGCAGCCCGAGTCCAGCAGAGACCGGCGGTGGCGCGGTCTCGGATAGCGTGGAGGCCGCCATGCTGTTCTGGAACCGCACCGAAGCCGGCGTCCGGCTGGCGGAGCGCGTCCGGGACGCGCATCTGCCCGACCCGGTGGTCCTCGGGCTGCCGCGGGGCGGGGTGCCGGTCGCCTTCATGGTCGCCCGGGCGCTGAGCGCGCCGCTCGATGTCCTCGTCGTGCGCAAGGTCGGGGTTCCCTACCGCCGGGAGCTGGCGATGGGGGCGGTCGGTGAGGGCGGTATCTCCGTTGTCGACACCGAGGTGGTGACCCACGCGGGCGTGTCCCACCGCCAGCTGGCGGCTGCCCAGGGCCGGGAGCGTGCGCTCGTCGAGGAGCGCGCGGCACGGTTCCGCGGCGGCCGCGCCTGCCTCAGGTTAGCCGGACGCACCGTCGTGCTGGTGGACGACGGGGTGGCAACCGGGTCGAGCATGCTGGCCGCCTGCCACGTCGCCCGCGCCGGGAACCCGGCCCGGCTGGTGGTCGCGGTCCCGGTCGCACCCGAGTCGACCATCGGTCGGCTGCGTGAGGTCGCCGACGACGTGGTGTGCGCCGAGACGCCGTACCCGTTCATGGCTGTCGGGCAGTGGTACCACGACTTCGCGCAGGTGAGCGACGGGGAGGTCATCACGTTGCTGCACCGGGCCGCCGTGACCCGCGACGACGAGGTGGTGCTTCCCGCGGGCTCGGCCTCGCTGGCCGCCCGGCTGACCGTCCCGGGCGGGTCGAAGGGCCTCGTGCTGTTCGCCCACGGGAGCGGAAGCAGCCGCCACAGTCCCCGCAACCTCTACGTGGCGGAGATCCTCAACCGAGCCGGGCTCGGCACCTGCCTCCTCGACCTGCTCACGCCGGATGAGGAGCGCAACCGCGACAACGCCTTCGACGTCCCACTCCTGGCCGGGCGGCTGGCTGACGTGACGACCTCGCTGGCCGAGACGGATGCCATCTCGCCGCTCCCGATCGGCTACTTCGGAGCCAGCACAGGCGCAGCCGCCGCGCTCGCAGCCGCCGCCCGCGAGCCGGAGACGGTTCGAGCCGTCGTGTCGCGAGGCGGGCGACCCGACCTGGCCGGCCGGACCCTGGGGCAGGTCCGCTGCCCGACGCTGCTCGTCGTCGGCGGGTACGACGTCGAGGTCCTCGAGCTCAACCGGCAGGCGGCCCGGTTGCTCACCTGCCCGAACGAGCTCGAGGTGGTGCCCGCAGCGACCCACCTGTTCGAGGAACGCGGGGCGCTGGCCCGGGTCGCGGTGCTGGCCCGAGACTGGTTCCTGCGGCATCTGTAGGATCCCGTTGGCGAAAGCGAGGAACCAGTGACCAGCCCAACCCCCGGCAACTCGATCACGGTCAGAGTGGAGACCCCGACCTCCGCACGGGCGACCGCGGACCTCGCGGCAGCGGTGATGGCGGCAGGTGGGGTGCTGACCGCCCTGGACGTGACGGAGTCCTACTCCAACCGACTCGTGGTCGACATCACCTGCAACACCGCCGACTCAGAACATGCCAAGACGATCACCGACAAGATCGACGAGCTGGAAGGCGTCCGCGTCCGGAAGGTCAGCGACCGCACCTTCCTGCTGCATCTGGGCGGCAAGCTCGAGGTTGTCCCGAAGGTCCCGCTGAAGCACCGGGACGACCTCTCCCGTGCGTACACCCCGGGCGTCGCCCGCATCTGCCTGGCGATCGCCGAGAACCCCTCGGACGTGCGCCGACTCACGATCAAGCGCAACACGGTCGCTGTCGTCACCGACGGGTCAGCGGTCCTGGGGCTCGGCAACATCGGCCCAGCCGCCGCGCTGCCCGTGATGGAAGGCAAGGCTGCCCTCTTCAAGCAGTTCGCCGGGGTCGATGCGTGGCCAGTGTGCCTGGACACCCAGGACGTCGAGGAGATCATCGGCATCGTCAAGGCGATCGCGCCGGTCTACGGCGGGATCAACCTGGAGGACATCGCAGCGCCACGCTGCTTCGAGATCGAGCGACGACTCCGTGACCTGCTCGACATCCCGGTCTTCCACGACGACCAGCACGGCACCGCCATCGTCGTCCTCGCGGCGCTCACCAACGCGATGCGCGTGGTCGAGAAGTCGCCCGGGGAGGTCCGCGTCGTCGTCAGCGGAGTCGGGGCCGCCGGCCATGCGATCGTGCGCCTCCTGCACGCCCAGGGGTACGCCGACATCATCGCGTGCGACCGGAACGGAGCGTTGCAGGCGGACAAGCCCGACCTCGACGAGTTCCGGCGCTGGATCGCCGACAACACCAACCCCAGCCACCGGCAGGGCACGCTGGCGGAGGTCCTCGAGGATGCCGACGTGTTCATCGGCGTCTCGGCGCCGAACCTGTTGACCGGCGACGACATCGCGACCATGGCCGAGCGGTCCATCGTGTTCGCCCTCGCAAACCCCGACCCCGAGGTCGACCCGTTCGCGGCAGGCGAGCACGCGACGGTCGTGGCGACCGGGCGCTCCGACTTCCCCAACCAGATCAACAACGTGCTCGCCTTCCCCGGCTTCTTCCGCGGGCTCCTCGACGCGGGCGTGCACGAGATCAGCGACGAGATGATGCTGGCCGCTGCCGGGGCGATCGCCGACGCGGTCTCCCCGGACCAGCTCAACTCCAGCTACATCGTCCCGTCGGTCTTCGATGAGAAGGTCTCGCCGGCCGTGGCCGCGCGGGTACGGCGGATCGCGAGCTGACGTCAGGTCATCGCGTCGGCGCCCACGTGGTCCGTGAGGCAGATCTCGGTCGAGGTGGCCGGGAGGTCGGGATAGTCCCGGCGCAGGGCACTGGCGTCGAACCGAAGGTCCGCCCGGTCCATGAACAGGGCGCTCCTGATCTGGCGGCCTACCTGTGGGTTGGCTCGGCCCACGGTGTTCGCCAGCACCCCGAGCACCGATCGAGGGATGTGCCGGGGCTCGCCGGCTCGGCCACGGATGCCCTGCACCGCCACGGCGAGGTCGTTGAGCGTGATGTCGGCGGGGCCGCCGATCTCCACGGTGGCGCCTCTCATCGTGGTGTCCGTGACCGCCCGCTCGACGAGCGCGGCGACGTCCCGCACGCACACGAAGTTGATGGGGTTCTCGCCCCGACCGAACACGAGAGGGCGACCGGAACGGCCCGAGGTGCGGTCGAGGATCTCGACCCAGAGCTCGCAGAAGGCCGTCGCTCGGACGATCGTGAACGCGACGCCGCTGCCGCGAAGGTGCTGCTCCGCGGCGTCTTTCATCCGGAACAGCTCCATCGGGCTGTCGGCGGCTGCCCCCACGACCGACATCAGGACGACGTCGGCGCCGACTCCACGAGCCGCATCGACCAAGCGGGCGTTGCCGTCACGGTCGACGGACGTCGGCGACACCCGCCCGGTGCCGACGAAGCCGTGGGCAGCGCACACGACGACCGTGACGCCATCGACCGCCGGGGCCAGGCTGTCCGGGCGGCGCAGGTCCCCGACCACAACGTCGATGCCCAGTGCGGCTAGCTGTTTGGCCCTGCTGGCGTCCCGAGTGAGGACGCGGACCGGCGGACCGGCGTCGACGAGCCGGTGGACGACGAGCGAGCCGAGGCGTCCGGTCCCTCCGGCAACGAGGATCATGCGGTCGGCCTCGGGTCGACCTGTCGGCGTACGGCGGCGTTCACGTCGTCTGGTGCGTCGTCGACGGGCTCCAGGTAGAAACGGGCCCAGTCGGCCAGCCCGCCGGACATCCCGAAGATCACCACTCCGCGCATCAGGTGGGGTGAGCCGTCCGGCCTGGTGCCGCGATGCTCCCACTCGCTCCAGACGGTCTCGCCGTCGACCGTGTGACGCACGACCTCGGCGGTGACGTCGGGAACGAGGGCGAAGATCTGCTGCCAGTTGCGTCGCACCTGCTCCTGCCCGGAGAAGCCTCTCGCGGGGTGCACGGGGGTCTCGTTGCGGTACCCGGACGTGAAACATGCCACCACCGCCTCCAGGTCGTGTCGGTTGACGGCGCGCCGCAGCCGTTCCACCAGGTCCCCACCTTGGCGCGCCGCATCGTCGCCTCTTCCGACGGGCATACTATCTTTGCTACAGTCTGCTGTATTCATTACTAGATCATGGAACCAAGGAGACGTGTTGTCAACCCCCCGCGGCCGAGCGTCGGTCACGACCACCCGCGCGTACCACTCGCCCCGGCGAGCCCGGCAGGCCGAGCTGACCCGCACGGCGATCGTCGACGCCGCCGAGCGGCTGTTCCTGCGCGACGGCCTGGCCACCACGACGGTCGCGACCATCGCCGCCGAGGCGTCGGTGTCGGTGGAGACGGTGTACAAGACCTTCGGCGGCAAGCGCGGCCTGGTCCGGGCGATCTGCGAGCGGGGGCTCGCCGGGGCTGGTCCGGTGCACGCCGAGACCCGCTCCGACGAGCTACGGCAGACGGAGAGCGACCCTCGGGCGATCATCCGGGGGTGGGGACGGCTGTCCATGGAGGTCGCGCCCCGGGTGGCGCCGATCCTGCTGCTGCTGCGCGCCGCTGCGTCCGACCCGCAGATGGCCGCCCTGCAGTCCGAGGTCGAGGCAAACCGGCTCGATCGCATGACGCACAACGCCAGGGGCCTCGCCGAGGCCGGTCATTTGGCTGCCGGTGTCACGGCGCAGCACGCCGGGGAGGTGATGTGGGCCTACAGCTCAGCCGACCTCTACGAGCTTCTCGTCATCAGGCGAGGCTGGCCGCTGGAGCGGTACGGCGCGTTCATCGCCGATGCGATGATCGCCGCCCTGCTGCCGTGAACCCGGCATACACCGGGCTCGCCTAGCCCGGCACCATCCAGCTCAGCACCGGCGTCGCCTGCAGCGTCACCAGGATGCACACCAGGGCGAGCAGGAGGAGGCTCCAGCCGAGCACCTTGCGGAAGATCTCGCCCTCGCGGCCGGCCATGCCCACCGCCGCCGCCGCGATCGCCAGATTCTGCGGGGAGAGCATCTTGCCCATCACCCCGCCCGAGGAGTTCGCCGCGGCGAGCAGCACCGGGTCGAGCCCGGCCTTGGTCGCCGTCTGCACCTGGAGGGCGCCAAAGAGTGCGTTCGAGGAGGTGTCTGACCCGGTGACCGAGACGCCCAGCCAGCCGAGGATGGGCGACAGCACGACGAAGCTGGTTCCCGCCCCGGCCAGGAAGAAGCCCAGCGTGGTGGTCTGACCCGACTGGTTCATCACGTAGGCCAGCGCCAGCACGCCCATCACGGTCAGGATCGCCGTCCGCAGCTGGACGAGCGTGTCGACGTACGCCTTCGCGGCCCGGCCGGGCGAGACCTGCAGGACCAACAGGGTGATGAGGCCGGCGATCACCAGCAGCGTGCCCGCCGCAGCCAGCCAGCCGAAGGCGAACGTGATGGACGAGAGCGCGTCGCCGCTGGTGTTCGTCACGTTGAGCCCGGGCCACTGGAACTCGTAGTACCAGGGTGCCTTGGCGAGCGCGTCCTTGATCGTGGTGATGTTCGCGATCGAGAAGATCGCGATGATGATGAGGTACGGCGCGTAGGCGCGCGCGATCTCCCCCCGCGAGTCTCCTTCGGCGTCTCCGCCGACCCGCGTCGCAGTGGCGGCGCGGCCCGGGGCCGTCCGCGTGGAGCCTTCACCGCCGCCCCGAGCGGTTTCCACGTCGGCGTCATCCGCCGAGTGCAGGTCGGGAGACTCCACCGGCTGCCAGACCCGAACCAGGACGACGATCGCGGCCATCGACAGCAGGGACGCGAAGATGTCGGTGAGGGTCACCGAGATGAAGTTCGACACGAAGTACTGGACGAGCCCGAAGACGCCTCCGGCGAGGACGGCCGGCAGCCACGTTTGGCGGAGTCCCCGGCGGCCGTCGACGACGCCCACAATGACGAGGGGCACGAAGACGGCAAGGATCGGGGTCTGCCGGCCGACCATGGAGCCGAGCGTGTCGACGGTGAGCCGCGGGTCGTTGCTCACGCCCGCCGTGATCTCGGCGAGCGTGACGATCGGGATCGCCAACGCCCCGAACGCGACCGGCGCCGTGTTCGCGATCAGTGCGACCGTTGCCGCCTTCAGCGGCGGGAAGCCCAGCGCGATCAGCATGACGGCACTGATCGCCACCGGGGTGCCGAACCCCGCGAGCGCCTCGAGCAGCGCCCCGAAGCAGAACGCGATGATGATGGCCTGGACCCGCATGTCCGAGCTGACACCCCCGAAGGAGCGGCGCAGCACGTCGAAGTGACCGGTCGCAACGGTGAGGTTGTAGATCCAGATTGCGTTGATCACGATCCACAGGATCGGGAAGAACCCGAACGTCGCGCCTTCGGAGGCTGAGAGCAGCGCCTGGCCGACCGGCATCGAGTACACGATGAGCGAGATCGCGATCGCCACCACCAGCGCGGTGAGCGCGGAGACCCAGGCACGCACCTTGAGGACGCCGAGCAGCACGAAAAGGGTCAGGATCGGCAGTGCGGCGAAGATCGATGTGAGCGCGTACGAGTCGCCGACGGGCTTGAGAACCTGCTGGTACATGCTGTCACCTCTTGACTGGATGGCTTGGCTGCCGGTGTGGTGCCGTGAGGGTTTCCGGGGCCAGACCCCGGATGGAGGCGTCGAGCACCTCGATCGTGTGCGCCAGCGCTATCGACTCCCCCAGCCGCCGGGCCGCCGCGGCGACCTGCATGAGGCAGCCCGGGTTCGCCGTGACGAGGAGGTCCGAACCCGTGGCGACGACGTTGCGCGCCTTCCGCTCGCCGAGCTCGCGGGCGGGCCCGGGGTTGAGGAGGTTGTAGACGCCGGCCGAGCCGCAGCAGATCTCGGGGTCGGCGATCTCGCGCAGGGCAAGCTCCGGGACGGCCTCGAGCAGCGCCCTCGGCTGAGCCCGGACGCCCTGCGCGTGCGCCAGGTGGCAGGCATCGTGGTAGGCGACCGTCATCGGCAACGGGTGCCGGAGCGCGACCGGCCCGAGCTCGTAGAGCAGCTCCGAGACGTCCCGCACGGACGACGCGAAACGCGCGGCCCGTTGCGCGTACGCCGGGTCGTCGCTCAACAGGTCGGCGTACTCCTTCATCGACGACCCGCACCCGGCGGCGTTCACGACGACCGTCTCGACGCCGGCCGCCTCGAACACGTCGATCGTGCGCCTGGCGAACGCCACCGCCTCTGCCTCCCGGCCGTTGTGCACGCTCAGTGCGCCGCAGCACCCCTGGCCGCGGGGGATCACGACCTCGCACCCCTCGGCCGCAAGGACGCGCACGGTCGCGGCGTTGACGTTGGGGAAGAACTCGCGCTGCACGCAGCCGGTCAGCAGCCCGACCACGGCGCGTCGCTCGCCGGAGGCCGGGACTCGAGGCGGGAGCCTCACCGACCGGCCGAGCGGCGGTGCCAGCGCCTCCATCGCGGCCAGCGTCGGCGCCAGCCGCTCCAACAGCCCGCTGCGCTGCACCATCCGCTGCAGGCCACTGCGCTGGTAGGCCTTGAGCGGCCCGCGAAACAGTCGGAGCCGCCTCGGGTACGGGAACAACGCGAAGATCGCCGACCGGAGCAGCCGGTCGTCGGCCGGCCGGTCGTGCCGGCGCTCGACCTGAGCGCGGGTCGCCTCGATGAGCCTGTTGTACTGCACGCCCGACGGGCACGCGGTGACGCAGGCCATGCAGCCGAGGCAGGCATCGAAGTGGCCGACCATGGAGTCGGACATCGGCTCGCCCTCGAGCCCCTGCTGCATGAGGTAGATCCGGCCGCGTGGGCTGTCCATCTCCTCGCCCCAGAGCACGTACGTCGGACACGTCGGCAGGCAGAACCCGCAGTGCACACAGTCGGCGGCCAGCTCCGCCGAGGGTGGGCGATGGTCGTCGAAGGCGGGCGGGCCCGCCGGTGGAGCGACCTCGCGTGGACCGTCAGCACCCTTCGTGCCGTGAGTCGCGCTGACGGGGGATGCGTCGCTGGTCATCAGATCCCTCCGACGAAGCGTCCGGGTGACAGCCGATGCTCCGGGTCGAGCTGGTCCTTGAGCCTCACCATCAGGTCGAGCCCCGGCACCGGCCCCCATACGTCCAGGGCGGCTCGGACCGCGGCCGGGGCGGTGAGCGCGACGACGCTGCCGCCGTAGGTTGTGGCGGCGGCGCGCAGGTCCGCGAGGACGGCCGCGGCGATGTCGGGAGCCGTGTCAGCGGGCATCCCCGCGTAGAGCACGCCGGTCGCTGAGCCACGTACGTCAACCGGCACGTCTTGGCGCTCGGCAGTCCGCCGTACGGCGACCAGCAGCCGCGTCAGACCGGAGATCTCGCAGGTGAGCTTCAGCCCGACGCCGTCGGGCGCGAAGGGGTAGGCCCCGAACCAGGGCGGAACGTCGTCTCCCTCGTTCGCGTCGCCGAGCAGGTCCGCCGCCCGGGCGGCCCGTCCCGCCACGCCCGCCTCGGTGCCCTCGAGGAGGACGGCGACGGTCAGTGGCCCGGTCGCCGGCTGGTCGACCTCCACCGCCGTCGGCACGACCTGTGACTCGAGGACGGCGGCGACCGCCCGCCCTGCCTCGACGGGTCCGGGCACCTCGAGCGTGAGGACGCGGCTGACCCGAGGCAGCGGGTGCAGCCGGAACGCCAGCTGCGTCACCAGGCCGAGCGTCCCGTAGCTGCCGGTCAGCAGCTTCCCGAAGTCGTAACCCGCGACGTTCTTCACGACCTTCCCGCCGGCCTTGGCGACGACGCCGTCCGCGCGCACGAACGTGACCCCGATCAGCAGGTCGCGCAACGTCCCGTAGAGCAGGCGGCGCGGCCCGCTGGTGTTGGTGGCGACCATCCCGCCGACCGTGGCGGCAGCCTCGGGGACGTCCAGCGCGAGCTGCTGACCCGCGCCCGCCAAGGAGGACTGGAGGTCCACGACCGCCGTACCGGCCCGCACCACCACCACCAGGTCGCCGGCGGCGTGTTCGACGACACCCGCGATCCCACCCGTGTCGACGACCAGGTCGACGGCTGTCGGCGGCGCCCCCCAGCCGAGCTTGGACCCGCCGCCGCGGGCGACGACGCGGAGGTCCTGCTCGGCCGCGAGGCGAAGGACCTCCGAAGCCTCCTCGGTCGATGTCGGTGCCGCGACGTAGCGGGCCGGCACGTCCGCGACGGAGTCCCCCTCCTCCGCCGGTCGGGCGCGCTCGTCGCACACCTTCCGCAGAGCCTCCAGCGTCGCGTCGGTCGGCACGTCAGAAGACCTCCGCCAGGCCGGACTCCTGCATCGGGTGGACACCCTTGTGCCGGCCGGGCACCTCTCCGCAGAGGCGCGGCGTCGGGAAGATCTTCCCCGGGTTGGACAGGTGCTCGGGGTCGAAGGCGCACCGCAGCAGCTGCATGGTGTCGAGGTCCTCGTCGGTGAACATCCTCGACATGTACTTGGCCTTGTCCATGCCGACCCCGTGCTCGCCCGTGATGGAGCCGCCGTACTCGATGCACAGGTCGAGGATCGCGCCCGACACCTCCTCGGCGTCGTCGGCCTGACCGGCGACGGACTCGTCGAAGAGCACCAGCGGGTGCAGGTTCCCGTCGCCCGCGTGGAAGACGTTCGCCACCCGCACGTCGCTCGACCCCGACAGGTCTGCGATCCGGCGAAGCACGTCGGGAAGGGCCGTCCGGGGGATGACGCCGTCCTGGACGATGTAGTCGGGGCTGATCCGCCCCACCGCGGCGAAGGCCGACTTGCGCCCCTTCCAGAACAGCGCCCGCTCCACGTCGTCGGCCGCGATGCGGATCTCGAAGGCGTCGTTGGCCCGGCAGTGTCTCTCGACGTCGGCGAACTGCGACTCCACCTCGTCGGCCGGTCCGTCGATCTCGACGATGAGCACCGCGCCGGCCCCTTCGGGATAGTTGCAGTGGACCGCCGCCTCGGCCGCCTCGATCGCCAGTGCGTCCATCATCTCGATCGCGGCGGGGATCACGCCGGCTCCGATGATGGCCGAGACCGCGCCGCCGGCATGGTCGGTGGACTCGAAGGCCGCGAGCAATGTCCGGACCGCCTCGGGTGTCCGCATCAGCCGGAGGGTGACCTCGGTGGCGATCCCCAGCGTCCCCTCCGACCCGACGAACGCGCCGAGCAGGTCGTAGCCGGGCGGGTCCGGCGCCTTGCCGCCTAGCCGGACCACGTCGCCCTCGGGGGCGACCAGCTCGATGCCGAGCACGTGGTTCGTGGTGAACCCGTACTTCAGGCAGTGGGCGCCACCGGAGTTCTCGGCGACGTTGCCGCCGATGGAGCAGATCTGCTGGCTGGACGGGTCCGGCGCGTAGTAGTAGCCGTACGGCGCCGCCTCCCTGGAGACCTGGAGGTTGATGACGCCGGGCTCCACGACCGCCCGCTGGTTCGGCGCGTCGACCTCCAGGATGGCGCGCATCTGCGACGTCACGATCAGTACGCCGTCGGCATGGGGCAGCGCGCCCCCTGACAGCCCGGTCCCGGAGCCGCGGGCGACGTACGGCACCTTTGCCTCGACACATGCGCCCACCACGGCTGCGACCTGGTCCGTGGTCGCGGGCAGCACGACGATCGCTGGCATCACCTTGTACTGGGCGAGCCCGTCGCACTCGTAGGTCCGCAGCTGCTGCCGGTCGGTCAGGACACGGTCGGCCCCGATCTCGGATCGTAGGCGTACGGCGAGCTGGTCCAGGTCCATGAGCGCTCCCTTGGGTCAGGGCATCCTCTCGTAGGCCGGCAACGTGAGGAACTCCGCGAAGTCGTCGGACAGCGCCATCTCGGTGAACAGCGACCTGGCGTCGTCCCATCGGCCCTGGTCGAACGCCTCGACGCCGACGGCCTGCTGGATCGAGTCCATCTCCTCGCCGACCAGCCGCTCCACGAGGTCGCGGGTGACGGTCTGCCCGTCGGAGAGCTCGACGGAGTTGTGCAGCCACTGCCACACCTGGGAACGCGAGATCTCCGCCGTCGCGGCGTCCTCCATCATGTTGTTGATGCCGACCGCCCCGCGGCCGCGGAGCCAGGACTCGAGGTACTGGATGCCGACGCTGACGTTCCCGCGCAGCCCGTTGAGGGTTACCTCGCCCGGCGTCGAGGCGACGTCGAGCAGCTCGGCCGCGGTCACGTGCACGTCCTCACGGAGCCTGTCGAGCTGGTTCGGACGGTCTCCCAGCACCTCGTCGAAGACCTCGGTGCAAACGCCGACCATGCCGGGGTGTGCCACCCAGGAGCCGTCGAAGCCGTCTCGGGCCTCCCGGGTCTTGTCGTCGCGCACCTTCGCGAAGGCCTGCTCGTTGACCTTCTCGTCCTTGCTCGGGATGAACGCGGCCATGCCGCCGATCGCATGTGCGCCGCGCTTGTGGCAGGTGCGGACGAGGAGCTCGGTGTAGGCACGCATGAACGGCACCGTCATCGTCACCGAGTTACGGTCCGGCAGCAGGAACTCACGGCCGCGGCTGCGGAAGCACTTGATGGCGCTGAACATGTAATCCCACCGGCCCGCGTTCAGGCCGGCGGAGTGCTCACGCAGCTCGTAGAGGATCTCCTCCATCTCGAACGCCGCAGGGTAGGTCTCGATCAGCACCGTGGCCCGGATGGTGCCCTGCGGGATGCCCAGCCTGTCCTGCGCGTGGACGAAGACGTCGTTCCACAGCCGCGCCTCGAGGTGGCTCTCCATCTTGGGCAGGTAGAAGTAGGGACCGGAACCACGGTCCAGCTGCGGCCGCGCACAGTGGAAGAAGTACAGCCCGAAGTCGAACAGGCTGCCCGACATGGGCTCGCCGTCGACGAGCAGGTGCTTCTCCGGCAGATGCCACCCCCGCGGACGTACGACGATCGTCGCGACCGGGTCCTCGAGCTCGTACCGCTTGCCTTCGGGTGAGCTGAACGCCAGCTTGCCTCCGATCGCGTCCCGGAGGTTGAGCTGTCCCTGGACCATGTTCTCCCAGAGCGGGGTGTTGGCGTCCTCGTGGTCGGCCAGCCACACCTTCGCCCCCGAGTTGAGCGCGTTGATCGTCATCTTCGCGTCCGTCGGGCCGGTGATCTCGGCCCTGCGGTCCACCAGGCCGGCAGCCGGCGCCGCAACTCGCCAGGAGTCGTCCCGCCGGACGTGCTCGGTCTCCGGCAGGAAGTCGAAGGTGCCTCCGTCGGCGAGCGCCTGGTAGCGCCGGTGCCGGCGCTCGAGCAGCTCGCGACGCCGCTCGTCGAAGCCGCGGTGCAGGTCAGCGAGAAACTCCAGAGCCTCGGCGGTCAGCACCTCGTCGAAGCGCTCCTGGATCGGTCCCTTCACCTCGACGCCCGCCATGCCCGTCTCCTCCCTCGTTTGCGACGTCCGCCCGGCGGGCGTGCAAGCCTTGGCCCTCCCGCAACCCTTGCAGCGGCGCTCCAGATGCGCAATCGGTCGCCTGGAGCGGCGCCCGGCTCTTGTTGCGGAAGCCCCTCAATCCGCAACAGTCGGACATCAAATGCAAACCTAGATAACATGTGCATGTAGTATCTAGTTGGCAAGCCGCATAAAGCATGACGTTTCGTACGTACGACCCGAAGAAGCCCCAAACCGGGGTCGAACGGGGGGGCCCTGGAATTGAGGCATGGCATGGCGCGACGTGGTCGACGCATGTCCAAACGAGACGAGCAGGGCGTGGTAGCCGTGGAGTTCGCGCTCCTAGTCCCGCTCCTGTTCGCGCTTCTGTTCGGAATAGTCACAGCCGGCCTCGGCTACAACAACACCTTAGGACTCGCGGACGGCGTTCACGAAGGGTCGCGGTTCGGCGCGACAACGCCCAATACGCCATCGTGGGGCGCGACGGTCAAGGCGCAGGCGATGGCTCTCAGTTACCTGAGCACGACCGATCTGCCGGCGAAGAATGTTTGCGCGGAGCTGATCATGGCACCCGCAACACTGTTGCAGACCAGCACCTGCAGCACGGCTACCCTCGATGCGGGAGCGGAACCTTCGACGCCCGCGAACGTGATCGCCGGCACCTGCTTAGTGAAGGTCTGGGGCAGGATCGACGTCCCACTTACATTTGTCTTCTTTACGACCCCACCCATCTCAGTGCAACGGAAGTCGGTTTCGATCTACGAACGGACATGCCCATGAGGTGGCACTCGCGCTACAAGCGCCGACACGATGAGCAGGGCGCGGTAGCTGTCATCGTAGCCTTCAGCATGACGGCGCTGCTCGTCATCGCGGCCTTGGTGGTCGACGTGGGGCAGGCCCGCACCGATAGGCTGTCCAATCGGACCTACACCGATGCAGCAGCCGCATCGGGCATTCGCAGCCTCGATAGCGGTGACGGCATCTCTAAGCCCTACCACGCCGCTTGCACTGCCCTGGCATATCTCAAGGCGAGTGATGCTCAAAACCTCACTTCCCTCGTCTCGGTCTGGCGGACAGGTGCCGGCGCGGCAGTAGTAGACCCCTGCGGCGGCACTGCGCTGCTTGACTCCGCTTGCGTGCCCAACACTGCCTCATCCTGGGCGTGGTACCACGGCACGGCGACGACGGCCAGCGGCAAACTCCTCACTATCGACATCAAGGGCGGCTACCAGCCTCAAGCCGTGGTGTCCACCGCCCTCGGCGGCTACGCGCCCCAGACCGACGATGCGGCCTTCCACTACACAGGTCCAACCGACAACGGAGTCGGCGCCTCGGGAGGCTGTGACCAGCTGGCCGTAATCATGCAAGAGCAGACACAACCCGGGCTCGGACAGGTGGCGAGCAGCAATCCCTTGATTACCAAGGTCCGCACCGTGGCGCGCATGACAGCATCCAGCTTGGGCGATGCTTCCGCCGCTTTGCTCATCCTCGAGCGGACGGACTGTCCGGCCATCCAGGTCAACAGCACCAACACACACATTGAGGTGCTGGGCTTCGGATCCAAGCCGGGAGTTATCCACTCGGATAGCTCGGGCACCGGTGCGACCTGCTCGCCCATAAACCCCGTCATCCTCGGCAAGTTCGCCAGCGCCCCAGGTGTCAGTGCCCACCAGTCGGAGTCGGGTACACCACGGCTACCCGGCATGATCACGACCGTAGCTGGGGGCACGGCGCCCGCGAATGCGACCGACGGGGCCACCAAGGTTTGTGCAGAAACCGCTCTCCCGGCGCAGCCACCCCAGACCTTCCCACCGACCGCACCGACGTCATGCGGACCCGCGCTGGGTCGTGGGCTGGTTGGTCGAGGAGTCGTGGACCGCCGATATGACACATCTACAACTACCGGTGTACAGCTCGCGATGTCCACGGCGGCCACCGAGTACAACAAGGTGCCTACTGGCGCAGCTCCTGGAACTCTCGCTTCATACACCGTGCTTGGCGGCAGCCAAAAGGCTTGCCAGAATGTTGCAAACTCTAACTATACCCAGGGTGGTGCAATCTTTGTGAACTGCCCAAACGGCGTGAACTACAACGACTTTACGTTTACGAACGCCACCGCTGTCGTCTTTAATGGAAATGTCAGCGTCGGATCAGGCAACACGCTATCAATGCCGAATGTTACCCGTCTTTATATCAAAGGCGGCACCGGTCCACAGGGAGGTTTTCAGGCGTCGGGCACTTTTAACTATAACCTCGGCCTGTCGGCCACGTGCGCCTTGCGGGGGACGACGGCACGGGCGCAGATTGTCGTGGGATCCGGTTCCTTCTCCGCCGGCGCCCAGTCGAGCCTGCATCTATGCCAGACGACCGTGCTAATGGCCAACGACCAGTCGCCCACGTGCCCGCTGCCTCCAACACCGGTGGTGGGCCCCGGCCCTCCCCCAGCCGACAACTCGTGTATAGGAAATGTCAACCTGAATGCGGGTGGGACCATGGACTGGTCCGCGCCAGACTCCGTGTTCAACGGTCCAGCGTCGCAGACCGACTGGAACAACCTTGAGGATCTGGCGCTGTGGACCGAGACATCTCAAGAGAGCTCGATCGGCGGCGGCGGAAGCATGACGCTCACCGGCGTGTTCTTCTTGCCCAACGCAAACCCGTTCACGATTTCCGGGCATGGCAATCAGCTCATTCCTGCGAATGCCCAGTTCGTCGCGAGGAAGCTCCAGGCCAAAGGGCAAGGCACGTTGTATATGCGACCGGACCCAAATGACTCGTTCACACTCCCGCTTGTCTCGGACTCCTTCAACCTGGTCCGTTGATATGACATCGACGAGCCGCACCACACCCATGGCAGTACCGGTACCACGTAGCAGAGAGTCAAGGAATCCCAAATGAAACGCAAGATCGTGCTACTCGCAGTCGCGGTGGTGATCGCAGCCCTCGGAGCCACCATGTTGGCGCTGTATGTCAATGGCGCGTCGACCAAAGCGTCCGCAAAGGAGAGCCTTGTCAAGGTGCTCACGGCAACAGGCGTGATCAATATCGGGGAGACCGCGACGCAGGCTCAGTCCGAAGGCAAGCTCGCACTCACCGAAGTGCCCAAGTCCAGCGTGCTCAGCGGAGCCGTGAGCTCCATCGACACGATGGGCGACGAGGTGGCGTTGGCCCCGATCTATCCGGGTGAGCAGATCCTGGGTGTGAAGTTCGGCACCAGTGCCGCCGCGTCTGCTGAGACCCTCCCCGTCCCCAAAGGCAAGGTTGCCGTAAGCGTGCAGCTCAGCGACCCCGGACGTGTAGCTGGCTTCGTGACACCCGGAGCACAGGTAGCCATCTTCGTATCGTTCCAGAACACGGGCGACCCAAGCCTGCCGGCGAGCTTCACCCGCATCCTGGTGAACAAGGTTCAGGTGATCGGGGTGGGGCCGACCACGATCCTCAGTCCTCCGAGCGACACCACCGCGTCGGCCGCCGGCGTGGTCCCACAGACGATTCTCACTGTGGCTCTATCTCAGCGCGACTCCGACCGTGTCATCTACGCCTCCACCAACGATGCACTTGCGTTCGGCCTGCTAGGGCGTGGGACGCAGATCACGCCCGATTCGGGCGTCACACAGCAAGACCTACTCAAGTGAGCACCATATGACGACCATCGTCGAAAGCCAGTCCACCAGCGCCGACCTGTTCGTCGGTGCGATCGGCCCCGACGCCGAAGTCGTCCCGAACGTCGATGCGTTGCGTCACCACCTGGAAGGGCGTCCGGACGAGTTCGCCGTCGTGCTCGGTCCCAGCGTCAACCTCAAGGCGGCCGTCGCGCTGGCTGACACACTCCGCGTCACCCGGCCAGCGCTCAGCGTCATCCTGCTCCGCCCGCGAGTGGACACCAGCGTGCTCGCCGAAGCTCTACGTTCGGGGATGCGAGAGGTCGTCGAGGAGCGGGACCTCACCGGACTGTCGCTGGCCGTACGACGGGGCCACAACCTGTACCGAATGCTAACGGCGAACAGCTCGGGGAACGATCAGAACGCACGGGGGCACATCGTCACCGTGTTCTCCGCCAAGGGTGGGGTGGGCAAGACCACGGTGTCCACGAACTTGGCCGTCGCCCTGTCCGGGATGGGTCAGCGGGTCTGCCTGGTTGACCTCGACCTGGCTTTCGGCGACGTGGCAATCACCCTTCAGCTCTTTCCGACCCACTCCATTACGGAGGCTATCGCGGTCGTCGGCGACGTCGGTCCCGACGAGCTGCGACCGATGCTGACGAAGTACTCTGACACCCTGTTCACGCTGCTCGCACCGAGCGCCCCCGACCCCGACGAGTCTCTCGTGAAGCTCATGGTGGGTCAGATCCTCGCCACACTGAAGCAGAGCTTCGACTACGTGGTGGTCGACACTCCCCCGGCATTCGACGACCATGTGCTCCAGGCCTTCGACGAGAGTGACCTGCTGTTTCTGGTGCTCACCCCCGACGTCCCGGCTCTGAAAAACCTCAAGATCTCGATCGAGATGCTCGAGCTGCTGAACTACCCCCACGACAAGTACCGAGTCATCCTGAACCGGGCCGCTGCAAAGGTCGGCCTCTCCGCAGCCGACGTCGAGAAGACATTGAAGTCGGCCATCTTCGCTTCTATCCCGTCCGCACCTGAGGTGCCGGCCTCCATCAACCGCGGGGAACCGATCGTCACCTCGATGCCGCGCCACCCGGTGAGCCAGGCTTTCCTCGCCATTGCCCGCGACTGCGTCAAGACGATGTCCGACGCCCCGGTCGAGAGCGCCACTCCGGATGGTGCTGTCGGTGCTGTCGGTGCTGACAAGCGTCACTTGTTCCATCGGAAGGTCAGGACCTGATGAGCCTCACTGAGCGTCTTGCTTCCGCCGAGCGCGACCGGGGAGAGGTGAACCCAGCCTCGCTGCAGAAGGACGGCGCTGAGGGACCGCAGAATCCTCGCGGGGCATCGTCCCTGTTCGATCCGCTTGCCGATCTGAAGCAGACGGTGCACCAGGCACTGCTGGCCAACCTCGGCCCCAAGCTGTACGACTCCAACCTCCCAGCGACCGAGCTCGAGCAGATGGTTCGCGTTGCGCTGCAGCAGGAGGTTGCACTGACACAGACCCCCCTGTCAAATATCGACCGGACCCGGATCACTCAGGAGATTGCCGACGACATCCTCGGCTATGGGCCGATTGAGCCATTCCTGCGCGATCCCGACCTCACCGAGATCATGGTCAACGGTCCGCACAACATCTGGATCGAGAGGTCGGGCAGGTTGAGTCGCGTCGACGGCCAGTTCACCGACGAGGCACACCTTCGCCGCACCATCGACAAGATCGTCGCGCGTGTCGGCCGCCGGGTGGACGAGGCGAGCCCGATGGTTGATGCCCGGCTGCCCGACGGCAGTCGCGTCAACGCGATCATCCCGCCACTGGCGCTCGACGGATCCCTGCTCACAATCCGGAAGTTCGCCGCTGACCCATTCGACAGCGAGGACCTGATCACCTTCGGCACGCTGACCCGGCGCACGACCGACTTCCTAGCGGCATGCGTGAGAGGACGACTGAACATCCTGGTGTCGGGCGGAACCGGCTCGGGAAAGACCACGACGCTCAACGTGCTGTCGTCTTTCATCCCCGCCGACGAGCGAATCATCACGATCGAGGACGCGGCCGAGCTGCAGATGCACCAGGACCATGTACTGCGCCTGGAGTCCCGCCCGTCCAATATCGAGGGCAGAGGCGAGGTGGCGATCCGCGACCTCGTGCGCAACTCGTTGCGCATGCGGCCGGACCGGATCATTGTCGGTGAGATCCGCGACGCCGCAGCGCTCGACATGCTGCAGGCGATGAACACCGGGCACGACGGCTCGATCAGCACCCTGCACGCCAACACCCCGAGGGACGCGTTGTCTCGCCTGGAGACAATGGTGCTGATGGCCGGCATGGACCTTCCGGTCCGTGCGATCCGCGAGCAAGTGGCCAGTGCGGTGGACCTCATCGTGCAGCAGGCCCGCCTGCGAGACGGCAGCCGTCGCATCACTCACATCACTGAGATCGAAGGGATGGAAGGTGAAGTCATCACCATGCAGGACGTCTTCGCCTTTGATCATTCGGCAGGGTTCGATGAGGCCGGACATTCGCTTGGGTCGCTCAGATCCACGGGCCTGAGGCCGAAATTCCTGGAGACGCTTGCGCAGCGCAACGTCAAGTTCGATCCGAGGCTCTTCGCCTTGGACGGCAGGGTCTGATGACGAGGAGCCGCCACCTAGCGGCGGCTGCCGGGGCGTCGGCCATCACCGCCATCCTGCTCTTCGGTGACCCCCTGACTGCCTCCGGCACCTCAGCGGCGAGGATCGACCATGTCCAATCGGGACACGGAACCGAGCAGGTGCTCTTCTCCATCAGCGGGCTTCCCAGCACGCTGCGGCCGGACCTTTCCACGGTCAAGGTGATGGTCGACGGGACCCCGGTAGCCGCGACGGCCACGCCGGCATCGCAGGGCACAGGTCAGATCAGCCGAGTCACCGTGCTGGTCATCGACTCCAGCCAGTCGATGTCAGGCGCACGCTTCTTCGCGGCGAAGACCGCCGCGCTGGCCTTCGTCGCCCAGGCACCGGCTGACGTCAAGATAGGTCTGGTCAGCTTCGCGAGCACTGTGGACACCGTGCAATCGCCCACGACCGACCGGGCGGCAGTGCGCACCGCGGTGAGTGGCCTACAGCTATCGCGTGAGACCCATCTCTACGGAGGTGTACTGGCGGCGCTCGCGGCGGCTGGAACCTCCGGCCAGCGGCGCATCGTGGTGCTCACCGACGGTCATGACACCACGGGTAGCCCGCTCTCGAGCGTCACCGACGCCGTCAAGAAGTCGGGTGATCAAGTCGACCTGGTCGGCCTCAGCGTGTCGAATGGAGATGAGACCTCGCTGGCGAGCATCGCCAGCGCCGGTGGCGGGACGCTCGTCAATGCGGCCGACTCGAAGGCCCTCACCGGCTTGTTCAGCGGCGAGGCGCAGGCGCTGGCAGGTCAAGTGCTGGTAACCTTTCCGGTTCCCCCGAGCAAAGCCAACACCAGCGCCAACCTTGTAGTACGGATCAATGCGGGAGGCTCGAGCTACACCGACGCCGCCTTCATCTCACTGGGCTCCGCCAACCCCGGCCACACACGCACCCCCTTAATTCCGGTAAACCCGTCGAAGGGGGGCGCATCCATGCCCCTGCTCGTCGGTGGCATCGGCGCAACGGGTATCGCGTTCTTGCTGGTCGTTGCGGGTATGCTGGGCGTCTTCCGTCGTCAAGGCACAGCAAAGGTGGAGGACAAGCTCGCCGCCTACGGTATGCATGCTCAGCCCGCCGTGCCGACACCGACACCAACGACGGCGACGGTGAAGGAGTCAGCCGTCGGTCTTACCACGAAGGCTATCGGACGCGGTGATTTCGAGGCCAAGCTCTCCTGGAAGCTTGATGCGGCGGGCCTCTCCGTCAAGCCCGCCGAGTGGGTGCTGATTCATGCCGGGCTGGCCATGGGCGCCACTTTGGTCGGCTTTCTGCTCACCAGTGGAGCAGCACTGATGACCGTGCTGATGCTTCTCGCCGGCACCTGCCTACCTTGGGCCTATCTCGGCTTCAGGGCCTCCCGACGAGTCAAGGCCTTCAACGCCCAGCTGCCCGAATCGCTGCAGTTGATTGCAGGAGGCTTAACCGCCGGTCTTTCACTCCCACAGTCGTTGGACACCATCGTTCGCGAGGGGACCGAGCCGATGGCCGGGGAGTTCCGCCGGGCACTCGTCGAGGCACGTCTCGGTCTGGGCATCGAGGATGCGCTCGACGGTGTTGCCAGCCGGATGGGAAGCCCCGACTTTGAGTGGGTCGTAATGGCGGTACGCATCCAGCGTGAAGTCGGCGGCAACCTCGCCGAGCTCATGCGTACCGTGTCATCGACGCTACGCGAGCGAGAGTATCTGCGACGCCAGGTTCGGGCACTTTCGGCTGAAGGCCGTCTGTCCGGGTGGATATTGTGCCTGATGCCGCCGCTCTTCCTTGCCTACCTTGCGCTGACCAACCCAACGGGCCTCCGACCGATGTTTCACACTGGCATCGGGATAGGCATGCTCACGGTGGCCGCCCTGCTCATGGCGGTCGGGTCTTTCTGGATGTCTAAAGTCGTGAAGGTTGAGGCCTGATGAGTGGGGTCATGCTGTTGATACTCGGCACGGGAAGCGTGTTCATCGCCTTGCTACTAGCCTTGACGGCGCTTGGCGTCCTCAGCAGCGAAATGACCGGAGTGGGTCGGTCTCTGGCTGCGATCCAGGCGTTCGGGGCGGCGCCGCCAGAACTACGTGAGGAGCTGGAGCCATCGTTCAGCGACCGGGTCGTCGTGCCCCTGCGCGCGCGAACGGTCAAGCTTGGCCGGAAGCTCACCCCGGCTGACAACGCCGCTCGTATCCGGTACCGGCTCGACGTGGCCGGCAATCCTGCCGGCTGGACGGTCGACCGAGTGGTCTCGCTCAAGGTGATCGGCTTCGTCGTCGGCCTACTCGGAAGCCTTTTCATTGCGGCTCAGATGGGACTGGGTTTCATGCCCCGTCTTGTCGTTTGCGTGGGTGTGGCGCTGTTTGGATACGTCGCGGTAAACGTCTGGTTGTACAACGTGGGCAGCAAGCGTACGGCGCAAATGCAGAAGGACTTGCCGGACGCCATCGACCTCCTGACGATCTCCGTCGAGGCGGGTCTGGGTTTCGACGCTGCCATGGCTCAGGTTGCCCGCAACACGGTCGGACCGGTTGCGGCGGAGTTCGCCAGACTGCTACAAGAGATGCAAATCGGCATGGCCAGAAGCCAAGCCATGCGCTCCCTTGGCGACCGCACGATACTTGCCGAGTTGCGCGGCTTTGCCAACGCGATGGTGCAGGCAGACGCATTGGGTATTCCGGTGAGCAAGGTACTACGGATCCAAGCACAAGAGATGCGCGTCAAGCGCCGCCAACGTGCCGAGGAGAAGGCGCAGCAGGTGGCCGTGAAGGTTCTGTTTCCTCTGATGCTGTGCATCCTGCCTATTCTCTTCATCGTCGTAATGGGTCCGCCTGTCATCAGCTTCGTGACTCGGTGAGGGGAACCTGAGATGACTCGCATAGGCATCAGCACCCGGGTGTTCGCTCTCGCCGCAGCTCTGGGTCTGGCAACGTCTGCCGAAGTGGTGTCGCAGGTTGCTGGCTCCTTCCTGCTCCTTGGTTCGATTGCCGCATTGGCGAGCATCCCACAGCCCACGGTCACGGCAGAGCGGGTTGTCCCTATCATCGAAGGGGCCTTAGTGGGTCTGACGCTCGCTATAGGTGCATCCGTTATTCAACCGCTCTTGTTGTACCTCGTGGTCCCGACCCTGATCGGGGGTCTGGTCGGTGGGCCGCTGGTTGTGGCACTCGCCTTGCTCGCAGAGCTGGCCGCGATGGCCTCCGTCTCGTTTGTTCGTCAGCAACCCGGCTCACTGCCCATCACACTTCGAGATGCCTTACCCTGGTTGCTGACCGCAATCGGTATCGGCCTGCTTGGCTCCTGGATCCGCCGGCTCCGAGCTGACCCCGGGGACGACGACCGCGCCGGCTACGTCGCCGCCCACCGGCTTCTCGACGAGTTACGCACGGTGTCCAGACGCCTGTCGTCCGGGCTTGACCCGGTCGTCCTATCGGTGACCCTCCTCGACGACTGCCTTACCCGGGTCACAGAGGACCGCGGAGCCGTCGTGGTGCGCACAGACGGAGGAGTGTTCGTCTCGCTCGCCCAACGTCTAGACGAAGAACAGACGGACGTGGAACACGATCCGGTAGTTCTGCGGTGCTGGATGACCGCGGAAACCGTGCAGCAGCCAGTCGTGAAAGGGAGTTTCAGGGCGAGCTCTCTGCCGCCAAGAGTCGGATACGAGGCAGCTGGACTCACCCGATGGGCACTGCCGTTACGGGTAGGCACTCGGATGGTGGGCGTCCTGGTACTGGATGTCAGACAACCGCTCGATAGCGCCCTGTTGATGCAACTGCGGGCGCTTCTCGACGAACGTGCGCTGCCGCTGGAGACCGCCCTGCTTTTCGACGAGGTGCGAACTCTTGCCACCGTAGAGGAGCGCCACCGGCTCGCGAGGGAGATCCACGACGGCATCGCACAGGAGATCGCCTCACTGGGGTACCTCGTCGACGACATCGCCCTCGCCCCGGACTCCGTTCGAGTCGCCCGGGTCGGACAGCTACGCGGTGAGCTGACCCGGATCGTCGACGATCTCCGACTGTCGATATTCGACCTCCGCAGCCAAGTCAGCAGAAGCACCGGACTCGGATCCGTCCTCGGGGACTATCTGAGTGAGGTGGGTCTCCGTTCCGGAACGGCGGTGCACCTGACGCTTGACGAGACACCCGACAGGCTGCGGCTCGAGGTCGAGGAGCAGCTTCTCCGCATCGTGCAGGAGGCAGTCACCAACGCCCGCAAGCACGCCGGTGCTGCCAACTTGTGGGTGACCTGCCATGTGCGGCCACCCGCGGCCCATCTCGTGGTCGAGGACGACGGGTCAGGAATGCACAGCACGGGACGGAGCGAGGG
This sequence comes from Nocardioidaceae bacterium, assembly GCA_033850885.1. Lineage (GTDB taxonomy): Bacteria > Actinomycetota > Actinomycetes > Propionibacteriales > Nocardioidaceae > JAWWPG01. Next base: position 29,096 of record JAWWPG010000039.1, read on the forward strand.
ATTCGGGATGAGCATCATGCGTGAGCGTGCCCACCGCATCGGGGCCACCATCAATCTCAGCGAACGCATTGAGGGCGGCACTCGAGTGTCGGTCCGACTCAATGCCCGGGCGGACTCGAGTCCGTTCGCGAAGGACGAGCCCCCGACGGTTCGGCCACCGTGGAACTCACCGCACCGACCGACGGAGGTCGCAGCCCATGGCTAAGACCGTACTTCTCATCGACGACCACGAGCTGATCCGCCACGGGTTACGGCTCGCGTTCGACCGCAGCGACGACTTCGAGGTAATCGGCGAGGCCGGGACAGTCGGAGACGGCCTGAGACTGGCTCGCCAGCAGAGCCCCGACGTCGTCGTGGTCGACATGCGGTTGCCCGACGGCACCGGCCTGGACGCCACCCGGGCACTACGTGAGTTGTTCCCCGACATCGGAATCGTCATCCTCACCATGTACGCGGGAGACGACCACCTGTTCGCAGCCCTCGACGCCGGAGCCTCGGCATTCGTTGCCAAGAACGCCGCCTCCGGTGACGTAGTGGCCGCCGCTCGTCACGCCAGTGTGTCGCCGCACTCGTTCACCACCAAGGACCTGGCCAGCGCCATGCGCCGCCGCCTGACGCCTCGGGGTCCGCAACTCTCAGATCGCGAACGGCAGGTCCTGGGCCTGCTGGCCGACGGGCTCGGTGTCGCCGCCATCTCCCGCATCCTGTTCGTCTCCGACTCGACCACGAAGACCCACATCGCGCGGCTGTACGAGAAGCTCGGCGCCGCGAACCGGGCCCAGGCAATCATGAATGCTGTCAGATCCGGCCTCCTCGCTCGGGATGACCATTCCGAGCCGCCCACCAACCGAGCCGGTTGACCCAGACCGATCTCCGCTTCGCCGCTAGCCGCGCCAGAAACGATTGACCGTTCGGTCATTCGTGACGAACTACTTGGTGGATACCGATGGGGCACGGAACGCGAGATGCTTATCTCAGCCGGACATCGAGATCCGACACCGTGAATCCTCTGGAGGACCCACCATGTTCGACCCCATTATTCGCATGATGCTTTTGACCACGTTCAAGGTAAAGGATGTCGTCGCTAGGCGCGACGAGACCGGCGCCACTGCTGTCGAGTATGGCCTGCTCGTTGCCCTTATCGCCGCCGTGATTGTCGTAGCGGTCGGCCTCTTGGGCGGAAAGGTGAACCACGCCTTCAAGCTTGTGGGCAACGCTCTTCCCTGATCTCTAGCACGAGATGTGGCGCTGAGAGACGACCGAGGCCCATGCTTCGGTCGTCTTTTCGTCATTTGCTGCAACGAGCAGGCCGACCCAGATCGATCGCCGCTTCGCCGCTAGCCACGCCAGAAACGATTGACCGTTCGGTCATTCGTGACGAACTACTTGGTGGACGCCGACGAGGCACGGAACGCGAGATAATTATCTCAACCGGACATCGAGATCCGACACCGCGAACCCACTGGAGGACCACCATGTTCGACCCAATTATTCGCATGATGCTTTTGACCACGTCCAAGGTAAAAAACGTCGTCGCTAGGCGCGACGAGACCGGCGCCACCGCTGTCGAGTATGGCCTGCTCGTTGCCCTTATCGCCGCCGTGATTGTCGTAGCGGTCGGCGTCTTGGGCAACAAGGTTAACCACTCCTTCAATCTCATCGTCAACGCCCTTCCCTGATCTCTAGCACGTGACGTGGCGCTGAGAGGCGACCGAGGCCTATGCTTCGGTCGTCTCTTCATCTTTCGTCAGCTCCCGTTGGACACAGAGGCTAGTCTTCGCGAGCGAACATTGTTATGCCATTGACGTGCTCCTTGGCCTCCTGGCCTTGGCGACGAGCTGACCGTTCGGCCAGCCATATCGGACCGCAGGGAGGATACTGCCGCAAGGCCATTCGCGAGATCGTTGTTTCAGCCGGAGATAGCGCCCATCCGACCGGTGAAACGATTTGGAGGAGATCGAAATGTTTCACCCCACCGCTGGCTTAATCGTCTTGACCGCTTTCCGCGAACGGGACAGCCTCTGCCACGGCGATGAATCTGGCGCGTCAGCAGTTGAGTACAGTCTCCTGGTCTCTCTCGTCGCTGGCGCTATCATTCTCATGGTTGGAATCCTCGGCCAATCGGTTATCGCCGCATTCCAGTCACTTCCCGCGGCATGGCCCTAAGAAACACGAAGCAGGGGCTGGCGGGCGGCGACCTGCGGGTAGATAGCGGGCTAGCTCCAAGGTGCGTAATCTGGGTAACTGAGGTTTTTGCACCCTTCGGCTCGATATTGACGTAGACTCTTGCCATGTCCGATCTCCGCACGCTGCCGGATCCGGCCCTCCCTGTACTCTCTCTCGACGAGCGGCCTGGCGAGTTGCGTGAAACCCCCGACCGCGTGAAACGGGTCACAATCGCTGCGTTGGCGATTGGAGCCGCGTGCTTTGCCATCATATTCTCCACGCGCATCACGGATCCGGATACCTGGTGGCACCTCCGCCTGGGGGAGAAATTTCAAAGTGGCTGGTCACTCAGCCACCCGGGTCAGTTGTCCTCTTTCGCCCACCAGTCGTGGATCCCCACCGAGTGGCTTTCCGAAGTGGTGGCGAGCGACGTCAACAACGTTTTCGGGCTTCGTGGCGTTGCGTGGCTGACCGGCGTCGGGGTGCTCGCCCTGGCAGCCGCCCTGTTTGCCGCCTGTCGGCAAGAAGGGACGGTCGTCGCCGCAGCATTCTCGGTGTTCGCGGCCATGTTCGGCATAGCCGCTACCATTGGCCCGCGACCACAACTCGTGAGCTTCGTCCTGCTGGCGCTCTACATGGGCACATGGCTCAGGACGATGAGAGACCTCCGGCCGCGCTGGTGGTTGATCCCCCTGTCGGGAGTCTGGGCATGTTCGCACGGGATGTGGTTCACCGGGGTATTGACCGGGCTCGCTGTCGTGTTCGGGCTGCTACTCGACGGCCGACTCGCGTCGAAGCAAGCCATCCGACTGCTTTTGGTGCCCTTTCTGAGCGTATGCGCGGCTGCCGTTACCCCCGTGGGCCCTCGACTGCTCCTCGCTCCACTCTCAAGCCATAGCCTTGCCCCTTTCGTCACGGAATGGCAACCCCCAGACTTCCGGACACTGTGTCCCCTGGTCACTGCATTGATGTTGGTAGCAGTCGCGATGACCTGGAGCAGAGGCATGCAGACGAGCTGGAGCCATGTCTTCCTGTTCGTCATTGCTTGCGGGTGGACGGTCCTCTCAGCGAGAACCGTTTCACTCGGTGCCATCATGGCAGCACCGCTGCTGGCAGCTTCCATCCATCGCTGGATGACCACCGGGGCTGTTGAGCCGGTAAAGCGCCCAGAGCGACTTTGGGCCGTTGCGTGTGTGGCCACTGTAGTGCTCTTCCTGACTATCCTGGCACCCTTTCGTCCCTCACCCGACCCGCACATGCCACCGAAGGTGGAAGCCGCCTTGGCCCGGCTCCCCAATGGGACGGTCATTTTCAATGAGTACACTCTGGGGGGCTGGCTGGAGTGGAAGCACCGCAACGTGATACCGGTCATCGACGGTATGGCGAGCCCATACGGCTCTACATACCTGTCCAAGTACGCGGCGGCAAGGAAGCTCGAGCCCGGCTGGCAGACCTTCGTCAGAGGGACCGCAGCCCACTATGCCTTGCTTTACCGATCAACCCCGCTCGAGGCCGAGCTGCAGACATACCTGGGCTGGCGCCCAGTCGCCCAGAGCCCATCGGAAGTTCTGTTGGTGCACCCGGGAGCGTAACCATTAGCGAGGCCCCTCTCGGCGGCAGCCTCAAGGCTCCCATGGCTGGGGCTGTTGCGCCCACCCGCCCTTCGGCATGTCCCGGCCGGTGGTCGAGGCTAGGTTTGAGGGATGGCGGCCGCAAGCAAGTCACCCGCTCTGGAGCTCGACGTGGGCGACCACACGGTCAGGATCTCCAACCCGGATCGGGTCTACTTCCCCGAAGGCAGCCACACCAAGGCTGACCTCGCTCGCTACTACCTCACCGTGGGAGACGGGATCGTCAACGCGCTGCGGGAGCGGCCGTGCATGCTGCACCGCTTTCCGACCGGAATCAGCGGCGAGAAGGTCCATCAGAAACGACTCCCCAGCGGCGCGCCGCCATGGGTCCAGACAGTTCGCGTGCATTTCCCGCGCTACAACCGCAACGCCGACGAGCTCTGCGTGACCGAACTGGCCAGCGTGATCTGGGCGGTGCAGATGTCGACGGTGGAGTTCCATCCATGGAACTCGCGCCGCCAGGACACCGAGAAGCCGGACGAGTGGCGGATCGACCTCGATCCCATGCCCGACTGTGACTTCGCCACCGTGCGCCGGGTTGCGCACGTCGCCCGCGAGGTGCTGGACGAGCTCGGTGCCGTCGGTTGGCCCAAGACGTCCGGCGGCAAGGGACTCCACGTCTACGTCCGGATCGAGCCGCGGTGGAGGTTCGCCGACGTACGGCGTGCTGCCCTCGCGTTTGCGCGAGAGGTGGAGCGTCGGGCACCCGACGACGTCGACATCACCTGGTGGCGCAAGGACCGCGACCCGTCCACCGTGTTCGTCGACTACAACCAGAACGCCCGCGACCACACGATCGCGTGCGCCTACTCCGTGCGCGGCGTACCCGACGCCAAGGTGTCGACGCCCATCCGATGGGACGAGATCGACGACGTGGTGCCGCAGGACTTCACGATCTCGACGGTTCCTCAGCGGTTCGCCGAGCTCGGCGACCTGCACGCGGGCATCGACACGGCGGTCTTCTCCCTGGAGCCGTTGCTCGAGTGGGCGGACCGCGACGAGCGCGAAGGCGCCCCCGATCCCGGTGACCCTGACGAGGCGCCTACCTGACCTCCCCGTCCCATCGACCAGGTACCCCTAAGGGGCAGGGGCAATCGGCTACCGCTCAGCCGATGTCGTCGTGTGTCTCCAGCTTGCGCCAGAACGTGATCTCGGGCTGGCTGGTGACCCCCACCTCTTGCATCAGGCCGGCAATCTCCGGGGAAGCGTCGAAGAAGCCACGGAACGTCTCCTCGTCAGGCCACTCGTCGACGACGAGGATCTCGTCGTCGTTCCCGTAGAAGTGGTGAGAGATGGCCCCGGCCTCCCGACCCCTGTCGGAGATGCCCTTTGGCACCTCGGGATGTTTCGCGGCGAGCTCCTCGAGCTTCTTCGCATCTCCCCTGACTCGCAGCGTCATCAGCACACTCACGGCATCTCCCTACCTGTCGACATTCGGGGAACCCCTGCGATCGAAGGAACGCGACACGAGGTTCCGGCTTGACCGTAGCAGGGGTGCCGGCGGTCCACGGCTCGTTCAGCACTTTGGGCCGGGGAAGCTGACGGGCTTGACATTGCCATCGGTGTCGACGGCGCCTGTTCGGCAGCCGGCCTCTATCCAAAGGTGCTAGTACTGCGTGATGGCTGATGCTGACGACGTACGCCGCATCGCGCTGGCCCTGCCCCATGTCGCGGAGATCGAGAGCGAAGGGTTCGACTTCGGGGTGGGCGACAGAGGGTTCGTCTGGTCCTTTCCCGAACGCATACCGGGAAGGCGCCGAGTCATCCGGACTGACGTCGCGGTGCTCTTCGTCGTGGACGAGGCGGAGAAGCAGGCCCTCCTGCTCGGTGAGCCGGACGTCTTCTTCACCACGTCCGGGTACGACGGCCTGCCGCTCGTGATGCTGCGGCTGGCGGAGGTCGACGTGAAGCGGCTCGGGGAGCTCGTGACCGACGCCTGGAAGATGCGGGCTCCCGAAGCGGTTGTCCGCGAGCTCGAATACTAGGAACTTCGACGTCCGCTGGAGGTTGGGAGTGGTAAGGAACGGCACCGGTTGGACCCGCCCCGCCGAAGCCAGCCAGTGCGTTCCTTACCAAACGCGGATAGCGGACGGTCTTATCAGCGGGTGGTCAGGAGCCCGCGGGCTCGCGCCTCGATGACGGGGCACGCATCCATCACGACATCGAGCGCGGCATCGCGAGCTCTGGCGGCAGCTGCCTCGTCCACCACGTTGAGCTGGAGCCAGATCGCGCGAATCTGGAGTCTCTCTCGTTGCGCGATGGCGTCGTCCACCACCGGACCCACGCGCCGCGAGTTGACGAAGCAGTCGACGACGTCGACCGTGGTGCCGTCAGGGACGTCGGCCAGACGGCGGTATGCCGGTTCGCTGAATACGCGTTCAGCGCGGGGGTGAATCGGGATGATCGCCTTTCCGAGTCGACGAAGAACACGTGCTACACCCAGTGCATCACGCCGCGGGTTGCTCGAGAGCCCGACGACGGCCCAGGTCCCGCGCTCCGTGACCAGCCGCTCGATCGTGTCGCCGTCGTTCACCCTGCAAGTCTCTCAGCTTGCGATGCGCAGGGGCGTTCAGGCGGTGGCGTTCAGGCCATTCTGTGGTCGTAGGCGTAGCGGACTGCTTGGGCTCGGTCTCGAACACCTGTCTTGGTGAAGATGTGGTTGATGTGCGTCTTGATGGTGGCGTTGCTGAGGACGAGGGTGCGGGCGATCTCGCTGTTCGACAGCCCGGCCGCGATGAGGCTGAGGACTTCTGCTTCGCGGAGGGTCAGGCCGTCAGGGAGAGGTTGGCGGCTCGACCGAGCCGGTGGGGAGTCGAGGACGGCGGTGAGGAGTCGCTGTTGGACGTCGGGGGCCAGGTGCGTCTGACCCCCGGCCACAGCGGTGATGGCGGCCGCGATCTGTTCCGCGGTAGCGTCCTTGGTGAGGTAGCCTCGGGCGCCGGCCTCCAGAGCCGGGAAGAGGTCCGCATCCTCCACGTACGTGGTAAGGACGAGGACCTGTGTGGCCGGGCACTCGTTGCGGATCTGTCGGGTGGCTTCAGTGCCGTCCATGCGGGGCATTCTCAGATCCATCAGCACGACGTCGGGTCGAAGGGCCCGAACCTTGTCGACCGCGTCGACGCCGTCTGCGGCGGTGGCGACCACGTCGAAACCCTCGATGAGGCCAATCAGCATGGTCAAGCCCTCGCGGATGACACGCTGGTCGTCGGCGATGAGCACCCGGACCGCTGGGTCCGTCATGCCGGTACCGTGATCTCTACGCGCCACCCGTGGCCGCTCGGACCGGCATCCAGGGTGCCGCCGACTCGTTCGACTCGTTCCTGCAGTCCGGCCAAACCATGTCCGCCACCGACGCCGCGAAGTCCGGCACTCGACGCGGCAGGTGCCGGTGGCGAGTTCTCGACGCTGAGGGTTGTGGGTCGCTGTGGTAGCTGAGCGCGACGGTGGCGATGGCTCCGGGTGCGTGGCGGGACACATTCGTGAGTGCTTCCTCGGCGCCTCGGTAGAGGGCGAGGCTCGCATCGGGGGGCAGTCTGCGAGCAGTGCCCTCGATGACCAACGAGGCCCTCACGCTGAGGTCACGTTCGCAGCCGTCAACCAGCACGTGAAGCCGGGAGACGTCCGGAGCGCGCTCCGCGTAGCGCACCCACAGCATGGCGGGCGTTGGCGAGTCCGTCGTTCACGAGCTGGATGGTGCGGTCGATCGTGGCGCCAAGCTGGGGGTCGGCGAGCTCGCGGTCGGCGAGCAGCCGTGCCCCCTGGAGCTGAATCGAGGCGGCCGACAGCGAGTGCGCCAGGACGTCGTGCAGTTCCGCGGCGACTCGGCCGCGTTCGGCGACTGCGGCGGCCCGCATCTGGTCATCCCGGGCGTCCTCCAGCTTCGCGAGGAGCATCTCGGTTTGGTCCTGGCTCGCGCGGCTCTGGCGCATCAGGTAGGCCACGAGTCCAAGCACGACGCTCAACAAAGTGGCACCGAGGACCGCGGAAAACCCGTTGCCGGTCAGGGCCACCACGACATCCTGTCCAGTAGTGACCCCCGCGGCAAGACCCATCCCGGCCGGCAGTGGAAGGCGGGTAACCGCCATCCACACCGCGGCACCGACCGCGACTTCAGTGGCGCCTCGAGGCTGCAGCACCGCCAGGGTGATCCCGGCGCCTCCCATGGCCGCGATCACGCCCAGCTGGGTCACGATGGCCCGGTCAATGAACGCGTCCCTGATCGTGAGGCCTGTCGCCAAGACGAAGACAGCCAGGGCGATCGTGACTCCGGCCGCGGCCCCGTGCGGTCCGGGCGCGGGATTGCCGGCGATTACGCTGACCGCGACAGCCGCGATGACCGCCCAGCCGATGGGCCGAAGCGTGTCTCGCTGGCGTCGAAGGCGCTGCTCGGCCCGCAACCGGGCCCCGGCCACCCGCTCACTCTCGCCATCCCGGACTGCCGGCATGACCACCACCTCGCCGATTATCGGACCCGCAGCGTGCGGTGGTCTCATCGAACCGCGTCCGGACCGCCGACGCGAGCGGAACCGGTCAACCCGATGGGAGGGTTCACGCGGGCACGGCCGTCGAGGGGACCGGCCGTCCCGACGCAGCCATCCGCTGGCCGCGCAGCTGGACCACGACCAGCCGCGCAGTCACCTCGAACAAGGCCATAGAGACCAGGGCCACCGGCCATGCTGCCGCACTGAGGTGATGCGCGATGCTGAAGTCCCGGATGCCCGGGCCGGCTCCATGGTTGAGGAGGAACACGAAGACGATCCTGGAGGAGATGCCGCCGATCAGCAGGCAGCCCGCCAGCCAGCCGACGCGGGCGAAGCGGTCCCCGTCTGCCCCGATGCGAACGTGGGTTGCGAACCCGCAGACGACGCCCAGCGTCATCCCCGCCGTCGCAAGTGCCGCCACGAGCACCAGGTCGTCGCCGGTGGTCGGCACGCCATGTACATAGTGCTGGGCCACGAACACCACCAGGGCCATCGGAGCCACGAACGAGCGGACGTCCAGCCGCCGCTCTCGCGCCTGCCGGAGCACCACAAGAACAAAGACCGCGTTGATCAGGTAATCGGTGAGAGTCATGCCTCCACCATCACGTCCCGGTGGGCTCGCCGTCGTCGGCGTACAGGTTGAGCGCGGTTTGATCCACGCCCTCAACCCACGGGTTGACTGCTGGGACTTCGGGGTGGGCTACCACAGAGAGCGGAACGCACTCGTTCATCCCCCGAGCGCATCTCACGCTCGGTTGCAGCGTCTCACGAGCAACGCGACCGGCTCTCGGGGATGAGTGATGTTCGGCTCATTTTTGAGGAATTATTGCATAGGCGTAGAGTCAAACCAATAAGAGGATTTGACCGATTAATCCCACCCTCCCCCAGTACCACGCACAGAACCTCGTGGTCCATCAGCACAAGAACGGCTGCACCATGAGACACCCTCGCATCGCCCTCACCCTCCTGAGCATCGCCACTCTTGCCGTCGGCGTCCCGGCCGTCGCCTCCAGTGCCAACGCCTCCATCCAGCTCCACCCGTCGAAGGTGCTGGTCGTCATGGAGGAGAACGCCACCTACGTCAAAGCCCACGCCGCGATGCCGTACCTGGTGTCCCTCGGCGTCCGCTACGGCTACGCCACCCATTACACCGCCATCACCCACCCGTCGCTGCCCAACTACCTGGCCATCGACGCCGGGTCCACCTTCGGGATCACCGACGACAAGCTCCCGAGCGCACACCCCTTGAACGTTTCGAGCGTGTTCGACCAGGCCATAGCCGCCGGGCACACCGGCAAAACCTACGCCGAGACGATGCCGACCAACTGCGGCCCCGTCAACTCAGGTGCGTACGCCGTCCGGCACAGCCCCTGGCCCTACTTCACCCCGACCCCCTCGCACACCAACTGCATGGCCCACGACGTGCCGGCCACCGGGTTCCTGGCCGACGCCAGAGCCAACGCGCTGCCGACGGCCGGAATGCTCACCCCGGACGAGAACGGCGACGCCCACGACGGGACCCTCGGTCAGGCCGACGCCTGGCTGCAAGCGCGGCTCCCGACCGTGATCGCATCGTCCGACTTCACGTCGGGCCGGCTCGCCGTGGTCGTCGTGTTCGACGAAGGCGCCGGCACCAGCCAGACCGTGATGAGTGTGGTACTGGACGCCAACCTGCACGGCTTGGTGGTCACCAAGGCGCTGAACCACTACAGCCTCAGCCGGTTCTACTCCCAGACCATCGGCGTCACGCCACTGCTCAAGGCGGCGACCGCCCCCGATATGAGAGCGGCGTTCGGCCTTTAGGCCGGGGCCTGACGTGCGAGGAGTCGCCGCTGCCCTGGTCGTGCTCGGGCTCCTCGTGCCCGCCAATGGCTCGCCCAGCGTTGACACGCCGCCGGATCCGAACGGGTACTTCACACTTCTCGCCCCGGGCGCTGCACTTCCGTCCGGGGCGGCGTGTGCGGGCCTCGTGCATGACTCGACCTGGGAACCGCGGCCAAGCAATGACAAGCCCAACCACTTCATGCCGAACGTGACGAAGGTCCACGCGTCCTTCAAGTCACGGCCACGTGCCGGCTTCGGCACCTATGATCCACGTTGGGACACCTTCCTGTTGGCGCGGGTCACCGGGCACTTCACGGGAACAACTGACGAGATCCTCCAATGGGCCGCGTGCAAGTGGGGACTACCCGACAACGTGCTGCGCGCAATCGCCGTCCGCGAGTCGACGTGGTACCAGTACGAGACCTATCCGTCCGGCAGATGCGTGACGTACTACGGGTGCGGCGACTTCTTCACATCCGAGCCGTACGCCGACCGCAGCGTCTTCTGCGATGGGCTGGCCACTTTCGGCCATGACTATCAGCTCGACTACGGGGATGCGAAATGCCCCAAGACGTTCAGCATGGTCGGCGAGATGAGCTGGTCCAGCCCGTCCTGGGGCTTCCCGTGGGCAGGCAACCAGAACGGGACCTTCCCCTTCAGTCGGAACTCGACGGCATTCGCGGTCGACTACCTCGCCGCCAGCCTTCGCGGCTGCTACAACGGGTGGGAATGGTGGCTGAACAAGTCAGGCGGCGACCTGTGGGGATGTGTCGGGTCATGGTACGCCGGCAACTGGCACTCATCGGCTGCGGACGGCTACATCAGCCGGGTCAAGGTCGAGATCGCGGACCATCGCTGGCTGCAGAGCGACTGGGCCTCGCAGGGTCCCGGATGTGACCCGACCTACGGTTGCCCAACGTCGAAAAGACCGTGATCGACGAGGACAATCCGGCGCTGCCGCCGTCGTGGTGAATATCGGTAATGCAAGGTTTGAGCTGCGACGAAATCGGTTGAAAACAGCCATTGGCTACGCGGGTGGTACGGGCAGATAGCCCATTTCCCTCAGGTATTCGAGAATGCGTTGGGACGCCTCGTCCGGTGTCTGGGTGAAGTCCACCACGATGTCGGCGTCTTTCGGTTCGTCGTAGCCATCCGAGACACCGGTGAACTGGGAGACGACCCCGGCTCGCGCCTTCGCGTAGAGACCCTTGCGATCACGCTTCTCACAGATGTCGAGGGGCGTGTCGACGTACACCAGCACGAACCCTCCCCCGGCCTCGACCATACGGCGGACATCACGGCGGGCTGCCGCGTACGGCGCGATCGGCGCGCAGACCGCGACGCCGCCGCTTTTCGTGATCTCGGCGGCAACGTACCCGATGCGACGCACGTGTCGATCGCGGTCCTCTCGCGAGAACCCGAGCTCGCTCGACAGCTGCTGCCTGACCTCGTCGCCGTCCAGCAACGACACACTGCGGTCTGCGAGCTCACTGAGCTTCTCGACGAGGCTGCGTGCGATCGTGGACTTCCCGGCCCCGGAGAGGCCGGTGAAGAAGACGGTGAAGCCCTGGTCGGCACGAGCCCGGAACCGCCGTCGCAGCTCGTCCGCCACGGCAGGGACGGTGAACCAGGCCGGCACGTCGGCGCCAAGGGCAAGTCGTGCGCGGAGGTCGGTGCCGCTGATCTGTAAGACCGGTAGGCCAGCCGGCGCCTCACTCTCCTCGACATATGTGCCGGAGTCCGCCAGATAGACCATCCGCTGGAACTTCACGATCTGGATGCCTAGCTCCGCCTCATGCCGTTGGAGCAGCTCTTGAGCGGCGTAGGGATGGTAAAAGGGCACACCGGTGAGATCCGGCCGCGGGCCCGCGTGGTCCCGGCCGATGATGAAGTGTGTGGCACCGTAGTTCTGACGAATGAGCGCATGCCACAGTGCCTCGCGTGGACCGGCCATGCGCATGGCGAGAGGAAGTAGCGAGACCATGGCGGTGTCGGGCGGATAGCTCGGCAACAAAGCCTGGTAACAGCGAACCCTTGTGTGGTAGTCGACGTCCCCGGGCTGGGTAAGTCCCACCACTGGGTGGATGAGCAGCTTGGCGTCGGCCTCTCGTGCCCCGCGCAAAGTCAGCTCGAGGTGTGCGCGATGCATCGGGTTGCGAGTGTTGAACGCGACGACGCGTTTCCACCCGCGGCGTACGAACTCGGCGCGTAGCTGGACAGGGGTACGACGAAGCTCCGGAAAGTCACAGTGGTGGAACGGCTCCAGCACCTCGAGCTGGCCGGCGACGTACCAGGGGTTGCTGCCATGGAGAAGGTGCTCAACTCCGGGGTGAGCCTCGTTGGTGGTACCGAACACCGCTCTCGCCTCGGCCAGCCGATCGGGTTTCCAGGCCTGCGAAAGACGCAGGGTGCCAACCATCACCCCCTCCCGGTCACGCAGTGCCAGAGCGCCGGAACGTTCTGCAGCACGGACCGCGCCCTCGGGCAGGTCGAGCGTGATGGGGATGGGCCACAGTGTCCCGTCGGCCAGCCGCATGGACTCGCAGACCGCCGCGTAGTCGGCAAATCCCATAAAGCCCCGTAGCGGCGAGAACCCTCCGGTCGCGAGGAGCTCCAAGTCGTAGAGCTGCCGGTGGGTAAGACGCCAGCTGGGATAGTTCACCGCGTCGTCCCGGAGCTCGGCTCGCCGGGAAGGGTTCACCATGAGATCTACGAGAGAGCCGCCGTGGGGCGAAACAACGTGGGGCACGACTCTCCTGCGTCTCGATGACGAATGATAATCGCAGGTTAACAGCGCACCGACCGGTCGTTTGGTGAGTTGCAACTTCCGTTCCACCTCGAGGCCCCAATCGGATTCTCATAACACATCATGATGCTCTTTTCGCTTCGGGGCTAACCGCAATGGAGCGCATATACAACGACAGAAGGTACTAATGTGACTTTCGGCGTTTTGCCGTTAACCGCGGGGCAGGTGGGCTTTACTTTTACCAGACCCTCGCGCAGGCCACGCCCAGCCGCCCGGCGCCCACCTGTCAACAAAAGGACTGAGCATGGACGAGATCGAGATCGCCGTTATCGGTGCGGGACCGCACGGGTTGGCGGCGGCTGCGCACCTGCGAAGGGCCGGAGCTGAGTGCCAGGTCTTCGGCGACCCGATGTCGTTCTGGCGGACTATGCCGGCCGGGATGCTCCTCCGGTCGAACTGGCCGGCGACCTGCATCGCCGAACACGAGGGGCCGCTGTCGCTCGACAGCTACTGCGCCGCCACTGGCTGCCCGCTGCGAACCCCCGTCCCGCTGGAGCGCTTCATCGAGTACGGGACATGGGTTCAGCAGCAGGTGGCCCCGGACGTGGACCCGCGCCACGTCGAACGGGCCGAGTACGACGGTGACAGGTTCGTTCTCACGATGGACGACGGCGTCCGCCTCCGCGCGCAGCGTGTCGTGGTGGCTGCGGGGATTGACGCTTTCGTCCACCGGCCCTCCGTCTCAGCGGGCCTGCCTGCCGAGCTGGTATCGCACAGCGCGGACCACCGGGACCTCAGTCGGTTTCGCGGTCAGCGAGTGCTGGTCGTCGGAGGTGGTCAGAGCGCGCTCGAGTCGGCAGCGCTGATGCACGAGTCGGGCGCCGAGGTCGAGGTGCTCGTTCGCGCAAACCATCTGAACTGGTTGCACGGCGGGAAGTACCACCGCAAGCTCGGTCGCTTGGCACCGATCGTTTACGCTCCGACTGACGTCGGCCCCATGGGCATCTCGAGGATTGTCGCCGTTCCAGACCTGTTCCGACGCCTGCCTCGCACCGTGCAGGCGTCCATGGCGGCTCGGGCCATCCGCCCCGCAGGAGCTGCCTGGCTCAAACCACGGCTCGAAGAAGTCCCCCTCCACCTCGGCCGCACCGTGCGAGCCGCCAAGCCCGTGAGCGACAAGCTCCATGTCGAAGTCGATGACGGGCGGACGCGCATCGTCGACCATCTGCTGTTCGGAACCGGCTATCGAGTCGACATCACCCGCTACCCGTTCCTTGACCCAGGCCTTGCGAGTCGGGTGAAGTCCGTCGACGGCTACCCCGTGCTCCGCCGCGGGATGGAGTCATCGATACCCGGGCTGCACTTCCTCGGCGCGCCGGCAGCCCGCAGCTACGGCCCGATCATGCGGTTCGTCGCCGGCGGCTGGTTCGGCGCCGCGACCCTGACCGACGTCGTGACCGGAAACCAGGCGCCGAAAGCGCAGACCACGTCGGCCGCACCTTCGGGTATGGGCAGGTAGGGAATGGCTCCGGAGACCTCTAGGTGGCGTGGCATGTCGTCGAAGGAGGGGTCACGCCAGCGCGGGGCCGTTGGCGCACTTGTCGTTGGCGGCGACTACCAGGGGCTGGGCATCGCACGCAGCCTGGGTCGTCAGGGCGTGCCCGTTTGCGTCCTCGACGACGAGTTCTCGATCGCGAGCGCTTCGCGGTTCGTCCAGCGACATGTGCGCGTCCAGGATCTGCGGGGGGCACAGCAGACGATCGCCGCGCTGGTCGAGGTCGCCCAGCGGCTTCAGCTCCAAGGATGGGTCCTCTACCCGACACGGGAGGAGACAGTGGCCGCGGTCGCGTCCAATCGAGACAAGCTGTCCGAACTCCTCCGGGTGCCGACGCCGGCCTGGTCCTCGGTGCACCCGGCTTGGGACAAGCGTGAGACGTACCAGCTGGCCGACAGGTTGGGGGTCCCCACCCCCCGGACGTGGTTCCCACAGAACGAGCGTGACCTCGAGCTCATCGAGGTCGACTCTCCCGTCGTCGTAAAGCCGGCCATCAAAGAGCATTTCTTCTATGCGACCGGGGCGAAGGCATGGCGTGCGGACAACGCCGACGAGCTGGTTGCCGCCTACCGACGGGCCTGCTCGGTCGTCCAGCCGGGAGAGGTGCTCGTTCAGGAGATGATCCCTGGCGGGGGCGAGCGGCAGGTGGCCTACTGCACATTCTTCAAGGAAGGACGTTCGCTGGCCAGCATGACGGTGCGCCGCCGACGTCAGCACCCGTCGGACTTCGGTCGAGCAAGCACGTTTGTCGAGACGATCGAGCTGCCTGAGCTCGAGAAGCCTTCGGTCCGCTTCCTTCAGGAGATCGACTACTACGGCCTGGCCGAGCTGGAGTACAAGCAGGATCCACGCGACGGCGGGTACAAACTGCTGGATGTGAACCCACGGACCTGGGGCTACCACTCACTCGGACCGGCAGCCGGCGTGGACTTCCCCTACCTGCTCTTCCGTGACCAGTTGGGGCTCCCGGTGCAGTCGGTGAAGGCCCGGACGGGAGTGCGCTGGGTCCGGCTGGCCACGGACCTGCCGAACGCCGTCCGAGACATCCGAGCCGGGACGGCTCACACCGGTGACTACCTGCGCTCACTGCGGGGAGTCGACACGGAGGCGGTGTTCTCCTTGCGCGACCCGCTGCCCGGTCTGTACGAGGTCGCGATGCTGCCGTACCTCGCCGTCAAGCGCGGTCTGTGATGCGGTCCCTGCCCGGGGAAGAACCCGGTGTTTGAGTCCTCGCACCCGTTCGAGTTCTTCGACTACTTCCGGGTTCCCTACCAGATCACTCCCGCGGCCAGTGACGACCTGCCCGCGGGAGTCGGGCGGCTGATGCCGACCGACCAGGTAGGCACTCGCGGAGGCGCCCTGCTGTGGCTGCCGGCTGACAGCTCCGGCAGACCTCGACGTTCGTACCGGCTCGGCCGCTACCGGCTCAACGGTTTCACCTTCGTGGCTCGTGTCTCCACGAAGTTGCCTACTGCGATTCAGGGCGCCGTCGGCGCTGGCTGGCATCAGACCGACCCGATCCTCGACACCGACGGGAACCGGGTCAGTGCGATCTGGAGAGACGAGCACGGAAGTGTCTTCCTGCCCTTCGATCCCGCTGAGGCGATGCGGTCCTTGTGGTCGGAGAGCTACACCACGGTGGGTTCGGCGGCGCTGCTGCGGATCGCGCGGATAACGATGATCCGTGGATACTACGTCCTCCGCCCGGTTCTGCCGCGGCGTGCCCAGCTCGCGCTGCGACGTGTCCTTGCCCGCCGGCAGGGCTCGCCGACCTTTCCCGCGTGGCCGATCGAGCACAGTCTGCACGACCTGTACGGATGGCTCTTCGCCGTGTCGACATGCCTAGCAGGCCGTCCCGTCCCGTGGCTGGATCCGTGGCCGGGCGGCAAGTCCTGGGCACTGGTGCTGACCCACGATGTGGAGACCGATGTCGGCTACGCGGACATGAGGCTGCTGCGCGATGGCGAGCGCGCCCACGGATATCGCTCGTCATGGAACTTCGTGCCGGAGCGGTACGAGGTGGACGACGACACGGTCCGCGAGCTGGTGGAAGACGGCTGCGAGATCGGGGTGCACGGCCTGCGGCACGACGGGCGCGACCTCGCCTCACGCAGAATGGTCGACCAGCGGCTGCCGGCAATGCGGGCGCACGCGGCCAAGTGGGGCGCTGTGGGCTTCCGATCCCCGGCCACCCAGCGTTCGTGGGACCTCATGCCACTTCTCGGTTTCGACTACGACACCTCCTACCCCGACACCGACCCCTACGAGCCTCAGCCCGGAGGGTGCTGCACCTACCTGCCGTTCTTCAACCAGCACATGGTCGAGCTCCCCATCACACTCCCCCAGGACCACACGTTGTTCGAGATCCTCGAACATGCTGACGGAGCGCTGTGGGTCAGCAAGGCGAGCGACATCCGGGCTCGAGGCGGCATGGTGCTCGTCCTCGCCCACCCTGACTACGCGCGCAACCAGCGGATGGCGCTGGCGTGGGAGCAGCTGCTCGACGAGTTCGCTGACGACGATACGGTGTGGCAGGCCCTGCCGCGGGAGGTCGCCTCGTGGTGGCGCCGCCGTCAGGATTCCACCCTCCTTCCCGACGGTGATGGATGGAAGGTTCAAGGCCCCGCCGCCGGCGAAGGGCGGGTACGTCTCACGACGTACCTTCCGGCACTTACAAGCACCCAGCCGTAGCCGTGGGCCTACCAGCAGGGGATGGGGAGGAACGCCGGCCAGGCCGTGGACAGCACGTTGCCGTGATCGTGGAGAACGTTGCCGTGGGCGTCGACACGCGTCTGCGCAAGCAGGTACGCGACCTGCTCGCCGCAGGACACCGCGTATCGGTCATCACGATGCGGGACGACGACAACGCCGCCTTTCGCGACACGCCCGGCTTGCGGCTGCTGGAGTACCCGCCACCTGCGCAGCCTACCGGGGCACTGGGATATGTGCGTGAGTACGTCGTGTCCTTTTGTCGGGCCTCGGCACTTGCGTGTCGGTTGCGGCTGCGGGGGCACGTTGACGTGCTCCAGGTGTGCCAGCCGCCGGACATCTACTTTCCGTTGTGCAGGCTCATGCGCTGGCTGGGCACCAGGATCGTGGTCGACCAGCGCGACCTCATGCCAGAGCTCCTCGGCTCTCGGTACGAACGACCGCCACAGGCCATGATGCGAGTCCTTGGCTGGCTCGAGCGCCGCACCCAGCGGGTAGCCCACCACACGCTTTGCGTCAACGAATACCTGCGTGACCGCATCATCGACGCCGGTGCCGCTCCCGGGCAGGTCTCGGTCATCCGGAACGGGCCAGTGCTGGCCCGCGTCGAGCAGACGGTGCCTGAGCCGACGCTCAAGGGCGCTCATCGTTACCTGGTCTGCTGGGCCGGGAAGATGGGCAAACAGGACAGGGTCGACTTGGTGGTGCGGGTCGCCGAATATGTGGTCCGTGATCTCGGTCGCCGCGACTGCGGCTTCGCGGTCCTCGGAGACGGCGAATGTCTGGAGGAGCTGCGGGCCCTGACGGCTCAGCTGGGGCTGGACCCGTGGGTGAGCTTCCCCGGCTGGTTGCCGGAGGACCGCGTCTTCACCTACCTGGCGTCAGCGGACCTGGGTCTGGACACGTCCTTGCAGGTGGAGGTCTCACCGGTCAAGGCGATGGAGTATATGGCGTTCGGGCTCCCACTCGTGTGCTTCGACTTGCAAGAGACGCGCCGAATCGCAGTCGATGCTGCCGTCTTCGTCGCCCCCGCCGACACGGCCGCGCTGGCGAGATCGCTGGTGGCTCTGCTCGACGATTCGCGGGCCCGCCACAAGCTGGGATCCGTGGGCCGAGCGCGCGTGCGTGAGGAACTGGCGTGGGAGCGGCAGACGCCGGTATATCTGGCAGCCATCCAACCGCCGTGATCGCCGCACCGGGGTGAGCAACGGGTGGCCGCTATGCCACGGGCTCACGGCGACTAGGATTCGAAAGGGGGCGCGGCAGCTCGTCGACAAGGGGGATTGCATGCAACCCGGTTACCTGGCAAGGGCATCTCTGACCATGTTCCGCCATCCTTTGCAGGGGCTCGAGCGCGTTCGCGGCCGACTCGATCGGCGCCATGACCTTCGCCAGCTGGCTATGTCTGAGTCTGCGGCACCGGAGATCTACCAGACGGTGACGGACTGGGAGCCGCGCCTGCATGCGATGCTCGGGATCGACTGGCCATGTGACGCGGCCGCCGAGTTCCAGCAACGATGGAGCTCCCTTGTCGACGAGGTGACAGCGACTGGGGCACGTTTCGGATTGAGCTCCTACGCAAGGTGGAGCGACGGCGACGTGGCGTTCGCCGGGGCGATCTGGTGCGTGATCGCGCATACCCGCCCCACCAGGGTCGTCGAGACCGGCGTGGCGCACGGAGTGACGAGCCGGATCATCCTCGAGGGCCTCGAGCGCAACGGTCAAGGTGACCTGTACAGCATCGACCTGCCCGCTGTCGACTCGAACCTGCGCGGAGAGATCGGCATGGCGGTCCCGGAGCGCCTGAGAGGTCGGTGGACCTACGTCGAGGGCACCACTCGATCCCGTCTCCCTTCGGTGCTCGTCGAGCTGGGCGAGATCGACCTCTTCGTTCACGACAGCCTGCACACCGGGCGCAACGTCCGCATGGAGCTGGACCGCGCATGGCCCGTGCTGCGACCGGGTGGTGTGGCCGTCGTCGACGACGTCGATCACAGCTTTGGTTTCCGTACATTCCTTGACTCACATGAGCCGTTGGCCTGGTTCACCGCCCCCCACGTTGCCGGTCGCGGCTTGTTCGGACTGGCGATCAAGCCGTCGCTGCCGTCGTCGTGACCCGCGGGCGCCCTCGCCGGCACGAACGTCCCCTCGGGTCAGGTGACCGTCAGGGAGTTCGCGAGAGTCCCGACGCCGAAGTCGGGGTTTGTCACCGTGACCGACCGGAGCCCCGTGGCCGCCTGAGACGTCGCGGTCACGACGGCGGTCATACTCGTGCTACTGACCCACGTCGTCTTGCCGACGGTCAGCCCCGCGCCCGACAGGGACACGGTAGCTCCCTTCACAAAAGCCGTTCCGGTCAACGTCACTGTCAGTGTGGCGCCGCGCGCGATCGATGCGGGCGCCACCTTCGTGATGGTTGGACCCGTGTTCACGGTCAGACATCCGCTGCAGGTGACCCGACCCCCGTCGGGCTGTACGACGGTCACGTCCCGCGCGCCGGTCGCCGCGCCGGAGGTCACGCTCACCGCCAACGTCAGCGCGGTCGCACTCGTCGCCGTCACGGTATCGGTGACGCCCGAGCCCGAGACGGTGACGATCGCTCCGCTGACGAACGAGTTGCCGTTCACCTTGACGACGGCTTGCTGAGCGCCCTGGCCGAGCGAGCTCGGCGCCAGACTGTTCACCTTCGGCCCGGCATGAACGGTCAGACAGCCGACGCAGGTCGCCGAGCGCTGGCCCGTTTGGCCCACCACCACATCGCGAACCCCCGCCGTGGCGGTTGCCGTGACGTTCACGGTGACGGCCAGGCTGGTGCTGCTCGTCACTGAGACGGTATTCACGGCGACACCTGGAGCAGAGACGGTGACGGTCATGCCACTGGTGAAGCCCGACCCGGAGATGGTCAGTGGCTGGTTCACGGCACCCTGGCCCACCGCGGACGGCGACACGCCCGTGGCACGGAAGGCACTACCGAGCGTGATGGTCACCGCTGCACTGGTGCCGACATTGCCCGCGCTGTCGGTCTGAGTGGCTTGCAGCGTGTACGTGCCATCGGCAAGCCCGGACACGTCCTTGGTCCAGGCTCCGGCCGAGATCGGTGCTGTCACCGTCTTCGCTGGTGTGCCCGTCGCCGAGGAGCCGGCATAGACCCGCAGCGTCACCTGAGAGGCATCACGGGTGACTGTGCCGCCGGTGCCACTGGCGGTGAGCACCGAGGTAGTGATGGTGGCGCCGTTAGCAGGTTGAGTGATGGTGACAACCGGTGCGGTCGTGTCGATGGTGAACTTCACTGCCGCGGTTGTGCCGGTGTTGCCGGACGAGTCGGACTGAGTCGCCTGCGCGGTGTAGACACCGTCGCTCAGCCGCGACGCCACCACCGACCAGGCACCGCTGGCCACCGTCGCCGCAGCCGTCTGCACCGGAGTGCCGGTCGCGGTCGAGCCGGCATACAGCCGCAAGGTCACCAGGTTGGAGTCAGCCGCCGCCGTCCCCGCGGCACCACTGACCGTCGGCGTCGCCGTGCCGAGCACGGACCCGGCCGAGGGTGAGGTCAACGTCACCGCCGGAGCACTGGTCTTGATGATGAAGGTGACCGCCGGGGACGTGCCCACGTTGCCTGAACCGTCGGTCTGAGCTGCCTGCAACGTGTACGTCCCATCGCTGAGGGCAGTCAGGTTGGTCGACCAGGTCCCAGCGCCGGCCACCGTCGCCGTCGCGGTCTGGGTGGGAGTGCCACTCGCCGTGGAGCCCGCATACACCGACAGCCGAACCGTGCTGGCATCACCAGCCGGGCTTCCGGTACCCGTCACCTGCGGCGTCACGGTGTTCAGGCTGGCGCCATTCGCCGGCGCGGTGATCGCCACCGTCGGGCCACTCGTGTCCACCGTGAATGTCGCCGTTGAGCTGGTGCCGGTGTTGCCGGAGGAGTCGGTCTGGGTGGCCTGCGCGGTGTACACGCCGTCGGTCAGCCGAGACGCCACCACCGACCAGGCACCGTTTGCCACCGTCGCCACCGCCGTCTGAACCGGGGTGCCGGTCGCAGTCGACCCGGCATACACCTGCAACGTCACCTGGCTCGAGTCACCCGCCGCCGTCCCCGCCGCACCACTGACCGTCGGCGTCGCAGTCTTCACCGTCGATCCATCCGCCGGACTCGTCAACGTCACTGCCGGAGCACTGGTCTTGATGCTGAAGGTGACCGCCGGGGACGTCCCGACATTGCCGGAGCCGTCGGTCTGGGCCGCCTGCAACGTGTACGTCCCATCGCCGAGGGCAGTCAGGTTGGTGGACCAGGTACCGTCGCCGGCCACCGTCGCCGTCCCGGTCTGGGCCGGCGTACCGCTCGCCGTGGAGCCCGCATACACCGATACCCGCACGCTGCTGGCATCGACGGCCGAGCTGCCTGTACCCGCCACCTGCGGCGTCGCCGAGGTCAGCTTGGCACCAGCAACTGGCGCCGTGACCGTCACGGCCGGGCCACTCGTGTCCACGGTGAACGTCACCGGCGCACTCGTGCCTGTGTTGCCAGCCGAGTCGCTCTCACTCGCCTGGGTCGTGTACACACCGTCGGTCAACGCGGTGGAAACCGCGGTGGACCAGGCACCGTTGGCCACCGATGCCACAGCCGTCTGCAACGGGCTGCCAGTCGCCGTCGTCCCGGCGTAGATCCATGCCGTGACCTGGCTCGAGCCGTCTGCCGTCCCCGCGAGCGTAGGCTTCGCAGTCTTCACCGTCGCGCCGTCGGTTGGTTGCGCGATGGCAACGACCGGTGCGGTCGTGTCGACGGTGAAGCTCACCGGCGAGCTGGTGCCGGTGTTCCCGGAGGAGTCGGTCTGGGTCGCCTGCGCGGTGTACACGCCGTCGGTCAGCCGAGACGCCACCACCGACCAGGCACCGTTTGCCACCGTCGCCACCGCCGTCTGCACCGGGGTGCCGGTCGCACTCGCTCCGGCATACACCTGCAACGTCACCTGGCTCGAGTCACCCGCCGCGGTCCCCGCAGCACCGCCGACCGTTGGCGTCGCGGAGCTCACCGTTGAGCCGTCGCCTGGGCTGGTCACGGTGACCGCGGGAGCGTTCGTCTTGACGCTGAAGGTGACTGCCGCGGACGTCCCCACATTGCCGGAACCGTCGGTCTGAGCCGCCTGCAACGTGTACGTCCCATCGCCCAGAGCAGTCAGGTTGGTGGACCAGGTACCGTCGCCGGCCACCGTCGCCGTCGCGGTCTGGACGGGCGTACCACTCGCCGTGGAGCCCGCATACACCGACACCCGCACGCTGCTGGCATCGACGGCCGCGCTCCCGGTACCCGCCACCTGCGGCGTCGCCGTGGTCAGCCTGGCCCCGTCCACCGGCGCAGTGACCGCCACCACGGGACCACTCGTGTCCACCGTGAACGTCACCGGCGCAGTCGTGCCCGTGTTGCCGGCCGAGTTGGACTGCGACGCAATGGCGGTGTAGGTGCCCGGGTTGAGAGCCGCCGGGTCGACCACCGACCAGCCACCAGTCACGACCGAGGCGCTCAGGGTCTGGACCGGCGTACCGGTCGCACTCGCACCGGCATAGACCTTGACAGTGACGGTCTGGGAGTCACCGGAAGCGGTGCCTGCGGCTCCCGAGAACGTCGGGGTCGCGGACTTCACCGTTGACCCGTCGGCCGGACTCGTCAAGGTGACGGTCGGTGTCGGGGCTCCGTGACAGTTCGCGTTGCCCGAGTCGGTGAACGTACCGTCGGTGTCGTTCAGGAACCTCCAGCCGTAGCTTCCCGCGTGCAGCGTCATCTGCAGCACGCCGTGGGTGGTGTTGTTGAGCACCACGCTGGTGGCGAGCTGGGTCGCGGGTGTGTCCAAGCCCGCGCCTCCGGTGCCCGCGATGATCTCCCGGATGCCCAGGTTAGGGTCGGGGTTTCCGGCGCCGTCCATCGGCGTGAAGCGTTCATACCAGTGGGAGTCACCGTTCAGGACGACGTCGGTGCCGCCGGCGTATAAATCCTGCCAGATCTGTTGGTCGTAGCTGTGGCCGCCATTGGCCGCAGAGGAGAATCGCGGATTCTGGAAGTAGGCGAGCGTGCAGCTGTTGGCAGCATTGGCGGCCAGGTCGTTCTGCAGCCACTTCTCTTGGGCGCTGCCCGCCGTGCAGAAGCCTGGGCTGTCATCGCAGGGGCCGGTGTTCAACGCGATGACGTGCCACGATCCGAGGTTGTAGCTGTAGTAGCCCGTGGAGGGATCTCCCGCTCGGCTGCCGAAGTACTGGAAGTACCCGGCGCCGGGGGTGGCCGGACAGTCGGTGCCCCCACTGGTGGCGTACTCCTTGTCGCCTGGGACCGGATAGGTGATCGACTTGTACCGACCCCACGTCGGGTCGTAGGACTGCATGAAGGCGTTGTAGCCGCCACAGTTGTACTGGTCGTCGCCAATCGGCAGTACCGCGTCGGCGCCGACCAGGAGGTTCGACGTGCCTTTGGCGCGGCAGTCGGTGTTGGTGCCGTTTCCGCCGTTGAATGCCGGAGTCGTCGGATCGCAGGCGATATCCCCGGCAGCCGCGATCACCGGATCGGCATTGGACCCGACCTGGATGGTGGCAGTTTGCACCGCTTCAGAGTTGCCCGCATTGTCGACGGAGAAGAACTTCAGAGTCGTCGTCGTCTGCACCACCAGTGGCTCTGAGTAGACCTGACTAGAAGCGGTTGGGGTGGACCCGTCCGTCGTGTAGTACGTCGCTCGAACCCCGACACCGCCTGGGTCGGAGGCTACGAGGCTGGCGCGAAGCGAGCCACCGTACGGGCTGCCCTGACATGGCGCGCCGTTGCACAGGGCCGTCGTGGATGGCGGAGTGTTGTCCGAGCCGCTCATCGCCGAGCGCACGGTCTGCACGACCGCACCCGCTGGGGCGCCGCCGGGCTGACCGGCGTTCTGCAACCAGTCCATGAACGAGGCGAGCACCGAGTCCTGGACCGGCCCGAAGGTGGACATGCAGCTGCTCCAGTCGGCCGCAGCCTGGTCACACACCTGATGGAAGGTCATGGGGATCCATCCACCGCCATGCGCGGCGGCAGCGTTGACGTAGCTCTCGAGATCGGCCAGCGTCTTGGCGTTCGGCGCGTCCACGTCGATCGTCCGTAACGAGTAGGGATCCTTGGGTGGCATCGTTTCCGCCCACGGCGAACTGGGGCTCGTCGTCGTCGACGCCAGGCCCCCGCCTTGTCGGGCGGTCTGGAAACCACAGCTCTTGACGATGGACTCTGCGGTGGCGTTGACGGAGCCGAACGGGTAGGCGAAGGAGGCGGGGTCTGAGATGCCGTTGTCGATCAGGTCCTGGCGGCCTCCGCAGACATCGGCGACCTTCTGGTCGTAGGTCGTGTTCGGATCGGTCAGGTTCATGTGTTCGCGACCGTGTCCCCCGATGTCGTTACCCTCGCTTTGCATCGTGCGGAGCTGGGCGTAGGACATACAGCAGGCGAAGGGTCCAGACGAGTCGCTGGTGATGACGTAGATAGTTGCGTTCATGTTGTGCGACAGCAGCAACGGTCTCAGATACTTGTATTGGTTGAGGTACTGGTCATCGAAGGTGAGGGACACGACTGTCTTGTTCGGCACCACCTGGAGCTGCTGGGACTGCGGCTGCTCGGCGTTGCCGGCCAGGTCGGTGGAGAAGAACCGAACGGTACTGGGCTGCGTGAGAGTGAACGGTCCGGAGTAGGTCAGGCTGGCGGTTGTCGGCGTTGAGCCGTCTGTCGTGTAGTAGGTCTGGTCTACGCCCCAGCCACCGGGGTTGTCGGTCGCGGTGAGCGCCACGGTGACTTGCCCGGTGTACGGCGTGCTCGAGCAGGTCGCGCCGTTGCAGGTGATCGCGGTGGTGGGAGGCGTCGTGTCCGCGGACTGTTGCACCTGCAGAACGGTGGTCTGGGTGGCCTCGACGTTGCCGGCGTTGTCCCAGGATCGATATTTCACCGTCTCGGAGCTGGTGACTGATAAGGGTTTGGTGTAGGTCGGGCTGGAGAGCGCGGGATCGCTGCCGTCAGTCGTGTAGTGGGTGGTGGCTACTCCGGTCCCGGTGTCGGTCGGCGCCAGTGCGACGCTGACCGTGCCGATGTAGGTGGTGGTGGCGCAAGCCGTGCCGTTGCAGGAGATGGTCGTGACGGGTGCGATGGTGTCGGCAGACGTCGCCGCTGCCCCGACCGTCTGGATCATCGTCCCGACCGGCGCGCCGCCACTCTGGCCGGCGGCCTGCAGCCAGCTGAGAAAGCTGTTCAGGTCCGCCAGCTCCACCCACCCGGACGAGCTGGTGCAGGTGGAGTAGTTGGTGGGATCGAGAGCTTGCGAGCAGACCTTGCCGAACCCGATGGGATCCCAACCGCCACCATGGGCCGCTGCGCCAGTGACAAGAGACTCCAGGTTGGCCAGGGTGATCTGGCCCGCAGGGGCATACGCGCGCAGGGCAAAGAAGTCCTTCGGTGGCAGCTTCTCGGCATACGTGGCACCGGTCGGCGATAGGCTGCCCGCAGTGCGCGCGTTGCCGTACCCGCAGTTCTTCACAATGCTCTCGGCGTTCGCATCGAAGGCACCGGAGGGGTAGGCGAAGCTGATCGGTGAGAAGCCGTGACTGATCAGGGCCTGCCGGTCGTTGCAGACCTCATCGATCTTGGCCTGGTTGTCCGTGCCGGTCTTCAGGTTCACCTTGCCGTCAACGGTCTTGCCGCCGACCTCATTGCCGGCAGCGGCGAGGGCGCTCAGCTGCGTCCACGACATCATGTTCTTCGAGGATCCGACCAGCCCACTGTTGACGAAGAAGGTGCCTGCCACGTTGTGCGGCTGGAGCGCCTGCTGGTACCCCAGCGTGTACTGGCTCAAGCTGTTGTTGTCGAACGTGAGCGACACCACCGTCGGGGCCGTCGCGGCCGACGCTGCGGGGAGCACCCCCAGCGTGCCCGCGACCAGCACGGCACCGACCGCCGCCTGCAACATCGACAGACGCCGGCCATGAGCAGAAGGCCGCCGGCTGCGCTTCGTGCCGTCGCTTCGCCGACCCCCCGTGGGTCCGCGGTGGATTGGGATCATGGCCGCCCTCACGCCTAGGGACGTATCGAACCAACGCTGGCAGCTTCCGCCGGCAACCTGATACGTCAAGTTCTGGGAAAGTAGCATGCAGCCAGAAGGCGCAAACAATTATTTGGAAAAGGTCCCGCCACGGTAACTATTCACCTCCCCGGTTTGTATCCCTCGTCGTACGTATCTCGGACGTGCGGCAAAGGATGACAGCATCGTTACTTTCTGGCGAAGATGCATCGTAACTCTGCAGCCCACGGCAGAAGCCCACGAATGCCACCGGAACCCCCGATGTCGCATTTGGGTAGCAACCTGTCCTGTGGGGCGGGTCGTGCAAGCGGTTTTGTTAATCCACCGTCATCGCGCGCCCAGAGCGTGTTAGTTTCACCGTCAAGTTCACGAGAGCGCAAGCGAGACCGCTTGCGTCCTTATGCACCCTAAATGGGGGGAAGGCGCACATCATGAAACAGCCGGGGACCACTTCGCCCCGCATGCTTGGAGGGGTAGAACACTCGTCGCTACCCTTGGAGCACGCAAGGGCTGACCGCACGTCCGGCGCCTGCCGGCTCTACCT
Organism: Nocardioidaceae bacterium; assembly: GCA_033850885.1. Lineage (GTDB taxonomy): Bacteria > Actinomycetota > Actinomycetes > Propionibacteriales > Nocardioidaceae > JAWWPG01. Next base: position 55,826 of record JAWWPG010000039.1, read on the forward strand.
CGTCCGACACGGGACGACAACGATGAACGTCGAGAACCGCTACCGGGGCCGGCGTGACATCCCGCTCGACGCCCAGGGATACCAGGACGCGGTCGACGCTGCCCGAGTGTTGTCCGGAGTCGGGCTGGCCGCCGTGTACACCGGTCCCCTGCGTCGCACGATTGCGACGGCGCAGATCATCGCGGACGAAGCACGAGTGCCCGATCTGCGCATCCTGCACGGGCTGAACAACGTCGACTACGGCGTCTGGGAGGGCATGACCGCGGAAGAGGCCGCGATGTTCGACCCGATCGCCTTCGACGACTACAAGAGTCATCCGGGTCGGGCATGCTGCCCGCATGGCGAAAGGCTCAAGGACGCGCAGAGGCGAATGATTGAGGCCCTCCAGCTCATCGGCGCGCGGCACCCCGGCGAGGCAGTGGCGGCAGTGAGCCATGCCGTGATGATCCGGCTCGTCGTCGCCGAGCTGACCGGGAGCGAGGGGGAGGAATGGCGAATCCCTGTCGGCAGAGGCTCGCTGTGCCACTTCGCGCTCCAGGACGGAGAGATCACGCTGACCGAGCTGCCCAGCGGTGACGACGTTGACTGAACAACGGGTAACCGGGCGACGCCGCCCGCCGGACCATTGCGTCCATAGCTCCATGCGATGAGCGCACCGATGACCGTGGCCGTGCTCCGACGACCACGTCATGTCTTTCGCACCCGGCTATCGGAGCACCCCAGCCTGTACCTGCCGGTGGCCCGTCGCCGGTACCCGGGTCCAAGCCCTGAGGTGATCGGCCCGGAGACGGAGCTGGTCATCGACGGTTACACGCGATCCGCCACCACGTTCGCCGTGTACGCGCTCCAGCTGGCTCAAGTACGCCCGGTACGACTCGCGCATCACTTGCATGCACCCGCGCAGCTCCTCGCGGCGGCCAAGAGAGGTGTGCCCACACTGGCGCTGATCCGGGAGCCGGAAGGTGCCGTCTTGTCGCACGTGGCCCGCGAGCCATGGGTCGACATGCGCGACGCCGCGGACGGATATGCACGGTTCTACGGGTGTCTGATGCCCTATCGCTCCCACTTCGTTGTCGGGGAGTTCGAGCAAGTCACGCATGACTTCGCCACCGTCGTTCGCAACCTCAACGATCACTTCAACCTCGCGTTGAACGAGTTCGAACCGACTGAAGCGAACATGACCCAGTGCTTCGACCTGATGAAGGAACGTCCTCTGCTGTCCCAGGTGCTTCTGGGCTTCGAGTCCGGCACCGTCACCTTGGACGAGCTACAGGCCGAACGGCGGCGAGCTCGAAAGGCAGCTGCGACTCAAGCCGCACCGGTGACAAGCTCGGACTCCAACGCGTGGGTCCCGTCACAGGAGCGCTCGAAGCTCAAGGACGCCTTGCGCGACCAGTGGCGTGCTCGGAGCATGACAACGCTGCGCCTTCGAGCCGAGGCTGCTTACCGCGAGTTCGTGGCACCCGAAGCCGCATTCGTGTGAAGAGGATCACTCGACTGCTGCGTTCTCCCCAGCATTTGAGTACATTCTACGCGCCGGGTGGCAATGGAGCGCCACCGGCAAAGTTGCAGTTTTTTGCTCCTTCGGGGCCCGCATATCCCGGGCATCCCGGTCATAACTGCCTCGAACGTCGAGGTAAGCGCCCGCTCTCCGTTCGATTAGTTGCTGTTCATCCCCTGGCGCGAAAATGCGCATAGATAGCGCGAATGGACGTACCGGTGGGTGCGGGGGGATTACTTTCGTATTCCCGTCACATACGGGTGCTAGAAGGCTTAGAGTCCCTCTATCGCAGGGGTTGGGCCCGGCGAATCTGATCAGACCTGGGGTGGGGTGGCTCACAAATGCGAGTTTCTTTGCTGCGATATAGGGGCATTCGAGCGGTGCCCGGGTGCGCCGGCGCCGGTGGGGCCGCCGGTGTGTTCATGAGGGGGGCCATTCGATGAGCACCGGAAACGGACTGCGCATTGGCGTGATCGGCTGCGGGTACTGGGGCTCGAAGCACGCTCGGGTACTGAGCTCGGTTGAGGATGTCGAGTCTGTCGTCGCCATAGACTCCGACCACGGCAAGCTGGCGAGCATCTGCCGGTCGTTCCCCAGCATCACGGGGTTCACCAGCCTCGACGATGCGATCGATCACGTGGATGCCCTGGTCATTGCCACTCCACCCAGCAGCCACGCCCCCCTCGCCCTTCGGACCATCGAAGCGGGCAAGCACGTGATGGTGGAGAAGCCGATGGCGACCACGGCGGCTGACGCCCGGGCGATGATCGCTGCCGCAGACGCGCGGGGGGTTGTCCTCATGGTGGGGCATACCTTCGAGTACCACTCGGCGGTGTGGAAGCTTCGGGACATGGTGGAGAACCGGGAGATCGGTGACCTGTACTACCTGGACACCGCTCGCCTGAATCTCGGGCTCTACCAAAGTGATGTCAACGTGATCCTCGACCTCGCCCCGCACGACGTCTCGATCCTCAACTACGTCTTGGGTCGTCGACCCGATTCAGTCCAGTGCTGGGCCTCGCGGCATGCACATCGAGGTCTAGAGGACGTCGCCTACCTGCGCTTGAGCTACACCAACCCGGCCCTCTACGCCAACGTTCATGTCAGCTGGCTGGACCCTTGCAAGGTGCGCCGCGTCACGCTGGTCGGTAGCAAGAAGATGGTGGTGTACGACGACCTGGCCTCGGAGGAACGGATCCGCATCCACGACAAAGGCGTGGTTCAGGTGCAGGCTGCCGCGGATGACGCCCAGACTCCGATGTCCTACCGTTACGGCGACGTCGTCTCGCCTTACCTGCTGACCAACGAGCCGCTGGTGGTGGAGGACCGGCACTTCGTGGACTGCATCCTGTCGGGTTCGCGACCGATGACCGACGGCGCCAACGGCTTGGCCGTCGTCGAGATCCTGGAGAGCGCACAGCGGTCTCTCGAATGGGGCCGTCCCGTCGAGATCGCGGAGGTGCAGGAGCCTGCACAGCTGAACGGCAGGTCGTCTTCGCCACCTCGCGTGAGAGAGCTCGCTGCGCCGGTGGCAGACCCGTCATGATCCCCTTCTTCGACCTCGCCGGCACGACGTCCGAGGTCACGTCCGAGGTGAGCGCCAGCTGGCAGCAGCTGATGGAGTCGGGTCAGTTCATCGGTGGCGAGGCCGTCCAGACGTTCGAGCGGGAGTGGGCCGAGTTCTGCGGCACCACGTATGCCGTCGGGGTCGCCAACGGCACCGACGCGTTGCACCTGACGCTCAGGGCCATGGGGATCGGCCCAGGTGACGATGTCGTCATCCCTACCAACACCTTTGTCGCGACGGTGGAGGCCGTGGTGCTCGCGGGTGCCAACCCGCGCTTTGCCGATGTGGATCCCGACACCTTGTTGATGACCGAACAGACGCTCAAGGCCGCCACCACTCCGGCTACCCGAGCCGTCATCGTGGTGCACCTCTTCGGTCAGATGGCAGATATGAGCGCCCTTTCGAGGACGGCCTCCGACCTCGGCATCGACGTGATCGAGGACGCCGCGCAGGCCCAGGGTGCCACGTGGCGTTCAGATCGCGCCGGATCCCTGGGACGGGCTGGCTGCTTCAGCTTCTACCCCGGCAAGAATCTCGGCGCATTCGGCGACGCCGGCGCCGTCGTCACGTCAGACCCGCTCGTCGCCGAGCGGCTCTTCAGCCTTCGCGACCACGGTCGCGTACCAGGTGAACACTGTGTGCACGGCGGGATCGGCACCAACAGCCGTCTGGACGCGATTCAGGCAGTGGTGCTGTCGGCGAAGCTCCGACGGCTCGAGGCGTGGAACCAGGCTCGTCGTTCACTCATCGCTGTCTACCGTCAGTTGCTGGACCCCGACCTCGTACGCCTCCTCGAAGAAGCCGACGACGCTATGGGCGTCCACCACCTGGCCGTTGTTCGCGTGCGGGAGCGTGACCAGGTCCGGGCTGAGCTGGCCCGGCGCGGCGTGGCGACAGGTGTTCACTACCCCACTCCCTGTCATGTGATGACTCCCTATGCCGGCTACTGCAGCGCTCCGCTTCCGGTGGCGGAGGCCGCGGCGACCGAGATCCTCTCCCTCCCGATGTATCCGCATCTGGCGGCAGGACAGGCAGAGCTGGTCTGCACGGAGATCAACGCCGTCGCCCTCGAGGTTGCCCCTCGATGACGCAGGTGGGGGAGGTCGGTACGGGGCTTCGCGCCGACCCAGACGTCAGGATTGGATACTCCGGAGACAGGATGCCTACCGGAACGCTTCGCCTGGGGGTCGATGCACGTCTGCGGAGCGGCACCGTCCTCTATCTCGGCAGTCGCATCGGGGACCGGTTCGAGACCGGCCACCACGTTGTGGTGCGGGAACAGTGCGAGCTCGGAGACGACGTGTCGGTGTGGAGCAACACCGTCATCGACTACGGCTGTCGCGTGGCCGACGGCGTCAAGATCCACGCGAACTGCTACATCGCCCAGTACACCGAGATAGAGGAGGGCGCCTTCCTGGCGCCCGGCGTCACGGTAGCCAACGACCTCTACCCCGGGGACGATGGGTCCCGCGAGCACATGTCCGGCCCGTCGATAGGGGCCCGGGCCCAGATCGGAGTGAACGTCACCCTGCTGCCGTTCGTCCGCGTCGGCGCAGGGTGCCTGGTCGGCGCGGGCTCCGTGGTCACCCGAGACCTGCCCCCGGGCACGGTCGCGTTCGGCAATCCCGCGACGGTGCGGGGACGCGTGGACGCCCTCCGCGGGATCAACGGACGCGTCGAGCGAGTGGAGTCCGCCTCCCGGTACAAGCTGGCGAGCGTCGGCTCGCCACCCGGCAAGCGCGACGAACGGTAGGAATCGCAGATGTACCTCCATGTCGGTGACCGTCAGGCACCCCGCGTCGTGCGCATCAGCTCGTCTGGTGCAGCGCTCAGTCGCATGGCCAAGCGGTCTTTGGACATCGTCGTGTCGACGACGGCGTTGCTCCTCTTGTCGCCGCTGATGCTGGTGGTGGCAGCCACGGTCCGGTTGACGAGTCCAGGACCCGCGCTCTTTCGACAGACCCGGGCAGGGTTGCATGCGGAGCCCTTTCTGATGTTCAAGTTCCGCACCATGCGCGCGGGTTGCTCGGACGAGGTCCACCGGCAGTACGTGGCTCGGCTGCTCGCCAGCGAGGCGGTGAGCGTGGACGGGCTGTACAAGCTTGATCACGACGCGAGGATCACTCGGGTCGGCTCGTTCCTGCGGCGATGGAGCCTCGACGAGCTACCGCAGCTCCTCAACGTGCTGCGCGGGGACATGTCGTTGGTGGGTCCTCGGCCTGCGCTGCCTTGGGAGCTCGAAATGCTCCCGAACTCCGCCCAGGCGCGGTTCGAGGTACCTCCGGGCCTCACCGGGCTCTGGCAGGTGAGCGGGCGCAACCAGCTGACAATGCTCGAAGGACTCGAGCTCGACATCCAGTACGCAGCGCATCCCGGCATGTGGCAAGACCTGAAGATCCTCGTCCGAACCGTGCCCGCACTGATCCGTCCGGGAGCACGGTGACGCTCAAGGGGTCTCGGGAGACATACCTACCCGTTGACACGGCCCGGAACGACCAGGATCTGACCAGCGGCTTGGGCGCGACCATTGACTCCCTCACGATCGGTAAGTGGACGGTCGTGAGCAGAGCCACGGGGGTAGTTCGAGTCGTGATGATCGGAGCCATCCTCGGCCCCACTCTCCTGGGCAACTCATACCAGCTGACGAACAGCCTGCCGAACCTCGTCTACTACGGGTTCTTGGCGGGCTCACTCTTCTCCACCGTGTTGGTGCCGGCCATCGTCGGGCACATGGACCGAGGGGATCGGGCGGCCACCGCCCGGGTTGCCGGCGGTTTTCTCGGAGTAGCCCTGGTCGCCCTCACCCTGGCGGCACCCGTCGCGGTCGTGCTGCTGCCCCAGGCGCTGCGCGTGGTCGGAGTCGGCGCCAATGGAGCAAGTATCTCCGCTCAGGTGTCTCTCTCCCGGTGGCTTGTCCTGATGGTGATGCCGCAGGTGCTCGGCTATGCCATCATCGGGACCTCTGCCGCCGCAATGAACGCGCGCCGCCGTTTCGCGCTGGCCGCCGCTGCGCCGGCGTTGGAGAACGTCGCGATCATCGGTGTCCTCCTGCTCGTCGGACTGCTCTTCTCCAGCGAAGACACGCGAGGTGCGGTCCCGTCGGGTGAGCTGATCTTGTTGGGTCTCGGCTCCACCGCCGCCGTGGGGGTGCACGCTGCGCTCCAGTGGTGGGGCGCCCACCGATGCGGAGTGACCCTGCGTCCCCTTGCGGGATGGCGCGACCCCGAGGTGCTCGGCGTCGTACGACGTGCTCTCCCCTCCCTTGCCCAGTCCGGGCTCCTCGCACTCCAAGTGCTCACGCTGCTCCTGGTGGCGTCTCGAGTGCCAGGGGGCACCGTGGCCATGCAGATAGCCCTGAACTTCTACGCCCTGCCCATCGCGTTGGCGGCAACCCCGGTTGCCCTGTCTTTGCTGCCGAGGCTGTCGCGTCTGCACTATCACCGGCGCGACGCGGAGTTCTGTGACACCTACGTGCGAGGACTCGGCCTTGTGCTGTTTCTGACGATCCCGGCCGTCTGCGGCTACCTGGTCCTGGCCCGTCCACTTGCGCACGTCGTCGCCGTGGGACAGATGGCCACGCCTGCTGCGATCAGCATGGTCGCGTGGACGTTGACGGCGATTGCCGTCGGGGCCGTCGGCCAGTCACTGTTCTTCGTCGCGACTCAGGCGACCTACGCCACCGGCGACACCCATACATCGCTTGTTGCCATGATCTGGCAAGCGTTGGTGTGCGTCGGCCTCTGCACCCTCACGCTTGGCCTGAAAGGCGTCGCTGTCCTCGTTGTTGCCGCCTCGGCGTACTCGGTGGCGAACCTCATCGGTGCGACCATTCTCCTCATCCGGTTGCGACGCCGACTCACAGACGGTAACGAGCGGTTGCGTCATTCTCTGCTTCGAATCCTGATCGGATCCGTGGTCATGATCGGTCCGACCGCGGTGACGGCGAACCTCGTTACGCACTACATGCCGGGACGTCTGGGATGGACGGTGGGACTGGCTGTGGCCGGCTTGTTGGGGCTGGCGGTCTTTGCCATCGTCCAAGGCATCCTCCGCTCACCCGAGCTGAGCTGGGTCGTGCGGAGCGTACTCGGTCGAGGTCGGGGACTGCCCTCCCTACGAGGTGAGCCAGGATGACCACACTCCTGGCTATACGAGAGCCGGAAAGCGCCGTCGACGTCGCAGGGTCAACGGGTGACATGGCCAGTACCGGTCATGCCGCTCGTGCCGTCGCCGTGGCGGTCGCCGCGACGGTGGCGGCGCTCGCCATGGGTGTTCTGGTAGCCACCCATCCGCTCATCGCGGTCGGCCTGACCGCAATGGTCGTCCTGGGCGCGGTGGTTTGGACCCGGCCGTACGTCGCCGCCTACCTGGTTATCGGTGTCACCCCACTCGTCGTCGGCATCGACCGCGGCACACTCATACCGGTGCTACGACCCAACGAGGCACTGTCGTTCTTCCTGATCGGCGTCCTGCTGCTGCGTGGCGTGTTGGCGCTCAGGGCGGGCGAGCCCCTTCCCCGGTTGCATCTGCATCCCGTGGAGCGCGGGATCGTGCTTCTGGCCATGACGAGCTCGGTCGTTCCTATCGTGTTCCTCGTCCTGCGCGGCCAAAGTCTCATCGGTGACGACATCGCCTACTCGCTGGTGTTGTGGAAGTACCTCGGCATCTATGCGCTGGTCCGACTCACGGTGAACACGGAGCGGCAGATCCGTCGATGTCTCGAGATCTCTCTAGTGGCCGGGGTGGTCGTGGGCTGCATCGCGGTGTTGCAGTCGCTCGACCTGTTGGGCGTCCGCGGCTTTCTGGCCCTCTTCTACGCACCCTTCGGATATGTCGGCGCCCTCGCCTTGCCGCGGGGCAGCTCGACCCTATCGCTGCCCGCGGCCACCGCCGACCTGCTGATCTTCAACCTCGCCATCGCCGTAGGAATGATCACCAAGCAACGACGGTCTGCCTTCTGGTACAGCATCGCCGCCGCGGTCTTCGTGCTCGGGACGCTCGCGGCTGCTGAGTTCTCCAGCGCGTTCGGACTGCTCGTCGCTCTGGTGTGTCTTGCCGCGGTGCTTCGTCGGCTCAAGCTTCTCATCTACCTGCCGTTCGGGGGGGCCGTCGCACTGGTCGTGATGTGGCCGGTCGTGAGCAACCGCCTACAGGGCTTCCAGTCGGTATCCGGCGTGCCAGTGAGCTGGGTGGGTCGCTGGCGCAACCTGGAGACGTACTTCCTCCCCAAGCTGTTCTCGGGTACCAACCCATTGCTCGGTGTCCGTCCGTCCGCGCGTGTCCCAGTCAGCAGCCAGGCCACCGGCTTCGTGTGGATCGAGAGTGGGTACATCTGGCTCCTGTGGGGAGGCGGCGTTTTCCTGCTGTCGGCGTTCATCTACTTCACGGTCGTATCCGCCCGCCACACTCTTTCCCTGGCGCGACCATTGGTGACCTGGAGGTCGGTGGCGGCGTTGGGTGCATTCACCGCAGTCGTGGTCGTCGCGGTCCTGATGGTGTTCGACCCGCATGTGACGTACCGCGGTTCGGCGGACCTGATGTTCTCACTCCTGGCTCTCACGCTGTGCGGTCGGTCCGCACCAGAGCATGGTGATACTCCTGACAAGCTCCCCGCGGTCGAGGACCTGAAATCCGAGAAGCCACCCGGCGGCGGGGCATCAGGGCGCATGATGGTGTCATCGGGACGAACTCGTCGCTCCGGTGTTGACGAGAAACCGGAGACTCGGTGATGCAACGGACCGGCGAGCACCGTGGGTTGCTGCGCACCCACATCGTCTTGATCGGCCTCGTCACCTTCCTCACGCTGGCAGGCACGATGCTAGCGATTGTTCACCGACCGGCGCATTACGTCTCGACGGCGAAGGTCCTCGTGCGACCAGAGTCTATCGGTGGCGGCGCACCGGTGGTGCCGAGCATGGGCACCGAACGTCAGGTCGCCGAGTCCGGCAAGGTGGCCAAGCTCGCCTCGACCAGACTTGGCCTGTCCCCCAGGACAGCGATCGCGGATCTGTCGGTCGGCGTCGAGGTGGACACCAATGTCCTCGATATCAGCTACTCGGCGAGCACCCCTAACCTGGCGCGGCAGGGCGCCGGAGTCTTCTCGCGCGCCTACGTCGCGATTCGGGATCAGGGATCACACACGCTGCCAGCAACCCCAGGCACGAAGACCGCTCCTGCAGCCGCCCCACCGGTCGCCTCGATCATCACCGCGGCCACTCTGCCCACCGCGCCAGCGAAACCGAACTACCCACTGCTGCTCGGGCTCAGCTTGATGGTCGGCCTGATGTTGGGAGCCGGATGTGCGTTCGTCTGGGACAGACTTTCGGGCAGGCTGCGGGGCAGCGGAGATGTCGAGGCCCAAACCGGGCTACCGGTCCTGGCGTCCGTACCCAAGCTGAGGGCTGGCCTACCGGAGGACATCGTCGTCCTCGCCAATCCCCCGGTCCCTGGTGCGAAGGCGTACGGCCACCTGACTGCCCGGATCATGCATCTCCTCGAAGCTCGCGAGGCAAGCTCGTTGCTCGTGACGAGCCCGTCGAAGGGTGCCGGCAAGACCAGCGTCGCCGTCAACCTCGCCGCCTCGCTGGCCGCGCTGGGGAAGCAGACCGTGCTGGTGTCCATGGATGGGGGAAGCCTGAAACTTCACGAGTGCTTCGGCCTCGACCGAGAGCCGGGACTGCTCGATGTCCTTCACGGCACGACTTCCCTGGCACGTGCCCTGCATACCACCAGGTTTCCCGGCATCAAGGTGCTGACCAGCGGAACCGTCCCAGACAACGGCACGGCGCCCCTCAACATCGAGGACCTGGCTCTGCTCGTGGGAAGGCTCTCCATGTCGGGAGAGGTCGTGATCTTCGACGGCCCGTCGGTCCTCGCCAACCCCGAGACGGCGCTGGTCGCTGCCATGGTGGACCTCGTAGTCCTGGTGGTCGACATGAAGCGCGGAAGTCGAGCCGACGCGGCGGCCGCGGTCTCCCTGCTTGGTGACGTCAAGGACTCCGTCGTCGGTGTCGTGGCGAACCGGCCGGGCAGACGACACCGACCGCACCCGGGCTGGCCCGTGGCTTCCCAGGGGGCGGTCACGAGCCAATCCGACGTACACACGGGCTCGGAGCAGGCAAAGTCCGAAACTCTCCAGACACGCCACGGCGCCTAGACCGGCGGAGGTAAGCAAGTCATGGGTCCGCCGCCCGGCTCGGCTGCCGGCAGGAGACGGCGCGCTCCTCACCGGGGCCTTGTCATCGTGCTCGCCGCGACGCTCCTCTGTGGCGGCGCGGCGACGATCCGCGAGCGCGCGGCTACCATCGCCGTGCCGGCCGCCACCATCTCCGCGGCACCCCCGCGTCCAGCTGGCTACTTCGATCTGAAGCCGGTCGGTTCATGGGCACGTCTCCCCGGGGACCGTCAGTGCGACCTGGAGATCCACAGGTCCACCTGGGAGCCCAGGCCGGTGAACAACAAGCGCAACAACGTCATGCCCGACCCTGCGGCGGTCCATCAGGCCCTGTTGGAGCGACCCCGCGATACGGCTGGCGGGTACGATCCACGGTGGGACACCTGGCTGCTTCCTCGCGTCGACGGCCAGTTCCGTGGGACGACCGACGAGATCCTCCAATGGGCCGCGTGCAAATGGGGGCTGCCGGACAACCTGCTACGAGCCATCGCCGTACGTGAGTCGACATGGTACCAGTACCCCACCTACCATTCAGGCCGATGTGTGACCCACCTGGGCTGCGGTGACTCCTTCAGCCAGGCCGACCACGCGACGACCACCTTCTGTCGCGACCTCGCTCAGTACGGCTATGACTACCAACGGAACTTCGGTCCCGGCCTGTGCCCGAAGACCTACTCCGTCGTGGGCATCATGGCGTGGCAGGCTCCCAAGTGGGGCCGCATGCTCGGTAACCAGAACGGGACCTTCCCCTTCAGCCGAGACTCGACCGCCTATGCAGCGGACTACCTAGGGGCAACATTGAGAGGCTGCTTCGAAGGATGGGAGGTCTGGCTCGCGAACACCGGGAAACAGGACTACCGCCCGGGGCAACTCTGGGGATGTGTCGGTTCCTGGTACTCCGGCGGCTGGAACGATCCGGCAGCCAAGGACTACGTCCGCAACGTCAAGGCCGAGTGGCAGAACCATACCTGGCTCAAGGTGGCGTGGCCCATCGTCGGACCGGGATGCTCAGCGCAGTTCGGCTGCATCGGCACAGACCCTCTCCGGACGACAAGCCCGTAGCACCAGGGGCTTGACAAGCGGTCAGGCAGCACCAACCACCTGACCGCTTGTCCACCAAGCCGGTGAGCCTCAGCCTGTGCGGTGGTTAGCCGGTCGGGCGGATGAGGCCGAACAGTCCGTGCGAGTAGTTGTCGATCCCTGCGCCAAAGAGCAGATCGCGCGGCGTGCCGGTCTTGCCGTTACCGAACACCAAACCCCACAGTCCACTGTTCTCCATGACGTTGCCGCTGGCATCCTTCAACTGGCCCTTGAATGCGTCGGTCCTCGGGTCGATGGCGCTGATGCGCCCGTCGTTGACGTTGCCGACCAACAGCATGCCGCCGAAGGCCCCCCAGTGCGCCGGGGCCATCGCCATTCCCCAAGGAGCGTTCAGATGGCTGTCGGAGCTGAGCCGTTTCACGAAGTCACCATCGAAGCGGAAGACGCTGATCGCGCCGCCGGGACCACCGTTGGGGTCGGCGTACGCCACGTAAACACGCTGGCCGAAAACTGCCACGTTATAAGGCGCGAGGCTTCCGATGGTCGGGTCGATGAAACGGTGCCCCGCCGGCAGTTCCCTGAAGTTGCCGGTGAAGACCTCGATCTGGCCGGAGAAGGACACCGTGTACATCCGGGGTCCTGCGGGCGTCTTGGCCACCGCCATCCCGAGGTATCCATCGGTTCGGTCGAAGTGGGTCGGGATGGCTTCCGTTATCGGTTGCGCGGTCGGTCCCCAGCCACTGGTGTAGCCGTCGAACCCGTTGAACAGGAACGCTGTCGGTACCGCGGCGCCTCCCTGGTGGGCGACGAATGCATGCGTGGGGTTGAAGGCGATGCCGGTTGGACCGGCCGGCACCTGTACGACGAGAGCCCGCTGCAGCGGATCGTGACCGTTGGCGCCGGTATAGACCTCCGACGTCGCCGTGTTGTTGTTGTTGATCCAGATCGGTGTGTCCGGGCCGAGGGCCAGGCCCCAGGGGTTCGACACCCGGAAATCGGTGATCTTGGCCAGTCCCGGCACATCGGACACAAGGTTCACCTGCCGGTACCCGGCGGCGGGCTGTGTGCTCGCCTCGCTCGACGGCGCCAGCAGCGCCATCACCATTGCCGCGCCGCCTAAGACACCCGACGCTACGAGCCCCCGTCTACGCACTGACCGCGATGGATGCATACGTCCCTCCCATTCAGGGCCGGGCGGCGACAGAGGGGCGCCTGCTCAGGCCAGCCCAATGCACGGGACGATACTCCTCACCAAATCCGGCAGGAACCCCTTCCCGACAACGCGCAACGCGCCCCTTCGGCGGGTGCCCGCAGAGCGGGCGGCTCCGGTGTCGGGCGCTGGTACCCTCCAGGCCCGACACCGGCACAGCAGCTCCCCAAGCGACCTGGCGCTACGCCTCGGTGATCCCTCAGGCCTTCTGCTGCATGTCCGAGCGGGCCGGGTTGGCCTGCTGCTCCGCCTTGGGGTCCTGCTCGCCCTGCTTCGCGCGAACACCGTCCGCGACCCGGTCACCAATGCTCTTGTCGACGTTGCGCCAGTAGTCGAAAGCCCGCTGCAGAACGGGCTCGCTGACGCCGTTGAGCAGGTGGCCGACGACGTTGTCGACGAGGCGCTGCCGTGCAGCGTCGTCGAGCACCTCGCGGACCATGGTGCCGGCCTGACCGAAGTCGTCGTCCTCGGCGTGCAGCGTGTACGCCGCTCGCACCATGTCGCCGTCCGCAGCCCAGCGGCCGCCGTCATCGGTCAGCTCAGGCTGGGCCCTCGGACCGCCGTACGAGTTCGGCGCATATACCGGGTCCGAGACGTTCTGAACTCGCATCAGCCCGTCCTTGGAGTACGAGTGCACCGGAACCTTCGGGGTGTTCACCGGGATCTGACGGTAGTTCACCCCGAGTCGCGCACGGTGTGCGTCGGAGTAGCTGAACCCCCTCGCAAGCAGCATCTTGTCCGGCGAGAGCCCGGTGCCCGCCACCAGGTTGTTGGGCTCGAACGCCGCCTGCTCCATCTCGGTGTGGTAGTCGGTCAGGTTGCGGTTGAGCGTCATCCGGCCGACCTCGACCAGCGGGTAGTCGCCGTGCGGCCACACCTTGGTGAGATCGAACGGGTTGAACCGATAGGTTCTCGCGTCGTCGAAAGGCATGATCTGCATCTTCAACGTCCAACTCGGGAACTCCCCCGTCGCGATGTGCCCGTAAAGATCGCGCTGGTGGTAGTCGGTGTCCACCGCGGCCATCTGGTCGGCCTCGTCCTGAGTGAAGAACTCGACGCCCTGGTCGGTCTTGAAGTGGTACTTCACCCAGAAGCGCTCGCCCTGCGCGTTGATCCATAGGTAGGTGTGGCTGGAGTAGCCGTTCATGTGGCGCCAGGTCCGCGGGATGCCGCGGTCGCCCATCAGCCACGTGACTTGATGGGCGGACTCTGGCGACAGCGTCCAGAAGTCCCACTGCATGTCGTGGTCGCGCAGGTTGTTGTCGGCACGCCGCTTCTGGGAGCGGATGAAGTGCTGGAACTTCATCGGATCCTTGATGAAGAAGACCGGCGTGTTGTTGCCAACGAGATCGAAGTTCCCCTCGCTGGTGTAGAACTTGATCGCGAACCCCCGCGGGTCGCGCCAGGTGTCCGGGCTGCCCCGCTCTCCCGCCACAGTCGAGAACCGGATCAGCACGTCAGTCTCGGCGCCGGGCTGGAACACCGCCGCGCGCGTGTAGGCGCTGACGTCCTGCGTAACTTCGAAAGTCCCGAACGCACCGCCTCCCTTCGCGTGAGGCTGACGCTCCGGGATGCGCTCACGGTTGAAGTTGGCCATCTGCTCCAGCAGGTAATGATCCTGCAGCAGTAGTGGGCCGTCCGGACCGACGGACAGCGAATGCTCGTCGCTTGCAACGGGGATGCCAGCATCCGTCGTGGTCGGATGTTCTTGCATGGTCACATGAATCTCCTTCATGTCGCAGGGGTAGGACTCTGCCGTCGACAGCTGGGGCACTGACCCCAGAAGACCACTTCCGCTTCGTCGACCACGTAACCAGCGTCGTCGCTCGGGAGCAGGCAGGGTTGCTCCCCGATGGCACAGTCGACATCCGTGACACGCCCGCACAACCGGCACACCATGTGGTGATGGTTGTCACCGGTACGAGTCTCGAACACCGCTGCCGAGCCCGCGGGCTGGATCCGGCGGATCAAACCGGCCTCACGACAGGCCGTGAGAACGTCGTACACGGCTTGGATCGAGACCTTTCCCAGCCGCGCACGCACGCGCTTGGTGACGTGCTCTGCGGTGGCATGAGGGTGCTCGACCAAGTCGTCCAGCACAGCCACCCGGGGCTTGGTCACGCGCAGACCTGCGTCACGCAGAACCGCCTCGGAGGACACCATCGGTGCAAACCTTCCACCGAATTTGGAATGAGTCAAGTGTGGATCCAGCTTCTCCGGCGCGATTGCCGACAGCTCGTGGGTCAGAAGGGCATGGCGAGGAACGGGGATGAGTAGTCATGGTCGCTCGCCAGCTGTGGCTCGGCGTCCGCGGGCGAGACGCGGTTCTGCTCGGCCTCCAACAGCATGCCTAGCAATCGGACGTCCCCGGCGGTGGGGATCCCTGTCACCTCGTCGTGCGACAGCACCCAGGAGACGGCCGCGGTGATGCGGGCCTGATCGTCGTACGGCTCGTACCATGTCGTGTACGACTGATCGGCTCCGTCGGGCCAGTTCCGACGGGACACCGTCTTGATGGTCATCAGGCCCACGTCCTCCCGGCGGACCTGGTCGACGAGCGCCTGATAGTCGCCCCGGTATGACTCGTCACGCCAGAGCACCGGATTGAGCGGCGTCAGAACAGTCGCGAAGGGGTACCGGCGTAGCGCCTCGAGGTGTGTTGCGGGCGCCTGGTGGCCGTGGCCGGTGATGCCGATCGCGCCGGCCAGCCCCTCCTCCTGGGCGCGGACCGCCGCCTCGAGGACGCCGCCAGGAGCGGTGGCTGGGTTGAGCTCGCCCAGGTCGCCGATGGCATGCAGCTGCAGCAGGTCGACGCGGTCGGTCTGCAGCCGCTGCAGCGAGGCGTGGATCTCCCGCCATGCGGACTCCCGATCGCGCTTACCGGTCTTCGTCGCGAGGAAGATCCGGTCACGGGTTTCCGACATCCACGGCCCGAGCCGGAGCTCGGCTTCGCCATAGTCCGCCGCCACGTCGAAGTGGTTGATCCCCCCGTCAAGGGCCTGCTGAATCGAGCGGTCCGCCACGTCCTGCGACACATCGCTCAGCGCCGCCCCACCGTAGATGAGGACCGAACTCTGATGCTCGAGACGTCCCAGTCTGCGCTTCTCCATAGGCACACCTTCTGCCCCCTGTCGACGTGGAGCAACTCGACAGAGGCGCCGGGACGCTATGGAGAGGTACCACCGACCTAGCGGCCCAAGATGTAACTGAGCCGACAGATGTTTCAATCCTCTACTATCGGGTATCTAGCATTTATCGGTCGGTTGAGCACTGACTGGTAGGCCTCCGGAAGTCCGTGGGGGAACCTCCGGAGCAGGCAAGTGCGTCAGAAAGGCCCTGTCGGGTGTGGCGATCCCGACAGGGTCGCTTTCTCGACTGCCGTCACATGGTTGCCGAAGGCGGGCAGATCCCCGTTCACCGTCGCCGGCCGCGGTTTTACCACGATGATGTCGCCGCAAGGCATCCGGTCTCCCCCGAGCCGGGCGGCCGGTGCCCCATCGGGTCGATGAACCACAGCCGGGTGCCGTCGTGATGGTCAGCGCAGGTGAAAGTTCCGAAAGTGCTGATTCGGACATCCAGGACTATCGGCGTACAATCGGAAATAGGGACCGGTTGCCATCGGGGGATAGCGCGCCGGGGCCAGCCGGCTTCATTCCCGGCTGGCCACCCGAGGCTTCCCCAGCACGCAAAGGCGCCCCTTACCTACTCGGTGGGCAGGGGGCGCCTGACGCGTACAGGGCAACGACACATTCCCTCAGTGGCCTGCAACTCCTCCACCGAGACCGGTCACGTGCTGTCTTGGCCCATCGCGGCTCGAGCGGCCAAGGAGCGAAGGGCATTGAGAGTTTCGGCGTCGAAGGTCGCTTGGTCCCCCGCCAACGTCGCCATCTCGAGGGCGGCTTTCGCGGTAGCCCGGGCAACAGTAGTGGCTGCTTCGGCGGCGACCTCGGCAACCTTGAGAGCTGCCGCCGTAGCCGCGGCGGCCCTCAGCTCCGATGCATGAGCGTGTCGGTCGGCCTCAGCTTGCGCAGCATCCGCGAGGGCCTTCGCGAACCTGACCACCTCGGCGGTACGGACGTGCTGGTCGGCTGCGGTCACCAGGGAGGCCTTGGTGATCGAGATGGCAGCCGCCACAATATCGGCCTCCACCTCCTCGGCCGAGTGCTCCGCTGGCGATCTGTCGAGGTCGGTGTGCTTGATCATCTCGTTGCTCCTGGGCCTTGCGCGGGAAGCCCGACACCGGATGTCGCTGCAAACGGTTACGGGTGCTACGGCCAGAATTTACATGATCTGACCTATTTGTTCAATAGATCAAGCAATGGGAGGTATCCAGGTGCCATGGTCTGGCGGCGACCTACGTGTTGATCCCATCGACATAGGCGACGACACGGTTGAGCAGGCCGGTCGCGTTCAGCAGTTCGGCTGGAGCCGCGGCAGGATTCTCGGCCAGGTCGTAGAGCAGCGGCGCCGCGTCCTGGTGGCCGAGCTGCAGGGCCACCTGAGCGCACGTGCGTGCCGCGTCCCGGACGGCGCTCGGCTGGACGGTCCAGATCGCCTCGAAGAGCCGCTGCCGATCCGGGACCGTCGACTGGGCGGGGAGCTCCCACGCAATCAGCAGGGCGGAGAAGTGCGGAGCGTCGCACACAACGGCCCATTCTCTCCGCATCGGTGCATCCGTAGGAAGGTGGACGAGCCTCGGCCCCCCAGGGGACTCGGCCGCAGCGGCAAAGTCTGCAAAGGCGATGGCAGACCGGGCGATCCGTGCAAGCTCGGACCATCGCTCCTCAGAGGCTCGGAAGTAGCGCTCGTGCTGGAATGCACCGAAGATCACCGGCCGTTCGGCGCGCGCACAGCATTCGTCCTCGATGGCCCAAGAGAGGGCTATCAGGGTGGACTTCTTCAGCCGTTGAGGAAGGAGGGTGGGATGCGTTCGGCGCAGCACGGCATAAACCGAAGGGGCATCGGGAGGGCCCTCGAAGCTTGCCAGCGCCAACACCAGCTCGGCGATGGCTACCTCTAGACGTGCGCCGGCGTGCTGCCGCCGGATCACCTGGCGCACGAGCTCGACGTCGCTCTCGGCATAGCGTCGATGACCGCTCTGTCGGCGTTCGGCGCGAGGGAAACCGTGTCGGGCCTCCCACATCCGCAGCGTTGCTGGCTTCAGGCCGGTTCGTTCCGCGAGATCGCCGATCGAAAGCGTGGCCTGAGGGGTTGCCGAGAAACCAGGGGGTTGCGTGGAGGGGGGGTCCGGAGGCATGATGACATCCTAAATCTACACACGCCGTTAAGAAAAGTGTTCAACTTTTCTGGCTCGATACTGAGGAGATCAGCATGACCCAGAACATCACCAGCACCTCCGACCGGACCGACCAGACGCTGGACTGGACCGATCTCGGTCGGGAGATGTGGTCCTTCCTCACCGGTCGCGAGGCAGCGATCAACTACCGCTTCATCGACATGTCGGTGGAGGTTCCCCGCGACACGGGTGCCGGCGCTCCGCGGGCTACTTGGAAGCTGAACGGAATTCTGCAGGTCACAACGAAGGACAACACGACCCACAACGATCCCGCAGTCTAAGCCATGGCCACCCAGCTCACTTTCGATGCTGACCTGCAGTTCTCGGTCGACATCCCCGGGTCACCCCCCGTGACCGGGACCCTGACCGGCTCGGGGACCGCGCTGGAGCTGCGGGTGAGCTCTCCGGCCATGTTCACGGGACGGTCGGACGCCGGCGCGCTACGTGGCCTCGCGCAGGCGCTCGCAGACAAAGGGCTGGCGATCAGCGTGGTCTCACCGGCCGGTCCGGTGGCCACGTTGGGCGTGGAGAGGACCTCGTGGTGGCAGCGTCGGGCGACGGGTTCGCGCCATATCCGGCTTGAGCGAGGCGCCGGACTCTGGTCTTTGATTCGCAGCCGAAGCCTCGCCCCGAGAGGGGGTGTGCTACCGGGCGAGCAGCTTGCACCGCCACCGACCCTGCTGCCGGTGGCCCCGACAATGCGCCGGCGTCCCCGTCGGCCGGTGACCACGACGCACGATCCGCATCGGGGCGGCAATCCGCGGCTGACCCAAGTTCTAGGCCCGTACGCGAGGCAGGGCGAGCATCCGCGGCAGTTCCCACTGCACGATGACGTCACCACCATCGGCTCAGATCCTGGATGTGACATTCGCCTGCCGGGGCTGGAGCCGCTGCACGCTGAGATCCGGCACGACGAAGCGGACGAGTTCGTCCTGGTCCGGATCGCTCGAGCGGCAAGCATTCGGGTGCACGGTGCGCCGGTGGATGTCGCCATCCTGCGTACCGGAGCAAGGGTCGACCTCGGCCAATCGATGCTGTCGTACTTCCGCGAGGAGTACGCCGACCACGGTAGGCCGTACGGCGGGCGGATCGGTGGCGAGCTGGGACACCAACGAAGCCAGCCCAGCCGAGAGGAGCTGCAGCGGCAGGTGGCGGAGCAGTGACAGCTGGGCAGTCGGTGCTGGTAGCCGGAGCGTCGGGTTTCGTGGGGAGACGTCTGTGCCCTGCGCTCACGGCAGCCGGCAACTCGGTGCGGGCGATGACCCGGGACCCCGACAAGTATCAAGGAGCTGGCGATCCAGTGTTCGGGGACGTGCACGATGCGGACAGCCTGCACGAGACCCTGACCGGGTGTCGCGCGGCGTACTACCTGGTGCATTCTCTGGCTTCGAGGGACTTCGAACGACTGGACGCGAAAGGTGCCCGGACGTTCGGCAGGGCGGCTGCCAAAGCCGGGGTTCAGCAGATCATCTACCTTGGTGGGCTCGGGAGCGACGCCGACCGGCTGTCGTCGCACCTGCGCAGCCGTCGTGAGGTCGAGGGGCTCCTCGGCAGCTCTGGAACGCCGGTCACCGTGCTCCGAGCCGGGATCATCGTCGGGGACGGGGGCATCTCGTGGGAGATGACACGTCAGCTGGTGGACCATCTCCCGGTGATGATCACGCCTCGATGGGTGCGCACCAGGACACAGCCCATCGCGGTGGCCGACGTGGTGCGCTACCTGGTCGGAGTGCTCGACGAGCCACGATCGCGGGGCCGGGTCTTCGAGATCGGCGGTCCCGAGGTCATGCAGTACGTGACCATGCTCCGACGAGTCGCCTCGATCAAGAACCGCCGACTCGCCATCCTTCCGGTGCCCCTGCTCAGCCCGGGCCTGTCGTCACGCTGGCTGGCCCTGGTCACCGACGTCGACACCCAGACCGGACGGTCGCTCGTCGACTCCATGTCCAACGAGGTCGTCGTCAGCGACGACAGCATCAGGTCGATTGTCCCTTTCGAACCCATGGACTACGACGACGCCGTCCGGACGGCCCTACGTGAGCACGACCAGCCGAGGGAGACCCGATGACGATCCCAACCGCGCGGTGGAAACGGATGGCAGCGGAGGTAGGGTCCCGGTTGCCGATGTCGATCAGGCACGTCGTGCCCATCGAGCACCCAGAGTCCGCCGCGATGATGGCGCGCAGAAGACGCGTCGTGACCGGAGTCTCCCTTCTTGGTACCGGTCTGCTCGGCATCACCTTCTCGACCCAGCCCGGCTCCAAGAGGTTCTACGGGTTGACTGCGGCGGTTGCGGCCACCTGGACCGCCGGAGGGGTGCTGTCCGGGCCGTTGCACCTCGGTTGGATCCAGAGCCGCGACCGGCAGCTACGTCGCCCGATCATCACCCCTATCGCGACGGGTGTCGGAGCCTTCGGCTTCTTCTACGGATGCGCACTTGTGGTGCGCCGAGTCCCCGTCCTGGATCGCGCAGTGGGTAACGTCCTCACGTTCGCCGAGGAAGGCAGGACGCCCGCAGTCGTGGCCACTGCACTGGCGAACGGCCTGGGGGAGGAGATCTTCTTCAGGGGCGCTCTCTACTCAGCGCTGAATGCCGACCGGGCAGTGCTCGTCTCCACCGCGGTCTACACCTTGGCCACCGCGTCGACTCGCAACCCTGCCCTGATGCTCGCAGCGGGGGTGATGGGCGCCCTGTTCAGCCTGCAACGGCGTGCGTCCGGAGGGTTGCAGGCGCCGGCCATCACCCATCTGACCTGGTCGACCTTGATGGTGTCCTTCCTGCCCAAGCTATTCCGCCGTGCACATCCCCTCAGGTCCTGACCCGGAGGCTGGTGTCCCGCCGCACAGCCCGACGAGCTCGCGTGGATTCGCGCACCGGGGAACACTTGACGTCGTGGCGACGCTAGCTCCGCACCTTCAGGATGAGACGGCCGGTGACAGGCGGGTGGTGGTTGTCCTCGACGGTGGCATGTCCAACGCGCTCGAGGATCGCGGCCACGACCTTTCGGGGGCGTTGTGGACGGCGCGAGTGCTCCGGGACTCCCCAGCTGAGGTCGCTGCGGTGCACCGGGCGTACTACCAGGCCGGCGCTCGCGTCGCCACCACTGCCAGCTACCAGGCCAGTATCCCAGGCCTGGTCGCCGCTGGCCTGCGCACGAGGGAAGCCCAAGCATTGGTCAGGCGAAGCGTGACCCTGGCACGCGATGTCCGCGATGCCTTGTCCGCCGATGGGACGACTCGGTGGGTCGCCGCATCGGTGGGGCCGTACGGCGCAGTCCTCGCGGACGGGTCGGAGTACCGGGGTCGATACGGCCTTACCCCAGCCGAGCTGCGCGAGTTTCACCTGCCAAGGCTGGAGCTGCTCGCGTCGGCGGACCCAGACTTCATGGCCGTCGAGACCATCCCGGACATCGACGAGGCCGAGGTGCTCGTGGACCTCCTGGACGAGCTCGACCTGCCTGCCTGGTTCTCGTTCTCGGCGCAGGGCCCACACACCGCTGCCGGGCAACCGCTGGCCGAGGCCTTCTCCGTCGCCGCGGCGGGGAGCCGCGTCTTCGCGGTGGGCGTCAACTGCTGCCGGCCGTCAGACGTGCTGGACGCCGTCATACTGGCGGTGCGAGTCACCGGCCTGCCAGTAGTGGCCTACCCGAACAGCGGCGAACAGTGGAACAGTCCAGGCCGAAACTGGCAGGGTGACGGCGGTTACGACCCCACACTCGCGCGCGCCTGGGTCGATGCGGGAGCCACGTACGTCGGCGGCTGCTGCCGGGTGGGTCCCCGGTCCATTGCGGCCCTGACCGACACGATCAACGGTGCAGGTGGTTGACGCGGACGGATGTCCCGCTTGCTCAACTTCCTCAAGAGCTGTACTGCCAGGTGTCGCTTGCGCTGCCCCCGTCGGTGATCTCCCAGGCGGCCGGGTCGGTCTGAACATGGTTGGTGAAGTCCCACGTGTCGTGCACCTCACGGGAGTGGCCGGACAACGTTATGGTGCCGGCTCCGTCGTCGGAGATGGTGCCCTGGAGGTACTGCATCACCGGCTGCCGGAGTTCTGTGCTGAAGCCGTAGGACCAGTCGTAGCTCTCGCCGGGAACGAGGGGCAGCGAGTGTTGCGAAGTTCCGCTTCCCAGCCAGACCGCACCCGTGCGATAGGGGTTGTTGGGTGCTGAGCAGTAGCCGTTGGCGTGACGGTCACCGCCCATCCAGACGGTGTTTATCGGTAGTCCGTCCAGTGTGAGGTTGCTGGAGAGGAAGTCGGCGTACGACTGCCGCCACGTCTTGTAGCACCAGATCTTGTCGATATCCAGACCAGTGTCGGACTCCCCCAGAAACGACTTGCCGCAGATCAGGATATTGAGTGCAGCGGGTTGAACCAGAAGGTCGCGCAGCCACGCGTCCTGGGGGGCCCCGAGGAACGTCTTGGCGCTGTCGTCAGGCGCCTCCCCGGGGGTGCGGTCCATCGACTCGGCATCCAGCAGCACGACCCTGATCCGAGGGTTCAGCAGGTACGAGCCGTAGGCCGACCTTTTGGGCTCGTTGGGGTCAGCCAGGGGGTGCAGGGCGAAGAACCTGCGCATGGCGATGATGTTGGTCTGCCGGATCATGCTGTTGCCCGAGTTGCCGTTGTTCCCACTGATCTCGTGGTCGTCGGCCATCTGGTCCCAGCACCACTGCGACATGGCCGAACGCATCTCGTCAAATTTCACGGTCTGCGCCTCGTAACACCCAAGGTGCCTCGTGTCGGGGTCCGTCGCCTTCAGGGCACTGCCCCAATACCCGTAGTCACCGGTGAACCAGCCGAGGTCGGGATCGTATGCCTGCATGTCCCCCCACGCGAGCTGTATCGGATCAGTGTTTCCGACTGCTACCGGGTTTGCTTTGAGGTTGTTCTGGCACGAGCCGTACACGAACCTCCTGGTGAATGCGCCCACCGCGTTGGTCCTGAACCGAATCCGTGGTCCGACGAATACACCCGGGCTCGTCGAGAGCCTGGCGTAGTAGCGCGTGTCCGGGAGCAGCCCGGTCGCGGTGTGCTGCACGTAGGAGTCGGCGTCGATGATCCCGGGTACGTAGCCGACATCCCCGGTCGGGATACCCACCTTGGTAGCGGTCGCGGAGTAGGCCAGGCTGATGCTCGTTGCTCCCCCGGTGACCAGGTACGAGACGGTCGCTGTGGTGGTTGTCCTTGCCCCGGGCAGCGATATCAAACGACCCGCGTAGGTCGAGGCGCTAGTCGACCTCTGGGCGGCCCACGGCCAGGCGGACAGCGCCGCGGCGGTCAGGGCCCCTCTCCGGCTGATTGTCTGCATCTGAGTTCCTGGTCCCGTGATCCCGGACACAGCAATCCGCGGAGATCACTCGAGAAGTGGCAAGACGGTTCGACGCAAGGTCGACCGAAGAAGAATCCCTGAGGAGGCATTCGGCCAACGGGAGCCAAGCGGAGTCCGGGCCGAGCACCATGACGATTCGTTCTCGCCATTCTCACGCGATAACCGTTGATTGTCCAAAATCCCAGAAGTTCCCCGCCTGAACCGCGGCAGTCGCATCCCGTCCGGCGGCAAACCCTAGTCGGGAACCGTCTGAGCTACCGAGGACGCTCCGGAACCTTGACGAAGCCGGAGCGTATGACACACCCTGTGAGAGCCAACCGGACCGGGCTATTCCGAGGGGGCGACTGTCATGTCGTTCATGGTCGAGGTGTACAGCTCCGACGTCTCCCTGCTCACCGACTTCCATCCGACCATCAAGCCGCTCGCACGGGTCGCGACAGCTCCGGCGGAAGTGCTGGACGCTGCGTCGCTCGACCTCGACTTGGCCACTCTCGTCGGGGAGGTGTTCCGGATAGCGGCATCGTTCGGAGAGCTGGGCGGCGCGATCTCCGCAGTCGACGCGCTCGTCGGTCTCATGCAGCGCCGAAAGAAAACCGGAGTTACAACGACAGCCGAGGTAGTCGTCGATGGCACGAAGATCACTTTCAGCGGCGACCTGACTCCCGAGCAGCTCGCCGATCGCGTCCAGCGCGCCCGCGATGCGTTCGCAGCCGCCGCGGGAGCATCCCCGGGACCGCCGTGAGCGGCGCGCACAAGATCACCTGGTGGGGCGGCTTGGACCCCTATACGTTCGTCGTCTGGATCAGTGAGGACAAGGTCTTCGACTTCCCGAACCCGACGGAGTTCGAGCCGCTGTTCGTCCGGAGCCTCTTCCTGCCACCGGAGGCGGCCCACGTCGACTTCGTCAACTCGCTGACCGACCCGGCGCAACGCGTCACCGCCCTGACCGCGTTCTCCGCCTACGCGCACGAATGGAGACACTGGTACGACACCACGTCGACACCATGGGGTCTGGCGCGGATGGGTCAGCTGACCGCGTTCTACGCGACCCTCGTCAGCATCGAGCCGTGGCTGGACGACCAGGCCCTCGTGTTCGTGCCGCTCACGACGTGGGAGCAGGCACCGGAGCTCGCGCAGGACCTCGTGCCGGGACTCGAACGGATCGAGCCGGAGGTCAGCCGGATCCTCTCGAACGCGCTGAACGTGCTCCGGAAGTCCGATCATGCGTTGCGCGCCCACGCCACTATTGCTGGCCGGACCGTGTCCACGACGCAGATCGTCGAAGGACTGGCGATGCTCCAGCAGGAACTCTGCGTCGACGGGGTGTTCGGTGCCAAGGCCGCCGCCGACCTGAGAGCGTCAATCCGAGCCCCAGGTGGAGACGGGGTCTACTACACCGCGGTCGACGTGGTTGAGGACCGGTTCGGCCCAGACCGAGAGTCCCTCATCGCGGTTCTTGAAGCGGCGCTGCATGTTAACTACGGGGTCTACTCCACAACCACACCGCTAACCCCGGCCGAGCTACTGGCCGAGCTCGTCGCCATGCCCGAACCTACGGACGACACGCCACTATCGGAACGCATCGACGCCACCGTGTTCCGCTTCCAAGGGTTCAATCGTCGCGATGCCTTCGACATGACCTACGAGGTCTCCGCCAAGACTCTCGACCAAGTGACCGCCGCTGCAGTCCAGACACCGGACGGCGGGTCCGCCAAGCACGTCCGCACAGTTCTCGCGTCCGCGGTGCGGGCGGCGTTCACGTGGAGCGCCGCCGCCCGACACCGTCATGATCTCGGAGACGACATCTTGTTGGACGCCGTCCCGCAACCGGCACCGTACTCGCTGCCCGCACCGGTAGTGATCGAGGGCTATCCCGGCCGAATGACTCTCAAGAGCCAGTTCGCCAACTCGCACATCACTCGTCTCGCCGGCGCAGAAGGCCCGGGCCGAGCGTTCCTCAAGGCCTATGGGGACGCCGTAGCGGACCCAGCACTCATGGACACCGACGAGACATTCGTGTCGTCCGTGCTGTGGACCCCCACACCTGACACGGGCGAGACGGCCATCCCTTACTTGGAGCTCCTCGGCGTGGTCCGCGAGCTCTTGTATTGGAGAGGCATTACCTTCGGGCCGGGAGCCATCTCCCCAATCACCTATTTCAGCACCACCGTCGCGGAGGCTGAGGCGCGTGGGCAACAACTGGTCGGCCAAACCAACGGCGGCGCCCGCTGACCGGTCTGCCCGCTTCGGACTCCCGAGATGTTCACGCCCAGGCGGCGGCTCCAGGGTCCGCACAGATCTGGGTCGGCCTGTGCGGACCCCGCAGGGCCTTTGCATGCTGAGCTCAGCGTGCGACGATGCCTTCGCCGCCAACGGCGTCGGGCACGGTCACCGAACCGACTGCTGTGAGGGATCCGTCCGCATGGACCTTGAAGCCATCCACATTCCCTTCCGCGCCGGTCTGGACGTACAGGTACGCACCGTCCGGGTTCGCGTCGGCGTCAACCGTGCCGGCGTCCGTCGTGGTCTGGCCGAGCAGTGACACGGTTCCGTCATGTGCACTCGAGAAGCCGGACTCCGACGCGCTACCGGCATTCGACGCGTATAGAAAGGCATCCGCCCGCGTCACCCAGCACGTCGCCATTTGGCCGGTCGGCTGCGACGAGAGCTGACTGAGACTGCCGTTCGCGTGGACGCTGTAAGTCGTCAAGGAGCCGATCCCGGTCTCGGTAACCGCGAGGTGACCGGCACGGTCGAACGTGAAGCCGAACGGGACGCTACCGTCCTTGGTCGTGACAACCGGACTGTCTGAGACACGCCCCGACGCGGCAACGCGGAATACGTCGATCGAGTTCGTGTTCGCCTTCGTGGTGACGATCAGCTGATGACCTGACGGGGTGAAGCCGACCTGGCCCGGCGTGTTTGTGAACTCCGGAGTCGCCGTGGCGTCGAGGCCGAGTGGCCGGTTCCAGGAAGGGACCCTGTGGAGTCGGCGGTCATCGATCACATAACCCTGGACTGACCCGCCTTGACGCGCGTTCAAGACGTAGACGGTGCGGCCGTGAGTTGTCACGCTGACGGGGAACGTACCACCCGAGTTGACGACCTGGAGCAAGCGCAAGGACGTACCCTCGACTGCGAAGATGCTGACGTTGTCGCTGCCTGCGTTCACCGCGAGGAGCAGGTGGTGAACACGGTCATACGTCAAAGCGCCCTCAGATGCGGTGTGGTCGACCACAGCCCCGCTCAGCGCACCGCCACTGCCACCGGTCGGGTACTTGTGCTTCAATGTCAACGAGCCGCCTGCCTCGCGCTGGTAGGCAACGATGTAGTTGCCCGCAACCCCGTCGGTGGCAACGAACACCGCGTGGGCGGAAGCCTCTGCGGCGCGCGGAGCGGCGTGCGCTGCATCAGCGCTCGGCGTTGCTAGCGAGAGGCCGGCGGCCAGGCTGATCGCGACGGCCGCGGTGAAACGTGCGGAGTTCTTCACGGGTGGTCCTCCTGAGGGTTCTTTGACGAAGCACGTCAATGTGCTCAGCAGGTTAGCGTTGAACTCTGCCCGGTTGTCTCAGAAAGTCGCCCGGACCAGGTCTCTTAATGGAGCCGTAAGACTTCTCACGGTTTGGTGACGCAGCCTCAGGCTCCGACCTGCTCAAGGCGAGGCGCATCGGTGCCGCGAGACCTCCATGACGGCGTACTCGATGGTCAGGCGGCACCGTCAATGGTCAGGGCTGGCCAAACGGAACGCCTGCGCCCATGTCAGCTGGACCAGAACTCGTCCGCGGAATACTGGTCCACGTGGGCATCCCAGAACTCCGTCACCTTGCCGTCTCGAAGGTGAAGGACATGGGTCCCACGGCCCTGGTAGCTGTTGCCGTTGCGTGTCGCCGACTCGGTGACGATGGCAACGCCGTGCTCGCCGTTGGCCAGCAGGTCATGCACCTCCACCGACGACGTTCCTCCGCTCAGCTCCTGCAGTTTGCCAAAGAAGCCAAAGACTTCTTCCTTTCCCGTGTAGTCGCCCGCGATGGGACTACGTCCTGAAACGTGCCACACCACGTCGTCCGCGAAAAGCTCGTTGATCGTGTCCATGTCACCAGCCCCGTATGCCGCGTAGCCGCGTCTGAGCAGGTCCAGGTTCGGGTGGTCGGCCATCATGCCTCCTGTCGTGATCCGTCATTCCAGCGTATCCCTGATGGGCCGCGCCAGGCTCTGGGTTCAGGACCTGCCCGGTCCCGTTAGGGCTGGAACAGTTTCCAGTGCCCCTCGGAGACGACTTGGGCGGCGCCGTCGACCACCCGGATGGCGGTCTCATCGTCGATCGCATACGTCGGCGCAGGAATCCGCGCCGCCCACCTCTCTGCGTTGGCCAACGAAGCGTCGGGTGGTCCGCGTGCTCCAGGTGCGGGATCACCGCGAAGTCAACGAGTCCCGCTCCCTGTCCCGTGACCAGGATTCTATCGACGTCACCCTGGGACGTGGCGAAGACGATGTCCTCCGACTTCAGCGGTCCATCGTTGCCGCGCGGCGGTTGGTCGTAGGTCTCGACGAAGGTAGAGGTAGCAGCCATGCTCCCGGCGCTCACCCCCACGTAGACCGCCTCGGAGCGCAGCGTCGGCAGGAGATCGGTCAAACCTGAGCGCCGCATCCAGTTGGCGAGAAACAGGGGGTCGCCGCCCCATACCAGCAGGGCGTCGGCGTTGCGGACCGTTGGCACCCAAACAGCCTCCTCGATGCTCGGCAGCGCCGTCAGCTCCAGGACCCCCAACGACTTCCAACCCAGTTCACACAACGGCGATCCAGCCTTGCCGCAGATCGCCCGCCAGGCCATTCCAGGCCCGCCGGGGAAGGGGTAGACGGCGGTGGGGATAAAGAGGGCGCTGGCCTCGGCGATCGGTTTTTCCAGCAGGTCAACCAGCGCATTGTTGATGCTGCTGTTCTTGATCCCGGCCGATGTGAGGAGAGCTCTCATGTTCTTAGAGTTGTCGCCCGGGGTCCCGTCGTCATTTCGATTCCGCCACCGCCACCAGCTCTAGCATCCGCTGCGCGAGAGCCCGCGCTGCGGGTAGGCCGAGCGGATGGCCTCCGCCGATGTAGAGCATGGGCGGGTAAGACTCAGTGCCTCCTGACTCAGTGAGCTGGCAGAGCACCGCGTAGACCTGGTCGCCCATGGCGTCGAGGACCATGTACGTGTCGGACAGATGCGTGGAGGTGTTGTCCGGGTTGCCTAGCCGCTGGTCACTGGGCCGGTGCTTGAAACACCAGGACGGACACACGGTTTGGTCGCCCTGGTATGGGACGAGTCTGAGCGGAGACTTCCGCAAGTGGATTGCCTTTCGATGGTCGGGCCCTTGGGACCTGCCAGGAGAAATTCCTCCTCGCCTGGTCCGGAACCCCCGATGTGCCCAGGGGTGGTTGACCCGTTAATTACTAGATACCCTTAAACCAGAGGTTTGAACCATCTAATAGCAGTTTTCCCAAGATTGGGAGGAACTCACCCGATTGAGCGATGCCTTCACCGGCGTACGGCCAGGTACCGCGCGAGGTCATCGATAACCTCGCGCGCGTCGTCCTCGATGCCGTGCAGGAACGTGGACTTACGCCGCCGTAGGACGGGCAGCCCGAGCGCATACAGTCCAGGGCTGTCGACCACCCCGCCCTCGTGGCGCAGCTGGCCCTTCGCGTCGAGCACCGGTACCTCGAGCCAGGTGTAGTCGGGCCGATAGCCGGTCGCCCACACGACCGTACCGATCTCGCCGCTGTGCAGGTCGAGCTGCAGGCGTTTCGACTCAGGCACCCGCGTGGGTTCGAAGTGCTCAGGCGAGCCAATCGCGCTATCGCGCCCGTGGGTCCGAGCCCACTCGTCGAAAATGCCCAGGAGGCGCCTCATCTTAAGGTCCGCCAGCGAGACCATGTTACGCAGGCCACCGGAGAACTGTGCCTGTCCGTCACGGACGGTTCCCCAGCGGCCCACCAGCTCGATGTCCATGTCCGCGAGCGCGTTGAGATCGAGCGTAGCCCGCTCGGGAGTCCCCGCGAGTTGCGGCGACGGTAGCCGCCGGGCGCGGGTGAGGTCGTCGATCTCGTCGTAGCGCTCGTCCCACACACCCGACGCATCCATCCACCACAGCACGTCCTGCCCGCGGTAGGTGCGCGGCATCCGGACGTGCTCCCCGACCGAGAGTGTCACCGGCCGGCCCGATCGCCTCAGCTCGGCTGCCAGCTGGACGCCGGTCGCCGACGCTCCGACCATGAGCACGCCTCCGTCGGGGAGCTGGGTGGGGTTGCGGTAGTCGAACGGCGTCAGCTGCTCGACGGATGCCGGGACCGCATCGCGGAAGCCCGGCACCGTCGGTTGGTTGCAAGCACCGGTCGCGATGACCACTGTCCGGCAGCGCATCTCACCACGACACGTCGTCACGTCGTAACCGTCGCCCGTCCGTCGCACGGACGTGACGCCGACGCCGGTCCGGACGGGGGCTCGCGAGACCGAGGCGAAGTGCTCGATGAGCTCGACCACTTCGCCCATCGTCATGTACCCGTCAGGATCCGTCCCCTCGTAGCGATGACCCGGGAGGTTGCTCAGCCGGTTCGGGGTGAGCAGTCGCAGCGAGTCCCAACGCTCACGCCGCCAAGAGTTCGCCACCTCCCCGCGCTCGAGCACGACATGGTCGATCGAACGCTCGCTGAGGAAGTGGCTGGCTGCCAGGCCGGCGTGGCCGGCGCCGATGACGACCGTGGTGACGCGCTCGACGGCTTCGCTCTCAGACAACCTCGACGGTCACGTCCGTGGGGTTCGTCAAGGCGTCGAAGACCGCAGAACGCTTCTGGGACTGGGCCACCAACGCTTCGATATCCTCCGGCGAGGCGTCCGCGTCGATGTTGAAGGTCACCTTGACGCCGTTGAAGCCGTTGCGGACATCACGGTCCACGCCCAGCATGCCGCGAATGTCGTGGTTGCCTTCGACCGTCGACTCGATCGAATGCAGCTGGATGCCACGGTTCTGCGCCACGGACGCGACGCCGGCCGTCAGGCAGCTCGCCAGCCCGACCAAGAGGTACTCGATCGGCGTGATGCCGTTGTCCTCGGCCGCGAAGACCTCGGGGTGGTCGGCGTCGAACACCGTCTCGGTCCTGTGCTGCTGCTCCTCGCCGAGACCGAAGAAGTTCTGGATCGTCGTGGTGCTGTGGACGCCCCTCTGCCACCTGGAGGATGCCCGCCAGGTAAACTGGGCCGCCTCAGGCGCCCCCTTCAGTACCTCGCGTGCGTCGAGCAGTGCCTGCACGTTGACTCCGTTGTCGGTCGTGGTCATGTCGTGTGGTGCCCCTTTTCTCTGTAATCTCTAGCGGGTTACCTGACAATATAACCGACTGGAAGGGCTGGGATCGCGCTCATGGCGCCCACGCGGACGCGCCCGACCGGCTCGGTCGGCAGTGTCGAGACGCGCTACCTCGACCTACCCGAGCCAGTGGGAC
Source organism: Nocardioidaceae bacterium (assembly GCA_033850885.1). Lineage (GTDB taxonomy): Bacteria > Actinomycetota > Actinomycetes > Propionibacteriales > Nocardioidaceae > JAWWPG01. The sequence continues at coordinate 86,421 of JAWWPG010000039.1, forward strand.
TCGACTGCGGACGAGCCCTCCACCCCATTCGCATTGCGTACGAGACGTACGGCGTCCTCTCACCCGAGCGCGACAACGTGATCCTGGTCTGCCACGCCCTGAGCGGCGACGCACACGCGGCAGGATTCTCGGAGACGTCGACAGACGAGAGCACCCGCGACGGGTTCGGGGCCGAGGAGCGCGACGGTGCGGCCGGCCAGGGGCTCGGCTGGTGGGATGGGATGATCGGACCCGGCAAGGCGTTCGACACCGACCGCTTCCTGGTGATCTCCACCAACCTGCTCGGCGGGTGCCGCGGGTCGACGGGGCCGTCGTCCATCGATCCCGCGACCGGCAGGCCGTACGGGTCGAACTTCCCGGTGATCACGGTCGCCGACATGGTGCGCACGCAGCACGCGTTCCTCGAGACGCTCGGCATCCAGCGACTCGCGGCGGTGGCCGGTGGATCGCTCGGCGGCATGCAGGCATTGGAGTGGGCGATCCTGTTCCCTGAGCAGGTCGATGCCGTCGTAGCCATAGCCAGCACGCACGCCCTCCACCCGCAAGGCCTGGCCTGGAACGCGATCGCACGTGAGTCGATCAGGCGCGACCCCGCCTGGCAGGGCGGCCATTACTACGACACGGGTCGCAGGCCCGACGCCGGCATGGGTGTGGCGCGCATGGTCGGCCACATCACGTACCTGTCCGCACCGGCGCTGGATGAAAAGTTCGGGCGGCGACTGCAGTTCTCAGATGACATCCGATACACGATCAGCGAACCCGAGTTCGAGGTGGAGAGCTACCTCGACCACCAGGCCGGAGCGTTCGTCAAGCGGTTCGACGCCAACACCTACCTCTACACCTCGCGGGCGCTGACGTACTTCGATCTCGCCCGGCAGCACGGCGGTGGTTCTCTTGCGCGGGCGCTGAAAGGAATGTCGGCGCGCACGCTACTGATCGCGTTCAGCTCCGACTGGCTGTACCCGCCGTCCGCTTCGAGGGAGATCGACGACACCCTTCGCGCTCTCGGCAAACCTGTAGAGCTGCGCGTGATCGACGCGCCCTACGGCCACGACTGCTTCCTGCTCGAGGAAGCACGGCAGACGCCACTGATCCGCAAGTTCCTGGCCGGAGGCACGGCTGTCGAATGAGACCACGGAAGAGGCCCCAGTGACCGAACAGCCCGCTCGCGCCGAGGAAGACCACACCTTCGGGTTCGAGACCCGCCAGCTACACGCCGGGCAACGACCGGACCCGAACACGGGTGCGCGGGCGGTACCGATCTTCCAGACGACCAGCTATGTGTTCGAGGATCCGGAGTCGGCGGCGGCGTACTTCAACCTGCAGGAGTACGGGAACACCTACTCCCGGATCATGAACCCAACCGTCGCGGTATTCGAGGAGCGGGTTGCGAACCTCGAGGGCGGCGCCGGCGCCGTAGCGTTCGCGAGTGGACTCGCAGCCCAAGCCGCCGCGCTCTTCACGCTGCTGGAGCCAGGGGATCACGTTGTCTCGTCCTCCGCGCTCTACGGAGGGACCGTGAACCAGTTCAAACACCTGCTGCGCAAGCTGGCCATCGAGGTGACGTGGGTCGATCCCGACGACCCGGACGCGTGGCGCCAGGCCATCCAGGCGAACACGAAAGCGTTCTTCGGCGAGACGATCGGCAACCCGGGCGGGAACGTGCTGGATATCGAGAGCCTGGCATCGATCGCGCACGAGCACGAGCTGCCTCTGGTCGTGGACAACACCTTCGCGACGCCGTACCTGTGCCGCCCGATCGAGTGGGGCGCCGACATCGTGATCCACTCGGCGACCAAGTTCCTCGGCGGCCACGGTACGAGTATTGGCGGCGTCGTCGTCGAGGCCGGCACCTTCAACTGGTCCAACGGCCGGTTCCCCGTGGTTGCGGATCCATCACCGGCGTACCACGGCCTGCAGTTCCACGAGACGTTCGGGACCTACGGCTACCTGATGAAGCTGCGGGCCGAGACCCTGCGCGACCTGGGCGCGGCTCTCTCGCCGTTCAACGCTTTCCTGTTCCTCCAGGGGCTCGAGACGCTGTCGCTACGGATGGACCGCCACGTCACGAACGCCCGAGCGATAGCGGCGTTCCTCGAGTCGCACGAGCTGGCGTCGAACGTGACCTATCCCGAACTCCCCGGCAACAAGTATCGGTCGCTGGTGGAGAAGTACCTACCGCACGGTGCCGGCGCAGTGTTCTCCTTCGACTGCGCCGGCGGACGGACTGGTGGGCTGGGTCTCATCCGCGGTGTGACTCTCTGGTCTCACCTGGCGAACGTCGGTGACGCGAAAAGCCTGATCATCCACCCCGCCAGCACGACGCACCGCCAGCTGAGCGACGAAGAACTGCGAGCGGCCGGCGTCGGGCCGGGAACCGTGCGGCTGTCGGTCGGCACGGAGGCCGTCGAGGACCTCGTATGGGACCTCGATCAGGGTTTCGAACGCGTGGCCGCCTCCTTGGGTAGGAAGGTGGCGACGGCATGACCGACCTCCAGCGGTACCAGGAGCCGTTGACGATCCAGCGCTTGCTCCACACCGCGAGGACGATCGCGATCGTGGGCCTGTCGAACAACCCGCTGCGAGCCAGCTACTTCGTCGGCTTCTATCTCAAGCGGCACGGTTACCACGTCATCCCCGTGAATCCACGCGAGACGGAGATCCTCGACGAGACCTGCTACGCGAGCCTGCGCGACGTTCCCGAGCATGTGGACATCGTGAACGTCTTCCGCGCACCGGATGCGCTACCGGGGATCGCACGGGACTCCGTGGCGATCGGCGCCGATGCCCTCTGGTGCCAGTTCGGCGTGATCAACGCCGAGGGCGCACAGATGGCGGAGGCCAACGGCATGACGGTCATCATGGACCGCTGCCTCAAGGTAGAGCACGCACGCTACATCGGCCGGATGCACTGGCTGGGCTTCAACACACAGCGCATTACATCCGTCCGCTCTGGACTCCAGTAGACATGCACCACTCATGCAGCGCGATCGAACCTGCGTCGCTTCAGCCGTAGCGCTCGACGCGCACGAGCCATTCAGCGATGAGCGCGCGCAGAAGGTCCGGCTGCTCGTGGGGTAGTGCGTGGCCCGCGTCATCGACCACCGCGAGCGAGGCGTGCGGGTAGTGGCCGACGAGGTCTGCAGCAGCGGCGTACCCGACCGTCGAGTCCAGCCGCCCCGCCACGATGAGCGTCGGACCGGCGTACGCCGGCCCGCTATCGCAGGCGAGCTCCCATCGCTCGCCGATTCGCTCGAGCGCCGACTGGTCGACAAGTGCTGCCGCCGGGAGGACATAGCGTTCGTACCGCTCGAGCATCTCCGGGCTCTGGGCCACGAAATAGCTCCGGAAAACGTCGTCGCCGATCTCTCCGGACCCGACGACGACTCGGTGCTCTGGGACGTCACGCAGGCCCGGCAGCAGCGGACAAACCAGTGCGAGACCAGCGACCTGCCCCGGCATCCTCGCGGCCATCGCCTGCGCGTAGTAGCCGCCGGCCGAGTGACCGATCAGGAGGTGCCGAGTCCCGCCGGTGACCTCCTCCGCGAAGTCGAGCAGCGTCGCGAGGACCTCCTCGGCGCTGCGCAGCCCTTCGGGAGCCACCGTCCGACCCATAGCGGGAAGGTCAGGATAGATCCGCCGGAACCCCGCCACGCCGCCGAAGACCGGCTCGAAGCATGCCTCGGGCTCGCGGTGGTCGACGCCGGCGCCGTGCAGCACCAGCACCGGTCGTCCCTCCCCGTGCTCTACGTAGTGGACCGCGATCTCGCCCACGCGAATCTCCATCCTGGCAACCTAAGCACGCGTGGGAGGAGGTCGCGAGCGGCGGCGGCCCCGAAAACGGTTCGACGGCTTCTCGGAGCTCTGACACAGTGGCGCATCATGACGGACTCCGGTCTGGTAACCGCTGGGGACGTGCAGCTCATGCAGGGCCTGGCGCAGCGGGTTACGGCCGTCCGTCCCGACCTGGTGAACAGCGACGCGTCATTCGGAGAGCTGGCCTGGATCTGGGGCAAAGGGCACGCATCCGACGGCGAGAGCTGGCTGCGTCGGCTGTGGTTCTCCGGTGATGACTTGGTTGCGTGGGGCTGGGCCTATCTGCCACACCAGGTGAGGCGGAGCGACGGGTCGGTGAAGGACATCACCAGCGCCTACCTGGGATACCAGGTCCATCCCGACCATTGCGAGCTGGTGGACGGGGTGATCGACTGGTACGACGCTGTGACGGTCGGCATCGAGCGCACGGTGACGCCACAGGTCGCCGATGAGGTCGCCTTGGCGCGATGGGTGGCGCACGGCTACAAGACAGATCCGGCCTCACTCGGCGACAACGGCTCCTGGACCCAGCTCAATGAGCGGGACCTCAGTGATCTGGAACAGCCGGTGCTGCCGGACGGATTCCGCTTCCGCACCGCCGACGAGGCCGGGCCGCAGGCCGCAGTCCGGGCCCATGTGGACGCCTGGGCTCCGTCAACATATACAGCCGAAGGCTACGAGGGCGTCCAGCGGACACCGACGTATCGCGGCGACCTGCACGTCCTGGTGGAGGCGCCGGACGCAACGATGGCCGCATCGACGATCATGTGGCTCGACGAGGCGAACAAGACCGTTGAGTTCGAGCCGGTCGGGACGCATCCGGACTACCGGCGTCGGGGGCTGGGAAAGGCGATGCTGCTGCACGGGATGCATCTGGCGCTGGCGGCCGGCGCCACTCATGCCACGGTCGCCTGCCTGGGTGCGCCGGGACATCCCGAGGCGCGCGGGCTGTACTACGGCGTCGGGTTCCGGGAGCTCTCGCGGGACGCGCCGCTCATCAAAACCAAACGGCCAGCGGAGCCCCCGCGCACCGGCAAGGAGTTCAGTCGCCGGTGACGACGTTGTAGTGGACCAGCAGCGAGCCGGACGGGCTGCCAGTGCTCTGGACCAGCTCGAGAGAGTGGGTCACGCCTTCCTCGAACAGGCGTCGACCACTTCCGACTACCCTGGGCGCGACGAGCAGCCGCACCTCGTCAACGAGTCCGGCCGCAAGCAACGACTGGGTCAGTGAGATGCTTCCGTGGACCCCGATGTCGCCACCGTCACCCGACTTCAGCTCGCGCACGAAGTCATCGACGGGACCCTGGATGGTCTCCGCGTTCGTCCAGTCCCTCGTCAACGGTGTCGCGGTCGCGACATACTTGTGCACGTTGTTGATGAAGTCGGCGAACGGCTGGCTGTCGGACTTCGGCCAGTAGCTCGACCACGCGTCGTACATCTTGCGACCGAGCAGGACGGTGTCCTGCGTCCCGATCACTTTGCCCAGGTTGGCCTGCATCACCTCGTCGAACTCGAACAGAAACTGGTCGGGATCCTCCGCCACCCCGTCAACCGACACCAGCATGTACGCCACGACCTTGCGCATGCTTTCTCCTCTCCGTTCGCCCGGGTCCGGGCCGCAACGATACTGACCACCATCGCCAGCGAAACTCATCGGAACCGCGGATTCCGCTGGACAACCGGCGCAGCCCGACCTCAAGCAGTCAAGGTCCTCGCCGCTTCCTTGAGAGGGTGACGGCGACGACGGGCCGCGTCGCGGCAGGTCCGATCAACCGATCTCCCCCACCCTCGTGACGACCCGCCTCCGTCCCACGCGGATGACATGCTTCACCGCGTACGCCGACAATGGATAACATCGCGCTCCTCATGACAGGGACGCAGCGTCCTGCTTTCGCGGCGTGAACGTCGTCGCCGAGTACCCACTGGTTGAAGCGGGAGAGTCAGAGCCGGGGGACCCCGGCGCTGGTGACCGGATCGTTCGTGCGTGACCACTGAGCGACGGGCCGGCCATTCAGCCGCCACGGGTGTTCACCCTCGGGCACTCGCATCCAGTTCTCGGGCGAGTTCTCCCATCGCTCCTGCCGGCCAAACACCGTCAGATCCAGCGCGTGATAGCTCGTCATCAGCGCCTCAACGCCGCGTCCGGTAGTCCAGTAGGTCTCGAACACCTGGCCGTCGTCATCGCGCAGGTAGCAGGCGATGAACCCGAAGCCCCGACCGTCGACCAGGGCTGGGTCGGAGTCCTTCGCGGAGTACCACGGCCACGAGTAACCCATGAAGTCCCGGAAGGGTGCGCTTTCCTGGTACGAGCCCTCGGAGAAGACGGCGTAGGTGACGCCACGCGCGTGCAGGTAGTCGAGCATCTGCATGTGACAGGTGGAGAACGTGCAGCCCTCACACTGCTCCTCGAACGCCTTACCGTCGTGCCACATATGGAAGTACGCCATCAGCATCCGGCGGTGCTCGAAGACGTCGATGAGCGGGACCGCTCCGTGCGGGCCGGTCACAGTAACGTGCGGCATCAAGGACATCGGCAGCCGGCGTCGCGCCGCCGCGATCGCGTCGCCCTCGCGAGTGTGCGCCTTCTCGCGGGCCAGGATCGCGTCTCGGGCGGCGTGCCACGCGGCACGATCGACGACGGGTGGCATGGCTGGGGTGTTCATAGGCGACTCCTTCGGTGTCATGTGACGGCGGACGCGAACGGGACTCAGCTGACCTCCGCGCGGTGTCAGAAGTACTGACCGTGCCGGGCGACAGAACTCATCGCGGAGCCGGAGGCGCACCCGCCACGGCGTTCGAGCCGGTTGACGCTACTGGCAGCGCTGGCTGCTGTACCGCTGCGATCATGGTGGTCATGACCCCGCCGCCACCCCCACCCGGCCGGTTGCGATCCATTGGCGCCCGGTCGACGCAGACGCCGGGTAAAGGATCGCGACCGTGGGCGGACGTGATGACCTGAGCACGACACCGCCGGGGTCGCGATCGGAGCGATGATGAAGGCAGCCCGTTTCAACCAGTTCGGCGGTCCGGAGGTCCTCGAGATCGTGGATCTCCCTGATCCGCATCCGGGTCCCGGCGAGATCCGGATTGCGGTACGCGCGGCCGGGGTGAACCCGAGCGACTGGAAGAAGCGCAAGGGTCTGATGGATGGGGAGCTCCCGCAGACCTTGGGCTATGAGGCAGCGGGCGTCGTCGACGAGCTCGGCGAGCGCGTTGCGGACGTGGCCGTCGGCGATCGCGTGTTCGGCTTCTCCACCGATGGGGCGGCCCAGGCCGAGCTGGCGGTGCTGTCCTCCTATGCGCCGATCCCGCCGTCGCTCGACTTCCCCGGTGCAGCCGCGCTGCCTGCCGCCATCGAGACGGCCACCCGCGCGCTCGACCAGCTCGGCGTCGGGAGTGGCAGCAGTCTGCTCATCAACGGCGCCTCCGGACGTGTGGGCAGCGCCGCCGTTCAGCTCGCCGTGGTGCGCGGCGCGCGCGTGATCGGCACCGCCAGTCCGGCAAACCATGATTATCTGCACTCGCTGGGCGCCGAGCCGGTCGCCTATGGCGAGGGCCTCATCGAGCGGGTTCGCGCGCTCACGCCTGACGGCGTCGACGTCGCGCTCGACGTTGCGGGGAGCGGCGTCCTGCCCGAGCTCATCGAGCTCGCGGGCGGCTCGGAGCATGTGGTGACGATCGCCGACTTCGCTGGGGCGCAGGAGCACGGGGTGACGTTCAGCAGCGGGGACAGTGGCCGCGCGGTCCACGCGCTCGCCGATGTCGGCGAGCTGGTCGAGGCCGGGCGCTTCTCGCTCCCGGTCGCGCAGACCTTCCCGCTCGCAGAGATCGCGGAGGCGCACCGTGTCAGCGAGGACGGCCACGTACGCGGGAAGCTCGTGCTGCTGGTGGACTGATGCGGCGGCGACGACCGCTGAGCGGCCATCGCTCCTGTCCTTGCTGGCGCCCATCCGGGACGACGCGAGGAAATCGCGCGTGGAGGCGGTCCAAGCGGACGACCTCGATCTCGGACTGGCTGACGACGGCGCCTACGCCGGCGGGGCTCCGAGGGAGAGGTCGCCGACTCTGTAGTCATTACAGTTGGCTGGCCGATACCTCCCCGTGGGGGGCAAGCGGGAGATCGGAGAGGTCCAGGTCGCTCATTGCTTCGAGTACGGTGACGCCGAGCTTCACCAGCGCCTCCTTGCGGACCCAGAGCATCAGCAGAGCAGCCTCTGCGTCGGGCGCGCTGGCTGCGGCCGAAGCCTCCGCAGGCGAAGGGACGTCCTGAGACAGGTTCGCAAGCGCCTTGGCACTGGCCATGGGCTCGGCATCGACTCCGACCGGTGGAGGCGCCACCGCGGCAGCCACGACTCCCTCGGCACGGGACAGCTGATTCCGACCGCGGGATGCCCGAGGAGGTACGCAGGCCCGTGTGCGTCGCCACACGCGGGGCATCGCTTCCTCAACGGCGTCGCAAGCCCGAGTCCGGGTTGGCGGGTGTTGGCTACGCAGGTCACAGACGACCTCACTGTCAAGCATCCTTGACAGTCTGACGTCTGTCAAGGATGCTTGACACATGAAGAACCGGGTGGGCGAGCTACGCATATCGAGAGGTATGTCGCAGGGCGAGCTAGCCAATGCTCTCGGGGTCTCGCGACAGACGATCAACTCGATCGAGAACGGTCGGTACCTCCCGTCTCTGCCGCTGGCGCTCGCCATCGCGCGCAATTTCGGAGAGCCCATAGAAGCCATCTTCATCCCAGACCAGGAGGAAACGTCATGACGTACGCGCGAACAGGGGGACATCGAGGGGCCACCGCGGTGATCCTGGCCGTGGGCGGCGGCGCACTCGCGGGCGCCACCTGGATCGGCGGCGACCACATCCTGGCGATCGGCCTGATTGCCTTCTACGTGCTTGCGGCGGCCTTTGCTTATTTGTGGGCAGGTCGAGACAGCGACGTCGGAGCCATCATGCGAGTCGGTGGGGATGAGCGACAAAGACACCTCGACCGCGACGCCACCGCGCTCTCGGGGCTCGCCATGGGTTCCACGGCCATCGTCGGCGCTATCGTGTCCGCGGCGCGCAACCACGGTGACATCGGCGGATACGGGATCGTCTGCTTCGTCGGCGGCGTCACCTATGTCCTCAGCCTCTTCATCCTCAAACGCAGAAGCTAGGAAGCGACTCCTGCGACGTTCAGCCGGCGATCTCTCATTGGCCGTTGTGTTACGACTGGTGTAGCCGTAAAAGGACAGGAGCGGAATGTCAGGCCCGTGACGAGGGGTCGCTGGCCACGCGGCATGGCTGACGTCCAGTCCTCGTCTCGGTGCAGGGCGACCTGGCCGGTGGTGAACCGGATGGGATTGCCGTCCACCATGTGGTTGGTCCGCAGGGCGGCGACGCCACCACGGAGAAAGTCGAGGCTGCTTGTCTGAGCGCCAGCGAGGCCGAGGATTCGGCTGAGGTGTTGGGCCGGATCGTCAACCAGATCCTCGTATCGAACTCGTATGTGCGGGATTCCGGTCAGGCTCAGGGCATCTGCCAGGCCGTTGTACAGGCCGTATCGGATGGACGCGGAGACGGGTCCGTGCTGAGGGAGGAGTGTCGGGACGCCCATGGTGGTGAAATTCTCGACGCGCTTCTGGGTCGAGTAGGCGACCCCACGACTGTCGCGGACGAGATGGACGACGCGAACGTCGATGTGTCGCGAACGGCGCAACAACAACGCGTGCGAGGCGATCTTAGACGAATCGACGACAACGTCGGCCCAGAGACATCGCGGATGGCGTGAAAAGCCGGTTGAGCGCTTCGCAATAGCGGCTCACGGCATGGCCGTGGTCATTGCGGGCATGGGTGAGGAGTCGGGGGATGCCCCAGGGACGGTCCACCGAGTAGCGCGTGGCCAGGAGTCCGTCAAGGTCGACCGCTGCCCAGCCGCCGTAAGCCCGCTCGCCGACCGCTCGCCAAAATGTCGTAGCAGGCACGAGCTCCGGGTGAGATGGTCAAGGCGGCGAATAGCCAACCTCTGAGTTTCGATCGCGTCAGCATCTACCGGCGGGAGGGGGGCGTTGTACAACGGTTGTTCACCGCCTCATCACGCTCCGGCCCTGACGGCCCATAATCAGGTCCGTACGCTCAACCTGTGCCGTACGAATTGGGTCGTTATCCGAGAAAAGGCCCGGAAGCACGGGCCCTACCGGCCTGCACGTATCGACGGAGGTTAAGAAGTGAACCCGCTCATCAGTAGCGCCCTCATCGCCATGGGCGGCGTTATGGTGGCCGCGGCGAGGCGCCGCGGTTATGGCCCCCGATCAATGTGGTTGGGCTGGATCGCGGCTAGCGGCGTCATCGTCGGCACGCAGATTGCGGACTACCTTCATCAGCCCTTGTAGCCCACCACCGCACGGCACGGCGAAAACCCCGACGATCTGTGGCCTCGACTCGACCTGGTCAAGGTCAGGGGGTGTACGTTCTCGTCAGGGTGTGCACAGTTCGGGGTTCGCCGCCGGTGCATGAACGCGCCTCGGCAGTGAAGGTGATGGCGGTGCCGTCGTCGACCCAGGTAAGACGTTGGTACTGCTGGACCGCGAGCGTACCGCCGAGCTCCGGCTGTCCCGGAGGATAGACCCAGTCGTAGGAGTCCTGGAAGTGGCCCTGCGCGCGTTGGTCGAAAGGCGAGCCTCCGACCACGACGAAGCCGTTCTTCTCATGGCCCTCGTCGTGCAACAGCAGATGTGTGTCGCCGTGGACGATGATCATGTCCAATCCGAGCTGTGCGGCGAAATCGCTGATCAGATCCCGCTCGAACTGGTACGCCGGCATCTTGTCGGAGTAGGTCGGGGTAACAGGGTCGGGACAGCGTCCGTTCCACGAAGAGTCGGTCATCAGCACCGCCAGCTCGCCGGCGACTGCCGCTGTCTTGAGCTCGTCTTGTAGCCAAGCGAGCTGGGTTGCGCCGAGCATGCTGCTGCGTGGATCTAACGGATCTTTGCCAATCGAGTCAGTGCGCTCGATGCTGCGGTAGTCGAGCTTGACAAAGCGGATACGACCCTCGACCTCGGACCGCCAGAGGCCATGTGGAGGCGTGTTCACATCGGTCTGTCGAAAGGGCACCATGTGCTGCCACGCCCGGATGTTGGCCTCGGTCACCGGGTCGTTGTAGTTCGGCAGGTTGTTGCCGGAATTCGTGTCGTGGTCGCTGTGGATGTAGTCCAGGCAGAATCGCGAAAGCAGTTCGCCCATGCCAGGGGCTTGCAGTTGATGAGTCATGCTCTGGACATGGCTGTCGGTGAGCCGGGTGAGATGAGTCGGATAACCCATGTCGCCCAGGTGCATGATTCGGTCGGGAGCCCACCGCAGGACATCCTCGAAGGCGGCCGGATTCGCGGCTTCCCCCTGATGCCCGTTGCAGGTGCACGACCCGACAGCGCGACGGACAGTACACGGAACCCGCGCCGCCTTGAGCGTCGCGAACGCGGCAACCGAGCCAACCGGCTGTGGATCGCCCTCGTCGGGCAAGTCCAGCAGCTGCCAGTAGTAGGCGGTGCCCGGTACAAGCCCCTCGACGTGCCACCGGTTCCATCCGTCAGCACCTGGCGGGACAGGGGAGACGATGACTGCTTCGAACATGTCCGGGTTGGGGGAAATCGCGGGCCCGATCAAAGTAGCTGCGTGAGTGAGGGCGGAAACCTCCACGGTGCTCTGCATCGCGTCGCCAGCCCACTGAATTTCCACCGTGGCGGGGGACGGCACTGGAGCAGGTCGGCCGGATGCACGGTGACCTTGAGGTTCTTTGGGTACCTGGTCAACGCGCGGCACCTGGCGTGGGTCATGTCCGTCGGATGCCAACCGGGGAAGAGCCGCGGCCAAACCTGCCGCCGCGCCTGCACGAAGGAACGTTCGACGATCGATCCCCATCAACGATCGCCAGGTCGTGTGCGCCTGACTTCCAACCGGATTGGGCAAACGTGCGGTGAAGGATCCATGGCGCCAAGCACTTCCGCCAGCCGAGGTGAGGATTGTGTTTCCCGGGACGATTATCTGTGCCGCATGTGACGCGATGACAACGTGTGAGTGTCCAATGGGTGTCCGGTTGGGGTCGGCTATTCCCAGCGGACTCCAGCTGAACGCGTGGCCAAGGGCCGGCATGTGCGCCCGGCGTCGCCAGCCCCTTGTCACGCCACCAACACTGGGTACGGCGGATATCCATTCCCTCGTCCGCGCGTCCTACGACCGGCTGACACCGGCCAAGGTATGCAGCTATCTGCCGATCCTCGTCGCCCGAGAGGTCAACGAGAACCTTCGCCTCCACTACCGCGTAAGCGCTCGTCTCTGCTTCGGTCGACGCACGTTCGTGCTACGCCAGGGGCCGCGACCGTGGTGTAGGCGCTTTCGACTCAGCGCAGCCGTTGTGCCGCGGGTGGGTCAGGCGTCGTGGGGGTCGGCCAACGGCCAGCCGCCGGCGGCGAGGCGGGCGGAGACCCTGGCGACGTCGGACTCACCGGCCCGCTGGTAGACAGTCCCTTGATTATCGACTCGATGTCGGCGCGGCTGATCGGGCGCTCAGAGGTAAGGCCTACACCTCCTCGTCACCGCTCCCGGCCGAGGGTCGCGAATAGCATGGACATCTGCGAGGGCCAGCCTGATTGCGAAATATGACGTTTTTTATAAGATGTATGGATTGTTCGGTTTTGATGCTATCCTCATATGGATAAGGTAGCGCTGGCATGAGAGAGACTCGAGCGCCGTGAGAACGACGTTCGTTCCCCCTCGAACCGGAGCCACCGCATGCGTAGATCGCCCAAGAAGACCATCGTCACAATCGTCGCGGCCGTGGCTCTCGCCGCCGGTATCGGGGGGGCATACGCCTACTGGTCCGCCGACGGGACAGGGAGCGGCACCGCCGCGACCGGCACCAGTAGTTCGATCACCGTCAACCAGACGAGCACCATCACCAATCTGCACCCGGGTGACGGCCCGCAGACCCTGTCGGGCAACTTCGACAACGCCAACGACAGTCCGGTCTTCGTGGAGTCCGTCGGTGTAACCGTCGTCGACACCGACCAGACCGGGTGCGATGCCAGCGACTACACGATCGGTGGCTCAGCCGTTGTGCACGCCGAGATCCCCGTCGGCCCTGGTCAGGGTTCATGGTCGGGTCTGACGATCCAGTTCAACAACAAGCCGGGCGTCAACCAGGACGCCTGCAAGCTGGCGACGGTCAACCTCGCCTATGCGTCCAACTGACCCATCGACCGACACTCGGACCGGGGAAGACAGGCCACCTGCGCCGTCGGTGAACCGAGCCGAGCCTGCTGCCACGCCCGAAGGAGGTCGAGGTGACGCATGATGTCCGGCGAGCCCTCCTGCGAGATGGCCTGTTGGCCCTCCTGGGCGTGGTTCTGTTGCTCGGCCTCTATCCCGTCGGCCTGGGCGCCGAGAGCGTCAAAGACACCGAAGCCAGCGGAACCGGACGTGCCGACGTGCAAGTCTCCCCCAACTCGTTCGGCATCAGCGGAAACGCCAGCGAACCGATCTCGCCGGGTGTCATGGTCCCGCTCAACCTGCTGCTCACCAACCCACATGACTTCGGCATTTCTGTTGCTGACCTGAGCGTTGCTGTGACCTTGGTCAGCGCCCCGAATGCCAGCCTCTCGCGACCGTGCGGCGTCGCGGACTTCGTGGTGGATCAGACGATGCCGGATCTGAACGTCACTGTCGCGGCCCATACGTCGGGCACGCTGGAGAGCTTCCACCTGGAGCCCGCTATCTGGCCGCACGTCGGCATGGTCGACCGCTCCGTCAACCAGGACGGCTGCCAGGGTGCGACATTGACGCTCCGCTTCACTGCGTCCGGGTCGCGGGTCGTCTGATGGGCCGAACTGTTCCGGCGCGACTCCTCCTGACGCTGGTCATCGTCGTACCCGCCCTGGCCGTCACCGACGCCGCAGTCGCGCTCTGGAGTGGCCACGGACACGGCAGCGGCTCGGCTGCGACGGGCACCACCGTGGCCGTCACCTTGAGCGTGGGAGTGCCGACGGCGACCCTCTACCCGGGCGGGAACGGTGACGTGGTCCTGACGGTGTCCAACCCCAACGACTCGCCCGCGCACATCGGCAGCCTGTCGCTCGACACCGGCCAAGGCGTCGGCGGGTTCGCGGTCGATGCCGGACACTCCGGGTGCGCACCCGCGGTGCTGAGCTTCACCACGCAAACGAACGGTGGTGGGGGCTGGGACGTGCCGGCGAAGCTCGGCGCCCTCGACGGCACTCTCGCAGTGACGTTGCCTAATGCCCTGGCGATGGGCGTCGGTGCGGCGAACGCCTGCCAGGGCGCCAGCTCCACCGTCTACCTGGCGGCCGGCCCGTGAGCCGCTGGGTGGGTCGAGTCGGCACGAGCCGGACCAGGTTGCGACTCGTCGTCGCGCTCCCGCTCGCCTTCACCCTGGTCACCGGGGTGGCCTGGGCGAACTGGAGTGTCGGTTCGACGCCCGGTGGCGGTGGAGCCTCGAGGGCCACGACGGTGAACCAGGGGGCGACCCCAACGGCAAGCTCGACAGGGAGCTCCGTCATCGTGAGCTGGGCTGCGAGCACCTTGTCGAGCGGCATCCCTGTCACGGGCTACCTCGTCAAACGGTACGACGCCCCGACCCTCACGCTGCAGACGATCCTGACCGCGTGCATGGGCACGGTCACCACGACGACCTGCACGGAGAGCGGCGTACCAACGGGTCAATGGGTCTACTCCGTGACCCCGGTGTTCGCCACCAACTGGCGGGGCGCTGAGAGCCTGAAGAGCAACCCGGTCATGACCGACTCCACTCCCCCGGTGAACGCCCTCTCGATCTCGCTCGGTACGGGCGGCGCCTTCGCCAGCGGCGGCACGGTCTTCTACCGCGGCGTGGCCGCCGGCTCCTTCACGCTGACCAACGCCTTGACTGACTCGGGGTCCGGGCCGGCGTCGAGCTCGACGGCGACACTGTCCGGAACCTCGACGGGCTGGACCCACAGTGCTTCGACGGTGGCGACACCGACCGGTGGCCCCTACACATCCAACCCGTTCGGCTGGACGGCCGGCACGGTCAGTGGACCCACCGAGCTCGTCACCGGCCGCGATGTGGCCGGCAACACCGCATCGTCAACCCTGTCGTATGCCAACGACTCCCTCTCGCCGAGTCCCGGCTCCATCACCTACCTCGACGGCCCGCAGCCCGGTCGATCTGTGACCGTCACGTTCTCCGCCGGCATAGACGCGGGTTCTGGCATCGCAACCCGTCAGCTGCAACGTGCTTCCGCGGCACTCACCGCAGGCGTCTGCGGGACGTTCACTGGCTTCTCGAACGCGGGGCCCGACACCCCCACGTCGCCGTACGTCGACAGCCTGGTGGCGAACAAGACCTGCTACCAGTACAGGTACGTCGTGACCGATCGGGTCGGCAACCAGGACATCGCGACCAGCCCGAACGTCTCGAAGGTCGACTTCGCCGGTGCCCAGGTGTCGCTTGGCACAGCCGCAACGTACTCGGTGCTCGCGGGGACCGGCGTCGTGAGCACCGGACTCACCACCGTGAGCGGTGACCTCGGGGTGAGCCCGAGCAACTCGATCGTGGGGTTCCCCCCGGGTGTTGTGAGCGGCACTGTCCACGCCGGCGACGGACCGGCCGCAGTCGCCCAGGAAGACCTGGTGCTCTCCTACAACGACGCAGCCGGCCGGACTCCGAACGGCAGCTTCGCGGGAGACGTGAACGGACGGACGTTCAAAGCTGGCGTGTGGCATACGGCGTCTGCCTTTGCCCTGACCGGGAACCTGACCCTGGACGGTCAGGGTGATCCCAACGCGGTCTTCATCTTCCAGGTCGACGCTGCACTCAACACCGCCGCCGCCAGCACCATCACGTTGATCAACGGCGCGCAGGCCTCCCACGTGTTCTGGCAGGTCGTCGGCGCCGCCGCGACCGGCGCGCTGTCCTCGTTCTCCGGCACCATCATGGCGGCCGGAGCCATCACCCTCGGCGCGGGCACCCTGCTCGTCGGCCGCGCGCTCTCCTACGGCACCGTCACGATGGCCGACAACACTGTCCGATTCGCCATCGGCCCCCCGCCAGCTGTGACCATCACCGGCGGCGCCTCCGCCGTCACCAAGACAGCCACACCCACCGTCACCGGTACCACGGATGCTGGCACCGGCGCGATCGTGACGGTCACGGTGGCCGGCCAGACCCTGTTCGCCACCACCCAGACCGACAACAGCTGGAGCGTCTCACCGACCACGCTGCCCGGCGGGTCGCACACCGTGGCGGCATCCGTGCGAAACCCCGCCGGGGACGCAGGCAGTGCGACCCAGATGCTGACCGTCGCGCTCAACCCCGCCCCCGTGGTGCTCGACACCGCCGCGACGTACTCGGTGCTGGCCGGCACAGGCGTCGTCAACACCGGCCTGACCGTGTTGAGCGGCGACCTAGGAGAGAGCCCCGGCAGCTCCGTCGTCGGCTTCCCACCTGGCGTCGTTCAGGGCGCCACCCACGTCGCAGACCCCACCGCGGCCATGGCCCAGGCCAACCTGGTCGCCGCCTACACCGACGCCGCCAGTCGCACCCCGACCGGCAGCTTCGCCGGCGACGTCGGCGGACGCACCTTCACCGACGGCGTCTGGCAGACCACCGCGGCGTTCGCGCTCACCGGAACGTTGACCTTGGACGGCGAGGGTGACCCCAACGCGGTCTTCATCTTCCAGATCGACGCCGCCCTCAACACCGCCGCCGGCAGCACCATCACGCTGATCAACGGCGCCCAGGCCTCACACGTGTTCTGGCAGGTCGTCGGCGCCGCCGGCACCGGCGCCCTGTCCTCGTTCTCCGGCACCATCATGGCGGCCGGAGCCATCACCCTCGGCGCAGGCACCGCGCTGAACGGCCGAGCACTGTCGTACGGCACGGTCACCATGGCCGGCAACGCGGTCCAGTCCGACTCCACACCCCCCAGCAGTGCCATCTCCTCAGCCGTCGTCACCGGCGGCGCCACTCTGAACCCACACCCCCTCGACGGTGACCACACCGGCCGGTGGTCCCTACCCACCGAGGTCGTATCGGATCACGATGTCGCCGGCAACGTCGCCACCACGACACTGACCTACACGAACGACTCCACGGCACCTGCTACCAGTACCGGTACGTCGTGACCGACAGGGTTGGCAACCAGGGCGTGGCACCAGCCCGAACGTGGCCAGGGTCGACTCTGCGGCGCCAACCCGATGCGCACGGTGCCGGGATCAGTACACGAAGGCTGTCATGCGTATCGAGACGAGCAGTCCGGGCAGGTCTACGCCGAGCTTGGCCACGTATCGGGTGGGTGGCTCGGCGCGGAACCACCGTACGTACTCCATGTTGAGGCCGTCAAAGTCTTCCGGATTCGTAAGCAGGATCCCGACCTCGATGACGTCGTCCAGACCGGCTCCGCCTGCTTCGAGGATGGTCTCGCAGTTCGTCAGGGCCTGTCGAGCCTGGATTTGGATCGTGTCTCCGGCCAGCTTGCCCGTCTTCGGGTCGATGCCGACGATGCCTGACACGAGCAGGTGCGGCCCGGCTTTTACTCCTTGGCTGTACAAGGGCGAGCTCGGGGCGCCCGCGGTGGTGATGATCTGACGCGGCATGAAAACTCCGTTTCCTTGCCTCCGCACCAATGAGGACCAGCAGCATCGCAGGTTTCCAGGCCGGTGCAACAACGTGGCTCGGGTAGCTCGCACGCGCACGGCCGCCAGGAACACCCGAGCCTTGTTTCGCTAGCGCCCGCGAGTGGCGTCCGGAACAGCCTGATGTCCGCGCTGTCCCGCGGCGTCCCTCGATCCTGGATCGTTATCGGTTACGGCACCACGCGCCGACCTGGAGGTGCGAGCAGAGGACGCTTCCAGCAGCCATCACCTCGGCCATGATCTTCTCGTGGAGGGTGGGGAGGTCGAGCTCGTCGCGGTCCGCGACTTCTGACTCGACCATCGATTCAGCGAGGGTTCGCGCCAGGCCGACCATCCGTTCCACCACGTCGACTGCGGTGGAGCCTGCCCCGGCCCGCTGCTCGATGCGCATCTCGGGGTAACCGAGCCCGGCGCCGACGAAGACGCTTGGCAGTCGCATCCCGGAGTGTGTGGCAGCACCCGACCGCTCGATAACCTCCTCGAGCCGGCGGGCCAGCCGGTCGTATGTCGGCACCGGAGGATCCGAGGTCACGCCCGACCAGTCGAGCTCGTGGAACACGACGGGCGCTCCGGGCTTTGCCAGCGCCGCTAGCGAGCCGACGAACGTAGCCGGGTCGTCGACGAACTGAAGGACGTAACGGCCCACGATGGCGTCAAACGGCCCTTGATCCACCAGCTGGTCGAGGGAACCGCTGACGAATGTGACGTTCCCGCAGGCCAGCCCTTTGACCTTGGCGACGGCCGCCTCGACAGCCGCTTCGGAGCGGTCGAACCCGACCACCGAGCCTCCCGGGCCGACGAGACCGGCGACCAGCACCGACACGTCCCCACCTCCACAGCCGACGTCGAGGACGCGCATCCCGGGGCCCACGCCGGCTTCGCTAAAGAACCTTTGGGTGATCGGGTTGACGGCGCGTGCCTGTCGAGCCAGCCGGTCCAACTCGGCCTCGGAATGACCGAGCACGTACGGAACCCCGTTGCTCATTCACGCAGTATCCCGCCCGATCATGGCCCCCGCCAGAGCCGAACCGGAGCAGTCACCCGCCCACCGCCGTGCGTCACCGCAACGGTGCCCGCTGAAGCCTCTTGGAGTATTGCCGCGCCCCACGGCAAGCCGTATAACTGAATGGTCAACAGACGCTGTTGCAGGGGAGGTATGGCATGACACGTACGCTCGCCATTGGTGTATCCGCGGTTTTGGCGGCCGCTTCGTTAACGGCGGCGACCTTGGCCACGAGCCATGGGGCCGCGTCGGCTTCGGCCGAGGTGAAGTCCAAGCTGCCGTCGAACCGGACGACGAAGATCGCGGGGCTGCAGCACTTCTGCGGCAGCAATGGGATCACGTGCGCCGAGCCGGCAACCACGTGGGACGAGCTCGCCGGCTATGACAAGGCTGTAAAGGCCGGCGCGCGCATCCTCCCCTACATCGGTCACGACGAGCCGGCCGCGCTGTTCTACTCGCACCAGCCGGGCGCGGGCAACAACGTCACCTATCAGATCACGCTGCCGAAGGACCCGCCCACCCGGCCGAAGCAGGACGGCAGCGGCGGGACGTTCAGCTTCCAGCTGCACCCGACGTTCTGGCTCGGCATGGTGATGTGCGACCCCAACGGCTCGCCCAACGTGGGCGGGATATCCGGCCATCCGGCCAAGCCGTGCAAGCCGGACAGCGACTCGAATATCTTCGCGGGCCAGAACCCGACGAGCCCGCGGTACTTCGGCCTCGGCCCCGGACAGGCGTATGAGGAGATGCAGTTCTACCCGCCGGGCTGGGTCAAGTGGCCGGCGGGCACAGGCTGCACGGCCAAGCAGTGGTGTGCCGCGCTCAACATAGACACATTCCAGAACAACCAGAACACCGGCGCGCTCAACAGCACCGCCTGCCTCAACGCCGTCGGCCCGGAACCCGTGAACTTCGCGTTTGTCACCAAGAACGGGAAGGCGACGGCGCCGGGCAGCCCGCTGCACCCCGAGCATTTCATCCCCAACGCCCGGCGGGACTTCCTGATGCACTCGGGCGACCGCATCACCACACACCTGTTCGACACGCCGAGTGGGTTGAAAGTGACGATCGCCGACCACACGACGCACACTTCTGGGTCGATGACGGCCAGCAAGGCCAATGGCTTCGCCACCGTCAACTGGGCCCCGAACGCCAAGACGTGCACGGCCACTCCGCTGAACTACCACGCCGAGTTCAGCACCTCGACGCCGCAGACCAGGAACGTGGATGCGGCGCACACCTACAACGTCGCGTTCTCCGACGAGATAGGGCACTTCGAGTATTGCGCCAAGGTCGGCGCAGACCCGCTCAGCACCTGCCTCAAGCCGCTCGGTTCGGACACGAACGACGGGGACAACGCCGGGCCGGACCCAGCGGGCGATGACGACTTCTGCCTCCCCGCGAAGGCCTCGCTGGACGTGAAGATCGGCGGGTGCCTCGACACCGATGGCGATTTCGACGGCGTGTCCTACAACTTCACCTGGCCGGGCTCAATCAGCAACCCGGTCGCGGACCGGCTGCTGCACCCGACGTCGTTCCTGTTCAGCAGCCCCACCGTGGGTGGGAAGAACTTCGCCTCGATGGCCTTCGAAGCCGATCTCTCGCGGATCGAGTCGTCAGACACGGCCTTCCGGGTGGACGTCCCGTGCCAGCGGCACGTGCTCAACCCGAGCGACCCGAATCCAGGAGTCGGCTGCGTGAACCCGCCGCCGAACTCCAACTTCTACCCCTTCTACAGCACGCGGAACACGCCCGGCGGCTGCCGGTGGCAGGAAGGCGGTCCCTACATCCCGGGTACCACCAACCTGTTCGGCGGCAGCGCCAAGGCCGAGTACGGCCCGCTCCGGGCGATCAGCTACCCGACGGCCCCGTTCGGCCTTGTCGCAAAGCGGCTGAACGACTTCCGCAGCCAGACCATGAGCGTGCCCTGCCTCGCCCATTGACCCTCATCCAACCCGAGATCGGAAAAACCGGTGACCGGGGTTCCCGTGCCTGCTGCACGGGAACCCGGTCCCAGTCCGGGAAGACTCGCTCTAGCCGTCGCGGGTGTTCTTCGGTCAGCTGAGCGGGTCGAACTGGAACTCGCGGACCTCTTGCGCACATCGGCAAGCGACCGCGATCTTCGCTGCCCAGTCCAGGGCCGCTTCCCGCGAGGGCACGTCGACGACGGTGAAGCCGCCGCTGAGCTCCTTGGTCTCCGGGTACGTTCCGGCGGAGACCGTTCCGTCGCCGGCCACCACGACGGGCTCCACGTCCTCGTCCAGCCCGCCAGAGAAGACGTACACACCGGCGTCCTTGGCTTCCCGGATCACCGCGTGCGCGGCATCGGCCACATCGGGTCCCTCCTCGTCGGGGACGTCCATCGCACCGCTGGGGAATGAGATCAGGTACCGCACCATCCCATTGACTCCCTTGTCCCGGCGGCCCCATCCGGGCGCCGCTCACTGCTAGGAACGCCTCGCTCAATCCGACACTCTGCCAGACGAACATCTCATCGGATCTCCACCGCACACTATGCGGATGAGCGGGCACAGGCGGACCAGTCATGTCTGACCGTCACCTCGTCATCGGCGCCGGCCCTGTCGGCCGCCAGGCTTTCTCGCCCGTTCGCGGCTCGGAGGTCGTGGTCGCGACCCGATCCCGCACCGACACCGACATTCCCTAGCGGCGGGAGTGCCTGGCTCCAGGCGATGACCTGGTCGAACAAAGCGTCGAGAGCGTACGGCTGTCCCATCACCCGTCGGGTGACCTGTTGGCCGCGCCGGCTGCCTGCGGTTCGAGCTCGGTCCCACGAACGAGCACGAGGCACGCGACGAGCGCTACCGCGCTGATACCGGCGATCACCCAGAAGCCGAGGGCAAAGCCGCTCGTCGCGGCCTGCGCCGCCGAGTGTCCCGACGCGAGCAGCGTCCTGGTGTGCGTGAACGCGACGGTCGCGGCGATTGCGACGCCTAGCGCGCCACCGATCTGCTGCGCTGAGTTGATCAGCCCCGACGCGAGTCCCGCCTGCTGCGGCCCGACGCCGGCGAGCGCCGCGATCGACATCGGAATGAACGAGAACGCCATGCCGACACCGACCAGCAGGTACCCGGGCAGGAGGTGCGTGAGGAACGAGTCCTCTACCGGGATCTGGGTGTACCAGAGCATCCCGCCCGTGATCAGCGTCAGGCCGACGGCCATCACAGGCCGCGGCCCGACCCTCGTCACGAGCGCCTGCGAGATGCCTGCCACCGCGACCACCGTCCCGGCTGTTGCGAGGAAGGTCAGGCCGGTCTTGAGAGCCGAGTAGCCGAGCACCTGCTGCACGTAGAGCGTCAGCAGGAAGAAGTTCGAGAACACGACCGCGCCGACGAAGAAGCCACACACGTTCGCGCCGGTCACGGTGCGGATGCAGAAGATGGCGAACGGGACCATCGGCGACGGGCTCCGCGTCTCGATCGCCAGGAACGCGACGAAGAGCACTGCAGAGGCCATCAGAAGCCCGATCGTGCGGCTGGTCGCCCAGCCGACGTCGGGCGCCTTCGATATCGCGTAGACGAGCAGCGAGAGGCTGGACGTGATCGTGACTGCGCCGCCGGCGTCGAAGCCATGCATCCCCGAGATACGGCTCTCGCGCACGATCGGGCGCGTCAACGCGAGCACGAGCGCGCCAATCGGGACGTTCACGAGGAAGATCCACTCCCAGCCGGCGTACTTCGTGAGGATGCCGCCGAAGAGCACGCCGGCCGCCGCGCCGCTCCCGCCAATGGCACCCCAGATGCCGAGCGCCTTGTTGCGCTCTGAGCCTTCCTCGAACGCCGTCGTGATGATCGACAGCACCGCGGGAGAGACGATCGCCGCACCGACTCCCTGCACAACCCGGGCCGCGATCAGCACGCCGATGGTGTTGGCAAGTCCGCACGCGAGAGACGCCGCCGAGAAGATCGCAAGGCCGATCATGAACATCCTCCGACGCCCGAGCAGGTCGGCCGCCCGCCCCCCGAGCAGAAGGAGGCCGCCGAACGTGATCGAGTACGCGATCAACACCCACTGCAGCCTGTTGTCGGACACGTGTAGCGAGTTCTTGATCGAGGGGAGCGCGACGGTGACGATCGTGCTGTCGAGGACCGTCATGAAGAACGCCGTGCACACAAGTGCCAGCGCCTGCCAGCGGCGCGGGTCGGGCTGCGGCGTCAGGAGGCGATCATTGACCGGGTCGCGGGCCGGCAGGCTGGTCATCGTGGGTATACCGGGGAGCCGTAGCCGGTGGTGTTCGGGACCATGCCGTTCACGGTTAGTTTCACAAGGCCGATCGTCGCCGTGACAGGCAACCGCTCGCATCCCGGAAACCCGTAGTCTTTGGGCGGGATCGCTAGGAGAGGAGGTACGCGCCCATCTCGGGCGGCAGCGCCTGTGCGAGCTTGGTGCGCGAATTGATGCCGAGCTTGACGAAGACTTTGCGCAGGTGGTACTCGACGGTGTGCTTGCTGATGAAGAGGCGCGCGCCGATTTCCGCGTTCGAGAGGCCGTCGCGGGCAAGGCGCGCGATCTGCGCCTCTTGTGGAGTGAGGTCAAGTCCCGTCTCGGCGGTGCGTTTGCGGGCCACTTCGCCTGTTGCCTCCAGTTCTAGGCGCGCGCGATCGGCGAACGCCTCCATGCCGAATCCTGAGAAAAGGTGGTGCGCCGTCCGCAACTGGTCGCGTGCATCAAGGCGTCGGCGTTTGCGTCTCAGCCATTCGCCGTACAACAGGTGAGCACGAGCGAGATCGACGGCCATCCGCGTCCGACCGAGTCGATCAACGGCCTCGACATAGAGCTCCTCGGCTCGAGCGTCGCCCGCCACGAGGGCCTCGGAGCGCGCGGCGACCCCGCGGGCCCAGTCCGTCCCGCTCGCCTCGGCCATTTCTGCGAGGCGCGAGCAAACACCCCCGCCAAGCTCGGGTGTTCCACCTCGGACCCCTGCCTCAATCAACTCGACCATGCCCCAGGTATTGGGGCCGCCGATGTCGTGCGGATACTCGAACAGCCGAAGCGCCGCCACGCGGGCCTCGTCGTAGCGGCCCAGGCCGTTGTACAGCACCGCCTGCGCCCAGTCGAGCACTGCCAGCCCGATTCCCTCGCCTCGCCGCTCCGCATCCACGCGGCTTTCTTCGATCAGCGCGATCGCCTCAGGCTCGCGGCCGCGTAGCGCGACGAATCCCACCGCCCCATACGGCGTCAGGTTGACTCCTGTCGCCTCGGTCACCGCCCGGATCTCATCCACGAGCGACGCCGCCGTTGTCAGCTCGCCCGCGAAGAGATGCGCATAGACACGCTGGCTCAGGGCGAGCGGAAGCTCGCCAAGCGCGCCTGTCTCCCGGGCGATCCCGACGTGTCGGTCCGAGATCGCCTCCCAGCGCGCGTCGTCCCAGAGGTGGACGGACGAGATGGCCGCGAGCCACTTCCAACGCAGTTGCTCGCTTACGAGCATGCTGCCGCCGTCGGATTCTTTCTCCGACCGGCGTAGGACCGAGACAGAAGCCTCGTAACTCTCGCAGAAGAAGGTTGCGAGGCCCTCGAGCAGCAGATCGAGACCGCTGAGGACGGGCGGCCTCGGCGCGGCCTTCGCGGCCACCGCCACGTCGAGCGTGCTTGCTCCCGGCGCCGCTAGACGACCCGCGAAAAGCGACGCCGACAGCGCCTCGAGATACGTCTCGCACGCGAGTGCCGGAGCTAGCGGCGTGAGCCGGCGGGCGGCCGCGAGCAGCATCGTTGGTGCGTTGCTACCGCGCGTGGAGACGAATGTGATTTGCGCACGCAGCAATTCGACCCGCGCGCGATCGAGCTCGTCGAGCGCGCCGACCTCCGTCGACGAGAGCAGACCGAACGCGTCGTCCAGTGCACCCGCCCGGAATTTCGTCTGAGCCGCGACCAGCGTGCGCTGCGCACGGCGTATGGGCTCGGGTGTCAGGGCGGCAGCGCGCTCGAGGAAGGCGGCAGCAGCAGCGAAGCCACCGCGGGCCTGCGCCCGCGCCGCGGAGCGCTCGAGCTCGCCGGCCACCTGTTCGTCGGGCACGGACGCCGCCTGCGCCCGGTGCCACGCGCGCCGATCCGGGTCGATCTGCGGATCGGTTGCGTCCGCCAGCGCGCGGTGAGCCTCGCGCCGCTCTTTCGGCTCGGCTGCGCTGTACACCGCGGACCGCACGAGCGGATGACGGAACGCGACTGCACCGTCCACCGTCAGCAAGCCTTCCGACTCCGCTGGGTGCGCAGCCGTCTCCGGGATCCCGAGCTGCCGCGCGGCACGCCACAGGAGCGCCGGGTCGCCCACCGGTTCCGCGGCCGCCAGGAGCAGCAACCGCCGCGCGTCGCGTGGGAGCCCCGCCAGCCGCCGCGTGAAGCTCTGCTCGATCCCACTGGACAGAGGCAGCGCAGCAGGCAGCCCGAAACCGCCGGCGAGCTGTCCGGGCGTCAGCCCGCGCGGAAGCTCGAGAAGCGCGAGCGGATTCCCGCCTGTCTCGGTGATGATCTGCTCCAGTACGGCCTCGTCAAGCCGCGCCGCGAGGACGGTCTCCAACAACGCCCGGGCGTCCCGGCGGCCCAATGGCTCCACGTGGAGCTGCGGGAAGCGGGCCCACTCGTTGCCCACGTCACGCGTCGCGAACACGAGCGCGATCCTCTCCGCCAGCAGGCGGCGCGCCACGAATGCGAGCGCTCGGGCCGAGGCGTCGTCGAGCCACTGTGAGTCGTCGATGATGCACAGGAGAGGCTGCCGCTCGGCAGCTTCAGAGAGAAGGCCGAGCGCCGCGAGCCCAGCAAGAAATGGGCTCGGAGCCGGCCCGGCGCTGAGGCCGAAGGCGACACTCAGCCCATCACGCTGAGGATCAGGGAGGCGCTCGATGAGCCCCAGGAACGGCGAACAGAGCTGTTGCAGGGCCGCGTAGTCGAGCTCCATCTCCCCTTCGACCCCCGCGGTCCGAACGACGCGAAAACCGAGACTCACCTCGTCCGCGAACCGGAGTAGCGCGGTGTTGCCGACGCCTGGGTCTCCGTGCACGACCAGTACGGCGCCGTGGCCGTCCCGCGCTCTACCCAGCAGACGCTCGAGCACCGCGCACTCGCGTTGCCTGCCGAGCAAACCCCCCGCGTGTGCGGTGACGACCATCCTCGCAGCATGCCACCCGGGTCAAGGACTACGGGGTTCCAGGATTCGAACGGCTGCCGGCGGCGGCCAGAATCCGACGATGAGCGAAACAGCCAACCTCCCCGACTACGCGCCGGTCCCCCACTCGGCCCTGGGCCCTGCCCTGAACGAGCAGGGTTATTTCGTCGGCCGCGTCGAGCGGAACCTGTACTGGATCACCGACGGCACCTACCAGTCGGCGTTCTTGACGACCTCCGACGGCGTCGTCCTACTCGACGCACCACCGACGATCGGCCACAACATCCAGCGGGCTGTCGACGAGATCGCGTCGGCGAACGGCGTCAGCAACATGGTGACCCACCTCATCTACTCGCACCACCACGCCGACCACGGCGGCGCGTCGTTCCTCTTCGACAAGAACATCGCCCGCATCGGGCACGAGGAGACCCGGCGCCTCCTGTTGCGTGACGACGACCCGGCCAGGCCCCCGAACGAGGAAACGTTCCGGGACCACCGCACCATCGAGATCGGCGGCGAGCGAATCGACCTCGCCTGGCACGGCGCCAACCACACACCCGACAACATTCTCATCCACCTGCCAGACCACGACACGCTGATGCTCGTCGACATCGTCAATCCCGGATGGGCACCCGTTTACATCTCCAACCTGACGGAGGACATCCCCGGCTACATCGAGGCGCCGGCAAATGCGCTTGCCTACGC
The DNA here is from genome assembly GCA_033850885.1 of Nocardioidaceae bacterium. Lineage (GTDB taxonomy): Bacteria > Actinomycetota > Actinomycetes > Propionibacteriales > Nocardioidaceae > JAWWPG01. The sequence goes on from JAWWPG010000039.1 coordinate 112,734, forward strand.
CTGGAAGCACTTCATCGGCGGGCACGTCACGCGCCTCGGCACCCGCGACGACGTGACCGTCCACCAGCAATACATGGCCGACATCGCGGAGAGCTCGAGAAACGCGATCGACACCGTGGATCCCACGCGGTACTTCGTGAAGTACGGCGAGAACACCTGGGCGGCCGTGAAGGGCTACCTCGACGAGGTCACCGCGGTCGCCGCCGCACCAGTGATCGACAAGTACACCGGCGTCCTCGCGGCAGCGGACGTGTTCACCGAGAGTACGACGTTCTGGGTGATGGAGTCGATCCGGCTCGACCTTGGCTACGGCTCCCAGGTGCACCCTTGATGGCCAGCCTCCCGGTACGCGAGCCGGTCGACGGTTCGACCGACAGAGACCACCCGGCATCGGTGCGAAGTTACCGTGGAGCAGTCTTGCGCCAGCCGACTCCGAGACGGGAGACGATCTGGTGAGCACGCAGCAGCAGCACCAGCTCGATGCCATCCTGCGCCAGGGACAGTTCGACCCAGGAGCAGACGTCCAGACACTGCGGGCCGCCTTCAGCGAACTGATGGCACAGGTTCCTGTCCCGTCCGATATCCAGCAGAACCCTGTTGAAATAGGAGGTGTCGCTGGTCTCGAGGTCACCATCGAGGGCATCGAGTCCAAGAATGTGATCCTGTATTTTCACGGGGGTGTCTACGTCATCGGCTCAGCGGCATCGACCGTTCCCCTGGTGGGTGACCTCGTCCGACGAACGGGCACCAAGGCCATCACACTCGACTACCGACTAGCCCCCGAACACCCATATCCGGCCGCGGTCGAAGACGCTCGAGCCGCCTACCATGGATTACTCGCTCGGGGCATTGGCCCAGCTCAGATCGCCCTCACCGGAGAGTCAGCGGGAGGCGGGCTGGCGGTGGCCATGCTCCTCTCCTTACGGGAAGCCGGCGTGCCCCTGCCATCCTGTGGGTACTTGATGTCGCCCTACGTAGATCTGACGCTGTCAGGAGACACACTCGCCGAGAGACGCGACGTCGACCCACTCCTCACTCCCGATGGGCTACGCGCCCGGGTCCCGGACTACGTAGGAGGAGCCGATGCCTCTGATCCCCTTATCAGCCCGATCTTCGGCGATCTCAGGCAACTGCCTCCGCTGCTCATCCAGGTCGGCTCCCACGAGATCCTCCTCAGCGACGCCCTCCGGCTCGCCGAACGGGCAGCCACCTCCGACGTCCCAGTCATGCTTGACGTCACCCCGGGGGTCCCGCACGTCTTCCAGGCGTATGCGGGCATCCTCAACGAGGCGGGAGCGGCACTCGACCGGGCATCAGCCTTCTTGAAGGCTCAACTCCCCCACCAGCCGAGCCACGCCCAAACAGCGTGACTCGGCGAGCAAAGGTGTAGAAAGGCCGACGTGCCATCAGAGGCCGCTGCGATTCCCGCCCTACGGGGCAGCCCACCGACCAGAGAAGCTACGGGACACGATATGACGGGTGCGACCGATTGGAACTCGAAGACCATCGCGGAGTTCCGCGCCAACGAGGGCCGCGTCGGCGGCCCCTTTGAAGGCGCGCCGCTGGTCCTGGTGCATCACCGCGGTCGCAAAAGCCGACGTGAATATGTCACCCCAATGATGTATCTCGCGGACGGCACCGACGACAACATCATCTACGTGTTCGCCTCCAAAGGGGGCGCTCCCACCAACCCCGACTGGTACTACAACCTCACCGACGCCGGCGAGGGCAGCGTCGAACGCGGAACCGAGTCCTACCAGGTCACCGTCCGCGAGCTGACCGGCACCGAACGCGACCGCGTCTATGCCGAACAAGCCCGCCGCTACCGCGGCTTCGCCGACTACGAACGGCAAACCGCTGGCATCCGAACTATCCCCGTGCTCGGGCTTACGCGCCCGTAGGCCAACACGACCAGTGCGGTAAGTTCGAGCCGGGAGGGCCTGTCGATGCGCGGTGTAGCCTGCCGAGCATGGCTAGGCGGGTGTCTCGTTACGACTCGATCACCGCTTGGTATGTGGATTTCAGCCGCGAATGGGGATCGGAGCGCCACGCTCTGCTTCCCGAAGACGTGACCGTCCAGTGTGTGCTCGACATGGCCTGCGGGCCGGGGGAACTGAGCCGAGTCCTGGCGGGCCGTGGCGCGCTGGTTGCCGCGGTCGATCTGTCCGCGAACATGCTCGCACATGCGGCGGATCGGGCGTCGACCCAGCGTCTGGACATCCGCTACCGGTTGGGTGACGTGACCACGACGCGCTGGTGGGATGGCGATTGCTTCGACGGATGCTCTCCACCTACCTCAACGCCCTGCTAGGAGCCGGTTTCGACTTCGACGAGTTCGCCGAGCCGACTTCTCAGATGCCGCGCTATTTCATCGCCCGCTGCCGACGACGTGACCCATAGCAGCCTCGAGGTCTTCTCCCCCGGCGGTTCTTCAAGCCGGGCGAGGCAGGGGGACGCCAGACTGGGGGCATGACTCCAGATGATGTCCTTGGGATCTGCCTGGATCTGCCGGCGGCTGAGGAGACCTACCCATTCGGGGAGGATGTCGCGGTGATCAAGGTCGGCGGCAAGATGTTCGCGCTGGTCCCGCTATCCGAGGCGCCCGGGTCCGTCAACCTCAAGTGCGAGCCGGGGCGAGCGCTCGAGCTGCGCGAGGCGTACACCGGGATCCGGCCCGGCTACCACCAGAACAAGCGTCATTGGAACACCGTGGAGCTCGACGGCTCGGTCGAGGACGACGTCGTGCGCGGCCTGATCGTGGACTCCTACGACCTGGTCGTCGCCGGGTTGCCCCGCGCGGCCCGCGCGGCGCGGAAGCAGAGCTGAACCACTGCTTGGTCTCGTAGGGTCGGGCCGGGGGGCGCGTCAAGCAGTCGCTCGCGAGTTTCGTGCCGACCGCCGAGATCTGCAGGCTGAGAGATCGCCTTTGATCGCGTTCCTAGCTGGGTCTGCCGAACCCAGCCGGCCCATTCATCGACATCGATGCCCGACCAGATAGGCACCGGAACGGCCCTGTCACGAGGTGAGGGCCGTCAGCATTTCCGATGTGTGCTCCACGAGCCCCAGGTGCCCTTCGCCTGCGCCCAGCACCAGGGTGGCGTTCTGGATGTTGTCGCGCAGCCACTCCCCGTGCTCAGGCCAGCGGCCTCGGTCCTGGTCGCCGTACCAGAGCAGCACCGGACAGCCGATTGTCGATGGGTCGATCTCCGAGGGTCGAACCCAGGCAACGTTGTCCCATCCGCCGCCGCTGGACCCCTGGCGAAGCGCCTCCTTCATGCTCTCGCCGAAGGCCGATGCCAGCCTCACGTCCCGCATCAGCATCCGGTCGTGTTCGGACAGCATGTCCCCGACGGCGGCTGCGATTCCGCTGCTGCGTCGCGCGCGATCGATACCAGGCCGAACGGGGCTGTCGAGGAGCCGTCGTACCCCGGCCGGTCGAACGACACGACCCGTACGCCATGCTCGGCCGCGAGGTCGTTGGCGAAGGCCATTTCCATCCAGGAGCCCTGGGGTCCCATGGAAGTAGACCACCGGGCTTCCATACGGGTCCCCGGAGTCGAGAACTCGCAGCATGCGGCCATCCCGAGCCACCTCGGTTTCTCCCACCTCGTAAAGCCTACCCAGATCGCAAGACCCGTCGGGGACCGTGCAGGTCAGACTGACCAGCGTCGATCCATCGCACGTACGTCTCACCGGATGCCTTGGTCAGCTTGGACGAAGGCAGCCCAGCCCTGCTCCTCGCGGCGCCATGCCCACGGCAGACCGCCATACCAGACGTCCCTGTGACGCGGCCGTCGGCGGCGCGTGAGTGTGTTCCTCAACGATTGTCGCCGGAGCCGCCGAGGACGGCACGACGCTGCCGATCGCCGAGCTTGTCAACATTCCGTTCTGCGACATCGTTCAGGGAAACGCCAAGGAAGTTTGCTAGGACCGCCGTATACCAAAGTACATCTCCAAGTTCGGCGGCCATGTCGTCACGATCAAGCTGCGCGAGGTCGCTGTTCTTGTCGCGGACCAGTTTCTTGACCTTCTCCGCGATTTCGCCCGTCTCACCAACCAAACCGAGGATCAGGTGCATTAACTCGTCCGGGGCATCCTTGTCGCGAGCCGTGCGCAAAGCGGCGCGCTGGTGGTCGTCGCAATCCATGGCGACACCGTAACGAGGTCGGCAGAATGATGCGCTCACGGGGCGGTGCTCGTGCGAGCCTTCTTGCCGGCTGGGCGGGTTCGCGGAGACCTTATGTAAGCGCTCTACGGAGGGACAGGGCGACGGCGCGGCCACCAGCACGGTGACAATGCGATCGTCCTCTTTGAAGACGTGGTTTGCGTGGGGAGAGAAGGCGAGGGTCACGTTGGTCATTCCAGCGGGTCATGCGTCGGCCTCCTCAGGGCTGGGCTCAAAGGTGTTCCTTCAAGAAGCTCAAGTAGAAGGCCGCGAACACCAAGACGATGCCGAGGTTAACCATCAACCGCTGCCACAAGTGGTTCCTGAGGAACAGAACATCGACGCCAACAACGACGCCGATCATCAGGACCACGTAAAGCACGACGGCTGTCTGTCTTCCCACACCTACTTCGTACCACGCGTGCCGGAACAGGGGGCAACAGAAATACTGCTTCTGTCGAAGCGCTGGAAGCAAGTGGATGGGCGCGTGGGGAGCCAAGGCAATGGGTCTTGAGTCGTCCTACCTGTGCCTATGCGTTTGGAGTGATCTCGCCTGGCCCTAGGCTCGGACCGTGTTCGAGGGGTTTCTGTTGGAGCAGGTGGACTTGGGCGAGGTTTCGGTACGCGTGCGACATGGGGGTGTTGGCACCCCGGTCGTGTTGTTGCACGGACATCCTCGGACCCACACCACCTGGCACGAGGTCGCACGGCGACTCGCGCGCAAGCATGTGGTGGTGTGTCCGGACTTACGGGGTTACGGCGGGTCCACGTTGCCCCCTGATGCTCCCGATCACGCGCAGTCAAGCAAGAGAGCCATGGCTCGCGATGTCGCTGAGCTGCTGACCCGCCTTGGTCACGACCGGTTCGCGGTCGTCGGCCACGACCGCGGCGCATTGGTAGCGTTCCGTACAGCGATGGACCACCCGAATCGTGTTTCGCGGTTGGTGGTCATGGATGGGCTGCCGCTCCTCGAACACCTCGAACGCACTGACGCCAAGTTCGCCCAGGCATGGTGGCACTGGTGGTTCCTTGGCCAGACCGATAAGCCAGCCGAACGCGTCATCAACGCCGATCCGGACGCTTGGTATCGCACACCGCCACCTGAAACCATCGGCGCCCTGAACCACGCGGACTTGTGGGCTGCATTGCGGCGCCCCGCCGTTGTACACGGCATGTGCGAGGACTACCGGGCCGGTCTGAGGATCGACCGGCATCACGACGAGGCCGATCGCGCCGCCGGACGCCGCGTCGCCTGTCCGACGCTGTTGCTCGAATCCGCTCGAGACGACCTCAACATCCACGGCGACCCGGCAGCCATCTGGGAGCCGTGGCTACAGCAGTCGCTGCAACACCACGTCATCGGGTCCGGACACCACCAAGCAGAGGAAGCACCGGAGGAGGTAGCCCAAGCGCTCATGGAGTTTCTGGCCTCTAAATAGTGGTAGCGGTGCGCCCCGTGCGGACGCCGCACGACGCGCTGCAGATGTTCACCGCAGGTGAGGGCGATCCATAATGCGGCCTCGAGCTTACGGCTCGCCGAGAAGGGTGCGACTTGGTGCGGTCCATACAGTCACAGGAATGCTTCGGCCGTTGCGGAGCCCTGCGTCTTAGACACCATTGGTTTTGGCTCTCAATCGCCTGGCAAAGGCAGACGGAAGCGAGTAGCTGTGACGGACCAGAGTGCCACGCCTATCGAGGCAGTAACGACGACTGTCAGCTTCGATCAATTTGGCCGCCGAGGTTAATCCGTCTATCTGCCGCCGAGCACGGTGTCGCCTTGTCGTCCGACGACGATTCCCATACTGGCGCCGGTCAGGCTTTCGGCGAGGGCGTCGACTTGGCTGTCTGTTCGGCTGGGAGCATGGTGGATGAGCACCAGCGTCCCGACGCTGGCCTTTTGGGCCAGTCGGTGTGCTTCTTGGATGGTGGCGTGTCCGTAGGCGTGGGCCATGTCTTGCTCGGTTTCGGTGAACATCGCTCCGTGGCACAGCACGTCGACGTCTCGGGCGAGGTCGAGACCTGCCGTGGGATCGGTGGAGGGATGATGGTCGGGGATGTAGGCGAGGCTCTGTCCGTCGGCTTCGACCCGGTAGCCGAAGGTGCGGCCGCCCTTGTGTGGCACTTCCAGGGCGATGAGTTCGCAGCCGCCGGCGGAGAATCGGCCAGGGGGGATCGCCGAGAACATCCATCGTCCTTTGAGACCGGCGGGGCCGATTGGGAAGTGCGGAGGGGACATCGCGCGGGCGAGCAGTACGGCAGCCGAACCGGGCTGGTCGGGCGACGCGCCGTCTTGGGCGGGCAGCAGCAGCCGCACCTGCGAGTCGTCGCGGTCACCTGCGGTGAAGAACGGCAGGCCCTGGACGTGGTCCCAGTGCAAGTGGGTCAGCACAATGTCGCCTTCAAAGGCTGCGCCGTCCAGTGACGCCGCGACCGAAGGGAGTCCGGTGCCGGCATCAAGCAGCAACGTTGGACGGTCGTGTCCGGCTGGTGTTATCGATACACAAGAGGTGTGCCCGCCAACGCGAAGAAAGTCACGTCCCGGGGCGGGCGTGGACCCGCGGACGCCGTGCAGCACCACCTTCACTTCATGCTCCAAGCCGTCATCAGCGACGCCGGCGAGAAAGGCCTAGATGACCCGCCAGCCGAGGCTCTTTCAGTCGTGTTGAGATGCCTCGACCGCCCTCAGACGGGCACACAAAGCCTTGAGCAGCGAGCGTGCCAGCTCGGGGTGCTTGTCAATGAGCGGGGAGAAGTTGACGGGCGAGATCGCGAATGTCTTGAGACCATCCTTTCCGGCGGTCAGCGTCGCGGACCGTCCCGCACCATCAATCACCGAGATCTCCCCGAAGTAGCCGCCAGGTAGAATCTCGGGTCGTCGAACACCATTGACCTCGACGTCCGCACTACCCTCCAGCACCACCTGCAGACCAGCGTCGGTACTGCCCTGGGCGACGACTGTGTGACCGGGCGAGGTTGAATGTGTCGTACCGACACTTACCAAGTCAGACAGCACACTATCCGGCACTCCCGAGAACAAATCGATCCCCGCCAGCATCTTGGGCAGCGTCTGGTACGTCATGGCTCAGTTCCCTTTCGGTTCCGCGGACCCCAATATGCTCCCACACCCAAGGGCTACCCACCGGCCTAGGACGCCCATCGGGGACCAAGCAGACCGCAGCATGGAATGTCCCGCTCGACGCAAACTGGGCTGACTCTTGAGGAATATCTGGCTCACCGGATGAGTACGGCGCGCACGGCCTCGTTGTGAGCGAAGCTCATGGACCCTGCCTTCTACCTATAAGGCTCTTCGCGGTCCCAGAGATCAAAGATCGACTCCCACGACCTTCCGGCTCGGTCCACAGATCGGGCGGCCAGTCGCCAAATCGGGCGGGAGCACTTCCGCCACTCAGCCAGCGGGTGCCCTAGAGTCTCGCCCGTGAGGGTTTGCACCGCCTGTGGCGAGCAGAGCCCGGACAGGGCGAAATTCTGCTTGCAGTGCGCCGCGCCGCTTGCTGCCTCCACCATGGCCAGTCGGCGTGAGCGGCGAGTGGTGTCCATCCTCTTTGCTGACCTGGTCGGCTTCACCAGCCGCTCTGAACTCCTGGACGTGGAGGATGTTCAGGCGCTGCTCTCTCGCTATCACCGCCTGCTGCGCCATGAACTGGAGCGACACGGCGGCACCGTGGAGAAGTTCATCGGCGACGCTGTGATGGCGTTGTTCGGGGCTCCGCTGGCACACGAGGATGACCCCGAGCGTGCGGTCCGCTCGGGGTTGTCCATCCAGGACGCGGTGGCGCAGTGGCGGGAGCTCGAGGGCATCGATCTGCACGTGCGCGTGGGAGTGACCACTGGTGAAGTGCTGGTTAGCCTTGGGGCCGACCCCCGTGCCGGCGAGGGCATGGCCTCTGGTGACGTGGTGAACACTGCCGCCCGGCTGCAGTCCGCGGCGCCGGTCGACGGGGTGCTGGTGGACGAGTGGACCTACCGATCGACGGATCGGGTGATCATCTACCAGCCGGCACCGGCGATGGTGGCCAAGGGCAAGCGCGAGCCGGTGGCGGTGTGGTTGGCGCTCGAACCCCGCTCACTGCTGCCGGAGCAGTCGCGAGCCGACGATCTCCCATTGGTCGGCCGGGACGATGAGCTGACCCACCTGGTGACCGCGCTGGCTCGCTCGCGACGGGAACCATCCACTCAGTTGGTGACCATCATGGGTGCTCCTGGGATCGGCAAGACCAGGCTGGTCGGAGAGCTCTCAGCCCAGATCGAGACAATGCCCGAACTCATCCGCTGGCGCCGGGGACGCTCAGTAGCCTATGGCGAGGGGGTAGCGCTGTGGGCGCTGGGAGAGATGGTGAAGGCCGAGGCTGGGATCCTCGAGTCGGACGCTGCTGACACGACGTCTGCCAAGCTCGACGCCATGGTGTCGGCGCTGCTGGTGGAGCAGCGTGACCGGGAATGGGTGGGCCGCCAGTTGCGGCCCCTGGTCGGCCTGGAACTGGGTGACGCGTCACCGGCGCCCGAGGGTGGCCGGGTGGAGGCGTTCGCAGCCTGGCGACGGCTGTTCGAGGCGATGGCCGAGGACGGCGCCACCGTGCTGGTCTTCGAAGATGTGCACTGGGCCGACGAGGCGCTGCTGGACTTCATCGACCTGTTAGCCGAGTGGGCCGGCGCGGTGCCGCTGCTGATCGTCTGCACTGCCAGACCCGAGCTGCTGGAACGCCGACCCGGTTGGGGAGGCGGCAAGATCAACTCCACCACCATCAACCTCCTCCCGCTGTCTCAGCAAGACACCGCCCGGCTGGTGGGAGTGCTGCTGGACCAAGCGCTGCTGCCGGCCGACACCCAGCAGGCGCTGCTCGCCCGCGCGGAGGGTAATCCGCTGTATGCGCGTGAGTACGTGCGCATGCTGCGCGACCGTGGCCTGCTGGTACGAAATGGTGGCGGCTGGCGGCTGGTCGGGCAGCCCTCAGGGCTGCCGGAATCGGTGCAGGGGATCATCGCGACCCGCCTTGACACCTTGACCGACGAGGAGAGGCGACTGGTCCAGAACGCGGCCGTCGTCGGCCGGACCGCATGGCTCGGGGCGGTCGGCGCCATCGGCGGGACATCGCCGCGGCCGGCCGAGGAGGCGCTGCACCGGCTTGAGCGCAAACAGCTGCTGGCGCCGTCACGACGCTCCAGCGTTGCCGGCGAAGTCGAGTTCAGCTTTACCCACGCTCTCACCCAAGAGGTCGCCTACGGCCAGATTCCCCGACTAGAGCGGGCGGCGAAGCACCAGGCAGTGGCGGAGTGGATCGAACACCTTTCCGGGCAGCGAGACGACAAGGCCGAGCTGCTCGCTCACCACTATCAGGCCGCACTGGAGTTATGTCAGCAGGCCGGGGAAGACGTTGCCTCGCTGGTCGCGCAGACCCGGGCGGCGCTCGCGGAGGCCGGCCGACATGCCACGGCCGTGAACGCGCATGCGACCGCAGGCCGCCACCTTCGGGCCGCGCTGGACCTTACCGCAGTCGATGACCCCGCACGCCCGCGGCTGCTGCTGGACCAAGCCACTGCGGCATACCGCGCCGGCAACACCGACGAGGCAACCCTCCAAGCCGCTCTCGACGCCAACGCCGCCATCGGCGACTGGGAGGCTGCCGCAGAGGCAAGCTTGTGGCTCACCAGATGGTTGGAGGACTATGCGAGTGAGGGAGGCCGAACCGAACCGATCTTGGACCGAGGGATGGACTATGCGACCCGCACAGGGTATACACCTGTCGCGAGCCTCATTGCCTACAGCCAGGCTTTTGGGCTGCTGGTCACGGGTCGCTACTCCGAGACGATCCGCTTCACCGAACAGGCGATCCGCCGAGCCGAACACGCCGGTGACCCCCAGGGTCGCGCGCTGCTGCTCTCCTGGCACGGTGTCGCGCTCAGCTCCCTTGGAGACATCCGCGGAGTCGATGAGATGCAGCAAGCCGCCGAGATCCTCGCCCGGCACGCACATCCCAGGACCGCCACTCTCTACATCAATCTAGGCGAGATCTTGATCATGTTCGGCGACGTTCGGCGCGCTGGACAGGCGCGTGGGCAAGCCAGCGCCTGGGCAGAACGATTCGGGCAGGCGGATCAGATCGGGGCAGTGAAGTGCGCCGAGGCGGACAATTCGTACCACCTAGGAGGCTGGGACCAGGCGCTGCGCCTCGCCGAGCCGCTCACCCGCGGAGCCGACCAGTTCACCGCGATGGCCGCCCGCTCGACGCGGGGCCACATCGTCCTCGCCCGAGGCGACGCCACCCAGGCGCTGGCCGACGCTACCGCCATGCTCGACTACGCGACCAGCGTGGCCAACGACGAGCTCCTCATCAAGGCAATGACCCTCTTGGCACTTGCTCAGCAGACCTCGGGGGACGCGAACTCGGCGGACGCGACCTGCCGCAGCCTGTTCGCCCGCTGGCACGAGAGAGGCGGGCTGCCCAACATGGCATCCGCCCTCGCCGAACTGCAGGTGATCCCTAGTCAGCACACCGCCATCGCGGCAGCCTCCGCGCTGTTACCCGACGCATCGGGCTGGAAGGGCGCTCTCATCGCTATCACACAACGCCGCTACGCCGAGGCTCAGCGCCTCTACCAGCAAATCGGCAGCCAACCGCTGGAGGCCGCCGCTCAACTGCTCGCCGCCCAGGACGCGGCAAGTAAAGGCCGCTTCGGTGAGGCTCAGCGAGAGGCCCAGCAGGCGATTGTCTTCTATCGACGGGTACAGGCGACGCAATACGCCGGCAGGATTGAAGAGTTGCTACGCAGCACCGCATGAACTCCGAAGCTTGCACGTGGGTGCCGTCTACCCGCAGTCTCGCCACTCGCGCCGATCCAGACTCCCCGGTCTGGCCACACGAATCGACGACCTTGATGTCCACCCTCATGGGGACCTCGGACTTTAGGCGGCCCAATGCTGCCCGTCTGCATGGTCCCTGAGGTGGACGCCCTCGGCCGGTGGGTAACCCTTGGGCCTGTGCGATATCAGTCAACCCCGAGGACCGGTGCCGCCTCCCGAGCGTGACCAGATAGATCGGTCTCATCCCGGCTAGCCGCCCCGGCAACCAATGAATCGTTCATTCGCCCTTGAGCGGCCTTCTGCGACTCGGAAAGACGTTCAGATTCACGACGCAACGCAGGTCGACGTCGGGCCAGTCTTCGACCTCGTCTCATTCGCATACCCCGAGGAGCTCGGCGGTCTCAGCAAGCAACGGTGCGGCACCAAGCTGGGTCAGGATGTCGCGTGCCTCCAACAGGAGTGCCCTGGCGGGTAGTTGGAGGGCGAAGCTGCAGCGGGCGGCGCCAAGCAGAGCATGCGCTTGTTCGAGTGGGTACCGATAGCCTGCCCACGCAACTGCCGACTTGTTGTACAGGTCGAGGGCTTCTGCGGGTTTCCCCTCTTCCTCGGCCAGGATGGCGCGGGCGGTTAGCGCATTATTGTCGAAGTACAACACGCTGGTGGGTGTGTGCCCAATGATCCGGGTGACAAGGTCGGCACGCCCGGCCGGGACCACGACCCGGGCCAGCCGAGATAGGGACTGTGCCATGTCGGCGTCGGCGTTGGGATCATCGAGCGTCACGAGAATCTCGTCGAGTAGATCGTGAAGGGTCCTGTGGTCAGGCGGGTGACCTGCCCTCGCGCAGTCCACTCCGATCAGAAGGAGGTCCACCAATGCTCGCGGTTCGACGCCGCGAGCGACCGGTAGGGCTTCCGCGACGAGCCCGCTGGCTTGATCGAAGTCCCCGCGAATGGCCAGCACCCACGAACGGTATAACTGCAGCACAAAGGAGTCGCGTGGACTGTCGATGCCTTCTAGTCCGCGAGCGCCACGTTGGCATACGGCAAGGGCGTCGTCGATGCGGCCGGCCATCGCCAGAGCTTCGGCGAGATTACCGGCGAAGAGCACGAACGTTGCCGTCCGTCCGCGGTCGGCGGAGAGGGCGACCCCCTGCTCCATGAACGGGATTGAGGCTTGCGCCGATTCGGTCAGATACTTCACGCCGGCAAGACCGTGGTAGACCCCGGTCAACATTTCGGTGAGGTTGTGCGCTTGGGCGAGGTCGAGTGCCGCCAGGAGGTCGCTCTCACCGTTGGGATCGCCTGACCAGACACGGCCGGTTCCTCGGTCCGACAACGCCCTCGCCACTACCCGGGGTGGCGGGTTGTTGAGACGTTCGGCGAGGGCCAACGCCTGGTTCGCCCGGTCTATCGCCTCCCGATTGAGCCCCCCGGTCATGAGAGCCGACGCTGAGGAAGCGTACGCGTTGAGTAGCTCGGGGCCCGGCCGGTGTTGTTCCAGCACTGAGATCGCAGCGTCGAGAAGGTCGTTGGCCTTCGCGAACCGGGCCAAAAGCCGATTTGCGCTGCTGCGGTAGACGTCAGCGTGAGCGGCCACGACAGGGTCTCCGACGGCCTCGGCTTCGGCGCGGGCCTGCAGGTAGACGTTGTCGGCGTCGGTGACCCGCCCGGCGCCCATCAGCATCTCCCCGAGCAATATGAGGAGGCCCGGACGGGTTGGGTGGCTTGGTGGGGTGAGGTCGAGGGCGGCCCGGATGTGATTTGCTGCCGAGGCGAGGTCGACCTGTAGTGCGTCGCGGGCGGCGCGGGTGTGCCACTCCGCGGCCAAAGCGGTGAGCTCGACGACCGTTGCGGGATTGCCGCCAGCGGCCATGGTCAATGTGTGGGCTTGGGAATAGTGGTGGGCGATCACGGCGGCCTGCCCACCCGATGACGCACCGGCGTGGGGTTCGGTGTCGATGTGGGTGCTGAGGTTGGCGTGCCAGTCGCCTGCGTGGTGGTGGTGGGTAGCTCGGATCTGGCGGGGGAGCTGGTGGTAGGCGACGTCGGCGATCAAGGCATGGTTGAACGTGTACTGGGGTTGCCCGGCGATGCTGGACGACCGTGACGGGCGCAGGTAGTCACGGCGGACCAGGTCATGCAACCGGGCTGACACCGCCGCCTGGTCGGTGTCGGTGAGGGTAGCGACGGCGTCGGGCCAGAACGTGTGGCCCACCACGGCGGCGGCCTGCAGTAGCTGCTTGTGCCCCGCCGGTAGGGTGTCCAGGCGGGCGGCGATCACCGCCTGCACCGACCCCGGCAGGGTCCCCGCGAGCGACTCCACCCGGACCGGATCCGGGCTGGCGGTCGAACCGGTCTGGTCGGTGAGCATGTTCAGGTACTCCCGTGTATACAGCGGGTTACCCGCCGACCTCGCCAGCAACGCAGCGTGCAGGTCCGCCGGCAGCACGACGGTCCCTAACAGGCTGGCCACCAGCTGCGCGTTCTCCACATCCGACAACGGTGACAGCGTCAACGTGGTGGAGTTGCGGTGACCGGTTCCCCAGTCCGGGGTGGTGTCGTACAGTTCCGGGCGGGTGGTCGCGATGATCACCAACGGAACCCCGACCACCCACTCCAACAGGTGGGTCAAGAAGCCCAGCATCGCCGGGTCGGCCCAGTGCAGATCCTCCACCACCAGCACCAGCGGATTGGTCGCGGCCAGGGTCTCCAGGAACCGTCGCCACGCCGCGAACAGCTCCTCCTGCGGTGTCTCCGCCGCCGCCAACCCCACCAGCGGCGCCAGGCGGGCCACCAGCCACGACTCCTGCCCCGCCAGGTCCGTCCCATCGACCAGCGCATGCACGGTATCGGTCAGCTTCGCCGTGGCCACCGCCACCGCATCGGTGTCCAAGATACCCGTCTGAGCCTTCACGACCTGCCCCAACGCGGCATAGGTGACCGCGTCCCCATACGACGGACAGCGGCCCTGCCGCCACGTCACCAGCTCCTCCCGGTCATCAACCCACCCGGAGAACGCCTGCACCAGCCGCGACTTCCCCAACCCCGGCTCCGCCATCACCGTCACCAGCTGCACCGAGTCCTCCCGCACCGCCCGGGTGAACGCCCGCTGCAACGCACTCAACTCATCAACACGGCCCACCATCGGACGCGACGACTCCGCCAACGCCTCCCCCACAAAACCCCGAGCCCGCACCGCCACCCACACCGGCAACGGATCCGCCTTCCCCTTCACCACCACCGGATCATGCGGCCGATACTCGATAACCGCCCGCGTCGCGTCCCGCGTCGACTGGCCCACCAGCACTCCGCCGACCGGCGCCGCCGTCTGCAACCGAGCCGCCGTGTTCACCACATCCCCCGCCAACATCCCTTCCCCCCGCTCCGGGCGGGCACCAGTCGACACCACCGCCTCCCCGGTCGCCACCCCCACCCGAACCGCCAAACCCAGACCATGCGTGGTGTTCAGGTCTCGCACAGCGTCCAGCAACGCCAACCCGGCACGGACGGCGCGCTCCGGGTCATCCTCATGCACCACGGGCGCACCGAACGCCGCCATGACCGCATCCCCGATGAATTTCTCCACCGTCCCCCCGAACCGCTCAATCTCCACACGGGCCCGGGCGTGATACGGCGACAGCGCTGCTTGCACCTCCTCCGGATCGGCACCATCCGACGCCGCCGTGAACCCCACCAGATCACAAAACAACACCGACACCGTCTTACGCTCACGCCCCGCCAACGGCGACGCCGCCTCCAGACGCGCGCCGCAACCACCGCAAAACCCCATCCCATCAGGGTTCGCAGTCCCACACGACGCACACACAGTCACGAGACACACCCTAAACAGACACCGGCCGGTGCGATGGTGGTTCAAGGGTAATTTGAAGCATTTTATGCCGCCCGCAACGCCGTCTGGCTTCAGGTCTTTACAGCGTAAGGATACTACGTTAGTTTAGTGCGCTATCGGCGTTATTCAGACAGCGAACAGTCAGTCAACATTTCTGCCGACGATCGTGGTTTCGAGGTCATTTATGCGTCTCCGTCGTGGCTGTCTCGCATCCATCTCGCTGAGCCTCGGGCTTCTTGTGGGAGCGGCCCTACCGTTGCCGGCCCAGGCTCAAGCGAACTCAAGCGGGATCTCCAAGGTGCTGATCATCATGGAGGAGAACCACGGCCCGTCGGAGGCCGTGGCGGGTATGCCTTACCTGATGGGTCTTGCCAACAGCCCCGGCGGGGCGTGGCTCAGCGACTACTACGCGAGCACCCACCCCAGCACCCCCAACTACATCGCCTTGACGTCCGGGGTGGTCCCGACCACCGCAGACTGCTTCCCGTCCGCGTGTCCGCAGCCGCAGCAATCAGTTTTCGCAGCGGCCAGCAACAGTGGAAACACCGCGGCCTCCTTCGAGGAGTCCATGCCCTCGAACTGTTACCAAACGAACTCGTCTCCGTACGTCGTCCGGCACAACCCCTGGCCCTACTACGTTGGCACTACTCCCGTGGACGATCGGCAGGCATGTCAAGCTTCTGATGTTCCACTGGCAGGGCCAACCGCACCCTTGCCGTCCCCGTTGCCGACCGTGAGCCTCGTGACGCCAAACCTCGACCATGACGCCCATGGCGCCCCGCTTGGCGGCGCAGACACGTGGTTGAGCAGTTTCCTTCCCGGAGTGCTGCAGTCGGCTGACTACACCTCGGGTGCGTTAGCGGTCATCGTCACATTCGACGAGTCCAGCACCGCGTGCGGATGCGGCAACAACGTTATCAACGTGCTCTTACACCAAAATCAGGCAGGAAGCCCGGACCTGACCGGAGGCCCGATCACCGCGGCCTCATCTCTCACCCACCTCGACACCTACCAATCGTTGCTCGCAGTGGGGACTGGGACCGGGACGGGACCCCTGCTGGATGCCTTCTTCAACCCGATGCCGGCCCCCGGCGTATTCACCGATGCTCCGTCCAATGTCGTCGACACCTCAGCCACTCTCAACGGCATCGTCAACCCGCTCGGCACTTCTGACACCTCCTACCACTTCGACTTTGGAACCACCACGAAGTACGGCCAGTCGACACCGACAGCTGGTGCGGTGGGCTCAACGCAGAGCGTGTCGGCTTCCCTCAGCGGGCTCACGAGTGCGACGACGTACCACTACCGGCTGGTGGCGACGAACGGAAACGGATTAAGGGTCGGCGCCGACCGAACCTTCACCACCTCGTCAGTCGCTGGGCAGGCGCCGACAGTCAGCATCAGCCCGACTACCGACGTCACCGCCACCACTGCCACCCTGAATGGGATGGTCAACCCAGAAGGCTCCGGCACCCATTACCACTTCGACTACGGAACCACCACCAGCTACGGCACCTCGACTCCAGTGCCAGACAACGATGCGGGTTTCGGAAATGTGAACGTGCCGGCCTCCGTTGCAATTGGCAGCCTCAGCCCGTCCACGAAGTACTACTACCGGCTGGTCGCCCAAAACGGCATCGGACCAGCTGTGACCAAAGGCACGTTCTATTTCAAAACCACGGCACTGCCCGTGGCTACCACAGGTGCCGCCAGCAGCATCACCGCCAGCAGCGCGAACTTGAACGGGACGGTCAACCCCCACGGCGCGGACACCACCTATTACTTCCAGTACGGCACCAGCACGACCTACGGCAACTCGGCGCCAATACAAGCCGGCAACGCGGGATCGGGGTCCTCGGCGGTCTCTGTGCCGACGGCTATTACCGGACTCAACGGCTCGACGATGTACCACTACCGGCTGGTCGCCGGCAACATCAACGGCAACTCGTATGGACGCGACAGAACCCTTACCACAGCCGGTCCCGGCGTCACCACTGGCACCGCCAGTAACGTCAGCTCCACCCGTGCGCACCTAACGGGCACGGTCAACCCCAAGAATGCCGCGACTCAATATTACTTCGAATATGGACTCGACACTGGCTACGGCAACGCGACTCCGACCGCCGACCTGGCGTCGGGGAATACGCTCGTTCGGGTGGCGGCCGACCTCAGCGGGCTAAACCCTTCCCTGACGTACCACTACCGACTGGTCGCCACCAACGCCAATGGGACGACACTAGGCGCAGATAAACCCTTCACGACAACGAGCTAACGTGCACCGGACCACCGATACAACAAAACAATCTGCAGTTAATCCATGGGACCGCGCAGTTTCAGGAACAACGGCGCAAAGTACGCCACTGGCTGTCACGCTAGCGGGACCTGAAAACGGCACAGGCGTTCATCGGCCGGGGACTCGCATTGGGGACCTTGCCTGTGGAGGTCACCACGGACCGGGCGGCGCCCACCCGCGGGAACTCGACGAGCCGATCCCATCGGCCCTCCAAACCACGGAGGAGTACCCGAACAACGGGGTCGGTCCGACCATGGTCGACTCAAGCCCGGCCACGACCGATGCGCGGCCTCAAGCGATCCGGTCGGCTCAAATCCTCGCCGACGGCCATGCCCTCGTCCAGAACCTACGACGGGGCCACGACGAGATCGCTTCAACAGTGCCGTTCAGGCTTGCAGCTTGGCGATTTCGGCCCGAGCGGCTGCGACGAGTTCGTCGTTGGTGTGGGCGTGGCCCCACAAGCCCCAGCCGCCGTCGACCGCTTCCGTCAAGAGAACCCAGGTTCGTTCCTTGAGGCTGTCGTCGCCCGCCGCCTTCCCGATGAGCGTGCTGAACTCGGTGACGACGGCGAGCTGCTTCTCCCGAGTGAGCGCTCCGGCGTTGGTGAGCACCTGAACTCGCACGTGGTTGTTGTCGCCGACGACGTTGCTGGCGCTGGCCGGCGAGGTCTCGTGGATGAAAGCCGCTGTGTTCTGTCGGAACATCGGGATGTCTGGGACACCTTCGATGCGCATCAGCGTTGTTGCAAGCTCGGTGGCGAGCTTCTTGGTGTCGCCGAATGTTCCGCTGGTGGCGTACACGTCGATCATCGGCATGTGGTGACTCCTAAGTTGGGTTCGCCATGAGCTCGGCTGCTCGCCAGCAGTACCAGGCGACAACCGAGCGATACGGATGGAAGGGGTCGCCGAGCGGCTCTAGCTCGCGAGCGGTCGGCGTCGGGATGTCCCAGGCCAGTCCGAAGCCGTGTCGGACTCCGAGGTCGCCGGTAGGCCAGACGTCGAGGCGGCGGAGCTGGAAGATGAGAAACATCTGGGCGGTCCAGGGGCCGATGCCACGGACCGTCGAAAGTCGGGCGATAATCTCGTCGTCGCTTTGCCGTGCGAGTCTACGCGGACTCAGCAGGACCGTGCGGTCGAGTGCCCTGGCGGCCAGGTCGTAGAGCGAGGCCGCCTTGTTGGCCGATAGCCCGACGGCCCGCGATGTTGCAGCGTCCAGTGTGAGGAGTGCCTCGGGACTGGGGTTGTCATCGAGTGCGTCGAGCAACCGCCGGTGGATCGCTGCCGCGGCCGTCCCGGCGAGCTGCTGGTACACGATCGCGCGGACGAGAGCGGCAAAGGGTGTCTCTCGAGAGCGGGGAACCCGGGGTTGGCCCGCGAGTGCGACCAATCGGGCAATGACCGGATCGCGATCGGCGAGGGTTCGGGCGCCTGCGGAGAACGACGGGCGGGCGGCCGCTGTGGTGGTAGTCACGCTCTCAGGTCGCTCATCGATGCCGCCCTCTCTTCGGGTGGTCGCTGCCGCGAACACGCCACGTCAGAGCGACGACAACGCCGAGTGGATCAGTCCGGCGGCAACGTCCGGGTGGGAAATGAAGGCGACGTGTGAGCCGTCGATCGACTCGGTGGCGGCGTTCATCCGCTTGGCCATCATGCGCTCGCAGTCGGGTGGGATGGCGTTGTCGTGCTCGGACACGAGATACCACGTCGGCAGGTCGCGCCAGCCGACCACCGTCGCGGCCTCGGTGAACGCAGCCGCGGCAAGAGGCCGCTGACTAACGGCCATCGGCCCGGCAAGATCGTCGGGGAGGTCGGCGCAGAATGTCTCATGGAACCAGGCGATCTTGATGAACAGGTCCGGGCCTCCTACCGCTCCCGGCGCGTCGTACGGGCCGGGGATGGTTGTCGACGCCAGCAGCGATGGGGGGTACGGCTCCACCACGCTGGCGCAGCTCTCACCTTCGTCCAACGCGAACGCGGACAAGAACACCAGGCCGCGAGCATCCTTGACCGCCGGTGCGGCTTGTGAGATGACCGCGCCGCCGTAGGAGTGGCCCACCAGCACGATGGGACCATCGATGGTCGTGGTGTAGCGGGCGAGGGCGTCGGCGTCCGATGCCAGCCCGCGCAGCGGATTCATCGGCGCCCGCACCGCCACTCCCTGTGCTTGGAGCTGCCGGATGACATCGGCGTACCCGGACGCATCCGCGAACGCGCCGTGGACCAGAACTGCGGTCGGACCCTTGCTCATCGTTTGCCTCCATCTCAGCGGTCCACGCACACGCACTACTAGAGAGAGTGCTCTAGCCTTTCTAGAGCATCCACTCCAGTAGAGTCAAGAGGTGGCTATCGTCGGCGACTCCCGCACCCAGCTGGTGCAGACCATGGCGCGGTTGCTCCGCGACCAGGGCTACACGGCAACCGGATTGTCGCAGGTGCTCGCAGAGAGCGGGGTGTCCAACGGCTCGCTATATCACCACTTCCCCGGCGGCATGGAGGAACTTGCCGAAACTGCCCTCGAAGCGTCCGGCAAAGCCGTCACCGACGCACTCACCCGGGCACTCGACGGCGCACCCAACGCCGGCGTAGGCGTGGGCAGGTTCCTCGACATGTCCGCCGAGCTATTCACCGACGACGGCTGCGGGGGGTGCCCGGTGGCACCGACCGCGCTCGAGTCGCCACTCATCAGCCCTCGCCTACGTGTAGCCGCGGCGCGCTGCTTCCACAGCTGGGAAGTGCGCATCGCTCAACGCCTTCGCGCGGACGGCTGGCCGGAAGACTCGGTCCCGGAAGCAGCCTCGGCCGGCCTTGCCCTCATCGAAGGCGCACTGCTCGTCGCAAAGGTCAGCGGTCAGCTCGGCCATCTGGCCCACGCAAAGAGGGCTGCGTTGGTCCTGCTTGCTACCCCCTCGGGTCAACGGGCGCGGTCCAATGATCGGGAGCGCTAACCGGGATGCGCTGGAACGCCGAACGGGCTACTAACGCTGACCTTGAACACGCACTGTTGCGTTGCAATGGGCAAGGACCATACGTCCACCAACCCTCGCACGACGAGGTTGCGACAGCCCCTCCCAGGCGCCGAAGGCATGTTTACTGTGAGGCACATGGACACGCTGACACTCAAAAGCGCCATCGCCGTGTCTGCCCTCGACTGGGGGGTGTCTTCCAGACCCCGCCAGACGCGACCGAACGGCCGTGCCGACCGGCTACCGTCACATCGACACCGCCGCCGCATGCGGCAACGAGCAAGAGGTCGGCGAGCTATTCACGGCTCGGGCCTGGCCCGCGACGACGTGTTCCCCAAGCCTGGCGATCAACGAAGTCCTGCTGCGACCCGTCGGACAGCTTTGACACCCACCCGTAGACGAAGGAGAACCGAAATGCACGCACGCACACTCGGAGCGGAAGGCCTTCGCGTGTCACCCCTCGGCCTCGGCTGCATGGGCATGAGCCAGGCGTTCGGTCCACGACCACCACGAGACGAGATGATCACGTTCCTTCGTGCGGCGGTGGACCGGGGCGTCACCCTCTTCGACACCGCTGAGGTCTACGGTCCCTTCCACAACGAGGAGCTGGTGGGTGAGGCACTGCAACCGGTCCGCGGCGATGTGGTCATCGCCACCAAGTTCGGGTTCGCGTTCGACGAGAACGGCAAACAGACCGGCGTCACCAGCAGACCGGACAACATCCGCGCCGCCGTCGAGGGCTCCCTTCGTCGCCTGCGGACCGACGCCATCGATCTGCTCTACCAGCACCGGGTCGACCCGGACGTTCCCATCGAGGACGTCGCGGGCACCGTCAAGGAGCTCATCGAGGCCGGTAATGTCCGCCACTTCGGGATGTCCGAGGCCGGCGTCGCAACGATCCGCCGCGCCCATGCGGTGCAGCCCGTCACGGCGCTGCAGAGTGAGTACTCCCTGTTCTGGCGCGAGCCCGAGGACGAGATTTTGCCCGTCCTCGAGGAGCTCGGCATCGGCTTCGTGCCGTTCAGTCCACTCGGACGCGGGTTCCTGACCGGTCAGGTCACTGCCGGGACCGAGTTCGGCGAGGGAGACATCCGCGCCTCCCTCCCCCGCTTCGAGCGCGAAGCACTCAAGGCCAACCTCGCTCTCGTCGACCTCGTCACCAAGGTCGCCGAGCGCAAGAACGCCACTGTCGGGCAGGTGGCGCTGGCCTGGTTGCTTGCGCAAAAGCCGTGGTTTGTGCCGATCCCCGGGACCAGGCGACTCGAACGCCTCGACGAGAACCTGGGAGCGGCGGACCTCGACCTCACCCCGGAGGACCTCGACGAACTCGACAGAGCGTCAGCCAGCGTGCAGGTCCAGGGCGATCGCTACCCAGAAGCAATGCAACGGATGATCGACCGCTGACTCCGTCAAAGGCCAATGTGACGAGTCTGCTGGATCCCGGCAACGGAGGACGTTCTCGCGATCAACCCTGCTGCATTCAGACTACGTTCGAACCCCTGGCTCAAAGGATGCGCGCATTGGCGGGGACGACAGACAGGCGAGAGCATGCCCCCTCGGTAGCGTGGGCGAATGAACGAGGGGGCGTTGGCCCGACGCGAACGGTTCAGGCCGGAGCGGTGAGGTTGCCGACAAGAGAATCGCCACAGTCCACGCCGGAGACGAAGCGGTGTGACGTGGGCTCTTGATGGCGGCCCTCGGCGAGCGCCCTGGCGGAAATGGGGGCGTGACATTTCCACCTGCTGTAGTAGACCCGTCCACCGGACGAGGACCACCGCAAGAGCTTGTCCCGCTCCCTGCCTTTGGGAGCCGTGTTAAAGGGTCTGGGCTTCCGCCTCCGTGAGCGAGGAGGTGACAAGGTCAGCGATGGCCTGCATCTGCTGGGGACTCAAGGGGCCGTACTGGAGGGCGCCGACGTTTTCGCGTACCTGGGCCACGGTCTTGAAGCCGGGGATCGGGAGGCAGCGAGGGCTCCGCGCCCACAGGGCGCCGAGCGCGGCCTGCGCGAGGGTCCGACCGTCGCTCGTCAGAATGTCGCGCAGCTGCTCGATCACCTGGCGGCCCTTGGCCACTGGCCCTTCCTCAAAGTCCCAGCCGCGTTGCTGGCGCAGATCGCCTTCCGCGAAGCGGGTCGCTTGATTGAACTTGCCCGTGAGCAGCCCCTTGCCCAGGGGACCGTTGATGATCGCCGCGAGATCGTGCGCATCACAGAACGAAAGCATCTGGTCGGCCTCGGCAAAGAACATGGTCAACATGTTCAAGCCAAACTGGACGGCTGGGCTGTGCCCGCGCTCGACGAAGTGTCTGGCGCCCTCAGGTTCGGTGCCCCATGCGTAGTAGCGAATCTTGCCCTCCGCCACCAGTTCATCCAGGGCATCGAGGACGGGATCAACAGCGGCCGGTTCGTAGTTGCCTATGTGGAATTGGTAGAGGTCGATGTAGTCGGTGCTCAAGCGGCGCAGGCTCGCCTCGCAGGCCTGCCTGATGTACGCCGGGCTGGCGTCCCGGCCGGTCATGTTGCCGGAGTACTCGTCGAAGGTCAGCCCAAACTTGGTCGCAACGAGCACGCGATCGCGCCGGCCGGCCAGCGCCTGGCCCACAATGCGCTCGCTCTGCCCGGTGCCATAGATGTCGGCCGTGTCGACGAAGGTGATCCCGCCGTCGAGAGCGACATGGATGGCCCGTATCGCCTCGCCTTCGTCGATCTGTCCCCACCCAAACTGACTGTCGCGAAACTGGGTCGGGCCGCCGATGGCCCAGCAGCCCAAGCCTAAGGGGCTGACCTCCAGATTGGTCCAACCAAGTTTGCGAGCCTGCATCTCTCGTGCTCCTCCTTGCTCAGCACCGTGCCGGGCGCTCTAGACCGAGCCGAGCGAGAAGCATCGTGCGACCGGGTGCGGCGGCATCCCCCACTGGGCTACCGAGACGGTGTCAGGGTATACAGCCGCACAACAGGCGTCCCCAGCTCGCGAAACGAGCAATGCGGATAACGCCCTGGATGGCAAACTCCCCGGGGCGATCGGGCAAGATCGCACCTGGACGACGCGCGCGCGCATGTTCACCGCCATGAAGGACATTGCATAGACCGTCCACAGGAAACCCACAGGTTGCGGGCGGTTCGACTCAGGCCGCATCCTCCCTGGTCTCAGGTTGTCGCCGGCCAGGCTCTGTTGCATTGTGTGATCGCGAGGTCGCGTGAGGCTTCGTTCGGTGGTCGGGGGGGTCGCTCAGATGGCAAGTGGCAACTCGTCGAAGGTGGCGCGAAGGCGCTCTCGGGGTGGCTGACGAGGGCGATCTCGTAGTATCCCGTCGAATGTTCTGGACGAGAGCATGACCACGGCCAGGGTGCGAGCTGACCGGAAGCGCTTCAGGCCACACATCGGTCGAAGCCTGGCTTTGAGTCGTCCGTGGTCGGATTGGATCCTGTTGTTCGCGTACTGCTCCGCGGTGTGCAGGGGCGAGGGGACCAGCTCGTCGAGAACCCGCGGGTGGGCCGGTTCCCGGTCGCTGGTGACCTCGACCGGCACCTGAGATGCGTGTCCGCGCGCGGATCGGCCGGCCGTGGTGGCCGGCCGGCCGATCGGTGGTGACGCGGGTCAGTGGACGGGACGCAGCAGGTGGTTGACAGTGAAGACGCCGACACTGCGGCCTCTGGCAATACCGACCTCCTCGGCGTGGCGGAAGTGGAAGCCGATGAGCACCCGGGACCAGCCGTTCTCCGCGGCGGCCTGCGTGAAGGAGTGGTACGTCCGGTTGACCTGGTCGTCCTCGCCGCACCGCTGACCTTCCGGGAGCGTCTGGCTGCATGCGGTGAAGGTGATGTGGTTCGTGCCGAAGAATTGGCGCATGACCCAGGCTCCGATCCCGCCCTCGATGGCGTGCGCGGATTCGTGGTCGGGGATGGGCGGGGTCTGCACAAGCGGCGTCCAGGTCGGATCCGCGTCGGTGTTCGGGTTGCCGTCGTCGGCAGCGAGCTGGATGGCCGTAACGGGACGCCAGAACTTGTAGTCGTACTTGCTCTCGAACGAGGCGATGTAGCCGTCGGCCAACCCGGCGTTCAGCAGCGCGAACAGTCTGGCGTTCTGCCACATGTCGAGGTGCTGGGACTGCGAGACGGTGCGGGCGATGCCGTTCCACATCAGGGGCGAGTTCTCGAGCCAGAAGAGCGCGATCTGGGTCTGGTCCGGCGTCCGGTCGCTTGGCGTGGTGACACCGTCGCCGCCGAGGCGCTTCACCTCCTTGAAGTCGGCGGTGTACTGCTCGGAGGTGACCGAGTACGGCGGCTCAGGGAAGAACTGATGGCTCGACCGCAGCGCGAACGTTGTCACATTGCCCCAGCCGGGTGCGAAGGCGAACGGGGCTCCCGGTGTGAAGCGCCACTCGCCGGGCTTCGTCCCCTGGGGATAGTCCGGGTCGACCATCGGCGTGTGCGACCCGTCACCAGTCCGGATGGCAAGGATGAGCTCTGCGGCGGCGCGCCCCAACGCTCGGCCCCGGGCCTTCGCGATGCCGTCGGGGATGGCAGACATCGCCTCGTCGTAGTCGGCGAGCACCTGGGCAACTCCTGCGTGGATGCATTCCGGCGGCACCACGTCCGGGAAGGCCTTGATGATGGGAACGAGGGTGTTCTTGGCGGCCGAGGCCACTGCGGCGGGGGGCGAGGCGCCCGGCACGTGGGCGTGCAGGGCGTAGGGCTGCGAGCGCAGGTGGATCGCGTTGAGTGCGTCATGGATGGCGAGCTGCACCTCGGCGTACATCCTCGACTCGATCAGCGGGTTGCCGTTCGGCGCGATACAGGCCGCGACGGCGGCGTCACCTGCGTTGGCGTTCCAGCGCAGGACGGCGTCCTGACCACTTTCAGATGCGGTGGCGGCGCCGGTGACATGAGGTGCCGCTCCGAGTCCGCCAAGGGCGGGATGTGCGGCGGTAGCGGGTCCGGGCACGGCGAGGGCGGCAGCGGCCAGAGTGAGCGTCGCGACGCCACCCAGGTGCCGCGGCAGCCAGCTAAGGCGAAGGGGTGAGCGGAACATATCGGACTCCTGTCGGAAGGGAAATGTGGTGGGCGCCGACCCTGGCGGTGCCTATGAAGACCGCACCAACGGTCGCCATACGCGGAATTGCGTAGGTACTGCGTGCCGCCAGGCACCGGTCGAAGCAGCATGTTTCGTGGAGGTGCGCTGGTGTGCCAGCGCCGAGGGTGGCGACGGCGCCGGGGACCTTCGGCATGATCTTGCGGAACACATTGGTGTGTCGCCACCGGTTGCGCCGGTCGTTGAGCGCGACGGTCCGCAGCCACGCTTCGGGGTTGTCCAGGTGGGCGAACCGGGCCGCCTGCCCCATCGCTTTGACGAAGGCTTCCTGGACGGCATCCTCGGCCTGGTCTCCGCAGGCGGCGAGCAGCTGCACGATGAGCCGGCGGTACGACGTGTCGTACGTCTCGAGCATGAACTCCTGCCCGCTCACCCGTCCCCTCTCGCCGCCTGTTGCATGTACGACACTTCAGCGGCTCGGCCGGTTTGGAGACGGCGCCCTGGGAGGTTGATCTCCCGGTCAGCGGTAGCGGATCTGTGTGGGGACCAGATCAAGGTTGAGCGCCATCCCGAATCTGCGGACTTCCCCTTGGTCGAGGTATGTCTGGACCTGGAACTCGCCGGCCCGCAACGCCTCTGGGTGGTCTCGGACGTGGACGGCGCGGCAATTACCGCGTCCTCGGCCGCTGCCTGGTCACCGCAACCTGACCACCCGAACGCGTGGTCATCGGTCGGCGACCTGCGTCCAGGTCTGGCCGCCGTCGGTTGACCTGAGGAGTCCCGGGGAGAGCGAACCCATGATGCTGTCCTCGTAGACGAACACGACAGACGATCCTCCACTTGTGGACACGGTTGCCAAATGCTCGAATGTGTAGACGTTGACCGGTCCGCGGCGGGCCGGCAGGTGTGCGTGCACCGCGAAGGCACGGGACCAGTCAGGGCCAGCGCTGGTAATCAAGTATGGGGGTACCCCGGGCGATCCATTCCACCTCACCCTCCCGAGGAGTGAGCCATCGGGCAACGCCACCGTCCACGACGGCACCGCATCCCCCCACGTGAAACCCTTGCTGGATTGGTTGAGGGAGTTGGCGTAGGTGTGGCGCGTCGGTGGCTCGGCGATGGTGTGCCATGTGGCGCCGGCATCGTCGCTGCGGATCAGGTTGAGCAGACCGCCATGCTCGTCCAGGGAGTACAGATCCATGGTCCCCGGCTGTGAGTAGATGGGTTCGTAGCTGGCACTCGGCGCGGACGCAAACTGGTGCGTGGACCAGGTTCGGCCACCGTCGGTTGACCAACTGACGCCGGTTCGGCTGGGGGACCAGAGCAGGCTCGGGTCACCGTAGAGCTCGAACGTGTCGGGCGGTCGTGCGATCGGGTGCGCGGTCGCGGTCTGCAGGTCGAGGGCCAGCGAGTAGCCGGGTACCGGCCCACGGTCGAGGTAGCTCTGGACGAGGACCTCCCCGCCCTGCAAGGGGCCAGGAGTGTGCAGGATGTGGACCGGCCGGCGGTCGCCAGTTGGGGACACGAGCTCGCTGTGCTGGAACTGCGAGACGAAGAACACGTCGGGACCGGCTGCCGTGATCCGGGTGCCGCGACCCTGAGGATCGTTGTGGAGCAGGAAAGTGGTCCGAGTGTCGAACCCGTCATCGGTGACGGCAATTGCGAGACCCTGGGGTGCTGACCACGCAGCGGCGAGGGAGTCGGGTTTGTCAGGCAGCACGGCCACACTCTCGGGAGAGGCGGTCGGGTTGCCGAGGATTGCTGATGCCCTGGTTACGGGGAGACTTGACGTGGTGGTGGGTGTGGGGGTGTGGGCGGGCCGGTTTGGGGTGCCTTGGGTGTCGTTGACGACCTGCAGGCCGAGGGCGACGATAGCGATCACGGCGGCGGCGGCGATGCCGGATGCTGCTGTCAGGTTGCGGCGGCGCCGTCTCGCGGTGGTCACCAGCGCGTCGTAGTCGGGGGGTACGACGCCCGGGCGGGTCTCGCGGGCGAACCTGTCGAGCCGGGTGGTGTCAACCATAATGGGACTCCTCCTCGTCTGACAGCAGCAACGCGAGGAGTGCTCGGCCCTTGACGAGCCTGGTCTTCACCGTTCCTTCGGGGATCCCTAGTTGGCGGGCGATCTCGGCGGTGGGCTGGTCGCCGATGTGGTGCAAGGTGACGACCAGGCGTAGCTCGTGGGGGATCTGGCTGAGCGCCGTCACTAGTGCGACGTGGTCCGGGGAGAGGTCGAGGGTGGCGACGGTGCCGGGGACCTTCGGCATGATCTTGCGGAAGACGTTGGAGTGTCGCCACCGGTTGCGCAGGTGGTTGAGCGCGACGGTCCGCAGCCAGGCTTCGGGGTTGTCCAGGTGGGCGAACCGGGACGCCTGTCCGATGGCCTTGACGAAGGCTTCCTGGACGGCGTCCTCGGCTTCGGTCTGGTCGAGCTTCCGGAAGATCTGACGCAGGTGGTAGTCGACCGTGTGCGGCGAGATGAAGAGCGCGGCGGCGGTCTCGCGGTTGGTGAGTCCCGCGGCGACGTGTTCGGCGATGCTGCGCTCGGAGGGGGTGAGCGCGAAAGCGTAGGCGTGGCGCGCGGACAGCGATTGCTCGCTCGGCGGCGAAAGCCAGATGAGGGCGCCGACGTGGGTCGGCCCGTCGTACACCTGTTCGCAGCGGATCGGCGTGGCACCGGAGTGGATGACGAGTGGGTCCCCGGCCCCGCGTGGGCTTCCCATGCTGTGTTGCGCCCAATCCCATAGCTGCTCCCGGTCGGCGGACGCGACCGCGGTGCCCGCCGAGGTGTTGAGGAACATCGAGGTGGCGTCGAGCGCGACGAGTGGACCCTTGACGTGGCGTCGTGCGCGGACGAAGGCGTCATGAAGAGCGCTCGAGTACAACCCGCGCTCGGCGAGGAGCCGCTGCTCTGTCTCGTACACGATGCGCCCAACAAGAGCCAATACCACGGGGCTATAGGTCGGGTCCGCCGAGGTGATGTTGACGACCCCAGCGAGCTGCCCCGTCGTCGGGTCGACGACCGGCGAGCTCGCGCAGGACACATGGGTCAGCGCGTCCGCGTAATGCTCGAATCCGCGGACAACTGAGGGCGCACCCGAATACGCGGCGAGGCCGATTGAGTTGGTCCCGATCAGTGCTTCGTCGCAGACGAACCCCGGCGCGGCGCCAACCGCGTCCATCAGCAGCGCGTGATGAGCAGTTCGTGTCCAACGCCCGATGACATGGCTGCGTTGGTCCGTGAGCAGGAGGGCTACCGGAAGATCCGGGAGGTCGCAGCTCACGGCGGTGAGGACGGGTGCCGCGGCCCACCGCAACCGGCTGTCGTGGTCGATGTCCGGGTCGTAAGGTGCGTGGATTCGATCGGGTTTCAGACCTGCCTGGGCTGCACGCCCCCACGAGTCGCGCACGACGTCGCTGACTGGTGACGCACCATCGGCGCTGTCGGCGACGCGCGCTAGGACGTGCCGCAGCGCCCCGTCAAACCTTGCCGGCTGGTGACCGGTCACGCGAGCAGACTACGCGTTCGCGTGGGGTCGCGCTGGGTCATTTCCCTTACGTTGGCCTGGACCCGTTCGGCACAGTTAGGGACGTCATCGTGGACCTTCACCTCTCCGGCAAGGTTGCGGTGGTGACCGGAGCAAGCAAGGGAATCGGCCTTGCTGTCACGCGGGCCTTGGCGTCGGAGGGAGTGAGAGTTGTCGCGGGCGCCCTACACGGCAGTTCCGAACTCGACGTGCTCACAGACCGGTACGATGACGTTCAGTCAGTGACCGTCGACCTGACCAATCCGCAAGGCCCGGCCGACCTCGTCGCGGCAGCAACGGTGCGACACGACCGACTGGACATTCTGGTCAACAACGTCGGGGCCGTGCGTCCGCGGCTCGACGGGTTCCTCGCGCTGACCGATGAGGACTGGGACTGGGCGCTTACGATCAATTTTCTCGCGGTAGTCCGGGCGACGCGTGCGGCGATACCCCACCTGCTGAAGCAGGACAGCTCCGCCGTCATCACCGTCAGTTCCGTCAACGCCTTCCTGCCGGACCCGGGCGTGATCGACTACAGCGCCGCCAAGGCCGCGCTCACGAACTTCTGCAAGTCGCTGTCCCAGGAGTTCGGCGGTCGCGGTGTTCGCGTGAACACCATCAGCCCGGGCCCTGTGCAGACCGACCTATGGCTCGGAGACGACGGGGTTGCCTCAACCGTGGGTCAAGCCGCCGGCACCACCCCCGACGAGGTGGTCGCCAAGCAGCAGGCTGACATCGTCACAGGGCGGTTTACCCAGCCCCGTGAGATCGCCGACCTGGTCCTGCTGCTGGCAAGCGACCGCGTCACGAACGTGACCGGCAGCGACGTCCTCATCGACGGAGGACTCATCAAGACCCTGTGACCACCAAGCGAAAGGGAGAAAGCACGATGACAAAGCCGGTCGTCTTCATCCACGGCCTGTGGCTGCACGCGACAAGTTGGGCGCCATGGCTGCAGCTGTTCGAGCAACACGGGTACCACCCGGTCGCGCCGGGATGGCCGAATGAGGCAAGCACCGTCAAGGAAGCCAGAACCAATCCCAGAGCAGTCGCCGACGAGGGCATCGATGAGGTCACGACGCACTACGCGGCCATCATCGAGTCCCTCGACGAGCCACCGGTCATGATCGGCCACTCCTTCGGCGGACTCATCGTCGAAAAACTCCTCGGGCTGGGCATCGGAGCCGCAGGGGTCGCCATCGATCCAGCACAGATCAAAGGCGTACTTCCCCTACCACTTGCGCAGCTCCGGTCGGGACTACCAGCTCTGTCGAACCCGGCCAGCCTGCACAGGTCCGTGTCCCTCACCAGCAAGGAGTTCCGGTTCGGATTCGGCAATGCACTCAGCGAGGAGGAGTCCGACACGCTGTATGAGGCGTGGACGATTCCATCGCCGGCCAAACCCCTCTTCCAGGCCGCTGCGGCGAACTTCGTCCTGCACTCTCAGGCAAAGGTGAACACAGACAACCCGGCCCGGGGGACTGCCCAGGCTCTGGTTGACACCGAGGGCGGGTTGTTCTCAGGCCGCGGGTGCGGCTGAGTAGATGGTCTCAAACTCGGTCGGGGTGAGTCTGCCGAGGGCGGCTTGTCTGCGTCGGCGGTG
>JAWWPG010000042.1:0-7922 GCA_033850885.1 Nocardioidaceae bacterium
TGCGCAGCCGCGCCCGGCGCCCGTAGGTCAGCCGGCTTGCGGTGAGTGCACCCAGGCGCAGGCCGGTCACCTCCATACCCAGAGGTGCCGAATCACCGGCGAGGTCGAGCCGGTTCGGGAGGTAGAGCTGGGTGACGATCTGCTCGGCCTCGTCACGGTCGTCGGTCGCGCGCCGGGTATAGGGCGTCACCCGCGGCTGTTTCTCGTCCCGGCTGGGCCAGCGGCGGGCTACGGCGTCACCCCCCACCAAGCCCGCGACGGTGGTCCGGCCCGGGTCCGGAGGTCATGCTAGACGGCTCGTCCAAGCCCAAGGCCCCCCTTGTGAGCCGGATAGCGCCGTCTGGTAGCCGGAATGCGCAGCACGTCGCCGAGGCGACCCCAGACGGGCGCTCTCGGGGTCATCATCGAACCGAAGGCTCATGCGGTCCGTCATTCCTGCCAGCAGGAGAGCCCACTTGGCGGCTAGCCGCGATGAAACCCGGACACCGAAACGGAATCGTTGCCAATGGCGAGCCGCCTCGTCGATCGCCAACTCACCCGCATGGAAAGGCTTCATGATGATCACGTACCCCGCACCGGCTCGGCAGGTGAGCATGGAGCCTCGTGGCGCCTTACTCCGGACGCCCTTCCCAGGGAGCAAGAGGCCAACTTCCAGGGTCCGAACAGGTCCGAAGACACCGCGCGAAACGAGGACTGACATGGTTTCATCGAGTTGGGTAGCGGGCAGGAGTGGACCAGCTTCGCCATGACGCCGACCCGCATACCCCTGGCGGCTCGGTCCGGGTTGCCTGCCGTGATCGGATCCGCGGGTAAGAACCTCGTCATTGACTACATCAACGACGATGCCGAGGACTTTCTGGGCGCTTCCCCCGGGGAACTTCTCGGTCAATCGGTTCTCGCCCTGGTAGCTCCGGAAGACGTGCCCAGGTGGCTGGCAGCCATCGCACAGGCGACTCTCGCTCGGGCTGGTGTCACGATGGAGCTTCATGCGCGTCCGGCTCATGGGCCGCCATTGACATGTGACGCCTTCGTGCTCGCCATGCCGCCGCCGCCAAGCTGCGCATTCGTCTTGATGCCGTCCCTGTCCGGCCCCCTCGGCGGCCAGAAGGACGACATCGGGAAACATCTGTCACGGTTACAGCGAGGTATCCAGGCCGTCTCCACCTCGGCGGATCTCTCCACGGCCGCCAGCGGGGATCACTTCCCCGCATTTGTTGCCATGCTGTCTGCCCGAGAGCTGGAAATTGCCCGTCGACTACACGCGGGGGACCGCGTACCCGCGATAGCAACCGCCCTCTTCCTCAGCCAAAGTACCGTGCGGAACCATCTCACCCACATCTATCGAAAACTAGGAGTCGGCTCACAGCAGGAGCTCGTCGATCTCTTTCGGCACGATGACAGGAATCGGCGAGCCCACGAGGAGTGAATGGGTCAGCTGGACTGACCGGGGCGCAAGGCCAGTAGGTGAAGGCTCGATCGGGCACTCGTGCCCGTGGTCCACGGGCCTCTATGCACCGCTTCCCCGTACGGATGCACAGCGGTGTGAGACTTGCCTCATGGAAGCTGTGACGTTCGAAAGCAGTCGGCCGGCAAACTATCTCAGCCGTCTGGCGGCATCACAGGTGGGGAGGGAATACAAGTCGATCGCTTTGCGGGAGCTGAACATCGGTCCAGGCCAAAGCGTGGTCGACCTCGGCTGTGGACCGGGCGCCGACCTGATCGACTTCGCCACGGCAACGGGAGCGGACGGAGCGGTCATCGGCTTCGACATCGACCCTGACGCAGTCGCTGTAGCCGTCGCTTGCCTCAAGGAGCACCCCTGGGCGGATGCTCGGGTAGCCGACATCCATTCGCTCGACCTGCCCGACGCAAGCGTCGATCGTGCACATGCCGACCGGGTCCTTCAGCATGTCACCGACCCCGCCGCTGTCATCGCTGAGACTCGCCGAGTCCTGCGGCGAGGTGGCCTAGCGGTGTTCGCGGAACCGGATTACGACACACTCGTCATCGACTATCCAGATGCGGATGTCATGCGCGCATACCGCGCGTTCATCATCGACCAGGCCGTCCGTAACGCCACGGTCGGTCGCCAGCTCGCCCGTCTCGTCGAGCAGGCCGGCTTCGCTTCGGTTGCGGTCCTCCCGGTCACCAGCGTGCTTCGGGACGCTGTTGAGGCGGACCAGGTCCTCGGTTTTCAACGGGTGACCCAGCGGGCCGTTGCGGCGGGGTACCTGACGGGAGAAACGGCCGCCGAGTGGCTTACCAATCTCGCACACCGACCGTTCTTTGCTTCCGCAAGCATCTTCATCGTCGTCGCGGAGGCCTGAGTTCAGTCCGATCGTCCGCAGAAGCGCTGGCCGGCCGTGAGGTTGGCCGCGTCTCGAGTACATTCTGGCCAACCTTCTGCCGACTCCTCGTTACTGATCGGGGCAACGAACTACTGGTCGGCCTGGCACCCCAACGCCGTCGTGGCGAGCAGTTTGCCCTTCGCTGACGGGTGGCCCTCAACAGGCGTCCGAGCGTAAGTTGATCGTGGTGTCCACAACGGATGCCGGGGGACGGACCCGTCGGCAGGAGTCGCAGGTGCCAGATCGACGATCTCGGGGTTTTACAAGGCTGCTGGTTCCGTTCCTTGTGGTGGCTGCGGGTGTCCCGGCCACCACAGCCGCGGCCCCGGCGACGCCATCTCCAGCGGCGAGGCTCGGGGACTGCTCCGCAGGCGCTCGCGCGCTGGGTGAACCCGGAGCGATTGTCTATCCCGACACAGGGAACGGGGGATACGCGAGCGTCCACACCGACGTCGCCATCCGGTACGACGAGCCCAGCAACGCGTTCCTGACCGGCACCCACGTGCTGCTCTCCGACCGGGCGACACAGTGCCTGACGAGCTTCAGCCTGGACTTCGAACGGCGCGAACCTGGTACGCCCAACGGCCCCGATCTGACGGTGCACCGCGTACTCGTGAACGGGGTGCCGTCGTCGTACCGGTTCGTGCAGCCCACGTACCCCGGCGACCCCAAGGGCCAGAACGACCCCGACCCGAGGGCGCACGAGATCTCGCAGGACAATCCGGTCGGCGGTCCGCACGACAACCCCCTCCCACCGGCCTGTTCGCCCGAGCTGACGTCAGGAGCCACCAGGTATCGGCACAGCCAGGACGGACAGCAGTGCCCTGCCAACAAGCTCGTCATCACGCCGCGCAACCCGATTCCCGACGGAACCGCCTTCACTGTTCGCGTCGACTACACCGGCCGCCCGGGACTCCATCACGATGCGGACGGTTCCAACGAGGGCTGGTTCCGGGTTCCCGGCGGCATCTCCACGGTCACCGAACCGGTCGCATCGGAGGACTGGATGCCGCTGAACAACTTCCCGACCGCCAAACCGACGTACAACTTCCTGATTACGACGAACGCCGGAAAGACTGCGATCTGCAACGGCAAGCTCGTGAGCGTTCGACAGCGCGGCTCGACTCCAGAGTTCCCGGATGGTTCCGCGACATGGCATTGGAGCGCGCCGATGCCGATCCCGAGCTATCTCGTGCTGACGATGGTCGGCGACTACAAGCTCACATCGCGGCTCGGCAACGACGGCTTGCGGTACTACGAGGCGTACGACACCCACATCCCCGGAAGGCAGCTCAAGAAGAACCTCCCGAGGATGCACCAGCAGCCCGACATCACCGACTTCGAGTCGCGATTCAACGGCCCGTTCCCCTTCTCGTCGGACGGGGTCGTTTCTGCGGCGGCCGTCCACGGTGCATTCATCGAGGAGATGGAGTCGATGATCGTGTTCAACTACGGACACGTGAATCTTTCGACTCTCTATCACGAGAATATGCATCAATGGTGGGGTGACAACGTCACCGAAAGCGGCTACAACATGACCTTCTTCAAGGAGGGCATGGCCACGCTCGGCCAAGTCCTCGAAATCGCGCGACAGGCGAGCGGCGGCGCCGACGCGGCCGGGATCAGCCCCGCGAGCGCGTTCGACAAGGCCATGGTCACATGGTTCGACAAGGTGTACGGCGCGGGCGGCTCCTTCTGGACGGAGGCTCCTTCGAACCCGCACCCCTACGACCTCTTCTCGGGCAGCGCCACGTACCAGCGTCCCGCGGCGGCGTACGTGGCGCTGTGGCAGATCCTCGGCCGTACCCGGTTCATCGCCACGCTCCATGCGATCCAGCGCGTCTACGCGGGCTCGTCCATCACCGAGTCTCAGCTCGAGAGCCAGTTCGGCAGGTTCCTGCCAGAGCGCACGCCTGCGTGTGAGCAACGGCTCCAACGCTTCTTCGGCCAGTGGTTCGACACCCCGTACCGAGGTGGAGGGGGAAGCCAGCGTCCGCACCTGACGGGGCCTGGTCTCAACGGCGGCGGCTTCTACGGGGGCGCCTGCCCCCAGCCATGACACCAACGCCAACGGTAGGGGAGCGGTGCGGTGCCCTCAGCCCTCGATCACGTTGTGAACGCGCGCCACCATGGGCTCGTTCAGGTCGACGCCGAGTCCGGCAAGGATCGGCACGAGTGTCGATCCAAATGCCTCGAATGTCTCCTGGGATTCCCAGAGGTCGAAAACCTGGATCTCACCGTTGGACTCGAGGGCGACGTGGAGGGTGCGCCCATTCGGAGCTCCTTGACCGGCCGCGTCCAACTGCTTTATCGTCTCGTCGTATTTGTCCGGAGTAAACCCTCCGTGCGTGAAATAGAATCCGAGTGCCACGACACACCAACCGTTCTTCGATTATGACGCGATGACTGTAGCGAGATGCCTCGACGAAAGGTACCGGAGCCAGCGTGGAATAGCAATGGATCGGCGAGGCCAGGTCCTCGCCGACTTCCGGGAGAAACGGCTGGCACGGACTCCGGTGATGTGAGTCTGGTCGGCCTCGATTTGACCGGGCATATATTCCCCCATTTATTGCACCAAAATCCGTTTCTACACCGCACCCGTCAGGAAAAGCCGCACAAGCGCATGATCGCGTTGTCGAAGAACGCGTGACAAGGGTCGCAGGGCCGTGTCTGATTCAGACGCCCGCGTGAATTTCCATGCCTTGCAGCGAGTTGGACATCCGCGAGCGTGACTGCTCAGATCGCAGCGTGGTACTGGTGAGCACGGGTGCTGAGTACCGCTATCCTTATCGCGAAGGCTTGGCGAGCGTGGTAACGCAATTGCAGACTCCTCGCCTGCTCAATTCGGAGGAATGGCCCCAATCTGTTGTAGGAGTCCCAACACATCGAGAACCACCCACTGTTCGGTGATCTTGCCGTTCTCGACCATGAACCAGTCATGAGCCTCGAAACTCACGTCTATGCCCGACGGGGGGATACCGTTGAACACCCCTTTGTGGGTGCCCGTGACCACATACCGGACGGCCACCAGACCGCCCTCGGAGACGAGGGCGGCTTCGTCGAGCCTCAGATTTGGAAAGGCGTCGAAGATGGCCTGCAGGAACGTCATTGAGCCAGCTTGCCCGACGACGTCAGGGCCGTTGGGGTCGTGGCGGACATAGCTTGGCGTGAGCAGCGAGACTGCGGCGTCCGGGTCGTGGTCGTTCCACGCGGCCGCCCAGCGGCGCAGAACGGCCTTGTCGTCCTCGTTCGGCATATCTCTCCCTGTTGATCGGCACGTGCTTGGCCGTCCGATCTTGCTCTGCTGAAGCTGGACCGTCAAGGTCGACGACTCTTGACGCTCGATCGACATCTACTTGTCGAAATTGACCCAGCCGCGAACGCCTTATATCGGGCGCGGGAACCAGCGTGCGTCATTCCTATCCTTGCCGTCAAGGGGAGTCTCTCGGCCCGGCTGAGTGGACCGGTGCTTGTCGCCGACGCGGGGGCTAGGAAGCTGAGGCCGCAGAGGGTTTCCGACTCTCTCGTTGATCTGAACCCGCGTGCGGAAGCGACGCCGCAAACCCGCTCGGTGCTGTCAGCGAGGAACACGGAGTGACACTCCGAGAGGGCAACTAGGTGGTCCTCCGCTGGTGCAGGTCGCGGCCGAGGAGGCCAGCCAGCCGCTCGACTTCCTGCCCGATGGCCTCCTCGGGTCGCCGCCGCTCATCGAGCCAGATGACCATGATCTCGTCGCCCTTACGCGCCCATGTCCCGCAGACGACACCGCCCACGATCGCCGGGTTAGTCTTGCGGGTGACGATGTCTCGTCGAGACTGTGGGGTGACGTGGACGTCCTTGGTGCCAGGGCCCATCACCCACTGGTCGTGCCCGGGAAGCAACCGCAATGCGTTCGTTGGCCGCGCGACGACGAGGGAGTCGACGTCCTCCCGCACCACATACGCCGTGGTGCCCTCGACGTCGACTGCGACCAGCTGATCGCGGAGCTCGGACAGCCACTTGTTGAGCCGTTTCCGGCCGGCGCTCAGGCCCGTACCTAGCCAGTAGTGAATATGCTCGAACGTCGCCGGCCCGTAAGTGCGGAGGTACGCCGTGATGGCGCGCGGACCCGCATCGTCGAGGTCGGGGACACCCGTCCAGCTCGGGTTGAGGTCGAGGCGTTGGAGGGTGTGCTGCCGGTCGCGGGGTGGCCCGAAGCTCACATCACCTTGCCAGGTCAGTGGCTTGATCAGGGTGCCCGCGCCCTCGTCGAAGACCGGTTTCAGGTGTTGGTACGCACGGTGTGTTGCCAACACGTCACCGAGCTCGGGGATGGTCAACGGCCCGTCGCTCAGCGCCTCGCGCACGGCCGCCCGGAAGTCGGGCCAGTCCGATGGGGTGAGCCGGTAGTAGTCCACCCAGCTCGGCAGCTCCCATTGCCGCCCGGCCGACCTGAGCGCGAGGTAGATGCCGCCGTCCTCGGGCGAGAGGTAGTGCATCGACCCGCGGAACGCGAAAGCCTTGATCACCCTCCCGTCCGCCAGTGCCTTCACAAGTTCGCCCGACCGGGACGCCGTACGGCGGATCCGAACGGCGAGCTCGGCGAGAGACTCGTCCATCGACAGCACCGCACCGAGCCGGCGAACGACGTCGGCCACCGAGCCGGACCCGACCGGGTCGAGCAGGTGCCGCTCCAACCGCCAGGACAGCGCCTGCCTCCACGTGACCGAGACATCGATCCGAGTGGTCATGCCCACAGCCTTGCACCGCTTCCGGACGATAGGCGTCCCTGCCTGGTGGAAAATCCCATGACCGGAGCCACGACAGCGACTCAGCCCCGATCCCTGACCTCGCGTGTTAGTGGCGTTCCGGTGCCCGTCTGCTCGACGTCCGGGACATGTGTCTATCCACCATGAGCACCACCAAGTTGCCGGCTGTGCCTTCTATCAGCTGTCCTTTGCTATCTGACAGAGCACACGAACTCCACAACGACACTTCACGGGACCCACGATCACACCATGCGACAGTTCCACCAGAGTCGGCCCGTAGTACGAGCCCGACAGAGCGCGCAAGGCAGAAAGTTGCATCCCCGAAATGCTCGTCGATCGAAGTAACCCCGCCACGCGTTCGAATTCGGACTGAGCACTTGTCATGGATGCCGCTGCCCGACGCGCCAGATAGTGGAGATGGCTGACACGGCGTTGGCGTTTCCGACGTGATGCGAGATTCCGTAGCCGTCCTCAAGCGTGCGGAGCAGGCTGTAGTGGTTGAAGGTTGCCGAGTATGATCCGGGGCGTACCTGGGGGCCGAGGATTGCGCAGACGGTGTGGCCGCCGGAGTTGAATCCGTGCTTCTTGGCCAAACCTCCGGCCCGCTCGTCCTCGTCATATACGACGATGATGACGCCGTCGGAACCGAAGCTGGGAGAGGCTTCGATCCTCGGCACTTCGGTCGCGAGGTAGTCGTCGAACGGGACTGCCCAGGGATCGGTTGACACCTGACCCGTGAGGATCCGTCCTCGCTGGAAGGATCAGTGTCATGCCGAAGCCCTACCCCAAGGAGTTCCGCAACGATGTCGTGGCTGTGGCCCGCAAG
>JAWWPG010000003.1:0-4843 GCA_033850885.1 Nocardioidaceae bacterium
GATTCGACTACATGGTCGCGAGCGTCCACAAGAACTTCCCAGGGCCGCAGAAGGCGCTCCTGGCGACGCGGTCAGACGACGACGTCTGGCAGGGCATCCTGAGAGGCGTGTCCACCTACGTCTCGAACATGCACGCCGCGAGCATATACGCGGCTGGGCTGACCCTGGCCCGCACCGAGTGGCTCGCGGCGTATTCGCGCACCATGCTCCAGACTGCCGTGCGTCTCGAAGACGAACTGCTTGATCGCGGCGTGCCAGTGGTCCGCCGCAGACGCGATGTCCCGCCGACCCACCACGTGTGGATCCGGGAGGACAACCGCGAGGTCGCGTTCGCAACCTATGAGCGCCTTGAGCGCTGTCGGATCATGACGAACTTCCGCAAGCTGCCTTACTCGCTGGGATTCGGTCTTCGCTTGGGCATGAGCGCGGCGGCTCGCGTGGGTCTGCGCGAAGCAGATCTTCCCGTCCTTGCGGCGTTGATCGCCGAAATCCGCAGGTTCGGCGCGACCTCGGAGCTACGACGCCGCGCGCGGACCTTCAATGAGATGCTGTGGGCACGCGCTGACGCTAATGTGTCCACTGCGCCGAATGGCGGGGTCTCGTGACTCATTCCTATTCGTACTTTGTTCTAGCTGGCCCTGGCGAGGTCGCGCGCATGACGATGAACCTCAACGGGCTTGCGCCCCGGCGAGTACGCGTGCGCTTTCTCTACTGCGGGTTGTGCGGTTCGGACTTGTCGCGGTTCGATGGTCAGCGCGACATCGCCTATCCGGTCTCGATGGGGCACGAGTTCGTCGGCGAGGTCATCGACGTAGGGCACGACGTGGGTAACTTAAAACCCGGGGACCTCGTGACAAGCGACCTGAACTATCGCTGCGGGCAGTGTCCCCAGTGCCGGGCCCACAGATCACATCTGTGCACGAAGGGCCGGATCGGCCTGTTCTCAAATCGCGGCTTCGCAGAGTACGGCGATCTCGATGCGAGCTACATGCTACCTCTGCCTGACCCGGCTCGCAGGAGCCTTGCGCTGTCTGAGCCGCTGTCATGTGTCCTGCATGCGTGGGAGTGGGCAAGCCCACGGCAGGACGACCGCGTCCTCATCGTGGGGGCCGGCGGCCTCGGCATGTGCATGTCGTTCGCGCTGCGAACCTGCTCCCCATCGACATCCTTCGACATCACGGATGTGATGCCGGCAAGGCTCGGGTCGATCGCTGCGGTCATCTCGCCGACAGGGCGCGGCGTGCCCGAACCCGAAGGAGAGTATGACATTGTGTTCGATCTCTCCGGCACCGAGTCGGGGCTGCGCTCCGCCTGCGCCTCGGTGAGGGCAGGTGGTCGGCTGTGCTCGATGAGCCACATTGCAGGCCCTGCGGCGGGGTCCTTCCTCCTGAGCTCGCTGACCCGCCGAGACGTGACGTTCACCGTCAGCTACCTAAATGGGGAGCGGGACACGCTCCGGGCTGCCGCGGACCTCCTGGACGGCGGCTGGACGCCCGCATGGGATGCGCTCGTCGAGGTCGTCCCACTCGCTGACCTGCAGGGGGCGTTTGAGCGTCGACCGCGCTCGCACAGCTGCAAGACGATGATCGCCGTGTCAGGCTGACGACCCCGGAGGTCCAAGTATGGCGCGGAGACGATCTTCGAGGTCGTCTGGGTCAAGCCAGTCGGTGTCGAGCGCAAGATCGACAAACAAGTCGTCGTCGCCCATCAGCCATGCGGGCACGAGGCGGAGGTGCGAGTACGTCCCCAGCAGTCGGACCGAGTCGGCCAGTTCCGCGCTGCAACTCGCCACCATGTCGGACCTCCCGTCGAGGCTCTCGACCACGGCTTTCGCCTGAAGCGCAAACGCTTCGCCAGCCGGGTATCCCACCTTGCGCGCGCGCTGCGCCGCGGTCTCGACGGCGTCCCGGGCGGCCACGAACTCTCCCAGCCTGGCAAGCGCGATAGCTTTGGCTGCGCTGCACTTTGCTAACTCGATCTCGTTCCCGAGCCCATCGTTGTATTGCGTGGATAGCGAAGCCGCCTCCAGCGCACGCTCCGCGTCCACCCAGCACAGCGTCTCGGCGAGGTTCGTCTGGAGCTTACCCACGAGCGCGCGTGCGTTCGCCGCGGCACGGATAGCGCTCGAATACAGATCCTCGGCCTGCTCCAAGAGGAACGAGAAGCGGAAGGCGTGTCCCCTGTGGCGGACAAACTCGGCCCAGTCCATGGGCGCGCGGGAACCGATCTCCTCGTACGCCTCAAGGAGCAGCCGAGACCCCGCCTGCAAGCCGCCGTCCATCATCAGCATGTCCGCGTAGTGCAGGCGCGCCCGTACATGCGTACGATCACTCACCTTGAACGGCATCGCAAGTCGGTTCAGCTCGCGAAACTCCTGTCGAGCCTTTGCGTAGTTCCCGGCGATCTCGCTGAGGTACGCCAGCTCGAGTTCCACCGTTCGCATGTGGCGTCCGAGTACGGCCGCGCGGTTCTCGAGAGGCTCGAACAACTCAAGGGCGCGATCGATGCCGGCAGTGCGGCGCGCCGACAGCGCGGCGAAGAACTCAACGACGCCCATCATCGGATGCGCCACGTCGGGGGAGGCGGGCGGGAGCATCGTGGAGAGCTCGTTCCAGTATCCCGCGTCGTAGAGGCGGAGGCCCGCATCGATGAAGGTCTCGGTCGACGCGAGCGGCATCGTCGGCTGCGTGAACCACGCCGCCCCAACCGACCGAAGGAGCTGCAGGGTCGTGTCGGCCTCGACGAGTCGATCGTGGTCGGACCGCTCGTAGAGGCTGTCGGTGGCAACCTCCAATGCGAGCCGTACCGTCGAGCGCGCCGCCGTCGACCTTCGCACGAACTCGGTGAGAAGGTCATGGGTTTTGTACAGCCCTGATTCTGTTTCATCAACGAAGAACCACCGAGTAAACCGTCGGAACGCGCCGACCTCGACTTGTAGGTTCAGCGACCGTATGAGTCGACGGTAGAGGCTCTCGTCGAAGACCTGGACAGCGGCGAGCGCGATCGCCAGGCTCCGCTGAGCTTCCGGCAGGTGATCCAGTAGATGAGCTACCGACCCCTCGGGCGTAAGGGGAAGATCGTTGGCGGCGACCGCCGCCTGCTCGACCGCAAGCTGTTCGTAAACGTTGATGATCGTCTCGAGGAAGAACGGGATGCGACGACTCGCCTCGAGCATCCGATCCTCGACTCCCAGAGCCAAGCCGGTGAGCCGGCCCCGAACCATCTCTCGACACTCGTCCTCGGGAAGCTCGTCGATGAGCACAGGCTCGACGACATGCCGCCATGCCGAGCCTTCCCACCGAAGCGGCTCGCGCGTCGCGATGACATGTACCCCGCGGCCGAGCGTCTCGATGAACGTCCTCAGCCACGGAGCGTGGGCCGCCACGGTCTCAGGCGCTTGCCGATCGTACTCGTCGTAGAACGCGACAAATGCGCGGGCATCCACCTCAAGCCTCCGGCGGATGTCAACGGCGAGACAGCCCGGTAGTGCCCTAAGCAGCTGAGCCGGGTCGTCGCGGAGCTCGGACAGCACATTGAACTCGTACTCCTTGTAAAGTAGCTGCTCAGTAGCTTTCCTTGCGATCCTGGAGAACAGCTCCGCGGCAAGCGGAAGTGGTATGGGAAGTCCGCTCATGCTGCGGCCGATGTCGAGCGTCCTGAAAACCGTCGAACTGCGGAGCCGGCTCGAGCGGGCGAGATTAAACGGTTGTCCGGTGACGTGTAGATACAACATCAGCGCCGTGTCGAATAGCATGCAGTCATAATCGAGCTTCTCGCGGATCACCTTGAGGGGCCCCGCCTCTGTGACCGATGCCTGTGGCCGCAACGGCACGAACGCGATCGGGTTGACGCCGGGGAGCTTGTCCGAACGGTGTTGAAGCTCCTGAAGTAGGCGCGTCTTGCCCACTCCACCGAATCCGCGGACCTCGAACACCTTGAGGTGCGCCGGAACGGTCTCCAAGAGGCCGACGTGGTCGGCGATGAGGCGCAGCTGGGCATCTCGGTTGAGAAACAGCGCTGGCCTGCGCAGGCGCGGATCGGAGGGGTTGGTCGTCACCGGAGGTCCCTCATGCCGACGCCGCAGACGATAATCCTCAGTTATCGTCGCATCAGCCTCCCGATGACGTCTGCGTCTGACACGACGAGTTCCTCGTGGGTCGGAACGATCCGTGGCAGCCGACGTGCACGCCCGGCGGCGACCGCCGTCCCGGCCCACGGGTCGAGATCCAGTGCGCCGGAGGACACGAGCCACCTGCAGAAGCCGCGCACGCCACACGCGCGTCGCTGGATCGACGTCGACGAGAGCCCCGCCGCCCGTTGCTTTTCGATGAATTCGACGAGACGATCTCGGTCGATCTCTGCCACTGAGGCGAGGACGCCGAGGTACCGCTCCAGTGCCGCGACATCGCCATCGTAGGCCCGAACCGTGTGCGGCGAGAGATCCCGCGTCGCGAAGAGCCAGCGGACGTACTGCGCGCGCGCCTGATTGACCTGCATCTTGGCCCCTCCTCAGATGACTGAGGATCAACGGTTTCGGGCATTCGGTTCGACGCCGCGCGTCCGGGCCCTTGGCGGCCCCGTAGGTCACAGCCGGAGACCTT
The DNA here is from genome assembly GCA_033850885.1 of Nocardioidaceae bacterium. Taxonomy (GTDB): domain Bacteria; phylum Actinomycetota; class Actinomycetes; order Propionibacteriales; family Nocardioidaceae; genus JAWWPG01. The sequence goes on from JAWWPG010000003.1 coordinate 4,602, forward strand.
GTGCGGTCCAGGTCGTCGGCACCCCACGCAACAGGACGAGCCTCGCCGAGCACGGTCGGCGCGGTCGCGCCTCAGCCTGGATCCACGAAAGCGCCGGACAACCGGCATGAAAGAAGGAATGGAAGAGTCCTACATCGAAGATCTAGCGAATCGCGATGGCCCCGACCATGCGTTGGCGACCCGCGAGGGCGCAGCGAAGCGTTGGATACGGGGTGCGCGCAGGCCGGCTATGCAGCCTCGAA
>JAWWPG010000008.1:0-9441 GCA_033850885.1 Nocardioidaceae bacterium
TAGCCAAATATGTAGCCAACGGCCTCCGTCCGCCAGCGTTCACTGCAGTGCGCGCATGTGCGATCCCCCGCAAAACAACGCTAGTCGAACCTGTGAGGACCCCCGTAAACGTATCTCCGAAGGCTGGGGGTCAAGGGGTCGCAGGTTCAAATCCTGTCAGCCCGACAAGATGGAATACCTGGTCAGAGGAGCCACGCTGTTGAGAGCCGACATCAAGCCGTGTCGCGAATCATCCTGAGGCCCTCGATGATCAGGTCGAGCCCGAACTCGAACGCGCGGAGATCCCGGTGGGGGCCCTCGCTGAAATGCTGCTGGGCGTGCTCGATGAGGTAGGGGTACGTCTCGGCGCTGATCGTCTGCTCGAACGTGGCCGCGAGGTTCGAGGCCTCGTCTGCCGTGTACGTGTGGCTCGTCTCCCAGAGGGAGAAGCCGAAGATGTACCCGTCCAGGACGTGGTAGGCGTGGAAAGTGGTCACGGCGGAGAAGCCGGCCTCGCGCAGCCGACCGAGGAGCAGATCCATGTACCCCATCCGGGCGGGGCGGCCTTGTCCTGACGGCGCCATCAGCAGGGGAGCCGACCAGGGGTGACGTCTTAGGGCGTCGTGTACGGAGATGGCGCTCGTTCTGATGGCCGTGTCCCAGTCGCTGGTCGGTAGCGGCGGCTCGCTTTCGGCCAGGACGAGGTCGAGGATGCCCCCAAGGAGGTCGTCCTTGTTGGCGACGTGGTTGTAGAGGGACATGACCCCGAAGCCAAGAGTCTGACCGAGCTTGCGCATGGTCAGCGACTCCATCCCCTCCGCGTCACCGAACTGGAGGGCTGCCTGCAGGATCCGGTCCCGGTTGAGCGGAAGACGAGGCGCGATCGATTTGGTCATTGACAAAGCGTACAACGTACGTCTATCTTACGTACAACGTACGTACGTGCGTACGTCCCGACGAACAGAGGCGAGATGGCACTGATGACGACCACGACCATGAAGGCGATCGTCCGCGACAGGTACGGCTCTCCCGACGTGATGAACCTCCAGGAGGTCGAACGGCCGGTGCCCGCCGCCGACGACGTCCTGGTGCGCGTGCGCGCCTGTTCGGTGAACCAGGTCGACTGGTACGAGGTGACCGGCGCGCCGTGGGTCGCCCGCCCCATGACGGGACTGCGCAGGCCGAAGTCCCTCCTGGTCGGTCATGATTTTGCGGGCACGATTGAAGCCGTGGGCAAGGGCGTCACCGACCTCCAACCGGGTGACGACGTGTTCGGCCTCGCCGCCGGAGCCTTCGCCGAGTTTGTCTGCGTGGAGAGCGGAGTCGGGCGGAAGCCGACGAACCTGAGCTTCGAGGAGGCAGCGGCGGTGCCGATCGCCGGGCTCAGCGCGCTCCAGGGCCTGCGCGACCACGGGAAGCTCGAGCCGGGCCACAAAGTCCTGATCAACGGCGCCTCCGGCGGAGTTGGCACGTTCGCCGTCCAGGTCGCCAAAGCACTCGGTGCGGACGTAACGGCAATCTGCAGCACGCGGAATGTCGAGCAGTCGAGATCGCTAGGAGCGGATCGGGTGATCGACTACACACGCGAGGACTTCACCCGAGGTGATGAGCGCTACGACTTGATCCTGGACGTGTCGGGGACCAAGTCCTGGTCGCGATACCGGCGCGTGATGAACCCGCAAGCGACGCTCGTGATGATCGGATCGCCGAAGGCGCACCCATTTCTTGGCCCTCTCGGCCACATCGCCCGGCTGAAGCTCGCGGCTTGGCGGGGCTCCCAGCAGGCGGTGTTCTTCGTGGCGAAGGGCAACCGGTCGGACATGGAGGTCCTGCGGGAGATGCTCGAGTCCGGAAAGGTGCGGCCGGTCGTGGAGAAGCGTTACGAGCTGGGCGAGGTCGCCGACGCTCTCCGGCACCTAGGCGAAGGACATGCCCAAGGGAAGCTCGTCCTCACCGTCTGAGGTCGAGCCAGTCCGCGAGATCCGCGATGACGCCCCAACAACCACGCGGCCCCGGCATCCAGCCCACCGCACCGGCGCGTAGGAGCCGTCAAGGTGGAGCACCCCCACCGGACGAATGACCTTGACGGCGACAAGCGCTGGTGCACCCTCAAAGGCAACGGGACCACGCCCTTGACAACAGAGGGAGCCGGAATGACGCGCCTTGACGAACGCCGGACTCGTGGCATAGGAGGCGTTCTCCGTTGGGAGTGCGCTTCTGCACGTCGTGAGTGCCCCGGCCCAGGGTGGCGGGCCGGAGCATTACGTCGAGGTCAGGAGACCGCCTTGGCGGCATCCTCGATCAGATCCGCGACGATCTGGGGGTGACTGATCATCACGACGTGGGACGAGGTGGGCACTTCGACGACCTTGCGGGCGTTTGCACGGCTGTACATCCAGCGCTCGCACGCGGGCGGGATGGCCTTGTCTCGGCCGGCGACCAGCCCCCACGACGGGATCCTCCGCCAGGCGGCCGCCTGGGTCGGGTAGATGAAGGAGTCCGCATCGAAGGGCCGCTGTGTGGCCTGCAAGAGCCTGAATGCACCCTTAGAGATGTCGGCGGCGAATGCTGCCTGGCCGTCTAGGCTCAGGTACAGGTCGGTTCCGGTGGAGCCGTCGGGCTTCGTGTAGGGGACCGGCACGCTCACGGGCAGGACCTCGCTGCCTGGGAACTTGTTGATGAGGTCTCCTTGGGTCTCGCCGACATCGGGTACGAACGCTGCGATGTAGACCAACGCCTTGACGTTGCTCTTTCCGGCAGCAGCGTTCGTGATGACGGTTCCACCCATGGAGTGGGCGACCAGCACGACCGGCCCGCTGATGGAGTCCAGCAGGCTCCCGATGTAGGGGGCGTCGGTCGGGATGCCCCTGAGCGGGTTCGACCCACAGATCGTGGTGTATCCCTCGCCCTGCAGGTACTGGAGGGTTCCGTTCCAGCACGACGAGTCGGCGTAGCCACCGTGAACCAGGACGATGGTCGGCTTGACCTTCGACCCTGACTTGCCAACCTCGGCTGTGGCTGCCGCCGCGTTCGCCCCGAGCGGAGTGACCATCAGCGCTGCTGACCCGGCCACAGCGGCGCCGGTCGCCAACAACTGCCGGCGTGAGATGTTCGTACTCATGGTGATCTCCTCGTTTCGTTGAGCTGTGTTTGAGCTGGTTGGCGGCGCGGGGACCGCACGATGGGAGGCGGGCCCCAATGCGGCCCTGTGCAGGTGGGCGACTTCTGGTTCACGTCCGTCTAGGAGCGTGTGTCCTACACCTGTTTGATGACCTCGGATGTGGCTTCGGGTCAGACGGTGAGCGACGCGACGGCGGTGTGGATGAGGTCGGCGGTTGCTTGGGGTTGCGAGACGTAGACCGAGTGGCTGCCGGGGACCTCGCGGACCGAGGCGCCGGCCCGTTCGGCCATGGCCCGCTGCGCCGGGGGTGGGATCATGTGGTCGTCGGAGGCGACCAGGTACCAGCTCGGCTTGAGCCGCCAGGCCGGTTCGGTGACAGCGCCGCCGAGCGCATCGAGGCCCCAGGGGACCTGCGAGTCGGCCATGAACGCCGCCTCATCGGAAGGCAGGTCACCGGCGAACGACTCGGCGAACTTGTCGCGGTCCAGGAACAGGTAGCCGTCGCGCGGCGGCAGAATCGGCGGCACCGGTGCTCCAGGGGGCGGGTCGGCGATCAGGGTGTTCACCGATTCCCCCGTGTCGGGAGCGAACGCCGCGATGTAGATGAGGCCGGCGACCCGCGGGTCGCTTCCGGTCTCGGTGATGACGACGCCGCCGTAGGAGTGGCCCACTAGGACCGCCTGGCCGTCCAGGTCGTCGAGAACCTGCTTGGTGGCTGCCACATCGCCATCGAGGGACACGGTCGGGTTCTGGACGATGGCGACTTGGTGCCCCTGGGCGCGGAGCCGGTCGTACACGCCGCGCCATCCGGATCCGTCGACGAATCCACCGTGGATGAGGACCACTGCGGGTCGGCTTTCTGCGTTCATCGCTTCCTCCTTGGTTGGGTGGGGATGCTGACGCTACGAAGGGGCCAACCCTTGAGGCATCAGGGATAACCCTCGATCACGGCCTCGACTCTCGATTCCCACCTGAGAATTGGAGGATGATGCGCGGATGGAGGAAGGAACTGCGGCCGCGTTCGGGCTGTTCGGTCGTCAGGCCGAGCTCCGCGTCGTGAACGGTGTCTTAATCGATGGGGGCAGCGCGGTCGCCGTCGGGGATGCGGGTGCCGGGAAGAGCAGCCTGCTCAAGGCCGCCGACCAGATGGCGCAACGCGGGGGTCGACGGGTGCTGTTGGTGACGCCAACCCAGTTCGAGCGGGAGCTTCCATTCGCTGGTCTGGCCGATCTCATCAGCCAGGTCCCCACAGGCGCCGAGAGTTCCCTGCCCGGACCGCAACGACGCGCACTGGCGCTAGCGCTGCAGCAGGCCGAACCTGAGGGTCCCGACGCCGACGCGCTGGCGGTGCCGCTGGCCCTGCGCGGCCTCCTGGCCCGGTTGTGTAGCACCGAGCCGGTCGTAGTCATCGTTGACGACCTGCAATGGCTGGACCGGGCCAGCACGGGCAGCCTGGGCTTCGCCCTTCGCCATCTGTCGATCCGTCCTGAGCGATTGAGCGTGCTCGTCGGAACCAGGCCCGAGGGCGCGGGGAGCGACCTGATCCGATCGTTGGGGGAACCGCGACACGACATCTCGCTGGCGGCCCTGGAGGCTTCGGCGATCGGGCAGTTGCTCAGGAAGCGTCTGGGCCATCGGTGGACCCCGCCGATGAGCGATGCGGTGGCTCGGGCGAGTGGTGGGAACCCGTTCTTGGCCCTCATGATCGCCCAGGCAGTGGAGGCCGGCGCTCTGAGCTGGGGAGTCACCGCGCCGGGCCACGAACCGGTCCTTCCCGTTCCCACGGGCTTGGCTGAGTTGCTTCACGAGCGGACAGCCATGTTGCCGCCTGCCGCGCGGGAGGTGCTGTTGTTGGTTTCGGCCGCCGGCCGCGTCACGGTGGCGCAGCTACAGGCGATCATGGAGCCGCGGCAGGTACGCGAGGCTCTCGAGGCTGCGGCGGACTTCGACATCGCAGTCGTCGGCGCGGAGACTGTAGTGAGCTTCACCCATCCGCTGTTGGGGTCGACCATCTATGACGCGGCTACTCCATCCGAACGGCGCCAGGCGCACCGAAGATTGGCGGAGAAACTCGAAGATCCCGTCGAGCGGGCCCGACATCGCTCGCGGACGGTCACGTCGCCTGACGAGGGAGTGGCCGGCGAGCTTCAGCAAGCGGCCGAGATTTCCCGGGCCCGTGGCGCCCCGGCACTGGCCGGGGAGCTGTTCGAGAGCGCCGCTTTGGCTACCCCAGCCGGGGGCGTGGCCGATCCCGCTTTCAACCGTTGGCTGTCTGCCGTGCAGGTTTACATGGCGGCCGGCGACGGCGTCGAAGCGGCTGCCGCACTGAACCGGGCGTCGGGGGCCGCGGTGTGGCCAGCCCAGAAGGCAGAAGTGCTGGCGCGACGGTTCAGGCTCGCCGATCAATGCACCATCGAGTCCACGCTGGCAGAAGAGGCGCTCCGCCTGGCGCCAGAGAACAGCGATATCCGCGCCGAACTGCTCAACATGCTGGGATCGATTCACCGGATGCATGGTGACGGAGAAGATGCGCTGAGGATGATTCAGATGGCGGTCACCGAGTCGGCCAACGTCAAGCGCTACGACATCCAGCTCGTGTCCCTGAATGAGCGTTTCGCCATCGAACAGCATTGGGGACGGGGCCAACCCCAACAGACTCTGCGCGAGATTGACGAGCTCATAGCGAATGCCGCACCCGACCTCCCCATCGCCATGATGGCCTGGACCAGAGGCTTCTTCGCGCCCTGGAACGACACGGCTTCGGAGGCCCCGGTCCGGGAAGCCATCAGGCTGGCCGTCGAGGCCGGTCGCTATGGCGACCTTTCTGACATGTTCATCGCGCTCGTCCTGCTCCTGTGCCGCGCCTCGCGGATAGCCGACGCGCACGAGGCCCTCAACGAGGCCGATCGAATCGGCGCCTGGACAACGTCCAGCTTCCAAGAAGACATGGCGCGCACCTATGTCTATGAGTACAGCGGCGATCTTGCCGCCGCCCGAGAAGCCGCTCAACGTGGGGCGGCGCGCGGACGTGAGGCCGAGTCGACGTACTGGACAGCGGGCTTCCTCGCCGGTGTCGGGTTCATTGAGTGCTCGGCGCGAGCGTGGTCCGCGGCGCTCGATGCCCTCCGCGAAGTCGCCGACATATTTACCCGGACCAAGATGGTCGACCTCGAACAGCTTCTGTGGCCGGTCGACTACGCTGACGCTGCCCTCCAGGTCGGGGCGCTGGATGAGGTCGAGGCCGCGGTCGGGTTCCTGCGCCGCCAGGGCGCCTCAGTTCGACCCGAAGCGCTGGTGGCGGCCGACAGATGCCACGCGTTGTTAAAAGCCGCACGCGGCGACATCGACGATGCCCTCCACGACCTCGTCGCGGTCGTCGACCATGAACGAGCCGAGAGTCCCTTCGAGCATGCCCGATCCAAGCTCGCCTTGGGACAGGTCTACCGACGCGCCGGATACAAGGGCATAGCCAATCAGACGTTGCTCGAGGCCACCGAAGCATTCGGGCTACTCGGTATCCCGCGATGGGCCGAGCGCGCCCGCGACGAAGCCGGCCGCACCAGCCTCCACCCCACGACAGACGAACTCACCGAAACAGAACGCCGAGTCGCCGAGCACGTCGCGTCCGGACACTCCAACCAGGAAACCGCCGCAGCCCTCTTCATGTCCGTCAAGACCGTAGAAGCCAACCTGACCCGGATTTACCGCAAGCTCTCAGTCCGGTCCAGAACCGAACTCGCCAACAGGATGAGCAAACGCGACTCGGCAACGCCGCACCCAAAGTAGGCTTCGTGATCAGTCCGCCGCCGCCGTTTCGTGACACAGCCCTTGCGCGGCGAAATGACCCCCCATCGCAATGTTGCGGATCGCGGCATGTGAGTGCGTCTGGGGCGTCGGTTACTTGACGTGGAGGATCGTCCCATCAGGGATGGGCCGGACTTGTCCGTTCTCCGCTGTCTGCACGCTTATCAGGCAAGGATGTCCCGTCTCGGCGTCGGCGGTGATGATCACGGCCCTGACGGTGATGTCGGGTTGTGGGTCGCCCGCCCGAACCGCGTGTCCCGTTGTCGCAATGTGAGGGAACTTGCCGATCAGCTTGATCTGGAGCAGGCGACCCGAGATGCAGGGGTGGCCGATGTTCGAGTCTTCGATCCTCCCCGATCGGGCGATGGCGGAAACACTCGAAAGGGTCGCTTCTTGGTCTGCGATCTCTCGTTGCGCGACTGCAAGGACCTCAGCGACCTCGCTATCGCTAAGAGCCGTTCCGTGGCCAGGTCCCTGCCCGGTGCGCGTCCGATCCAGCGCGATGCTCCACTCGCGCTCCGCAGGGCCCGTTACGACGACCCGAACTCGCTCCGCGACGTGTGCGCCATCGGGCAAGGTGACGAGGGACGTCGCTGGTTGGACGTTGCTGGTGCAGGGTCGAGTGTACGAACGCAAGAGAATTTAGTATGTCGGATCTTCGTCGGCTTTGCGCCGAGGCTCGCGTCCCACTAGTGGGATCCTGGGACAATAATCTAGAACGTCCCGACTGAACGCTCGTACCAGTGCTGAACCTTATCGTCCAGTGGCTCTCTGCTGGCGGAAGGTGTCTCGTACCGCACGACCGATCATGAGGCTCCACACGGTGACGCTGAAGACCACCGTTCCGGCGAACCAGCCGAACAGGACCCCGGCGACCCGGGCGGAGTCGGAGCGTCCGGACGCGATCAGCAGGCCCGCGCAAGCGCCTATCAGGCCGAGGACCGTCAGCGCCACAAGAGTGCCGTACATGGCAACACGGCCCAGCCTGATTCTCCGGTTCTCAGCCGTCCCCGAGAGTGCCAGCTTCGGAACGGGACCGCTCATCTGCCGCACAGACCCGCGGGTCGGAGTGAAGTTCAGGTGTATGACGTCGCCGTCCGCGCTTGTCTGGCGCCAGTAGACCGCAGTACCCGCCTCGCGGATCCGGTTCGCCAACCCCGGGGGTCGCGCCGGATCCCAGCTTCCGAGGCTGGTTGTGACCCGGAGGGTGTGACGGTCATCGGGGACGGCCAGGCGTCGCACGATCCCCCCGGGTTCCTCGAAGAGGCGCGCTTTAACCCGCGAGCGACCACCGCGAACATAAACGCATCAAAGGCGCCGATCAACAGGAACGCCGGCAAGACACTCACGCGGTCACCACTACGGCGGTCCCAGGCACACCACTGGCCAGGCCAACGGCCCCCAGACGAATATCAGACAAATAGCACCTCTTTCCCTTGAGTAAAGCACGGTGAGCACGACCGCGCGCAAAGGCCTCTGAGGACTGCCTGTCTACGGATCTTCGACAACGACACGGCGCGGCCTGGTATCAACGAGTATGCAAAGACCCCTGGATGTCGCAGACTTTGACGATCCAAAGCACGGAAGACCCACGAATCACCTGCCCGTGCGGAAGGGCAACGGCTAGTCCGGTAGTCGGCTAGACCTAAGCGAACGATCAGGTATGCGGGGACTTGTGTCCGGGCGCGGGCGGCACCTCCCCCACCGAGGCGGGTCATCGGGCGGTGTCACCGGCCCACCAACGCAGCACGACAACACCGTCGGGTCTAGCTAGTCGTTCGGAACGCTCGAAGGGTACGGCGTCGATGAGTTCCCTCCACGTCCCAGCCGATCTCAGCGGCCCAAGGTTGAGGGAATTCGCACATTTCACCTGTCATCGGCCCATGAGGCAGCGCGGCGGGCGAGTGCAGATGCCGCAGTGTTCCGAATCGGCTCTACCTCCCTGGGCCTGCCGGCGGGGGAGTCAGCCGGAATGCAACGAGCACCGCCTGTTCTGCGAGGACTGCCCGAACGAATTCGAAGCTCGCGCGCCGAGAACGACCCGTCTTTGCTTCGACTGCGCGCAGCATTTCCTCCGCAGTCCATGAGACCTCTATCGATTCGTCCGACTTGCCGTTGAGCATGCACCGGGGGTTGGAGCACCCACCCTCGCCGCGTGAAGGTCGGGCCTGGTAGCCCGCTGGGAGTGCGAGCAATGCCCGCGCGCAAGGCGGTCGGCTCCGGGAGCGGACAGGCATTGCAAGGAAGCTGAACGCGCCGATTGGGTGATTGGGCTCCCTAGGTGATCACCCAGACGTAGGCGATGGCGTAGGCGGGGCCGGCGCCGTCGAACTCCAGGACGAAGGTGTAGGTGCCGGCCTTCTGCACCGTGCCGGCGAAGACGAACTCGCCGGGCCGGATGTTGTTGAGCAGAGAGATGCCGGGTGGCATCTGGCCGGACTCGACATGACCTGTGCCGCCTGCGTAGAACCCGAGCGCACCGTTTGGGTCCCCAACAGGCTTGGGCGCGAGTCGCTGGTTCTGGTTGCCCGCGACCA
>JAWWPG010000037.1:0-222606 GCA_033850885.1 Nocardioidaceae bacterium
CCCTCAAGCCACCCAGATGTGAGTGGCTTGAGGGCTACTTGGGTGGTGCACCACTCAAACGCCGCCGGAGGGTCGGCCCGGTCGCCCGCGTCGCGCGCGCCCACTGACTGAGCTGTTTGGACCCGGATCTGCCGCGAAATCCGCGCTCCGAACGGAGGTGGTCGACCCCCGGGATCGCAGCACCCCGGGCGAGCGGCCGAACGCGAGCGCAGGACAATGGTGCCGTGATGAGGGAGGGTTGTCAGCGTGCCTGACATGAACATGGGGGTCGCGCCCTTCACCTGGCACGTGCTCTTCACGACGTGGCAGTCCAACCCGGTGTGGGACCTCATCATGGTGGCGGCCCTCGCGGCGTACGGCTGGGGTCTCGTCGTCACCCGGCGGCGAGGCACAGGCGCGCTCCCGTGGTATCGCGTCGCCTCGTTCGTCGCAGGCATCCTCGTGCTTGCCGTAAGTGTCAACTCGGCCGTCGAGACCTACAGCATGGTGCTGTTCTGGGTCCACATGGTCCAGCACCTACTGCTCATCATGGTGGTTCCCGCACTGCTCGTCGTCGGCAGTCCGCTGACCCTGCTCCTGCGGGCGACCCGAGGGCACGCCCAGGAACGGGTCCGGAAGACACTGCTGTCGGCCCCGGTTTCGCTCGTGACGCATCCGGTCATCGGGTGGCTCAGCTACGGCGTCATCATCGTGGCTACCCACCTCACGTCGTTCATGCAGCAGATGATGCCGCACCCGTGGCTGCACCAGACCGAGCACGTCCTCTATCTCGCCGGAGGCTACGTCTTCCTACTCCCGCTGCTCGGCGACGAGCCGATCCGCTGGCAACCGCCGTACCTGGTGCGAATGGCCGTCCTCTTCATCGCGATGGCACCGGAGACGGTCGTCGGCATCGTGCTGCTGCAGGCGGGCCACGAGCTCTTCCCGGCCTACGCGGCGCTGCACCGAACGTGGGGGCCCACTCCACTCGACGACCTGCACCGCGGCGGCGGCATCATGTGGGCGTTCGGCGACGGGCTCATGATGTCGTTCATCGTCGCCGTCACGATCGCCTATATCACCCACGCGGCCGGCAACGCGACCGCGGGCAGCTGGCTCGAGGGGGTTCGTCGCAGCACCCTCGCCGCCAACCTCGGTGCCACCGGAGAGCACGCCGACCTTGGTTCGGCGAACCTCGACGAGGACGACGCGGCCCTGGCGGCGTACAACCGGATGCTCAGCCGTCTCAGCGACCAGGACGTGAGCCGCTCGGGCACCGGCGACGCCTAGGTCTCGACAGCCGCCGTCGATCGGCGGGATGGAATGCCAGGTGATGGGCGTTGTCCATGTCATGCCATTGCAAGGAGAGTACGAGCCAAGCCCCAGCAAGTGGTCCCGCGACCAGGTCGAGGAGTACGAGAGCTCCGGCGGCACCAGGGGCACTGGTCTGCACGGGAGGCCGGTGGTAGTCCTGACCACCCGCGGCGCCAAGACCGGCCGACTGCGCAAGTCGCCGCTGATGCGGGTCGAGCATGAAGGCAGGTACGCCGTCGTGGCCTCCATGGGCGGGGCCCCCGAGAACCCCGTCTGGTACCACAACGTGACCGCCGACCCGCATGTCGAGCTCCAGGACGGTCCGGTGCGCCAGGATATGACCGCGCACGAGGCCATCGGCGAGGAGAAGGCCGAGTGGTGGAGGCGTGCGGTCGAAGCATTCCCGGACTACGCCGAGTACCAGAAGAAAACCGACCGACAGATCCCCGTGTTCGTCCTCGAGCCGCGGACCGACTAGCTCCCCCTCTCCCGCGAATTGCGGGAAACTCCACCCTCAGCAGCCCCGGGGAAGGTGCACTTTCCCGCAATTCGCGGGAGGGGCGCAATTCGCGGGAGAGCGGTCAGTGTGACAGGGCGGGCAGGTGGTCGAGAGCCTGCTCGAGCCTGGCCTGGACGTCGGCGTCCCCCCAGGCGTGGTCGACGATCGCCCCGCGTCGGTAGGCGTCGTACGCCGGGAGGTCGAGGTGGCCGTGCCCGCACAGGGCCGTCACGATGACCTTCTCCTCACCCGTGTCGGCGCATCGGCGGGCCTCCTCGACGGCGGCGGCCAGGGCGTGGGTGGGCTCGGGTGCCGGCACGATGCCCTCGGTCCGGGCGAAGAGGACACCCGCGGCGAAGCATTCCAGCTGGGGTTTGGCGACCGCCTCGAGCAGCCCCTGCTCGTAGACGTGGCTGATCAGGGGGCTCATGCCGTGGTAGCGCAGCCCGCCCGCGTGGATGGGATCCGGGATGAAGTCGTGGCCGAGCGTGTGCATCTTCAGCAGCGGAGTCATGCCGGCGGTGTCACCGAAGTCGTAGGTGTACACGCCCTGGGTGAGCGACGGGCACGCCGCAGGCTCGACTGCGCGGATGACGGGGCTCATCCGGCCGGCGAGCTTCTCTCGCATGAACGGGAAGGCGAGACCTCCGAAGTTCGAGCCGCCGCCGGTGCACCCGACGAGCAGGTCAGGCGTCTCCCCGACCTTCGCAAGCTGGAGCAGCGTCTCCTCCCCGATGATCGTCTGGTGCATCAGCACGTGGTTGAGGACGCTTCCCAGCGCGTAGTTCGTGGCCGGATCCTGAGCGGCAACTTCGACGGCCTCGCTGATCGCGATGCCGAGCGAGCCCGTCGAGTTCGGGTCCTCCGCGAGCACCGCGCGTCCGGCGCTGGTCAGGTCTGAGGGACTCGGGTGCACGGTGCCGCCGAACGTCTCGATCATCATCCGCCGATACGGCTTCTGGTCGTACGACGCCCGTACCTGCCAGACCTCGCACTCGAGGTCGAACTGGGCGCACGCGAAGGCCAGCGCCGTGCCCCACTGGCCGGCGCCCGTCTCCGTGGTCAGCTTCTTGATGCCCGCCTTGGCGTTGTAGAACGCCTGCGCTACCGCCGTGTTCGGCTTGTGCGACCCGGCCGGGGAGACGCCCTCGTACTTGTAGTAGATCCTGGCCGGCGTACCCAGCGCCCGCTCCAGACGGTGCGCGCGGTAGAGCGGGCTCGGCCGCCACAGACGGTACACATCGAGGATCTCGCCGGGGATCTCGACGTACTGGTCGGTCGTGACCTCTTGGAGGATGAGGTCCATGGGGAAGAGCGGTGCCAGGTCTTCAGGCCCCACCGGCTGACCGGTGCCGGGATGCAGGACGGGCGGTGGAGGCATCGGCAGGTCGTGGGTGATGTTGTACCACCTGGTCGGCATCTCGTCCTCGTCGAGCATGATCTTGTGCCGCTTGACGTCGGTCATGTGGTTGCCTCTCGACAAGATGTCGTCCGTTCGCGCGAACAGCCTACGGCGGTTCGGCCGGGTTGGCGCCGCGATCGACCAGGCCGACCGGAGGTGACCGGCACCCCGTCAAGGGCGGTTCAGCAGACGGTGAGGGCGTCGCCGACGCTGACGGTCCCGGTGGTGACCGGGACCAGCCTGATGCCGAAGAAGACCTGGTGGTCCCACTGCCGGTACCGCGCAAGGGTTCGAGTCGGCTCGGAACTCCCGGCGAGCGTTGCCGGGTCGATGGTGGTCAGCACGCACCTGTCGCAGTGTTCCCCGAAACGAAGCTCGACGTCACCGATCCGGATGAGCTTCCATTCGTCCTCGGCGAAGGCCTCATCGACACCGTCGACCACGATGTTCGGCCGGAACCGCACCATCGGGAGCGATTCGGGTTGCGGCTCGCGCCGTGCCGCTGCGGTGTCCCGCAACCAGTCGTTCAGCCTGGCGAGGGACGTTGTCGAGGTGAGCAGGACGGGGCCTGCGTCGGACAGGTTGAGCGCGTCTCCAGGCCGCCCGCCGTGTGTCGTTCCGACGGTACGACGACGAGGATCGTCCAGCCAGACAAGGCGAACCGCTGTGCCGAGCACCGCCGAAAGCCACTCGTCCGTGGCTGCGCCGGCGACGAGACCCGACTCGATCCGCGACATCCTGAGCGGCACGGCCGCCGCGCCCCGGGGCACTTCGACGTGGAGCATCGGCATCCCGGGGGCCGCCATCTCGAGGCCACCGCCCTGCTGCGGAACGGCTGTGACGTGGAGCAGCCGACGGTGGGTGCGTGCCGTGACCGTCGTACCCTCCGTGTCGACGACCATCCAACGCCGGTCTCCGTCGAGGCCCCACGGGTGCACGAGCGACTCGGACATGTCCAAGCCGGCGGTCGACTTGACCGGGTATATCCGCAGAGCTGACACATGCACCAGTCGAGCGTAGTGCGGTCCCGGTCCGCGCCGCCCGCAGCGTCTGGGCCGGCGACCGATGCCGCCGCTAAGAGGGACGGGCGATGGCCTCGTGGTGCCGAAGCACCTCGGCGACGATGAAGCCGAGGAACTTCTCAGCGAACTCGGGGTCAAGGCGCGACTCCTCGGCCAGCCGGCGGAGCCTGGCGATCTGCTGAGCCTCCCGCTCGGGGTCGGCCGGCGGCATCCCGTGGCGCGCCTTGAGCTGCCCGACCTGTTGGGTGCAGGTGAACCGCTCCGCCAGCAGGTGCACCAGTGCTGCGTCCAGGTTGTCGATGCTCGCGCGCAGCCTCAGCAGCTCGGCCCACACCTCGTCATCAGCCGTGCGACCGCTCATACGCCCGACACTAGTAGGGTCTGCGGCGAGAGGATCGGTGCAGCCATCGTGCGTCAGGATTGGGCACAGTTTCCCCCTCATGTTCTGCGCGAGTACGCGCTCCTCGCCGACGGCGAACGAGGCGCCCTGTGCGGACCGCTCGGGGACATCGCCTGGATGTGTGCTCCACGCTGGGACTCGGACGCGGTCGTGTCCACACTGATCGGCGGGTCCGGCATCTACGCGGTCACGCCCACCGACCCGTGCGTGTGGGGCGGGTCCTACGAGCCCGGTTCCCTGATCTGGCGCAACCGATGGGTCACGTCCGACTCGATCATCGAGTGCCGCGACGCCCTCGCCTATCCCGGAGATCCGGACCACCTGGTGCTGCTGCGCCGTGTTCTGGCCACCGAGCACGAGGCGCGAGTACGTGTCGTTCTCGACCTCCGAGCCGAGTTCGGGCGACGCCGGACCAGCAGGATCAAGCGGACCGGCGACGGCGTCGTAACGGCGGAGACCGGCGGCCTGCGGATCCGATGGTCGGGGGTCAAGGGCGTGCGGCAGGGCCCGGACGGCGAGCTGACGCTGACCCTCGTCGTGCCGCCCGGCGGTTGGCACGACCTGACGCTGGAGGTAAGCGCCGGGCCGCTGCCGGATCGGCGCATCCCTCCGCTCGAGGCATGGTCCGCGACGGCGCGGGCCTGGGATGAGGCGGTCCCGGAGTTCGCCGAGACGGTGGCACCCCGCGACGCCCGGCACTCGTACGCGGTGATGCGGGGGATGACCCGTCCGGGCGGCGGCATGGTCGCGGCGACGACTCTCGGAGTCCCGGAGCGGGCAGAAGGTGGCCGGAACTACGACTACCGGTACGTGTGGCTGCGTGACCAGGCATACGCGGGGCTGGCGGCTGCCGTCGGCGAGG
The DNA here is from genome assembly GCA_033850885.1 of Nocardioidaceae bacterium. GTDB lineage: Bacteria > Actinomycetota > Actinomycetes > Propionibacteriales > Nocardioidaceae > JAWWPG01. Next base: position 5,479 of record JAWWPG010000037.1, read on the forward strand.
CCCATCCACTGCTCGACGACGCCGTCGCCTTCGCGTCCGCCCGCCTGCTCGAACACGGCGACGCCATCGTGCCGGCGTACCGGGTCGACGGCGGTGACCTGCCCTCGGAGGTCGCCCTCGACCTGCCTGGCTACCCCGGTGGGCGGGACATCGTCGGGAACTGGGTGAACGGCCAGTTCCAGCTCGACGCCGTCGGTGACGTGCTCAGCATGTTCGCGGCCGCCGCCGGCCATGACCACCTCGACAGCGACGGCTACCAGGCGGCCCAGATCGCCGTCCAGATCATCGAGCGAAGGTGGGACGAGCCCGAGGCCGGCATCTGGGAGCTGACGAACGCCTGGTGGACCGAGTCCCGGCTGGCTTGCGTGGCCGGCCTGAGGTCGCTGGCCCGGCAGCTGAGCCCCACCGAGGGGGTCAGGCTGTCCGGCCTGGCCGACGCGATCCTGGCCCGGACCTCGCAGCGCTGTCTCGACGAGCGCGGGTTCTGGCTTCGTGGACCCGAGCACCGCGGCACGGACGCCTCGTTGTTGCTGCCCGCGGTGCGGGGGGCGTTGCCCGCGCACGACCCACGGACCACCGCCACCGTCGAGGCGGTCCGCCGGGACCTGTCACAGGACGGGTTCGTCTACCGCTTCCAGCCCGACACGAGGCCGCTCGGCGAGGCCGAAGGAGCGTTCCTGCTCTGCGGGTTCATGATGGCGCTGGCCGCCTGGCACCAAGGCCGCGAGACCGAGGCGTTCAGGTGGTTCGAGCGCAACCGGGCTGCCTGCGGGACGCCAGGCCTGCTGGCTGAGGAGTACGACGTCCAGCAGCGCCAGTTGCGAGGCAACCTCCCGCAGGCCTTCGTCCACGCCGCGTTGCTGGAGACGGCGCAACGGCTGGTGTCGCCTCCCGTGACCGACTGAGGGTCGGCCCCCGCGCGACGCCGTTCTCTCCCCCCGCGAATTGCGGGAAAGTGCACCCTCTCCGGCCCCTCGCGAGGTGCACTTTCCCGCAATTCACGGGCTAGGCGACTCGGAAGCGTTCGACGTCCGACGTACGCAGCGTGAGGCCGTTTCCGGGCGAGCTCGAGTCCGGACGGATGACGCCACCCGTCGGGTCAAGGGTCCCGTCGAACAGCATCTCCTCGATGCGGACATGGTCGTGGAACCACTCCAGGTGGCGCAGGTTGGGTACCGCCGCCGCCACGTGAGCGTGCAGGTGCGGCGCACAGTGACCAGAGAGCTCGAGCCCGAAGGAGGCGGCTACGGCGGCCGTCCGCAGCCACTCCGTGACCCCACCACAACGCGAGACGTCCGCCTGCAAACAGTCCACCGCCCCCGCCTCGCACATGCGGCGGAAGTAGGTCAGGTCGTTGCCGTACTCCCCAGCCGTGACGTCGGCCGCCACCGCGTCCCGCACCTCCCGCAGCCCCGCCAGGTCGTCGGAGGACACCGGCTCCTCGAACCAGCGGATGTCGAGGTCGTCCGCCGCCCGCATCACGCGGATCGCCTGCTTGCGCTGGTACCCGCCGTTCGCATCGACGAAGAGCTCGACGTCGGCGCCGACGATGTCGCGGGCCAACCGCATCCGCCGAAGGTCCCGGTGCGTCTCGGTCCCCCACGACTCGCCGATCTTGATCTTGACCCGGGGTATTCGCTGCTCCTCCGCCCACGAGCTGAGCTGTTGGCGAAGCCTGCTCTCCTGGTACGTCGTGAACCCGCCGCTTCCGTAGACCGGGACCTCGTCGCGGAGCGCGCCCAGGAGGCGGTGCAGGGGAAGCTCCAGCAGACGTGCCTTGAGGTCCCACAAGGCGACGTCCACGGCGGAGATGGCATAGCCGCTGACTCCGGGGCGCCCATCGTTGCGGACGGCCTTCACCATGGCGTCGCAGGCACCCGTCACGTCGAGCGCGCTTCTGCCGCGTACGACGCCGGCCAGCCTGTCGGCGACCACGGCGGCCACCGCGCCCGGGCCGTACGTCCAGCCGACTCCCGTCGTGCCGCCGGCCCTCGCCTCTACGACGACCATGGTGGTGGAGTCCCAGCTCAGCGTTCCGTCGGCCTCCGGGGCGTCCGTCGGAACCGTGTAGACGCGGGTGCCGAGGGAGACGACGGGAACGTCGACCACCGTGGCCCCCTCAGCCTTCCCGGTTCGGGAGGATCTCCTGGACTTTCGTCTTCACGCCCTCCTTCAGCAGACCCCACCGGTCTTCGTCGCCCTTCAGCATCGCCAACGCCGCGTCCTTCATCTGGGCGAACGTCGCGTGCGGTGGGATCGGCGGCACATCCGGGTCGGTGTGGACGTCAAGAACGGTCGGCCGGTCTGCCGCGAGGGCTCGGTCCCAGGCTGACCCGAGCTGGTCGGGATCGTCGACCGTGATCGCCTGCAGGCCGAGGCTCGCGGCGAAGCCTGCATAGTCGACGTCGGGCAACGTCTGGGACGCGGCGAACTTCGGGGAGCCCTCCATCGCGCGCATCTCCCAGGTGACCTGGTTGAGGTCGTTGTTGTGCAGCACGGCAACCACGAGTCGGGGATCTGACCACTGTTGCCAGTAGTGCTTGATGGTGATCAGCTCGGCCAGTCCGTTCATCTGCATCGCCCCGTCCCCCGCGAAGGCGATGACGGGCCGACCGGGGTTTCCGAACTTGGCGCCGATCGCGTACGGCACGCCAGGTCCCATGGTGGCGAGGTTCCCGGACAGGGAGCCGCGCATGTCGCCACGGAAGCGGAGCTGGCGGGCGTACCAGTTGGCGGCGGATCCCGAGTCGGCCGCGACGATGGCGTCGTGGGGCAGCCGGGATGACAGTTCCGAGAACAGCCGCATCGGGTTGACGGGGTCTGCCTCGACCGCCGCCTCTCCCGCCATCTCCTCCCACCAGCGCGTCACGCCGGACTCGATGCCTTCGCGCCAGGACCTGTCCTCCTTGCGCTGCAGATGCGGGATCAGCGCCTCGAGAGCGGCCGCGGCGTCGGCCACCAGGTTCAGCTCGTAGGGGTAGCGCATGCCGACGAACTTGGCGTCGATGTCGATCTGGATCCCGCGTGCCTGGTCGAAGTCGGGCAGGAACTGGGTGTAGGGAAAGCTCGACCCGACGGTCAGCAAGGTGTCACAGCCCATCATCATCTCGTAGCTGGGCCGGGTGCCGAGCAGACCGATCGACCCGGTCACGAAGGGCAGCTCGTCGGACAGCACGTCCTTGCCGAGAAGGGCCTTGGCGACTCCGGCCCCGAGAAGCTCCGCCACCTGCTCCACCTGGCGCCGGGCACCACGGGCACCGCAACCCACCAGCATCGCCACCTTCTCGCCGGCGTTCAGGATCTCCGCAGCCCGCTGGATCGCGTCATCAGCCGGCGAGGTCAAGGGCCACGCCGTACCGAGGCTCGACGGCACCATCTTGAACGCGTGTGCAGGCGGCGAGTACTCGAGCTCCTGCACGTCGGAGGGGATGATGATGGCTGTCGGCGCACGCTCGGCGAGCGAGACCCGGATCGCGCGGTCCAGCACGTTCGGCAGCTGCTCGGGGACCGTCACCATCTGGACGTACTCGCTCGCGACGTCCTTGTAGAGACTCAGCAGGTCGACCTCCTGCTGGTACGAGCCACCCATCGCCGACCGGTTGGTCTGACCGACGATCGTCACCACCGGGACGTGGTCGAGCTTCGCGTCGTACAGGCCGTTGAGAAGGTGGATCGCGCCCGGTCCGGATGTGGCCATGCAGACCCCGAAGCGGTTCGTGAACTTGGCGTAGCCGACGGCCTCGAAGGCGCTCATCTCCTCGTGCCGAGACTGCACGAACATCGGCTTGTTCTCCGCTCGCCCGAAGGCGGCGAGGATCGCGTTGATGCCGTCGCCGGGATAGGCGAAGACGGTCTCGACCCCCCAGTCGCGTAGCCGATCGAGCAGGAAGTCGGCGACGTTCGGCTTGGCCATCGAAGATTCCCTTCTTTGTTCGGTCGGGGTCGTCGCGGCGCGGCGCCCGGGTCTGGGTCAACCGGCTCGATCCGCCCCCGCGGCGAGCCGGTCGGCGGTGCGTGCGGCAACGGCCATGATCGTCAGGGCAGGGTTGGCGCTCCCCTGGGTGGGCAGCACGCTGCCGTCGCAGATATAGAGGTTCGGTACGGCGAAGGTGCGGCAGTCGGAGTCGACCACCCCGTGTTCCTCATCGGCTGCCATCCTGGCCCCGCCGACCAGGTGCGCGAAGCGCTTGATGGTGATCACCTCGTCGGCCCCCGCTGCCCGCAACAGGTCCTCCATCACCGCCTGGGCGGCCTCCACGAGCTGACGGTCGTTGTCGCACTGGGTGTAGGAGAAGCTCGCGACCGGCATCCCGTGACGGTCCTTCTCCTCGGCGAGGGTCACGCGGTTGTCCGGCTGTGCGACGAACTCGCACAGGGCACCGAGACAGGACCAGTGGACGTAGTCGCTCATGTAGTCACGAAGGGCCGTCCCCCAATGTCCCTGGGCGGCGACGTGTTCGGCCCAGGTGATGGGAAGCGGCGAGACCGTCTGCACCGAGAACCCCCGCCGGTAAGGCTTGCTCGGATCGGTCTCGTAGAACTGTTCGGTGCTGACCTCCGGTGGCGGGGACTTGTACATCCGGATCTCCGCGTCGAAGCGTCCGGCCGTCTGCGGAGCTCCCTGGACCATCAGGTAGCGGCCGACCTGGTCGAAGTCGTTGCACAGGCCCTCGGGGAACCGCGCCGAGCTCGAGTTGAGGAGCAGGCGAGGCGTCTCGATGGAGTAGCCGGCGACCACCACCATCCTGGCCCGCTGGAAGTGGGCCACCCCACCGCGCACATAGTGCACGCCGGTGGCGCGGCCGGAGTGCTCGTCGACCTCGACCCGGGTCACCATGCAGTCGGCGCGCACCTCGGCGCCGTGCGACAGCGCGTCCGGGATGTGGGTGATCAGCGGGGACGCCTTCGCGTTGACCTTGCAGCCTTGCAGGCAGAACCCGCGGTAGATGCAGTGCGGCCGGTTGCCGAAACGGCCGTTGGCGATGGCGACCGGGCCCACCTTCGCCGTGATGCCGAGCGCGAGTGCACCGCGCAGGAAGATCTCGCCGTTGCCACCCACCGGGTGTGGCCGGTGCGGGTACGAGTGCGGGTCACCCCACGGCCACTTCTCGCCCGCTACCGGCAGCTCTTCCTCGATCTGGGCGTAGTACGGGCGGAGGTCGCCGTACGTCAGCGGCCAGTCTGCCCCGACGCCGTCGTTGGTCCAGGTCGCGAAGTCGCTCGGGTGGAACCGCGGCGTGTAGCCGGCGTAGTGGACCATTGACCCGCCGACACCGCGGCCGGAGTTGTTCGATCCCAGCGGGACGGGATCCTGCCCGGAGATGACCCGCGGCTCCGTCCAGTACAGGTGGTGCGACCCAGCCTCGTCGCTGACCCAGTCGGCATCGGGGTCCCAGAACGGGCCGGCGTCCAGCGCGACGGCCTTCCACCCCCGGCGGGCCAGCCGCTGGAGCAGGGTCGACCCGCCGGCCCCGCATCCCACGATGACGAGGTCGACCTCGTCGGTGTCCGCGAACCGGCGCATGTCGCGCCGCAGCCGATGGTTGGTGCGGGAGCCGTCATTCGGAAGCAGCCAGGCCGACTCGTTGCGGTCGCGAACCGATGTCATCCTGGGTCCTCCCGCACCGGATCGGACCCAGGTCGCGCGTCCCGAACCTCGAAGGGCTCGCGTGCGTCGACCCCGGGGTTCTTGTAGCCCCTCGGGTACGCCGGGCCGGGGAAGCCGATCTCGTTCCAGGCGGCGGGATGGGCGTAGAACGCCGTGCAGGCGTACCGGGTCCAGAGGCTCCACACGTGCTCGGCACTCAGATCGTGCCACCGGCCCTGCCCCGCGTCCTGGACGGCCTGGATCACCCGGTTCTGGATCTCCGGCGAGCTGACGGCGAAGGCCGACCCGCCCGCAGTCATCGCGTCCTCGTCGAGCCCGGCCAGGGAGGCCCGCCACGCCTGGCCATCCTCGGGCATGTCGTCGTAGCGCCAGCCGTCCGTCTGGCCCTCGGCCAGCCGCGCGTCCACCATGGCCACCACCGGCACCCGGGTGGCCTCGTCCAGGGCGAGCAGACGGTCGAACAGGGCGGTGGCCAACGCCTCCTCCATTGGGGTGAAGAACCGCACGTCCGGCGGCATCCCAACCCTGGAGAGCACCACGCCGGTCGTGACCGGATCCCAGTGCCGCGACTGGCTGAGGACGTCGAAGCCGGGGAACCGGCCGCCTGCCTGGCTGGTGCGTGGTTTGCTAGCGGTCACTGCTCACGCCGCAGGACCGCTGCCAGCACGCCCATCCCGCCTACGACGGTCACCAGCAGCGGCGCCAGCAGCGGGGGCCCCATCTCCATGTTGTAGCGCGCGTTCGACCAGCCGCCGGGCTTCTGGGCGATCCCGCGTGCATGCAGGTACGTGCCCTGCAACCCGTTGGCCAGGATCGCTGCCGAGGCCAGTGGCAGTGCGGTCTTGGCCATCCTCTTGCTGAAGAACCCGGCAACCCCGGCTGCCGCGCCGATCGGTCCCAGCGCGACGGGAAGCCACATCATCTTGTTGCCGAAGCTCGCCGAGTCGTGCTCGAAGAAGATCTCTGCCGCCGACACCAGTGCCCCGGCCGCCGTCAGCGCGGACAGGCTGCGCTCGAAGTGTCCGGTCTCGATGTTGTGGACCATACGGTCGATACCGTGATGCTGGCGCCGTGTCACATCGGGCCGGCCCGTTCGCCAAGGCATGCGCTGTCCTTCCGATTCCGAGTCCGCCCCAGGTTGCGCATACCCCTCCAGGGCGCTCCTGATGCGTCCGGGAGGCCAACGAGTTCTACGTCACATCTCGGAGGATGACCGTACCGAGAGTGCGCCGGCGATGGTGAAGGCAGCCGCGATGGCGGCGCTCGCCATCGCGGGCCGACGGTACCGGCGAACGCCTACCGCGAGACCCACCATGCTCGCCGCGTGCAGGCCGTCGACTACCGCTCCCAGGACCAGCACCTCCCGCATCGGGCGGGCGGCGGACACCGAGGCCTGGACGACCTGGCGAGCGCCGAGCAGCCGTACCGCTCGTCTCGACGTCGTGTCGAGCCCACCGCCGAGAAGCGCCTCACCGGACCATCCGGGGGCGACGAGCTGGACGACGCCGTACGCCGCGCGGGCGCCCGTCAGCAGCGCGCCCGTCACCGCGCTCTCCGCCGGACGACGGCAACGGCAGCAGCGGTCAGCCCGGCCAGGACGCCGCCGAGATATCCATGATGTTGAGACGCCCACAGTTGTGCGCTGTTGTCCTCCGAGCGCTCCGTGAAGCTGCCGTGCGCTGTGTAGTCGCGTCCGTCAGGGCCGTCGGCCGGCTCCCACAGGTTGGTCGGGTGGTCGGGGGGGAGCGGCCGGTCGACCTGCTGTGCGGAGAAGCCGGTCCGCGCCAGGTAGCGGTCGAGCAGGCCCGGCGCGACGGCGTTCGCAGCCAGCGTCGCCATCGTGCTGCCGCCCACCCAGTACTCCCGCCTTCGCGGATGGTCGGCCGCGTACAGGACCCCCCGGGCGGCGACCTCCGGTTGGTAGATCGGCGGCACGGGCTGGGCGGGCTTGGGCAGTCTCGACAACACCCAGTCGAACTGCGGTGTGTTCACCGCCGGCATCTGCACCATCGTGACGCGCACGTTGCTCTTGTCGTGCAAGAGCTCGCAGCGCACGGCCTCGTTGAAACCCTGGATCGCATGCTTGGAGCCGCAGTACGCCGACTGCAGGGGGATGCCCCGATAGGCGAGCGCGGAGCCCACCTGGACGACGGCGCCTGCATCACGCGGCAGCATTCGCTTCAGGGCCGACATCGTGCCGTAGACGTACCCGAGGTAGCTGACCTCCGTGACGCGCTTGAACTCCTCGGCCGAGATGTCATGGAACGGCGCGAACACCGAGGTGAAGGCGACGTTGACCCACACCTCGATCGGGCCGAACGCCCGCTCTGCCTCCTCCGCGGCGGACTCGACCTGGTGGTGGTCGGCCACGTCGGTGGGCAGGGCCAGCGCCTGGCCGCCGGCTCTCTCGACGTCTCGGACGGCACCGTCGAGGCCCGCCGAACCCCGCGCGAGAAGGGCTACTTTCGCGCCGCGCTCACCGAATGCCTGCGCTGTGGCGCGTCCGATACCGCCGCTGGCTCCCGTCACGACGACGACCTGTCCCGGTCGGTGCTTGCTCACGCTATCCTCCATGATGGTTGGGCGAGCTGTCTCTCGCTCGGCACGTGTCAGGCTGACAGCCGTCGAGCACTCGATCATCCCAAGGAACGAAGGACACCGCATGGCAAGCCCCCCGTCCGGAGATCAGTTCGACATCGCGTACGGCGACCATCACGCGACGATCGTGGAGGTCGGGGGAGGGATCCGGGAGTACCGCGTCGGCGACCGGGACGTCCTCCACCCCTACCCGAGCGACGCGATGTGCGACGGCGCCCACGGCGCTGTGTTGATCCCCTTTCCCAACCGTCTCGGCGACGGCACGTACCGCTTCGACGGATCCGACTACCAGGTCGCCCTGACCGAGCCCGAGAAGCACAACGCCATTCACGGCTTCCTGCGCTGGCGTTCCTGGTCGGCCGTCCAGCGCAGTAGCGACCGCGTCGTGATGGCGACCAGGATCTTCCCCTTGCAGGGGTACCCGTTCATGCTCGACGCACAGGTGGACTACCGCCTCGACGATGCGGGGCTTACCGTCATCACGACGGCCACCAACCTCGGCGACGCACCCTGCCCGTACGGGACCGGACAGCACCCGTACCTGTCCCCGGGCAATGCCTCGGTCGACGACTGCACGCTGCACCTGGGCGCGGAAACCCGCATCCTGACCGACCCGACCCGGCAGCTGCCCGTCGGGACGGAACCGGTCGCGGGGACACCCTTCGACTTCCGCGAAGGCAGGATCCTCGGCGATCTCGAGGTCGACCACGCCTTCACGGACCTCGCCCGGGACAGCGCCGGTCGGGCCACGGTCCGCCTGGCGGCCCCGGACGGCAGCACGTCGTACCTCTGGGTCGGCGAGGGGTACCCGATCGTCGAGATCTTCACGGGGGACACCCTGAGCCCGGCCCGCCGACGCCGAGGTCTCGGCGCGGAGCCGATGACCTGCCCGCCGAACGCCTTTCAGTCCGGCGAACGGGTTATCCGGCTCGAGCCGGGGCAGTCCGCGACAACCACCTGGGGTGCGTCCCTGCAGACCTGAACGAACCGGACGTGGCTCAGTGCGGGAGCCAGGCTTCCTGGTCGTCGGTGAGAGCCAACAGCTCCGGTGGCAGCTTGCCCTCGGCGAGCATCGCCACGGTGACCTGCTCGAAGACGTCGCGCAGGTTGGCGCGAGCGGCGATCCACACCAGCTGCAGGATCTCCGCCGAGTCGTGGTAGTGGACGGCCTCGGGGCGCAGCCCATAGACGCTGACGAGCGGACCGTCGACGGCCCGGATGATGTCCGCAACGGTGATGGCGGATGCGTCGGTGGCGAGGCGCCATCCACCGTTCTGGCCGCGCACGCTGATCACGATGCTGGCCCGGCGCAGGTCGGCGAGGATCGCCTGCAGGAAGCCGCGGGGGATCCCCTGGACCTGCCCGAGCTCCTCCGCGGACACCCGTGCCCCCTCTTCGCGCGTGGCGATCTCGATGAGCGCGCGCAGGGCGTAGTCGGACTTGGCAGACACTCGCATGCGGGTAAGTTTGGCAGACTCGTGAAGTCATTGTCCCCACTCGATGAGGTCGCGGGCGATTGGTCGGACCGATGGTGGATTGCGGCGCACGACAGCCGAGCGCCGAGATAGCGTGTCGGCGTGGACTCCGTGACCTCAGCCATCCAGTCACTGCCACCCGTCGCGGCGTACCTGATCATCGCCGGGCTGGTTTTTGGTGAGGCAGCGGTCTTCATCGGCTTCGTCCTCCCAGGGGAGACCTCCGTGGTGCTCGGCGGCTTCCTCGCCAGCACGAACCAGCTCAACATCTGGGCGTTGTGCGTCCTGGTTGTCGTAGCCGCGATCGTCGGCGACAGCGTGGGTTACGAGGTCGGCAGGCTGTTCGGACCGCGCGTCGTACGGTCGGCGCTGCTGCGCCGGCACGAAGCACGCCTGGACGCGGCACGCGGCACGCTCCGTGAGAGAGGTGGGCCGGCCGTCTTCCTCGGCAGGTTCACCGCCTTCTTCCGTGCGGTGATCCCTGGGCTGGCTGGACTCAGCCAGATGCGCTACCGCAGGTTCTTGATGTGGAACGCCCTGGGCGGCTTCATCTGGGGCATCGGCTACAGCCTGGTGGGGTACTTCGCGGGGGCCTCATACCAGAAGGTGGCCAGCCGGATCGGCACCGGGGCCGCGATCACGATCGCCGTGGTCGTGGTGGTGGCAGTGGTCGTCTGGTACGTGCGGCGCAGGAGGCACGAGCGAGTCCAAGAACAGCAGTATGACGCCGAACGCGCCGCTAGGGACGGCTGACTGCGGAGTCCGCAAACCGCTGGATCATGATCGCGGCTGGGGTGCTTGAGCGCCGACGCTGCCCGTGTTTGCCTGGTTCGAGCACCGACGCCTGCCGGCGTTTGCCGCCCCCGGCGGCAGCCCAGGGCTCACGGCTGACGACCGGGCCCGCCTCAGACCTGACCTTTCGGGGTGGCGGCTCCGGCGGCCCCGACCGCGCCCCCGAGGGGAAGCTCGAGTACGTCCGCCCCCTGGTCGGTCACCGTGACCGGAAGCCCCCAGTCCTGCTGGTGCATCCGGCAGGCGGCTCCCGGGCCGGTGCTCACGTCGCAGGACGCGGCCCGGGCGGACACATGGAGGACACCTGATCCCACCCGCCGGTCGAGGACCAGGCTACGCATCAGGGACTCGCCCCGCCCCTCGCCCGACCTGAGCAGTCCCGGTGGTGTCGACGTGACCGTGAGCCGAGCCGGCGGACCGGACCGGTCGTCGAGCTGCTGGCCCGGTGGGGGGGTGAACGCGACGACGAGCTCGAGCCGTGACGCGAGCACGACGGCCTCGCGCTGGGCTGTGGTCGCGAGGCCGGAGGCCCGCCCGCGGGTCGGCGGCAGGGCGACCAGACGGTGCTCACCGGACTCGACAGCCAGCACCTCGTTCCCCCGCACCACGATGCCCGACACCTCCGCCAGACCGGAAGCCAAGGTGGTCAGTTCCTTCGTCGCCGGGTCGTAGCGGCGTACCGCGTCGTTGTAGGTGTCCGCGACGGCAACCGAGCCGTCCGGCAGCACCGCCACCCCGAGCGGATGCTGCATCAGTGCCGCCGCACCGCTTCCGTCACGGAAGCCGAAGTCGAAGAGACCTTGCCCGACGGCGGTGTGGACTCCCTCGTCGTCCAGCCATCGGAGTGCGGACACTTCCGCATCGGCTACCCACAGCCGCCTTCCGCCCGGGGCCAGACCCGATGGCTGGGCGAACCAGGAGACGTCCGGCCTTCCGTCGACAAGACCCTCCTGGGTCGTCCCGGCCTCGACTCGGACGTCGCCTGTGACCGGGTCCAGGCTCCACAGCTGGTGGATTCCCGCCATCGCCACCCACACGCGACCGCGCCACCATGCGACGTCCCAGGGCGACGAGAGGGCAGTAGCGCCATCGCCCTGCATCCACTGTCGACCGTTCCCCGCCAGCGTCCTGACGCGCCCGCTGCGCAGGTCCAGACCTCGAAGGGCATGGTTCGCCGTGTCCGCCACCACGATGTCGAACCCCGCGACCTCCGCGGTCCGTCGCGGCAGCTCACACAACCCGTTCGGCTCGTTGAAGCGCGCGCGTTCGCCCTCGCCGTCCTCGAGCCCACGCTCCCCGGTCCCGAAGCGGCGGACCAGCGTCTCGGCATCCGCGGCCAGCACCACGACGCTGTGATGCCCCGCATCAGCAACAAGGAACCCCTGGTCTGCAAGGGCTATCGCCTTCGCCGGGAAGCGCAGCTCGGTGTCGTCCCTGACCACCGGGCGGTACGGCGACCTCCCGCCCTGCAGGCTCCCGCGTTCCCGGTATCGCGGGATGAGGTCCGCGATCAGGGCCCGGATGGCGTGGACGTGACCTTCCCCGGCGTATTGGGCCACCACATACCCTTCCGGGTCGACGAGCACCAGGGTGGGCCAGGCCCGTACCGCATAGACATCCCACGTCGAGAGCTCCGGGTCGTCGAGAACCAGGTGGTCGACCCCGTACCGCTCGACGGCGGCGGCCAGCGCCGATGGCTCGGCCTCGTGCTCGAACTTGGGCGAGTGCACCCCGATGACCACCAGCTCGTCGCCGTACTCCGCTTCGAGTGGCCTCATCTCGTCGAGGACGTGGAGGCAGTTCACACAGCAGAAGGACCAGAAGTCCAGCAGGACGAAGCGGCCGCGGAGGTCTCCCAGCCGGACGACGTCCGTGCCGGCGTTGAGCCAGCCTCGGCCGGTCAGCTCCGGCGCGCGGACTCTCACGGATACCGGGGGAGACGCCATCACCCCATAGTGCCGCGGACACTCAAGGCTCGTCAGCGTCGATACGGTTCCTCGCATCTGGCAGGTGTAACGTCGAGACAGCGCCGCATCGCACCCTGGATCCGGCCGGCGTTGCCCCAGTCCTTGGTGACTCCTTCACGCATGAGTCTCAGGAAGTGGTGCCGCCATGGCCGCGCTCGAAACAGGCATCATCACGCGCGCCGACCGGCACGTGAGTCTCTACACGGACCTGGCGAAGTCGATCCGGGAGAGCGGGCTCATGCGCCGCCGGTACGCCTACTACTGGACGCGGATGGTCGCTGCCGTCCTGGCATTCGCGCTCACCTGGGCCGTGGTCGTCGCCGTCCGAGACTCCTGGTTCGTGCTCATCTGCGCGGCCACCCTGGGCGTGATCATCGCGCAGTTCGGCTTCCTGGGCCATGATGGGGCACACCGGCAGATCTTCAAGTCGGCAGCCTGGAACGACTGGACGTCGCGCCTGCTCGCCGGAGTGTTCGCGGGGCTCAGCTACGGCTGGTGGAAGACGAAGCACAACCGGCACCACGCCGCCCCGAACCAGGTCGACCGCGATCCGGACATCGAGTCGGGTGTGCTCGCGTTCACTCCCGAGATCGCCGTCCGACGACGAACCGGGCTCGCCGGGTGGGTGGTCAGGCGACAGGGGTGGCTGTTCTTCCCCATGCTGACGCTCGAGGGCCTGAACCTCCATGTGGCGAGCTTCCGCACCCTGCTCCGACCCGGCTCCGTGCAGCACCAGCGGATCGAGGCGTTGCTCGTCATCGGCCGGATGGCGGCGTACATCATCGTGCTGCTCCTGCTGTTGCCGATAGCGAAGGCGTCGGCGTTCTTCGCCATCCAGATGGCGATCTTCGGGGTCCTCCTCGGCGGGGCTTTCGCACCGAACCACAAGGGGATGCCGATCGTCCCCGCTGACATGAAGGTCGACTTCCTGCGCCGCCAGGTTCTGATGTCTCGCAACATCCGCGGTGGCCGGCTGACGGACTTCGCCATGGGCGGTCTCAACTATCAGATCGAGCACCACCTGTTCCCGAGCATGCCGCGACCCAACCTCGTGCTGGCGCAGCCCATCATCCGCGACTACTGCCGAGAACATCAGGTCACCTACACCGAGACGGGCCTGTTCGAGTCCTACGGCATCGTCGTGCGTTACCTCAACCGGGTCGGGTTGGGTGCGCGGGACCCGTTCGAGTGCCCACTGATGTCGCTCTACCGCGACTGACGATTCTCGGCCTGCCGCGTCGGGATCCGCCCGTGACTCCCCGCGAATTGCGGGAAAGTCCACCCCGGCCACGGCGGTTGGAGGTGCACTTTCCCGCAATTCGCGGGAGGTGGGCTGACGTCGGGGTCGAGCCGGCTGGCTAAGGTCGTGGCGTGACGACGCTTCGTGAGTACGTCGCGGGGTGGGCCGCCACCGCCGCCGACCTCTCAGAGCTGGCCGCCGAGCTCAGCCCCACCGACCTGGCCCTTCCGACGGACTGTCCGGGCTGGACGGTCCACGACGTGCTGGCCCACTGCGTGGCGGTCGAGTCGGAGCTGGCCGGCGACGGCCGGCCCCGGGTCGAGGTGGACACCTCGCGGCCGCACATCGCGGGTGCGGCCAACGTGTACACCGAGCGCGGCGTGCTGGCGCTGCGGACCCAGAGCGGCGACGGGCTGGTGGCCGCCTTTCGCGATGCCGTGCGACGACGTACCGGGCTGCTGGAAGCCATGGACCTCGACCGGCCGCCGGAGAGGCCCGACCTGACTCCCGGCGACATCGACTGGGACTGGCCGACGTTGATGCGCAACCGAGTCATCGACCTGTGGGTCCATGACCAGGACATCCGCCGGGCTGTCGGTAGTCCCGGCCACCTCGACAGCCCTGGCGCGCGAGTCGCCCAGGAGACGTTCGCGTCGGCCCTGCCGTTCATCGTCGCGAAGCGGGCCGGCGCGTCACCAGGCGCGACGGTCGTCGTCGACATCACGGGGCCGGTGTCTGCCGTGTACGGCGTCCGCGTCGGTCCTGACGGACGGGGAGAACCCACCGAGGCTGCGGCCGAGGACCCGACCGCGAGGCTGACCATGTCGACCGAGGTCTTCACCATGCTCGGTGCCGGCCGCCGTGATCCCGCGACGCTCCCGATCAGCGTGGCGGGCGATGCCGGTCTCGCCGCGGACATCGTCGCCAACATGACGCTGACGATGTGACCTGAGGCGGGAGGGCGGATGTCGACCGTCGGCACGATCGAGCGGCCACCTGCCGAGCTGTCGGTGCGCCAACGCAACATCGTTTTCGGCACGATCATGCTCGGGATGCTCCTGGCGGCGCTCGACCAGACGATCGTCTCCACGGCCCTTCCGACGATCGTCGGCGACCTCGGCAGTGCCGGTCACGTGTCGTGGGTGGTCACGTCGTACCTGTTGACGAACACGATCGCGACCGTGCTGGCGGGACGGTTCGGGGACATGTTCGGGCGCAAGCTGATCTTCCAGCTCGGCGCCACGCTGTTCGTCGTCTCGTCTGCCTTCTGCGGTCTCGCCGGGTCGCTCAGCTGGCTCATCTCGTGGCGTGCTGTCCAGGGCATCGGGGCGGGAGCTCTCACGGTGACCGCGACCGCCATGATCGGTGACATCATCCCCCTGCGTGAACGCGGCAAGTACCAGGGCATGCTCGGCGCAGTCTTCGGTGTCACCACGGTGATCGGACCACTGCTCGGCGGGTTCTTCACCGACCAGCTCTCCTGGCGCTACGCGTTCTACGTCAACCTTCCCTTCGGCATCGTCGTCGTGGCGCTGGCGGCTCGCACGATGCCCTCGGTCAGGGCGCGGACGCGTCCGGTCATCGACTACCTCGGAGTTGCGTTCGTGGCACTGGGAGCGGGCGGTCTCACCCTGGCGACGAGCTGGGGAGGCACCCAGTACCCGTGGGGGTCGCCGACGATCGTCGGCCTCTTCGCCGGCTCCATCGTCGCGCTGTGCGTATTCGTCGTCGTTGAACGGCGAGCGGTCGAGCCGGTGCTGCCGATGCGGCTGTTCAGCAACCCGGTCTTCCGGGTGAGCACCGTGCTCAGCTTCATCGTGGGCTTCGGCATGCTCGGCGCCCTCACGTTCCTGCCGTCGTACCTGCAGTACGTCCAGGGAGTCTCGGCCACCGAGTCCGGCCTCCGTACCCTCCCGATGGTGGTCGGCCTGCTCGCCGCGTCGGTCACATCCGGCACGCTGGTCGGCCGGACCGGTCGGTACAAGATCTTCCCCCTGCTCGGCAGCCTCCTGCTCACGCTCGGCCTGTTCCTGCTGTCGCGGATGGACGAGTTCACCAGCTTCTGGACGACGTCGCTCTACATGCTCGTGCTGGGCACCGGAATCGGGCTGTCCATGCAGGTGCTGACGCTGATCGTGCAGAACACCAGCGACTACCGGGACCTCGGGGTCGCCACGTCCGGTGTCACGTTCTTCCGGGCGCTGGGCAGCTCCTTCGGAGCGGCCATCTTCGGCACCATCTATGCGAACCGGCTCGCCGACCGGCTCCCGGAGGCGCTGGCCGCTTCGCCGAAAGTGCCCGCGGCCGTTGCCGGCATCCCGAAGGAGCTGCACGACCTTCCACGAACCGAGATCGCAGCGATCGTCCACGCCTACGCGGTAACCCTGCAGGGCGTCTTCCTGTGGGCCGTCCCGATCGGGGCCCTGGGGTTCGTGTTCGCGCTCATGCTGAAGGAGGTCCCGCTTCGAGGGATGGCTAGTCAGGACCCGGCCAGCCTGGGGGAGGGGTTCGCGATGCCGGAGAGCAGTGACCCCGATGCGAACCTGGAGACGGCGATCGGTCGCCTGATGCGGCGCGAGGGCCGGCAGGCCATGCCGCAGATCCGGGTGGCCTCCGGCTCAGCGCTCGACGAGGCAGACGGCTGGTGCGTGGCGCAGGTGCGGCTGAGGTCGCAGCGTGGGCTCGGCAGCGGGCTGCTCGACATCGCCCGTTCGGTCCGGGTGCCGGCAGCGGTCCTCAGACCCGCTTTCGAGCGGGCGGTCCAGAACGGCTACCTGGCCGGAGGCGACGACCTGTGGTCCCTGACGGAGCCGGGCGCCCGCGAGTTCGAGAAGATCGCAGTCGAGCTCGTGCGCTGGATCGGGGAACGCCTCAGTGTCTCGAGCGCCACCGACTCCGACCAGGTGCTCGCAGCGCTTCGCCGGGTCATCTCCCGGGTTCTCGAGGAGGAGACGGGTGGAACTCACGCACTGCGCTGACACCCGGGTCGAGCCGCGTCCGCTTTTCTGACTGTACATTCAGTCAGACTTGGACGTCCAGTGTCATTTCGAGCAAAGGCCGGCCGGTCCGGTCAAACCTCGCCGGCGAAGACGTCGATACCCGATGAGTCTCGCTCACCCCGCGTGAAGTAGCGATAGGCGCGGTGACCGACGAACACCACCAGCAGCGACATGACGAGGAGCACCGTCGCCAGTGCGTTCAGCGCTGGGGTCGGGGCAGCACGGGCCGTGTTGTAGATCTTGACCGAGACCGGCTCCGTCGAGGCGTCTCCCGACAGATAGCGAACGATGACGAAGTCGTCGATGACATCCGCGAACACGAGGACGGTGCTCGCGAAGATCGCCGGGAGCAGCATCCGCAGCAGCACCCGCCGAACGGCGCCGGACGGGGAGGCGCCGAGGTCGATCGCCGCCTCCTCGTACTGTGCCCCGATGGTCAACAAACGGCTTCGCACGATCACCACGGGGTAGGAGAGCTGGTACGTCACAAGCCCGACCACCTGACCCACTGTGCCGAGGTGGAGCGGTGTCTGCAGCACCGTGACGACGAACAGAAGAGCCACCGCAAGCAGGATCTCCGGGAGGACGAAGGAGAGCAGCACGACCACGTTCGCCGTCGCAGGCAGCCTCCCCCGCCAGCGGTCGAGACCAAGCGCCATCGCGACGCCGAGCGGGATCGTGATCGCGGTTGCGAGGATCCCGAGCCACAGCGTGTGCACCACCGCGGTGTGCAGGCTCGGGTCCTGCCACACCGACTGCAGGGGGTCGCCGTAGTACCACCTCGTCGAGAAGCCCTGCCATGACGTCCGGGACCTGCCCGCGTTGAAGGAGAACAGGACGGCGATCAGCACGGGCAAGAGGGACCACAGGAGGTAGAGCAGGGTGATGCCGAGTAGCAGGCGGGGCCGTCGCCAAGGGTCCTTCCACCAACCGACCAGGGATCGCCTGCTCGAACCCCCCTCAGCCACACCGGCGGCCCGCGCTGTGCTCATGTTCGGATCTCCGCGCCCGTCCGGCTGGCCCGGACGTACAGAGCCATCGGGAGCAGCGAGACCACCAGGACCAGCAACACGAACGCCCCCGCCTGCCCGGTCTCGCCGGGCGTGAGTACCGACTCGTTGATGAGGTTCCCGACCATCGACGTACGCGGTGATCCCGAGAGCAGGTCGTTGGTGAAGTAGTCCCCCAGCATCGGGAGACACGTCACAAGCATGCTCACGATCACCGCCTGACGACTCATCGGCCAGGTCACCCTGCGGAACGTCTCCAGCCGGTTCGCCCCCAGGTCTCTGGCGGCTTCGAGGGCACCCGCCGGGATCCGGTCGAGTCCTGCGAAGAGGGGCAGGATCATGTAGGGCACGTAGCCGTACACCAGACCCAGCACAACGGTGCCGGCGTGACCGCCCAGCCAGTCGACATGGACGTCGAAGAGACCGCCCAGGCTCAGCGTCTTGTTCACAAGGCCGTCATTCTGCAGCAGGTTCACCCAGGCCAGCATGCGCATCATGTAGCTGATCCAGAACGGGGAGATCAAGGCGGCGAGCAGCAGCCCGCGGTAGCGGCCGGCGAAGCGCGCGGTGAAGTATGCGACCGGGTAGGCGATGAGCAGGCACAGGGCGCTGGCCGTCAACACGTAGACCAGAGTCCGCATCAGCGCTGGACCGAAGAACCCGTCCGGCCCAACGATGTGCCGCAGCACGTAGTCGAACTGCGACACGTCCCAGTGCGCCGGGTTCCAGACGGGCACCGGCTGCCGGAGGATCGGATCGACCTGCCCGAACAGGATGGCGAGCACGACGTACATGGGAGCGACGAAGAGAACCGCGAGCCACACGGTCCCGGGTATCGCCAACAGCGGCCAGATCGACCTGGTGCGGGAGCCGGCAGCCCGGTCAGCCACCGGCCTTGAACTCCTGCCAGATGTCGTGGTAGGCGGTGTCGGCCGCCGTCGGCAGCTGAAGCAGCCGGACGCCCTCGGTGAAGTAGCGGGGCAGCACCGTGGCGGTCGAGAGGTTCTTCGGAAGGAACCCGTCGGCCACCAGCTCGCTGGGGTTGATGCTCTTCTGTGGAGGCTGATAGCCGATGAAGCCGAAGTTCCTCGCGGCCACCTTCGGGTCGAGCAGGTAGTTGATGAAGAACTGCGCCGCGACCGGGTTGCTGCCCTGGGCGAGCACCACCATCAGGTCGTTGTCGACCATCCCTCTGCCGTCCTGCGGGAACCAGTACCGCAGGACGTCGGCCGACTGACCCTTCGGCAGGTAGTACTGCGCGTTGACGACGTCACCCGACCACATCTGGCACAGCCCGTACTGCCCGGCCGGCAGGTCGTTGTACATGGTGATCGTGACGCGTGGACGGGTCTTGTCGAGCATGTCGTTCAGCTGCGTCCGCATCAGGCGCAGGTCCGCCGGCTCGGTGGTGTTGATGTCGTAGATGCCGTTGCGAAGCAGCACCATGCCCATCGCCGTGTGCCAGTCGTCGATCACCGCGAGGTTCCCGGCGTACTTCGGGTCCCAGAAGACGTCGTAGGGGTTCTTCCTCGCCCCGATGTCCTCGGGCACCATGTCGGTTCGCCAGGCGATGCCGGTGGTGTAGACCGAGTACGGCAACGAGTACCGCCAGCCCTGGTCGTACCAGGGGTTCCTGAACTGCGGCCACAGGTTGGTGATGTTGGTCAGGTAGTCATGCGTCAGCGGCCGAAGCAGGTCCGCGCCGACCAGCTTCCCCAACGAGTCGTAGCTCGGGAAGTAGAGGTCGAAGCTCAACCCACCGGAGGCGATCTTCGTCAGCGCCTCGTCCTCGTCGTTGAAGGTGGAGACGGAGACGGAGACGCCGTAGAGCTCCTCGAACCCCTTGACCACCTGAGGGGCAAGGTAGCTCGCATAGTTGTAGATGCGCAGGGTGCTTCCCCGCTGGGGACGAAGTCCGGGCTTGATGGCCGGGTGCGCGGTGCTGATCGGCCAGCGCACCGGGTGGTCGGGTGCGGGGATCTGTAGCGAGGCCCCGCCGTGAGCGGTGGTTCCGCAGGAGGTCAGCACGCCTGAGAGCGTGGGAGCTGCCACCCCCGCCAGCATCGCCCCGGCCAGGAACGACCGTCGGCTGACGGGCCTGCCTGGCGGTGGCATCCGGTCTCCTGAGGATTGCGCCTGAACCGTTGTCCCTGCCAGACACAGTCGCATAGACTGAACGACCAGTCAATCACTTCGGTCGTCCAAGTCAGGAGCCGACACGTGACCACCAGCCAGACCGTCACTGCGGCGAGCGAGGCCAACGACGCGACGCTTGAGGCGATCATCGCCCAGGAGTCGCAAGCATTCCTGGCCCGACAGCCCGCCAGCCGTGTTTACTTCGATCGGGCCGCCCGTTCCCTCGCCGGCGGCGCCACCTCCAACTGGCAGATCGCCGAACCGCAGGCGGTCTGGATCAGCCACGGCACGGGTCCCAAGATGTACGACGTTGACGGCAACGAGTACGCGGACTTCCACGGCGGGTACGGCGTCTCGCTGGCAGGTCACGCCCACCCGGCGATCGTCAAGGCGGTCGAGGAGCGGGTGCGGCTGGGCACCCACTTCGCCCAGCCGGTGCCGGACGCCGTTGTCGTGGCCGAGGATCTGTGCGCGCGCTTCGACCAGCCGCTGTGGCGCTTCGCCAACTCCGGCACCGAAGCCACCATGGACGCCGTCCATCTGATGCGGGCATACACGGGCCGGGACAGAGTCATCAAGCTCGAGGGTGGCTACCACGGCCACCATGACTCGGTGCAGGTCTCGGTCCTCCCCGAGGCCGACGAGGTCGGTCCGGCGGACCGGCCGCACCCGGTCGCCGCAAACGCCGGCATTCCGCACCAGATCCGTGACCTCGTCTCCGTGGTCGCCTTCAACGACCTCGCCGCGGTCAGGCGGGTGCTCGAGGATTTTCCCGGCGAGGTCGCGGGAATGATCCTCGAACCGATCATGATGAACGCCGGCATCATCCATCCCGAACCCGGCTACCTCGAGGGTCTCCGCGACCTCCTGCACCTGCATGGGGCGCTGCTGACGTACGACGAGGTGAAGACCGGTCTGACGACCGGTCCCGGCGGTGTCACCCGGCTGTCCGGCGTCACACCCGACCTGGTCTGCCTGGCCAAGGCGCTGGGTGGAGGGGTGTCGACAGCGGCCATCGGCGGATGCACGGACGTGATGACGATGATCGCGGACGGCCGCTACGAGCAGGTGGGGACGTTCAACGGGAACCCGCTGGCGATGGCTGCGGCAAGAGCCATGCTGACCGAGGTACTGACCCCGGAGGCGTACACCCTTCTCGAGCGGCTCAGACAACGCATGGTCGACGGTATCGAGACGGTCATCGACGAGCACGAGCTGCCGTGGCGGGTCATCACCGCCGGCGCCAAGGGATGCATCTCCTTCCTGCCCGAGCCCATCCGCAACTACCGCGACTTCCTGATGATCGACGACCGTTACGGGCAGGCGCATTGGCTCGTGCAGCACAATGGCGGGGTGTTCCTTCCGCCATGGGGCAAGGTGGAGCAATGGCTGATCTCGGTGCAGCACACCGACGCCGACATCGACCGTTTCCTGGCGAACGTCGAGCGGCTCGCCGCTCTGCTGACCGGCTCTGAGCCGGCTAACCAACCCGGATGACGGGTGGCCGCGGCCAGCTGGTGCTGCGCTCGCTCGTGAAGCGGTTCGACGAGCACGTCGCCGTCGACACGCTCGACCTCGAGATCGGCTCCGGGGAGTTCTTCTCGCTGCTCGGGGCGTCCGGATGTGGCAAGACGACCACCCTGCGGATGATCGCCGGCTTCGAGAGACCCGACGCCGGGGCCATCCTCCTCGACGGCCAGGACCTGGTCCAGGTGCCGCCCCACCAGCGGCCGGTCAACACCGTCTTCCAGTCGTACGCGCTGTTCCCCTTCCTGAGCGTGCGGGAGAACGTCGCCTTCGGTTTGAAGTACCAGAGCGCGTCCAAGGCGGAGACCCGCGAGCGGGTCGGCAAGGCGCTCGACCTCGTCCAGATGGGATCCCTGGACAAGCGCAAACCTCACCAGCTGTCCGGCGGCCAGCAGCAACGGGTCGCACTCGCCCGCGCCCTGGTGCTCGAGCCGACCGTCCTCCTGCTCGACGAGCCCATGGGTGCGCTGGACGCAAAGCTGCGCAAGCAGCTCCAGGTCGAGCTGCGCTCCATTCAGAAGGTCATCGGCACGACGTTCGTCTATGTGACGCACGATCAGGAGGAGGCGCTGACGATGTCCGACCGGCTCGCGGTGCTGCGCGACGGTCGGCTGATGCAGGTGGGCACCCCGAGCGAGGTCTACTCCAGGCCGGCGAACGCCTACGTGGCGGGGTTCCTGGGCACCGCCAACCTCTACGACGGAGTTGTCACGGCCGTGGACGGTCCACGGACGACCTGCCGAGTCGGCGGGCTGGACCTGGTGGTGGAAACCTGCGATCTGGCAGTGCCCGGCGCCGAGGTGAGCGTCGTGGTCCGTCCGGAACGCGTCCAGGTCTGCTCTGCCGACGACGACACCGACCGGGGCGGCGACAACGTCCTGCACGGGCGCGTCGACCATCTCGTGTTCCGCGGGGCGCAGACGCAGGTCATCGTGAGCATCGCGGACATCAGCATGGTTTCCGACGTGGCGAACGTCCATGGGGAGGTGCCGCTGTGGCTGCATGAGGAGAAGGAGGTGGGTCTGTGGATCTCCCCCTCGGCGGCCCGGTTGCTGCCTCGCGGCGACGAGATCGCATCCTAGGCTCGGCGGGCAGTCGGCCCCGAGACCGGCTGGCCGTCCCGATCCTTCGGTCTCACCCAGCCGATCGGCTACGACGGCTGCCAGCCGAAGCTGAGCTCGGCCGACGCGAACCGCATGGCGATCCGGTAGGCCCGCCGAGGGTCGACGACCGGGTCCTCGAGCGCCACCTGGATCGACAGTCCGTCCAGCAGGGCAGCGAAGGCGACCGCGAACTCCTCTGCGTCGACGACGCTGATCTCGCCGGTGTGGACACCGTCTCGGACCACCTGCGCGATCATGGAGCGCCACCGCTGGTCGAGCTCCACCCGGTCCTTCTTGACCTCCGGATGCCGGAACGCCTGTGCCCACAGGTCGAACCAAAGACCCCAGGCGCCGGCGATCTCGCCCTTGGCCTGAGGCACGCACGTCAGGCGCACCAGGGTCTCGAGGCGCGGCACCAGCGACGTGGTGCTCGAGAGGAGCTGGTCCGCGGTGGTGTAGAAGGACTGCTCGGAGTAGCGCAGTGCTTCCGTGAGCAGCCGGTCCTTGGTGCCGAAGTAGTAGATGACCAAGGCCGGGCTGGCGCCGACCCGCTCCGCGACGTCGGCGATCCGGGTCTCGCCGAAGCCCCGCTCCGCGATCAGCTCTGCGGCGGCGGCAAGCATCCGGTCGCGTCGATGATCGGCGACGACATCGGTGCTGGTCTTGACTGCCATCATGCGATCCGGTTCTTCGAGCAGGAGGCTTGTGGCGCAGCGTAACACGCCCATAAACTGAACAGTCAGTCAGGATGACCTCTGAGAACGGCGGCGCGATGACCCACTCGTACGACGCGATCGTGGTCGGAGGCGGGCACAACGGTCTCGTCGCCGCCGCATACCTGGCCAGGGCGGGGCTCAGCACGGTCGTTCTCGAGGCCAGGCACGCGACCGGCGGCGCAGCGACCACCGAGCGCCCATGGCCCGAGCATCCGGGCCTTTCGGTGACGCGACTCTCCTACGTCATGAGCCTGATGCCGCCCACGATCCTGCGCGACCTCTCGCTCGCCGAGCACGGATACCGGGTTCACCCGATGGGCCCCTACTACCAGGCCTTCCCGGACGGGGGCTCGCTGACGATCTACGACGACGACCCCGAGCGGACGTACGACGAGATCGCGCGCTGGTCGGCGAAGGACGCCCGGGCCTGGGGGAAGTGGAACGACTGGCTGGAACACCTCGCGGATGTGATGGCGCCGATGCTGCTGACGGTGCCCCCGACCCTCGGCTCCCACGACCCGAGCGACCTGGTTGGCCTCGCGAGACTGGCCTGGCGCAACCGGGGTGTCGACGCGCGGACCGTCGCTGACCTGACCCGGCTGATGACGATGAGCATCGCGGACCTCCTCGACGACTGGTTCGACTCCCCTCAGGTGAAGGGCGCGATGGCGGTCAACGGGGTGATCGGCACCTGGGCCGGTCCCTACGAGCCAGGTACGGCTTACGTGATGGCGCACCACTCGATCGGCGACGTCGGGGACGGACAGCTGGGGAGCTGGGGCTATCCCGAAGGTGGGATGGGAGCGGTGTCAGCCGCCATCCGCAGGTCCGCCGAGTCGTTCGGTGCCGAGGTGCGCACCAACGCGAGGGTCGACCACCTGCTGGTTCGTGACGGTCGTGTCGAGGGAGCGGTGCTGCGAGACGGCGAGGAGGTCCGCGGCGCCCTCGTCGTGACGAGCCTGCATCCGAGGATCGCGTTCCTCGAGCAGGTGGGCATCGCCAACCTGCCGGAGGACTTTGCACAGGACATCGCCCGCTGGCGGTCACGCAGCGGCGTGGTCAAGATCAACCTCGCGCTGGGTGAGCTGCCGAACTTCACTGCCGACCCCCACGACGGGCAGGCCGAACACCACACCGGGTCGGTCGAGATGGCGCCCAGCATGGACTTCATCGAGCGGGCATTCGTGGACGCTCGCGAGGGCCGCCCGGCGACGGCTCCCTTCTGCGACGGTGTCATCCCGACCACACTCGACAAGACGCTCAACCCCGACGGCACGCACATCTTCTCGCTGTTCACCCAGTGGGTACCTGCAGACTGGAGCGGCGCACCGCACACCTCGGAGCTCGACGCCTACGCCGACCGCGTGATCGACCTGTACGACGCCGTTGCACCGAACTTCAAGGCATCGATCATCGCCCGCGACATCGTCGGGCCGTACGAGATGGAAACCGAGTACGGACTCGTCGGTGGAAACATCTTCCATGGTGAGCTGTCGCTCGAGCAGCTGTTCCATCTGCGGCCGGCTCCCGGGTACGCGGACTACCGCACGCCGATCAAAGGTCTCTACAACGCGAGCTCTGCAACCCATGGCGGCGGCGGAGTGTGCGGGATCCCAGGCATGCAGGCGGCTCGCGCCGCGTTGCACGACGTCGCGTCGCCGAAGCTGTCGCCCCGCTCATGGTTGACGTCGCACCGCCGGTAGGGCCGCGGGTCGATGGGCACCTGACCAGGATGCTGGAGGCCCGCTCGATCGCGGTCGTCGGCGCAACCGAGCGGGCCGGCTCGTTCGGCCGTCGGCTGTCGACAGAGGCCTTGCGGAGTCCTTCCAAGCCTCGGGTCTACCTGGTGCATCCGCGACACGCGACCGTCCTCGGCAACGCCTGCCTCCCCGCACTGGCCGACGTGCCTGAGCCGGTCGACCTGGTCCTCCTCGGCGTACCCGACCACGCCCTGGTGGCTCAGCTGCAGGTTGCCGCCGAGCGAGGCGACGCAGGTGCCGTCGTCTTCGGCAGCGCCCCCGGTATCGGTGCGCAGCTGGCCGCCGCTGCCGGCGACATGGCCCTGTGCGGGGCGAGCTGCATGGGTTTCGTCAACGTGGCCAGGGGTGTGCGCGCCATCGGCTACCTGGAACGAGATCCGCTGCCCGTCGGGGGCATCGCCCTGGTGAGCCACTCGGGATCCGTGTTCTCGGCAATGCTGCGGACGCATCGCCGTCTCGAGTACTCACTTGCGGTGTCATCGGGCCAGGAGCTGGTGACGCACGCCGCCGACTACCTGGCGTACGCCCTCGGGCTCGAGGAGACACGCGTCGTCGGCTTGTTCCTGGAGACTCTTCGCGACGTACCCAGGTTCCGGAGCTGCCTCGCTGACGCGGCGGAACGGGATGTCCCGGTGGTGGCGCTGACCGTGGGGGTGTCCCCGGCGGGGCGGTCACTGGTCGAGGCACACTCCGGCGCCCTGGCGGGAGACGACGCGGCGTGGGAGGCCCTGTTCGCGGCCTACGGTGTGCACCGGGCTGACGGTCTGGACACCTTCGTCGACTCGCTGGAGGCGTTCTCCATCGGTCGCAGGGTGGCGGCATCATCGTCGTCGTCCGCGTCCCCGGGCATTGCGACCGTCCACGACTCCGGTGCCGAGCGGGTGCTGGTCGCCGACGTCGCCCAGCGGGCCGGGGTCGGGTTCGCCGACATCTCCCCGTCGACGCGGGCCCGGCTGGCGGGTCTGCTCGGACCGGGCCTGCAGCCGGTGAACCCGCTTGACGTCTGGAGCACCGGGACCGACACCGCAAAGCTCTTCACTGAGTGCATGGCGGCTCTCTCCGACGACGAGTCGGTCGCGGTGGTCGTCCTCGCCGTCGACCTGGTGACGGAGTATGACGAGGACGACGCGTATCCAGTCGCGGTCGAGGCCCTGCTTCGACATACTGAGAAGCCAGTCGTGGTGCTCGGCAACCTGGCTTCTGCTGTTGACCAGGTGCTGGCGGGGCGACTCCGGACCCAGGGCGTGCCGGTCCTGGAGGGGACCCGGTCCGGTCTGAGCGCTCTCGCCCACCTGCTCGCCGGCCGTCCTCACCTCCCGGTCCCCGCGGTGATCGAGGAGGAGCGACGCGGACGGTGGCGAGACCTGCTGGCCAGCGGCCGGCCGGACCACGCGACCTCGTTGCGCCTGCTGGCCGACTACGGGCTGAGTACGGCGGCCGCCTGTCCGGCGGGTTCCTCGGGGGAAGCCGTCGATGCGGCGGCAGCGGCCGGGTACCCGGTGGTCCTGAAGACGGACGATCCCACCATCGCGCACAAGGCCGCAGTCGCTGGGGTGAGGCTTGGCCTGCATGACGCTGAGTCCGTCGCTGCCGCGTACGGCGATCTGGCCAGCCGCCTCGGTCCGAGGGTGACGGTCCAGCACCAGGTGCCGGCCGGCGCCGAGCTCTACGTCGGCCTGCTTCGCGACCCGCTGGTAGGCCCACTCGTGGTGGTGGCCGCCGGCGGAACCCTGGTCGGGCTGCTCGGGGCGCGACGGGTTGCGCTGCCTGCCTTCGACGAGGCCGCGGCGCGGGCGGTGCTGGGCGAGCTCAGCGTCGCGCGGCTCCTGGAGGGTTCGGACGTGCGCTCAGTTGTCGAGTCGGTGCTCGGGATCTCCCAGATCGCGGCCGAGCTCGGCGACGTACTCGAGGCGCTCGACGTGAACCCGTTGATCGTCACCTCAGACGGAGCCGTTGCCGTCGACGCCCTCGTCGTCCCGGTTGCTGCACCCGGATCAGACGCTGCCGGACCTCGAGACCTCGGGAAAGGGTAGCGCGATCGGGTCGGCGGCCAGCCTGCTGCGGCCGTCCTCGTCGAACCGGTTGAGGCCCAGGTCCGTCGTGTCGACGACGTCGGTTCGTCCGTCGAGCGCGAGATCCGCAGCCGCCTTGGAGATCCCGGGTCCCCACATCATGCCGTGGCCCCCGGCGCTCGCGACCACGGTGCCCTCGATAGGACCGTTGGAGTCGATCGCCGCGCCGAGGATGGGGAGATGGTCGGGGGTGTAGTCGATGGTGGCGGCCCACGCCTTGCGGAGCTCGAGGCCGGCGGTGACCGGAAGCAGGTCCGCGACCCGCTGACGCATCTGCTGGTAGAAGACCCAGTCGAACTCGGTCGCTTCGCCCGGGGTCTCGTCGGGGTTGCTCATCCCCCACAGCAGGCCAGCTTCCTCGGGCCGCCAGTAGATGCCCGACGCGACGTCGAACACCATCGGCAGCCGGACCGGCGCCAGATCGGGGTGGGGGGCGGTCACCACGACTTGGTGGCGCACGCCGGCGGTGGGCACCCTGGCTCCGGCCAGCCTGCCCACCGCGGCCAGTGTCGGGCCACCGGTCAGGACGACAGTCTCGGTGGCGATGTCGCCGGCCGCCGTGCGCACGGCCACGACCCGGCCGCCACGAATGTCCAACCCGGTGAACGCGGTGCGTTCGGCGACCTCCACACCGGCCTGGGAGAGGGCGGTCGCGTACGCGAGCACGTTGCGCGTGGGGTCTATGTAGCCGTCGCCGGGAGCGAACGTACCTCCGAGGGTCTGTCCCGGCCGCATCGACGGGTTGAGCTCGTCGAGCTCACCCGCACTCACCCAGCGCACGTCAAGGCCAACCCGCTGCTGCATCACCATCCGATCCTTGGCGGCTGCAGCCTCTTCCGCGGTGAAGCAGGGCAGGAAGTAGCCCTGGGCGACGAAACCCGAGTCGATACCGAGCAGCTCGCGCTGACCGGCGTAGAAGTCGCGACTGAACAGACCGAGCCGGACGGCCGTCTCGGTGCCACCCTGCGCGCGGACCATGCCCGCGGCCCGTGAGCTGGCGCCCTTGCCGAGGGTGGCCGCCTCGACGAGCAGCACCCGGGAGAGGCCGGCCCGCTTGAGGAACCAGGCGCACCAGGCGCCGATCGTGCCGCCGCCGACGATGACGGCGTCGGCGGTATCCGGCAGGCGAGAGACACTGGTCACGAGACAAGACGGTCACATAGACTGAACGGTCAGTCAAGGGCAATCGTGATTGTGAGCGTGCACGATGTACGGCCTAACTCCTGGTGACCTGGAGCTGCAGGCGCGGGCCCGGTCATTCGCCGATGAGCTCATCCCGCTCGAGGCCGAGGCCGAGCTGAACGAGGGTCGGCTCGACCCGGAGGTCTCTGCCTCACACCGGGCCCGGGCGATCAAGCTCGGCCTGTATGCGACGAACATGCCCGACAGCGTGGGAGGTGCCGGCTGTACGACACTGCAGCAGGTGCTCGTGCAGGAGCAGGCCGGCCGGGTGACGAACGCGCTGGGCTGGTGCATGCACACGCCGCCTGCGTGGTGGCCGGAGGTTTCGAACGACTTCCAGCGGGAGCGGTGGCTGTTGCCCACCGTCCGAGGCGAGATGCACGAGTGCTACGCGATCACCGAGGAGCTCGCCGGCTCCGACGTGTCCGCCATCTCGTCGACCGCCCGCCGGGACGGTGACGAGTACAGACTCGACGGCGAGAAATGGCACGTGACCTCGTTCAACGAGGCTTCGTACGTGTTCTTCCAGGCCGTGCTGACCGACGGAAGGTACGCCGGCGAGCAGGCGCTGTTCGTGGTGGACCTGCCCTCCCCGGGGGTGCGGGTGGTGCGTACGCCGGCGTACAGCCACACCATCGCCGACCAGCATCCCATCGTGGCCTTCGAGGACGTGCGCGTCCCGGCGACGCACCTGGTGGGCACCGAGAGCGACGGGATGTCCTTCGTCTACGAGTGGTTCCGCTTCGAGCGGTTGATGGTCGCGGCTCGCTGCCTGGGTGCGGCCGAGCGGCTGGTCGAGGAGGCCACGTCCTTCGCCCGCACCAGGCTCGTGCAGGGAGTGCCGATCCTCGAGCACCAGCTGGTGGCGGCCATGTTTGCCGATAGCCTCACCGAGCTGTTCGCCGCCCGCTCGATGACCTACGAGACGGCACGGGCCACCGACGAGGGAGCCGACCGGAAGGTCCTGCACGCCCGGTGCTCGATGGCCAAGCTCTACGCCTCGGAGATGGCGAACCGGGTCGCGGACCGGGCGGTCCAGATCTTCGGCGGCCGCGGCTACATGCGCGAGAACGTGGCCGAGCGGTTCTTCCGCGAGCTCCGCGTCGAGCGCATCTGGGAGGGCACCAGCGAGGTGCAGCGCCTTATCGTCGCCGACCAGCTGGCCAAGCGGGGGCTCAGTGCGCTCGTCTGAGCTGCGCCTGCGCCGCTCTCTCCAGGGACATCCGACGCTCGCGGATGTTGCCGGTCAGCTCCGCCGCCCGCTCGAACTCGACCCGGGCCTCCTCCTGGCGTCCGAGCTTCGCCAGCAGGTCCCCGCGCACGCTCCACAACAGGTGGTAGCCCTGCAGCGCCGGCTCGTCGACGAGCGCGTCGACCAGATCGAGGCCCGCCTGCGGACCTGACGCCATCGACACGGCGACCGCCCGGTTCAGCTCGACGACCGGGGAGGGAAAGAGCTCGACCAGCTGCGCGTACAGCTCGGTGATCCGCCCCCAGTCCGTCTCCTCTGCGCGGAACGCCCGGGCGTGGCAGGCCGCGATCGAGGCCTGCAGGACGTACGGTCCGGGGGCTTCCGCGAGGTCGACCGCCGCTGTCAGTGCGGCCAACCCACGACCGATCAGCAGGGTGTCCCATCGGGCGCGGTCCTGGTCCAGCAGCAGGATCGGCTCACCGGCGGGGCCCGTTCGCGCCGCCACCCGCGAGGCCTGGATCTCCATCAGCGCCACCAGGCCCAGCACCTCGGGCTCCTTGGGCATCAGCTGGGCGAGGACGCGGCCCAGCCGCAGCGCGTCCTGGCAGAGGGCCGGGCGCATCCAGTCGTCGCCCGAGGTCGCCGAGTATCCCTCGTTGAAGATGAGGTAGATCACCTCCAGCACCGAGGCCAGCCGAGCGACCCGCTGCTCGCCGCTGGGCAGCTCGAAGGGCACCCCCGCCTTGGTGAGGGCTCTCTTCGCCCGGACGAGGCGCTGGGCAATGGCGGGTTCGGCAACGAGGAACGCCCGCGCGATCTCCGCGGTGCTGAGACCACCCAGCAACCGGAGGGTCAGGGATACCCGGGCCGGCAGCGCCAGGACGGGGTGGCAGGCGATGAACATCAACCGCAGCAGGTCGTCGTCGATGTCGTCACGGAAGGTCTTGTCGAGGTCTGTCGTCACGGCCGCGTCGCCGGTCTCCAGCTCCCGGCCGATCTCCGCGTACTTACGCTGCAGCGTCGCACTCCTGCGGAACGTGTCGACGGCCCTGCGCTTGGCGACGGTCATCAGCCAGGCACCGGCGTTTCGGGGAACCCCCGACTCGGGCCACTGCTCGAGCGCGGCCACCAGGGCTTCCTGCGCGAGCTCCTCCGCCAGCCCGATGTCGCCGCCGGTCACCCGGGACAGCCCGGCGATGAGCCGGGCCGACTCCATGCGGAAGACCGACTCGACCGCCTGGTGGGTCTCACGAACGCTCAAGCGGTCAGACTAGCCGCCGGTCGACGTCCGCTATCCACGGTCCGGGGACAGCGGGCGGCGCCGAGCTGGGCTGCTCGGCGCCGCCTTCCGGCTGGTTCATACCACCGCCGTTCAGCCTTTGCTCGAGGGGAGGTCGGGCGGTCCGAAGACCTCCCGGATCGTCGACTCCCCGTCGCCTGCGATGTCGAGGAACCGCTTCGCCCATTCGATGACCTCGTCCTTGTCGCGCGTCTCCATCAGGGCCCAGCCCCCGATCAGCTCCTTCGCCTCCGTGAACGGACCGTCCACCACCGTGAACTTCCCGTTCCTCCGGGTGACCTTGACGCCCTCGGAGCTCGGCGCCAGGCCACCGGTCGCCAGCAGCACCCCCGCCTTGGTCGCTTCCTCGATGAAAGCGCCCATCCGCTCGAACACCTCTGGGCTCGGCTCAGGGAGCGGGACCGACTCGTCGCCCAGCGTGTATGCGAAAAACCTCATGACAACCCTTTCGTATGCTGAAGTCCCGGCACTTTCGGGTGGCCGGTATGGCGTGCGCGGCGTCCAGTTCTGGACCGTCCCGGGCTGCCCTTCACCAGTGCGTCGAACGGGCAGCCCTCGGAATTGACATGTCGCGTGAAGATACTTCCCGCGAGCTTCAGTCGACGTGGCGGCGGGACTGGATGACACGGAACCTGCTGGCCACATAGGCGCCGTCGGTGTACGTCGCGTTCGCCGCCGGGTTTGCGCCGGTACCGTGGAAGTCGCTGAAGGCCGCGGACTGGTTGACGTAGACCTGGCCGGTGAGATTCTCGCTGAGCGCCACGCCGGCGTCGAGCGCCGCCGACCGCATGACAGCCACGACGTCCTCACGGCTGCTGTAGACGGCGGCCGTCATCGCGCCGTGCTCGAGAACCGTCTCCGCGAACACCGCGATCGACTCCTTCGTCGAGCCGGTGAGGATCAGGTAGGCCACCGGGCCGAAGCACTCCTGCTCGTAAACCCGCCGCTCGCCGACGGGGACGGTCAGCACCGTCGGCGTACGGACGACCGCGTCCGGGTACGACGGATGCACCACCTCCCGCGACTGGATGACAACGGCGCCGCCGTCACCGCCGACGCGGGACAGGCGCTCCAGAACCCCGGCATTCACGACTCCGCCCAGCAGCTCCACCGCCCGCGCGTCGTCTCCCACCAGCTTGGCGAAGGCGGCCGCCAGCCCGGCGACGACGTCGTCGACGGACCTGTGGCCCTCGTCGGTGTCGATACCGTCGGACGGGATGTACAGGTTCTGCGGCGCCGTACACATCTGCCCCGTGTAAAGGGCCAGCGAGAACGCGAGGTTGAAGCACATTCCCTTGAAGCTGTCCGTCGAGTCGATCACCACGGTGTTGACGCCGGCCTTCTCCGTGAAAACGGTCGCCTGCCTGGCATTGTCCTCGAGCCAGGTACCGAACGCGTTCGACCCGGTGAAGTCGACCAACCGAACTTCGGGGCGTACGGCGAGCACGGCCGCCAAACCGTCGGCCGGGTCCTCGGCGGCGAGCGTGACCAGGTTCGGGTCGAGCCCCGCCTCGCTCAGCACCTGCTGACAGGCCTGGACCGTGATCGCCAACGGGAGAACGGCCCCCGGATGTGGCTTGACGATAACCGGGTTGCCGGTCACCAGGGAGGCGAACAGGCCCGGCCAGGAGTTCCAGGTGGGGAACGTGTTGCAGCCCACGACGAGCGCCAGGCCGCGCGGGACGACCGTGAACGTCTTCTCCATCCGGATCGGCACATCGCGGCCCGGCTTCTCCCACAACGCGGACCCCGGCACCCGGGTCATCTCGACGTATGCGTAGGCGATGGACTCGAGCGCTCGGTCAAGGGCGTGCGTGCCGCCGGCCTGGAAGGCCATCACGAAGGCCTGTCCCGACGTGTGCATCACCGCGTTCGCCAGCTCGAAGACCCTGCCGTGCAACCGGGAGAGGATCTCGAGGCCGACCCCGACCCGGGCCTCGATACCCGCGTCGCGCCATCCGACGAGCCCAACCCGCGACGCCTCGACGAGTGCGGGCACGCCGTCCGGCGCGACCCGCGGGTATGCGACCTCGAGCGGGAGTCCGAAGGGTGACTTCTCGGTCGCGACGGTCCCCTCGGCGCCCGGTGTGCTCAGCGGAAACTCCTTGCCCAGCAGGGCTTCGAACGCCGCCAGCCCGTCCGCTGCCGCGGTCTCGCCGTAGGTGCGCGGGCTCGGAGACTCCGGGTAGGCACTGAAGTAGCCGCGGGTGCGGATCGCCTCCACCGCGTGGTCCAGGGTCGGACGATGACGGGCAAAGGCCTCGGCGGCAAACGACATGGTGACCTCCAACCGGGCGATGTGACAGGTTCCGGCCCCTCGCCGGCGACAGGCACAGAGTCTAGTTGTCGCTCCAGTGCAGTCGGTAGGCGCGGGCCGCGGTCTCCGAGTCGGATCCTGGCCGAGCATCGGGATCCAGTCGCCGGTCCGTCGGCGCCCGACACATGAAAGAGTGCCTGCGTGGAGATCCGCACCATGACCGAAGCCGACGCCGAGTCGGTGCTGAGGCTGAACGAGGAGTCCGTCTGGGCGCTCAGCCCGCTCGACGCGGAGGGGCTGGCCACCGCCCGGTCCCGGGCCTGGTGGGCACTCGTCTGCGAGCTCGACGGCCAGGTCGGCGGTTTCGCGATCGTCTACGGCCCAGGTTCGCCGTACGAGTCGATCAACTATGCCTGGCACGCCATGCGGTCCGACGACTTCGTGTATCTCGACCGGATCGCCGTCGACCTGCAGTTCCGTCGTCGAGGGATCGCGACGGCGATCTACGACGCGGTGGAAGGCGCCGCGCAGCCGCGGGGTCGGCTGTTGTGCGAGGTCTACTCGTCGCCTCCGAACATCGAGTCCCTGGCCTTCCACAAGGCGCGGGGGTACGTCGAGGTGGGGCACCTCATGCAGCCGAACGGGCACGAGACCGTGATGCTGGAGAAGGTCCTGTGACTCACGACCAGGAGCAGGCCCGGTGAGCCCCGACGAGCTGGCGCGGGCCTGCGCCGATGTGATGTGGGCGGACGACGCCGCATCGCAGCGGCTCGGCATGAGTATCGAGTCGGTGGCCGACGGACGCTGCACGATGTCGATGCGCGTCCGCGACGACATGACCAACGGGCACGGGACTGCCCACGGCGGCTTCATCTTCACGCTCGCCGACTCTGCCTTTGCGTTCGCGTGCAACTCCCGAAACGTCCGCACCGTCGCCCAGGCGTGCGACATCGTGTTCGTGACGCCGGCACACGAGGGCGACGTGCTGGTCGCCGAGGCGACCGAGCGGCACCTGTTGGGGCGCACCGGCATCTACGACGTGCGGGTGTCGCGTGACGGCGAGGTGGTGGCCGAGTTCCGCGGTCGCAGCCGCACGATAGGCGGCCAGCATGTCGACGTACCCGACGGCGAAGGGGACTGAGATGGCCGACCTGTCGACTCCCCCCGGGCTCTGGGACACCAACGAGAGGATGTCTGTCGACGAGCTCCGGGCCCGTCAGCTCACCACCCTGCAAGACACGGTGCGCCGCGTCTACGAGCGGGTGCCCCACTACGCCCGCGCCTTCGACGAGGCAGGGGTGCATCCGAACGACCTGCGCGAGCTGACTGATCTCGCGGCCTTTCCCCTTACGACCAAGGCTGATCTGCGCGACAACTACCCGTTCGGCATGTTCGCGGTGCCGCGCGAGGAGGTGATGCGGGTCCACGCATCGAGCGGTACGACCGGTAGGCCCACGGTGGTCGGGTACACAGCGCGTGACATCAGCGACTGGGCGGATGTGATGGCCAGGTCGATCCGGGCAGCCGGCGCTCGACGTGGCGACCTGCTTCACGTGGCCTACGGGTACGGTCTCTTCACGGGTGGGCTCGGCGCGCACTACGGCGCGGAGCGGCTTGGCTGCACGGTGGTCCCGGTGAGTGGCGGGATGACCGAGCGTCAGGTGCAGCTGATCCAGGACTTCCGGCCCCGGGTGATCATGGTGACGCCGTCGTACTTCCTCGCGATCGTCGACGAGATGGAACGTCAGCGCATCGACCCCAGGACGACATCCCTGGAGGTCGGGATCTTCGGTGCGGAGCCGTGGACCGACGAGATGCGCCGCGAGATCGAACAGCGGTGTGCGATGCACGCCGTCGACATCTACGGGCTTAGCGAGGTGATGGGGCCGGGCGTCGCGCAGGAGTGCGTCGAGACCAAGGACGGCCTCCATGTCTGGGAGGACATGTTCTACCCCGAGATCATCGACCCGCTGTCCGGTGACGTGCTGCCGGACGGTGAGCAGGGCGAGCTCGTCTTCACCTCGCTGACCAAGCAGGCGATGCCGGTGATCCGGTACCGGACCCGTGACCTGACACGACTGCTCCCGGGGACGGCTCGGCCGTCGTACCGACGGATGGAGAAGGTCACCGGCCGGACCGACGACATGATGATCGTACGGGGCGTCAACGTGTTCCCGACCCAGATCGAGGAGCAGCTGCTCAGGGTCGAGGGGCTGAGCCCGCATTACCTGTGCGTGCTGACGCGCCCGGGCCGCCTCGACGAGATGACCGTCCGGGTCGAGGCGCATGACGCGGGGCTGGCTGACGACGCGAAGGGGCGCCTGGCCGCGGCGCTGGCTCGCCTGGTCAAGCACAATGTCGGCGTCACCGTCGCCGTCGAGGTCTGCGAGCCGCACGCGCTCGAACGCTCGCTGGGCAAGGCGAAACGCATCAGTGACCTGCGCCTGCCCTCGGGGGGCGCCGTTTGAGCCCGGGCAGCATGCACCAGGCGGCGTTTGCCTGGCATGCCAGGCGGATACATCGTTTGCCAGTCAGGCCTGCCTGGCAAACGGGGCACTTCCCTGGCTTGCCAGGCAAACGCGCGAGAGGGGGCGGCGAAGGGGCCGGGGCAACGCGCGAGAGGGGGCGGCCCCAGGTCAGGCGTCCGGATCGCGGAACGACGCGCGGGCGCCGAAGGAGGCCCGGCGGCTGGCCCGGCGAAGCGTCGCGAGCACGGCGGGTCCGAACGCGAGGATGGCCAGCGAGTTCGTGACGGCGCGACCGGTGTCCCAACCGAAGGAGGTGGTCAACGCGTAGATCCCGAAGCGGTGCAGGTTGGCCCAGAGGCTGCCGCCCGGAACGAACGAAACATCGGTCCCCGCCCCGACGGCGTAGGGCCAGAACCACAGGTTCATCAAGAGCCCGAAGAGGTACGCCGCGACGACCCCGTAGGCCACCAGCATGGCGATCTCCGCCCTGCCACGCACCCGCCTCGGCAGCAGTCCTGCGCCCAGCCCGATCCAGGCGGACGCCATCATCTGGAAGGGCAGCCACGGGCCCACCCCGGCCGTGATCAGGGCGGACGCGAACAGCGACGTACACCCCAGCACGAAGCCGAAGGCCGGCCCGAACACGCGGCCGGCCAGCACCAGCATGAAGAAGACCGTCTCCACCCCCGCAATACCGGCGCCAAGCGGGCGCAGAGCGGCATTGACGGCCGACAGCACTCCCAGCATCGCGAGCGCCTTCGAGTCCATGCCGCCTTCGCTGAAGGCGGCGATCACGATACCGACCAGGACCGGAAGCACCAGCACGAAGATGAACGGCGCATCGGCGGTATGCCCCTCCATCGCGGGTGGCACCCTGACGAACAGCGGCCAGCAGAACATCACGAGGCCCCCGATCGTGGCCAGCGCGAGCACGACAGCGGTCTTCACGCCTACCGTCAGGGCCGGCCGGTCGCGGACGACCGACGTGGCACCCGACACCGAGGTGCTGGGTTCGGTCAGCTCAACCATCCAGCCACCTCGCCACGTTTTCGGCGCCCCCCCAGACCACCCGGACTCCGCCGCCCGGCAGTGCCGGCCGGCGCGGCGCGGTGGCGAGAGCGGCCGAGACCTCCGCCGTCGTGAGGAACCCGAGCGGCGCCAGCACCTTGGCGACCTGCGGCGCGAACACGGGAGAGGCCGCCAGCGCTTCCGAGGTCGGCGCGGAGGTCACCACCTCTCCCTCGGCGAGTACGACGACCCGCTGGGCACTCTGCGCGACGAACTCCACGTCATGGGTGGCCACCACGACCGCCTTGCCAGCCGCGGCGAGCCTGGCCAGGATCTCCTTCAACCGCGCCTTTGCCCGGTAGTCGAGGCCCCGGGTCGGTTCGTCGAGCAGGACCACGCGTGGCCGGGCGCTGAGCTGGACGGCCAGGGCAAGCGACAGCCGCTGTCCGTCGGAGAGGTCGCGCGGGTGGGTCGCCTCCGAGATGGCCGAGCCGCCGCACAGCTCGTCGAAGATCCGCCGCGCCGTTCCCGGGTCCGCGAACGCGGCCTGGTCGGCGGCGGCGCACTCCGACCGGATGCTGTCGTGGTAGAGCAGGTCCGCCGCCTGCTGCGGCACCAGCGCCACCAGCGCGGCAGCCTCGTTACGGGAAAGCTGTCCGCTGTCCCGGCCGGCGATCCTGACCATGCCGCCGGAGCGTCGCCCGCTGCCCTGGATCGCCCACAGCAGGCTGGACTTGCCGGACCCGTTCCGTCCCATCAGGGCAACCACCTCACCCGGTGCCACCTGCAGGTCGGCTCCGCGCACGGCCACGACGTCGCCGTACCGCACGACGACGGACCGTGCGTCCAGACCGTCCGCCACGTCGCCCAGGGCAGGCGTCCGGGCCGGCACTTTGATCCCCGCGAGCCTCTCTTGCACGGGCGTCGCGAGACGTCGCGCGTCCCTTACCGACAAGGCGAGCGGATCCCACCCGAAGAGGCGCCCGAGCTCGACCACGGGCGGGGCGAGCGGGGCATCGGCGAGCATCTCGGCGGGTCGGCCCGCCCGGCACCGGTGGTCGTCCACGACGAGGACCTGGTCGGTGTACTCCACGACCCGTTCGAGCCGGTGCTCGGCCGCGAGGACCGTGACGCCGAGGTCGTGGACGAGCCGCAGCACGGCGGCAAGGGCGTCCTCGGCCGCCGCCGGGTCGAGCGCCGACGTGGGCTCATCCAGGACGAGCACCCTCGGGTTCGAGGTCAGCACCGCGCCGAGTGCCACCCGCTGCTGCTCGCCGCCCGAGAGCGTCCGCAAGGTCCGGCGTCGCAGGCGCGCGATCCCCATCAGGTCGAGGATCTCCTCCACCCGCCGTCGCATCGCCTGCGGTGCCACAGCCAGCTGCTCCATCCCGTAGGCGAGCTCCTCCTCGACCGTGTCGGTGACGAACCCGGCAAGCGGGTCCTGCCCGACGACACCTACGGTGCCGGCGAACTCCCGCGGTGACCGGTCCCGCGGGTCGAGGCCCTGCACCACGACCGACCCCTCGACGTGGCCTCCCGTGAAGTGCGGGACGAGGCCGTTGACAGCACGAAGCAGCGTCGACTTGCCCGACCCGGTGAGCCCGATGGCCAGCGCGAAGTCACCCTCGGCGACCGTGACGTCGACCGCCTCGAGCGTCGGGGACGCCATTCCCGGGTACCAGAACGAGTAGCCACGGAAGCGGATCACGCGCCGACCTCCAACGGGCGCTCCACCGATCCGCTGCCCGCCGGAGGCGGCGTCGCGAAGGCCGGGACCAGGCCGGCCAGGATGCCGACCATCGGCAGCCACGAGACCTGCGGCCACTGCAGCGGGTAGAGCGACGGGTTGAGGTTCGCCGGGTCGACCCGAGAGGTCAGGTAGACGACGACCCCTGCCACGACGCCGGACGCCACCACCACAAGCTCCGCGGTCCCCCATCGGTCCGGCCGGTACGACGACCGTCGTACCCCTCGACCCGAGAGCCCAATGCCGAGCGAGCCGAGAATGACGGCACAGACGAGCATCGGCGATGCGAGGATCCGCGGCGTGGTGCCGTCGAGGAGCGCGTAGACGCCCACACAGATGCCGGCCAGTCCGGTGACCAGCAGGCCGCCGGTCAGCCAGATCATCCGCCGGGTGCGGTCTCCGGTGCGTCCGTATCCGCGTGAGTCCATCGACGCCGCCAGCAGGAGCGACCGGTCGAGGGCGTCCTCGAGGACCGGGATCACCACCAGCCGCATGGCCTTGATGCCGGAGCCGTCACTCCCCGCCCGCAACCGCCGGGCTCGCCGCACCCGCACGACACTCTCCGCGAGCTGGGGGAAGACCGAGAGCGCGACGACAACCGCCGTGCTCACCTCGTGCAGGGCCGGGGGCAACGACCGAAGCAGCCTGCGCGGGTTCGCGAGCGCGTTCGCGGCGCCAAGACAGATCAGCATCGTGGCGAGCCGCAGCGCATCGTAGAAGCCTCCGAGGAGCGACTCTGCTGTCACGTTGCCGAACAGGTGTACGGCGGCGATGCTCGGCAGCGGGATGGTCGGCAGCGGCAGCAGCACTGTCTGGCCCTGGTCCCCCCCGAAGACGACCCGGAACACCACCCGGATCACGACGATGACGAGCCCACCGAGCACGTACAGGCGGAAGGCGTTCGCCCATGGCTCGTCCGAGCGGCGGGCCAGCACGACCCAGACGACGACACCGAGCACAGCCCCGAGCAGGACCGGGTTCGTGGTCCGGCTCGCGGCCACCGTCAGCCCGAGCGCCCACAGCCACCAGGCGAGTGGGTGGAGGGAGCGGGGAAGCCAGCCGATGGTGCCACGGGCCCGGCTCATCAGCGATCGGCTCTCCTCCGCCACGCTGCGAAGCCGCCGACTGCGAGCATGGCGACGACGCCGATCCCGATGACCGCCGTGACCGCGGAGTCGTGCGGCGACGACCCGTCCTGTGGCAACGAGCCGCTGACCTTCACCCCTGCGGCGTTGTGCCCCACGGCAACCGGGTTGTCGACCGGACCAGGTGCTGGGCCAGTGGCGGTGGGCTTGCGTCCGGTCCGCCGTGCGTCTCGACCGGTTGGCGAAGCACGTTCGTGGGTTGGGGTCTGAGTGGAAGGCGTTGTTACGGGGGCCGACCCCGGTGGAGTCGTGGGCGTCGGCCCGGCCGGGCTGGAGGTGTGCTTCGGCGGCCCTCCTGCTCCGTGCGAGGGCCGGTGGGTCCCCGGTGCGTGGGTGGGCGTCCTCCGGGTTGTCGGCGGGGGGGTCGTGGGTGGCGGCTGGTGCGGGCGTTCGGGCGCGACTCCGGGTGGTGGCGCGGAGCTCGGGCTGTGGTTGAGGGAGAACGACCAGCCCTCGAAGCCACCCGGGATTGCGTCGCGGTTCGTGGGTCCGCCGGTGCTGTACATCCAGCGGCCCCCGTTCGGCGCATACCAGTACGACCAGAACGCCTCCGGCGGTGGCGTGTCGACACAGGCCTCCTGGTAGTTCCGGTCCCCCTTGATGTGGAGCCTCTGGTTGGCTGTCGGCTTGCCCGCTATCCGGCAGATGAACGCCAACCCCCACCGCTGCGTGCCAGTCGGGCTGAAACCCGCACCGGTCAGGGCATCGAGCCCGGTGAACCCGGACCCGACCGGGCCTGGCGCACACCGGACCACGATGCCCCCGCCGAGCTCGTTGAAGTCGACGACGACCGTCACTCCGGTTTGAGTCGGACAGTAACCCGGGGTGCCGGCACCCAGCGGGTTGACGCCACCCCGGCCCTGCCCCGCCACGACCACATCCGTCCGCGGATGGGCGATCGCCGCCCCGCTCGCCGCGAGGAACCCGAGGGCTCCGGCGGCCGCGACCAAGGCCAGTCGCGTAGCGCGCACGGTCATGGCGCGGTCAGCGTCCCCAACGGGATCGGAACGAGCGCGAAGAACGCCTGGGGTGTGGACCGCCACCACTGCGGACGGTTGTCACCGAGCCCGTTCGCGATGGCGTCGGCGAGGGCCGGATGGTCGAACGCGATCGCGCCGACGTCGCGCCGGGCGGGACCGTTGCCCGCCCTGGCACGCTTTATCTGCATCGTGGAAACCCAGTGCGCAGCCTTCAGGCGGGCGGCTCCGTGGCCGGTAGCCGCCAGGGCGACGCCGGCAAGCCCCGTGGTGTTCGAGTCGACGCCGGTGGCTCTTGCGTCCTCCGCGAAGGAGCCGTCTGCGTTCTGCACCGACAGCAGCCAAGTCGCCGTACCGGAGATGAGCCGCCTGCTGACGGTGGCGCCGTGGGCCTTGGCAGCGAGCAACGCCTCGAGCGCCAGTGCCGTCGCATCCACGTCCGGGCGGCTCCCACTCTGGTTGCACGTCTTCCCGACAGCCTCGAGGAGACGGAAGTACCCCCGCGAGCACCGCTGCTTGACCAGGTAGTCGACCACCGACTGGGGCACCCCGCCCGACCTCGCGAGACCGATCGTCCCGTAGGACTGGCCGAACACGTTGCTGAAGTCCCGACTACCCGAGTCACGCAACCTGCCGTGCTCGAAGCCCGCGCTCCGCGGCGCGACGAGCTTCAGCAGCCGCTTGCGGACATTGATCCCGCCGAAGCGGGTCGGGTCGGCCCGCAGCACCTCGGAGGCGATCAGCACCTTGGACATGGCGCCCGACGACGTACTGCCTCCGAACACGGCGTAGTCGAGGATGTGACGCGAGATCGCCTTCTTGACCTTGGCCAGCACCGCCGGTCGTGAGCCGTCCGCCGCGAGCATGTAGGCCGTGTCGATCGTCAGACCCCAGTCGGGACTGCCGGGTGAGAAACCCGGGATGTGGCCGTGCTTGAGTTGGCTCGCCTGCCACTCGGCGGCCAGCCTGCCCCGAGCGGCGTAGTGGACCGCCGGGCCGGCGCCGGTGGCGTCGGCGGGCGATGAGGCGAGCACGAGTCCGGCCGCCAGCGCGGCAACGCAGAGACTGCGGACGGTTCGGGAGAAGGTTCGGCAGGGCATGGCGTCTGGGGCCTTTCGTGAGCGGTCCCAGGAACGGATGGCGGCCCGAGGGCAAGCCTGTTCTCGCACTCCGACCCTGTAGACCTCGACAGATGGGGAGCCGCTCGCTCGACGCAGGTATTCCGGCTGAGGGTGCCAAGGCACCCGACACGGTTGCGGGACAGCGCCGGACTCTCACCGGCTTCCCCTCCGACGGGCTGTATGCAGTTGGTGTGTGCCGCCACGGCGGACGGCCACCTCACGATAGCAGGGTTCGAGACGGCAGACTGAGGCGATGACGTTGCTCAGTGACCTCGTGGTGGTCGACCTGACGCGGGCGCTCGCCGGGCCGCACGCCGCGATGATGCTCGGAGATCTGGGTGCTCGCGTGATCAAGGTCGAGACGCCGGTCGGTGGTGACGACAGTCGTGGTTGGGGCCCGCCGTTCGTGGGACCTGACGACGACCGGCAGTCGACGTACCACATGTCCTGCAACCGCAACAAGGAGTCGGTCACGGCGGACCTGAAGTCCGCGGAGGGCGTCGACCTGCTGCGCCGGCTGGTGCGCCGCGGCGACGTGCTGTGCGAGAACTTCCGGCCCGGCGTCCTCGACCGACTCGGCTTCTCCGTGGC
The DNA here is from genome assembly GCA_033850885.1 of Nocardioidaceae bacterium. Taxonomy (GTDB): domain Bacteria; phylum Actinomycetota; class Actinomycetes; order Propionibacteriales; family Nocardioidaceae; genus JAWWPG01. The sequence goes on from JAWWPG010000037.1 coordinate 47,470, forward strand.
GCAGCTCCATGCCCTCAACCCGCGGTTGGTGATCTTGTCGATCACCGGTTTCGGCCATGACGGCCCGGAGGGCCATCGGGCCGGCTACGACCAGATCGCCCAGGGGGAGGCCGGGCTGATGAGCCTCACCGGCACGCCCGGCGAGCCGATGAAGGTCGGGGTGCCGATCGGCGACCTGCTGGCCGGCATGTACGGCGTCGCCGGGGTGCTGGCAGCGCTGCACGAGCGCGAGTCGACCGGTCTCGGGCGCGTCGTCCGGACCAGCCTGCTGGCCGCCCTCGTTGGCGTGCATGCCTACCAGGGAACCCAGTGGACGGTGGCCCACGAGGTCCCCGTGGCCATCGGCAACCAGCACCCGTCGATCTCGCCGTACGGGCTGTTCCACGCCGCGGACGGTCCGATCCAGATCTGCTGCGGCAGCCAGGGACTCTGGCGGGCGTTCGCACCGCTCGTCAGGCTCCGGTACGACGACCCGCTTTTCGCCACCAACACCGACCGGGTTCAGCGCCGGGACGAGCTTCGCGTCCTCATCAACGCGGCGCTTGCCGTTGCTACCTCCGACGTGTGGGTCGAGCGGCTCGCCGCCGCGGGCGTGCCGGCCGGGCGGGTGCGCACACTCGACGAGGTCTACGACTGGGAGCAGACGCGTTCGCAGGGTCTCGTCGTGACGGTGGACGCGCCGGGTCTTGGACGGGTCGAGCTGCCCGGTCCGCCGGTGCGGTTCGACGATCTGCCGTACGCAGGGGGTCGAGCGGTGCACGCGGCGCCGCCCCGGCTGGGTCAGCACACCGAGTCGGTGCTGGCCTGGCTTGACGACGAGGAGGCGGGCGACCTGGCGCGGGCGGAGTGAGCCGCGCGCGGCGGTCTGCCCTAAATGCCGGCCGACGTGGCAGAATTGGCTCAACACGGTGCAGAACGGACTCGACGGTATGATTGAGCAGTTACAGTGGCAACTCGATGCAGGGGCACCTGAGCTGTACCAGCGTCACCTGGTGTCCACCATGACCTCCATGTGGGCGACCGATCTCGCTGACCGGGCAGAGCTGAGGCCGGGTGAGAACGTGCTTGACCTCGCCTGTGGGACCGGGGTGCTGGCTCGCGTGGCGGCGGAGCGAGTCGGCGTATCCGGCCGAGTGGCCGCTTTGGACATCAACCCGGGAATGTTGAACGTGGCACGCTCCCTTCCTCCCCCTGTCGGCGGAGCAGCGATCGAGTGGTGCGAGGGGAGTGCAACGGCGATGCCCTATCCGGATGCGGGTTTCCAGGCCGTCGTGTGCCAGCTGGGTCTCCAGTTCTTCCCCGACCAGCTGGCTGCGCTTCGCCAGATTCGACGGGTGCTGGTGCCGGGAGGGAGGCTGGCATTGAACGTCTTCGGCCCGATCGAGCACAACCCGGCAACGTGGGCCATGGCGGATGCCTTGGACCGCGAGGTCCATCCTGGCGCGTCCGAGGTCAAACGCACCGAGCACAACCTCGCCGGCACCGACAAGCTGCGCGCGCTGGTGGACGGGGCAGGCCTGCAGGAGGTGGTACTGACCACGACCACGAAGTCGGTGCACTTCCCGTCAGTGAGCCATTACGTCCGAGCCCAGATGACAGCCACGCCGCTGGCGACCCTGCTCCAGGGATATGAGTCCGCTCGCAGGAATCGCATTCTCACCGCCTTGACCGAGGACGTCGCAGCGGCGTTGGCCGGCTACGCCGCAGAGTCAGGGCTGACGTTCCCCCAAGAGGTCCACATCGTGCTCGCCCGCCGCTGAGATCTCACCCCTCTCCGCGAATTGCGGGAAAGTCCACCTCGGCAACCGCCGTCGCAGGTGGACTTTCCCGCATTTCGCGGGAGGGACGTTAGACGAGGATCGCGTTGCTCGGGTCCTCGATGATCCGGGCCACGTCGGAAAGGAAGCGCGAGCCCTGCTCGCCGTCGACGATCCGGTGGTCGAAGGACACCGCCAGCGTGGTGATCCAGCGGACCTTGATCTTGCCGCGCACGACCCATGGCTGTTGCCGGATCGCCCCCACAGCGAGGATCGCCGACTCGCCGGGGTTGAGGATCGGCGTACCCGAGTCGACGCCGAAGACTCCGACGTTGGTGATCGTGAACGTGCCACCCGCCATGTCGGCGGGCTGTGTCTTGCCGCTGCGCGCCACGGCCGTGAGGTCGGCGAGCGCCTTCGCCAGGTCGAGGGCGGACAGCGAGTCCGCGTCCTTGATGCTGGGCACGATGAGCCCGCGCGGGGTGGCGGCGGCGATGCCGAGGTTGACGTAGTGCTTCAGCACGATCTCCTGGGCGGCCTCGTCCCAGGATGCGTTGACCTCCGGGGTACGGCGGGCGGCCAGGCACACCGCGCGGGCGACCAGCAACAGCGGGGACACCTTGACGCCCTGGTAGGCCCGGTCACGCCGCAGCCTGGCCACCAGCTTCATCGACCTGGTCGCGTCGACGGTGATCCACTCGGTCACATGGGGTGCCGTGAAGGCGGACGCCACCATCGCCTGGGCCGTCATCTTGCGGACACCCTTGACCGCGACCCTGGTCTCCCGCTCGCCGGGCTGGACCGCAGCAGCGGGCGGGGACTCTTCCTCCGCAGCCACGCCACCGGCCGCCTTGGCCTGCACGTCGTCGCGCGTGATGGTGCCATCCGGGCCGGTAGGGACAACGGCTGCGAGGTCGACGCCGAGGTCCTTCGCAAGCTTGCGCACCGGCGGTTTGGCGAGCACCCGCGCATCGCCGGACGCGGGCGCTGCCGCCTCCGTCGCGGCGGACGCGGCGCCCCTGCGGGGACGGCGCGTGGTCCCAGCGGTACGGGGCCCGTACCCGACCAGCGTCGGGGTTACCCCGTCGGCGAGCGGGGCGGGGCTGCCGATCATGCCGGGCTCGACGGCAATGTCCCCCGGTGGACGCTCGACCGTCGACTCCTCGTCGACGACCTCGGCAGCAGAACCGGCGTCGGCGGTCGCAGCGGTGGCAGCCCCGGCACCTCCCGCATCGGCATCGACAGCCGCGGCAGCTCCGGACGAGACGGCGATGATCGGCGTCCCGACGGCTACCGTCTCCCCCTCCGACACCATCAGCCGGGTCACTGTGCCGGCGTACGGCGATGGCAGCTCGACGAGGGACTTGGCGGTCTCGATCTCGCAGATGATGTCGTTGACCTTGATCGTGTCGCCGACCTTGACCATCCAGGTGACCAGCTCCGCCTCGGTGAGGCCTTCGCCGACATCGGGTAGCTTGAACTCGCTCTCAGCCATTGCACCCTCTCCCGTCAGAAGCTCAGGGAGCGGTCGACGGCGTCGAGCACTCGGTCGAGATCCGGCAGGTACTGTTCCTCGATGCGTGCGGGCGGGTACGGCGTGTCGAACCCGCCGACCCGCAGCACCGGGGCCTCGAGGGAGTAGAAGCACTCCTCGGTGATGCGGGCCGCGATCTCCGCGCCCATCCCGAGGTTGACCGCGGCCTCGTGCACGATGACGGCCCGGCCTGTCCTCCGCACCGAGTCGAGGACGGGGCCCATGTCCAGCGGGGACAGCGTGCGCAGGTCGATGACCTCGAGATTCCTGCCTTCACCCTCGGCCGCCTCCGCGCTGCGCAGGCAGACCTGCACCCGTGGGCCGTACGTGATGAGTGTCAGGTCGCTGCCCGGCCGCACCACCCGCGAGCTGAAGAGCGGGTCTGGCGTCGCCGACTCGTCGAGCTCCGCCTTTTCGCCGTGGTACTGACGCTTAGGCTCCAGGAACACGATCGGGTCGTCGGCTGCGATCGCCTGCTGGATCATCCAGTAGCCGTCGACGGGGTTCGAACAGGCAACGACCTTGAGGCCGGCGGTATGTGCGAACTGCGCCTCCGGGCTCTCACTGTGATGCTCGACGGCACCGATCCCGCCGCCGAAGGGGATCCGGATGACGATCGGCATCGGCAGCTTCCCCTTGCTGCGGAAGTGCAGCTTCGCGACCTGGCTGACGATCTGGTCGTATGCCGGATAGACGAAACCGTCGAACTGGATCTCGCACACCGGACGGTAGCCGCGCAGGGCGAGCCCCACCGCCGTGCCGAGGATGCCGGACTCGGCGAGCGGGGTGTCGATGACCCGGTCCTCACCGAAGTCCTTCTGCAGGCCGTCGGTGATGCGAAAGACGCCACCGAGCTTCCCGATGTCCTCCCCCATCAGGACGACCTTCTGGTCGGCTTCCATCGACGCCCGAAGACCTGCGTTGAGGGCCTTCGCAAGAGTCATCGTGGTCATCAGTGCGCTCCCTCGAACGACGAAAGATAGGCGGCGAGCTCGTCCTGCTGCGCGGTGAGCTCAGGCGTCTTCTCGACGTAGACCTGGTCGAAGATGTCGAGGATGTCGGGCTCCGGCAGGGCACGGCAACCCTCCCGCAGGTGCTCGCCGAGCTGCTCCGCCTCGTGCTCGATACCGGCGAAGAAGTCCTCCCCGACCAGGCCGCCCCGAGTCAGGTAAGCCTTCACCCGGGCGATCGGGTCCTTCAGCTTCCACCTCTCGAGGTCCTCCGAGAGCCGGTAGCGGGTCGGGTCGTCGGTCGTTGTATGCGCACCCATACGGTAGGTGTAGGCCTCGATGAGGGTCGGCCCGCTACCCTCCCGGGCCCGCTGCAGGGCAGCCTGGGTGACGGCATGCACCGCGAGGACGTCGTTGCCGTCCACGCGGAGGCCGGGGAAGCCGAAGCCGAGTGACCGCTGGTAGAGCGGGATCCGGCTCTGCCGCTCGATCGGCTCGGAGATCGCCCACTGGTTGTTCTGGCAGAAGAAGACGACCGGAGCGTTGTACACAGCAGCGTAGACGAACGCCTCGTTGACGTCCCCCTGGCTGCTGGCGCCGTCACCGAAGTAGGCGATCACCGCGGTGTCACGGTCGGGGTCGCCGGTACCGACCGCGCCGTCGCGCTGGACGCCCATGGCGTAGCCGGTGGCGTGCAGGGTCTGTGCCCCGATCACGATCGTGTAGAGCCCGAAGTTGTTGTCCCGCGGGTCCCACCCGCCCTGGTCCACGCCCCGGAAGAGTCCGAGCAGGTGCAAGGGGTCTACTCCTCGGCACCAGGCGACGCCGTGCTCGCGGTAGGTCGGGAACACATAGTCCTGCTTGCGCAGGGCGCGACCGGAGCCGACCTGCGCTGCCTCCTGGCCGAGGAGCTGGGCCCAGATGCCGAGCTCGCCGTGCCGTTGCAATGCGGTCGCCTCGACGTCGATGCGGCGAGACAGCACCATGTCGCGGTAGAAGCCCTTGATCGCCTCGTCGTCGAGGTCGAAGGAGAAGTCCGAGTGCTCGACCCGCTCGCCCTCCGGGGTCAGCAGCTGAACCAGGTCGGCCGAGCCGCCTGCGGTACCCGGTCCGAATACCTCGGCGAGATCTAGATCTGAGCCAGACTTGCTCACAGTCACTCCTCATGTTGACGATGCGCGGGATCGCCGGCATCCATCGGTGGTGTGGTGGCCTTGACAACCGTACCCATCCCGGTCCCCGGATGCCGCATCGCGACGACAACCACGCGCCGTACCAGGATCGACCATCCTCGCCGAATGCGGCACAATGGTGAGTTCCCTTGTTCGCTCGGCGGGCATCACCGAACGGCTGGAAGGTACCGACCAGGTGTCTGAAACGATCGACCAGCACGTAGACGACCACACGCTCGAGCAGGAGATCAAACACGAGCAGACGGTCGTCGACAAGATCTACGCCCGCCTCGAGGCGGCGGCCGAGGCGGCTCGGCGCCTCGCCGCGGACGGGCACGCGCGGGCTGCCGTCGGAAACGAGGGAGGACTCGTCGAGCGGGACGCCATCGTCTTCCAGGCGGGACGACGCCTGGCGACCCTAGACGCCGCCCACGACGGTCTGGTGTTCGGCAGGCTGGACATGCGTGACGGCGGGGCCAGGTACGTCGGACGGCTGGGCCTTCGCAACGCCGACCGTGATGTGCTCCTGGTCGACTGGCGAGCGCCGGCCGCAGCCGTCTTCTACCAGGCGACTGCGCAGGATCCGGCGGGTGTCATCCGACGCCGGGTGCTGCAGTCCTTCACCGACAAGGTGATCGGCATCGAGGACGACCTGCTCGACCCCGAGAACGCATCGGAGCACATGGTCGTGATCGGCGAGGGCGCCCTGATGGCCTCGCTAGCCCGCAGCCGCGATCGGTCGATGCACTCGGTCGTCGCGACGATCCAGAAGGAGCAGGACGACGCGATCCGGGCACCCCAGCGGGGCGTGACGACGATCAGCGGCGGCCCCGGCACCGGGAAGACCGTCGTCGCGCTGCATCGAGCCGCCTATCTGCTCTACACGGACCGGCGTCGCTACGAGTCCGGCGGTGTGCTGGTCGTGGGGCCCAACCCGGTCTTCATGTCGTACATCCAGCGGGTGCTGCCTTCGCTCGGTGAGACCACGGTGTCGTTGCGGGCCCTCGGCGAGGTGGTCGACGGGATCACGGCGACCCGGCACGACGTCGCGAGTGTCGCCGTCATCAAGGGATCGGCCCGGATGCGTCAGCTGCTGAGCCGGACGGCAAGAGGCCCAGTTCCCGGGGCGCCGACATCCCTTCGCATCTTCTACCGCGACGATGTGCTGCGGCTGGACTCGGGGCAGCTGGCTGCCGTACGTCGCAGACTGCTCGCTGGCGGGCAACGGCGAAACCGGGCCGCCACGAGGGTGTCCAGAGAGCTGAGCGCGGCCCTGTGGGAGCAGGCCACCGGCGACCGCGCCCGCGAGCGTGGGCGTGACGAGTTCGACCGCGCGATGCGCGGCAGTCGCGAGTTCGTCGAGTTCGTCGAGGCCTGGTGGCCGGTGGTGGATGCGGTCGAGGTGCTGGGGTGGCTCGCGGACGAGGACCGACTCAGGCGCGACTCGGCGGGGCTGCTGAGCCGGCCCGAGGTCGTCGAGCTCGCCGAGTCCCTCGGTGGCGAACCGACGGTCGAGGACGTGCCGCTCGTCGACGAGCTGCGATACCTGCTCGGTGAGGTTCCACCCCACGCCGAGGATGAGGACGACGACCCGCTCGCCGACCTCGAGGACGAGACCGTGTCAGAGCTCTCGACGGCCGACGAACGGGAGCCGGGTGGCGGGTCCGCAGCCAGACACGCGCGACCGACCGGGTCGATCGAGGACGACGCCTACGCTCATCTGCTCGTCGACGAGTCCCAGGACCTCTCGCCCATGCAGTGGCGGATGCTCGGTAGGCGCGGGCGGCACGCGAGCTGGACGATCGTCGGCGACGCGGCCCAGAGCGCCTGGCCGCTCACCGCAGAGGCGGCAGTCGCCCGCGACGAAGCCCTGCGGGGCAAGGAGCGCAACGTGTTCCGGCTGTCCACGAACTACCGGAACTCGACGGAGATCTTCGAGGTCGCCGGCCGGTACGCCCTGGCCGTCATCCCCGGTGCCGACCTGCCGGTAGCGGTACGGGAGACCGGGGTGAACCCGGAGCTCTCCACGGTGGAGCCCTCGGCGCTGGCGGCCGGCGTGCGTGCTGCGGCGACCCGTCTGGCGGCCGAGCTCGAGGGCACGGTAGCCGTCGTCGTGCCCACCGGCTGGGAACACGAGGTCGCCGACTGGGTCGGCCCCCGTGACGAGCAGCGGATGCCGGTCCTGAGCTCCATCGACACGAAGGGTCTCGAGTTCGACGGCGTCGTCCTCGTCGAGCCCGACCGGATCGTCTCGGAGTCGCCCGCGGGTTCGAGGACGTTGTACGTCGTGCTCACCCGGGCCACCCAGCGGCTTCATGTCGTCGGTACGAGTGACGACTGGCGGTCCGTGTGACGGTGACCCCGGAGAGTCCTGCCGACACGCCGGGTGCGCGCTTGGAGGATCTCCTGGCAAAGCCTGCGTGGGCCCTCGTCAGGCTGCACGACGCCGACGAGGTAATCCTGCTGGGTGGTGGCCGCAACGACCATGCCGTTCTGCGTGACATCCCGCTGGAGAGCGGGCCGCCCTCGGACGGTCGCCGGTTCGACCGTCTGGTGTGCGTTCCCTTTGCCCAGATCCGCGAACGCGGCTTCGACGTGCATGACGACGGCACACCCTTCTGCAGCATCGCCATCGAGGCCGAGTCGAGGGTTCCGGTTGACGAGCTGCTGAGTGTGATCCCCAGAATCTCCTTGCAGACAAGGGGATCGGCTGGGTTCGCAGTCAGCGACACCGACTATGCAGCCTTGGTCGAGACGATCATCCGCGATGAGATCGGCAACGGTGAGGGCGCCAACCTGGTGGTCGCCCGTGACTTCCTAGCCACGCTCGACGATTGGGACGCCCTGAAGGCGCTGGGGGTCTTCGCCCAGCTGCTACGGCAGGAGCGCGGCGCCTACTGGACCTTCCTCGTGTTCACCGGGGACCGTTATCTGGTCGGGGCGAGTCCAGAACGCCACGTCAGCGTGCAGGGCGGTGAGGTGTCCATGAACCCCATCAGCGGCACGTTCCGCCTCGACGACGTCACCGATCCGAGCCGACTCGAGGAGGACCTGCGCAGCTTCCTCGCTGACCCCAAGGAGATCTACGAGCTCTTCATGGTGGTCGATGAGGAGCTCAAGATGATGTGCGCGCTGTGCTCATCGGGCGGCTCGATTCTCGGGCCCTTCCTCAAGCCGATGAGCCACCTGGTCCACACGGAGTACCTACTCGCCGGGCGTACGTCGTTGGACGTGCGTGACGTGCTGCGTGACTCGATGTTCGCCGCAACCGTCACCGGCAGCCCCGTCGAGAACGCCTGCCGGCTGATCAGGCGGTACGAGCCCGGGGGCCGTGGCTACTACGGGTCTGTGCTCGTGCTGGTCGGCCGCGACGAGGACGGCGACCCGACCGTCGATGCTCCGATCGTGCTGCGTACGGCGGACGTGAGCCTCGACGGTCGGCTGCGCGTCACGGCGGGGGCAACCCTCGTCCGCGACTCGCAACCGTGGTCCGAGGTGGCCGAGACGCATGCAAAGGCGGCCGGGATCCTGGCGGCTTTCGGGCTCGTCCTCCCCGCCTCAACCACGCCGACAGATGTGGCGTCGCTGATGACCGACCCCTCGGTGCTGGCCGCGCTAGCGCTGCGGAACAACAGGCTGAGCAACTTCTGGCTCGCCGACCAGTCGGGCGCCCCGCCGTCCCCGTCGCTCGCCGGGCGGCAGGTCGTCGTACTCGACGGGGAGGACGAGTTCGTCACGATGCTGCGGCACATGCTCGGAGTCCTCGGCATGAAAACGTCCACGGTCAGCCATCGCGACTACCAGCCCGGTGACCTCGACGGTGCCGACCTCGTGATCGTCGGACCAGGTCCCGGGGACCCCCGCGACCTCGGCGACCCCAAGATCGCGACCGTCCGTGGTGTCGTCGACGAGCTGCTGTCGAGCCGCTGGCCGTTCCTCGCGGTGTGCCTGGGGCACCAGGTACTGTGCGGCGCGCTGGGTCTGGAGCTCGCGTACAAGGACATCGTCTTCCAGGGCACCCAGACCAAGGTCGACGTGCTCGGCAGGCACGAGAACGTCGGCTTCTACAACACGTTCGTGGCCCGCGTCGGTTCGGGTCGCGCCCTGCCGGCTGGCGTCAGCGTGAGCGCGGACGACGCGACCGGCGACGTCCACCTGGTGCGGGGACCGCACTTCGTGGGTGTCCAGTTCCACATGGAGTCGATCCTGACCGAGAACGGGTTCGACCTGGTCCGCGAGATCGTGACCAGCCTGCTCCCCGGCTTCTCGATTGACAGGTAGTAAGGAACGCACCGGCGCTCGATGCGCACGGATATCGGCCACGGCGGTCCTTACCATCTCCGGGAAGAGGAACGCCCCAGCAGCCGGGGACGGGTGAGCTGCTGGGGCGTGATCGGGGGTCGGGTGTCAGTCGGATCCCAACGTGACACCGACGGGTCGGGCTGAGCCCGAAGGGGAGGTGACCGTGAGCGTCACGTGCTCGCCCGGCCGGAAGGACCTGACGTCCGCGACCAGGGAGTTGGCGTCCGTGACCGTGGAGCCGTTGAGCTTGGTGATCACGTCGCCGGCCTTGAGGTCAACCTTCGAGGCTGCGGTGTTCTGGCCGACGCTCTTCACGACCGCGCCGTCGGGTAGACCGAACTTGTCGGTGGCGTCGCTCACGGTGACGCCGATCCGCGCGTGGGTAGGTCGCTGGCCGTTGCGCAGCTCCTGCACGATCGGGATCGCCTCGTCGATCGGAATCGCGAATCCGAGTCCGATGGACCCGGCTTGGCCGCCGGCGGGCGTGCTGGTCGCCGTGCGGATGGCGGAGTCGATGCCGACGACCTGGCCGGAGACGTTCACCAGCGGACCACCGGAATTGCCGGGGTTGATGGCGGCGTCGGTCTGGATCGCGGGGAAGATGGTGGCCGGGTCGTTGGCAAGCTCACCTTGGGTGGTGACGGGCCGGTTGAGCGCGCTCACGATGCCCGAGGTGACCGTGCTGTCGAGACCGAACGGCGCTCCCACCGCCACCACCGGCTCACCGACCTGCAGGTCGGACGAGCTGCCCAGCGTCGCCGGCTTGGCGTCGTTGACCCCCTTGGCCTGGATCACCGCGAGGTCGGTCAGCGGGTCACGCCCGACGATCGTCGCCGACGTGGTCCTCCCGTCGTTGAAGCTCACCGCCAGCCTGCCGCCGTTCACCGCGAGCTCCACGACGTGGTTGTTGGTAAGGATCTCCCCTGTCCTGGTCAGCACGATGCCGGAGCCCGAGCCACTGGCCGACGAGGAGGTCGCGTAGATCTTGACCACCGAGGGCAGCACGTTGGCCGCCGCCGTCTCGGCGCTCGCGTCTGTGGCGTTCGGCGAGGCTGTGCGGCTGCCGTCGGGCGCGACCGTGAGCCCTTGGTTGTCCTGGCTCAGCGTCGCGGCGTTGTGCGACGTCGACTCGTTGAGGAGCGCCGCGCCGCTGAACCCTGCGGCCCCGCCGGCCACGGCCCCGACCAGCAATGCGACAGCGACGACACGACCACCGCGCCTGGACTCCCGTGGTGGAGGACTCGGCGAGTACCCAGGCTGGTACGGCAGTGGCGTCGTGTCGCCGTTGTTCACGGGAAAAGCCTCTCGACACTGACTGAGGACTGCCTGAGACAGGACCCAGAGCTTTCTGTGAATCAGGGCCAGCGGTACGAGATCGCGTCGGGCGCGCCGTCAGGATCGATGTGACCCTCGGCGGCACTCGTTGCCGGGCTCACCGCAGCACGCGGTCGCCCGTTGCCGGCCAGGCCCGGGGTGGACGGAGCACCGGCACCCTCCGGGGACCAGCGCTCCCCCATCGGGCGATACGGGCTCCCCGGCAGTGTCATGGCGAAAATCGCACCATGGGGCTGCCGGTTGAACGCCCGGACCGAGCCGCCGTGTCGCTCCGCCGCCTGCCGGACGATCGAGAGGCCGAGTCCCGAGCCGGACATCGTCCGGGCATCAGACGCCCGGTAGAACCGTTCGAATATCAAGGGCAGGTCCGCCTCGGCGACTCCCGGTCCCTCGTCGCTGACCGTGAGCTCGCCCCGGTTCATGGCGATCCGGACCGTGCCTCCGGCCGGACTCCACTTTGCTGCGTTGTCGAGCAGGTTCGTGACGGCACGCTCCAGGATCTGTGCCTCCCCGACGACCCACCAGGGCGGCACCTGCGTCTCGAAGGCGACCGAGGGGGCACGCCGACGTACCCGGTCGACAGCCCGCGCGACGATGTCGGCCATGTCGAGGGGCTCCGGCGTCCGTGACAGGGGCTCGTCACGGGCCAGTTCCACCAGATCGCCGACCAGGGTGGACAGCTCCTCGACCTGAGCCGTGACGTCGGAGAAGATCTCCTGGCGCGAGGTCTCGTTCATGCCGCCCTGCTTGTCCGCCTGGGCGAGCAGCTCGAGGTTGGTCCGCAGGCTCGTCAACGGTGTCCGCAGCTCATGACCGGCGTCCGCCACCAGGCGGCGCTGTCTGTCGCGGGACCGCTCGAGAGCGGCCAGCATGCCGTTGAACGATGATGCGAGGCTTGCCAGCTCGTCATCGCCGGTGACGGGGATCGGCGTGAGCTGCTCGGTCCGCGCGATGTTCTCCGCGGCCTCGCTCAGCTGTCTTACCGGTCGCAGGGCGGACCTGGCGACCGCGAGTCCGATCAGCGCCGCGGCGATGATCCCGCCGGCGCCGACGAGCAGCAGCACCAGCCCGACCCGGTCGATCGTGCTCTCGATCGACGACTGGGACTGGGTGAACATCAGCGCGATCCCGGATGAGACCGGCACGGTCACCGCCCGGTAGTCCGTGCCGTGCTGGTTGATCGTGCGGAAGGCATGGTCGAGCTTGCCGTCCACGACGAGCATCTCGCTCTGAGAGATCGGCCGAATGACCGCCCGGTTCGAGGGGGAGCGGATCTGACCACCCGCATAGATCAGGTAGATGTGCACATCGGCGGCGCCGAGGACCTTCGTGGAGATCCCGTTGAAGGCGGCACTCGCGACAAGGTCTGACTGGCTGGCGAGCTCGGCTCGGTGCAGCAGTGAGGCGTCCAACCTGCTGTGCAGCTGGGAGCGCAGCGTGACGTAGGCCGCGAGGCTCGCGACGGCGATTGCTATCCCGACGGCGCAGGCAGCCAGGAGCGAGATCCTGGTCGCCAGCGACATACGTTTCACGGGGGCGTCTCACGCAGGACGTACCCCACACCGCGGACGGTGTGGAGGAGCCGCGGCTCTCCTTCGGCTTCGGTCTTGCGGCGCACGTACCCGACGTACACCTCGAGCGAGTTCGCCGTCGTCGGGAAGTCGTACCCCCAGACCTCTTCGAGGATGAACGCCCGCTCGAGGACGCGCTTCGGCCGCCTCATGAACAGCTCCAGCAGGTCCCACTCGGTCCGGGTGAACGCGATCGGCCGGCCGGCCCGGTCGACCTCCCGGGTCACCGGGTTCATCGTGAGGTCCGAGAACGTGAGCGGCCCCTCGTCGTCGGATGACGAGCTGCCGAGGGTACGTCGACGAAGCATCGCCCTGACCCTGGCGAGCAGCTCGTCCAGCGCGAACGGCTTGGCGAGGTAGTCGTCGGCTCCGGCGTCGAGGCCGTCGACCCGGTCGTTCACCGAGTCACGGGCCGTCAGGACCAGGATGGGCACGTCGTTGCCGGCGGCCCGCAGCGCCTTCGTCGTCTCGATGCCGTCGAGACGCGGCATCATGACGTCGACGATCAATGCGTCGGGCGCGAGCCCGTTGATCCGGGCCAGCGCCTCGACGCCATCGTTGGCGACCGCGACTTCGTAGCCGTTGAACTCCAGGGAGCGACGCAGCGAGTCGCGGACGGCACGATCGTCGTCGACGACGAGAATCCGCATGTCGCCCAGGCTGCCATGTGGATCTGAGACATGCCTGAGAGGGGCGTCTTGCCGCGCGCTCACTTCGAGACCTCTCGGGGGCCCAACAGGGTTCTCGCCGCGTCCCCGGCGCGCGCGCCGTACGAGCCGCCGAAGACCACGGCGTGCACGAGGAGCGGGTGGAGCTGGTGGAGTGGGACCCGCTCGCGCCAGCCGTCGCTGAGCGGGTGCGCCTCGTCGTACGCATCCATCAGCCGGGCGAGGTGAGGGGCACCGAAGAGGGTGAGCATCGCGAGGTCCGTCTCGCGGTGCCCACCGTGGGCGGCCGGGTCAACCAGGACGCCATGGCCGCCCGAGCTCCAGACGACGTTGCCGCTCCACAGGTCGCCGTGCAGGCGGCTGGGGGGTTCGGGAGGCCCAGCGAAGACATCGATGTTCGCGACGACCTTCTCGACCGGGTGGGCGTCTGCCGGTGAGATCGAGCCCCGGTCTCGAGCGACCCGCAGGTACGGAAGAACCCGACGGGTCACGAAGAACTCCGGCCACGAGTCGGCGGGGGTGTTGGTCAGCGGGGCGGCGCCGACATAGCCGTTGCTCGGGGCGCCGAAGGTCGCAGCTCCCCTGGCGTGCGTCACCGCAAGCCTGCGCGCAAAGCCCTCGACCAGGTCTACGCTCGGGCGGCCCGCCTCGACCCAGGACAGCACCAGGCAGTCGTCGGAGTACGCGAGGACCTCGGGAACCCGGCAGCCGTCCTCGACCTCCCCGAGCCAGCGCAGACCGGCCGCCTCGACGGCGAAGAAGTCGACCGGTGCGTGGGAGCGCGTCTTGACGAAGGCGTTACGACCGTCGCTCAGCCGCACCCGGGTGGCGCTGCAGACGTCACCACCCGCCACCGCCGTGGTCGCGGCGACCGCAGTTCCGAGCAGCGCCTCGACCCGGCCGGCGATGCCGCCCATGCTTGCCATGTGTCGAAGGTACGACGCATCCACGGTCGAATCCACCTCGAGCCCCGGTCAGCGGTCGGCAAGGGCCCGCACGAGAACATCGGCGGTGCGCTCGACGATCGCGAGGACCTCGTCGTAGCCGCTCCGGCCGCCGAACCAGGGGTCGGGGACGTCCAGGTCGCCCGGCAGCTCGGGTTCGGGTGGGGCTTGCGGGTCGAAGGCACGGAACATCAGGACGCGCCCACGGTCCGCCTCCGTCGGCGCGAGCGCGAGCACGTCCTCGCGGTTGCGCTGGTCCATCACGAGGATCACGTCGTGACCGGCGAACCAGTCGCTGTCGAACCGGCTGGCCCGATGTCGGGACGGCTGGTAACCCGCCGCCGCAAGGGTGTCCGCGGCTCGGTGGTCCATCGGCTCCCCGAGGTGCCAGGTACCGGTGCCGGCGCTGTCCAGCGATACCCGGGAGGCGAGGCCCGCTTCGGCGAGTCTGCGCTCGAGGACGACGAAGGCCATCGGCGAGCGGCAGATGTTGCCGAGGCAGACCAGGGCAAGTGAGTAGGTGCCGCCGCTGGGGTCGCGCGGCGGCGGCAGCGCGGCCAAGGCCCTCAACGCCAGGCGCGGGACGTGCCACGCCAGGCGCGTGACTTGCCGGCCGATGGCAGCACCAGCCCGATGATCCAGCTCACGATCGTGATGACGATCGCGCCGAAGACCGCCGTCCAGAACCCCCTCACCCGGAAGCCGAGGCCGACGAGGTCGGCGAGCCAGCTGGTCAACCAGAGCATCAAGGCGTTGACCACGAAGTAGAACAGCCCCAGTGTGAGCAGGTAGAGCGGAAGGGACAGTAGAGCCACGACCGGCCGGACGAACTCGTTGACGAGGCCGAAGATGAGCGCGACGAGAACGAGCGTCAGGACTCGGTTCCGCTCGGAGGCTCCGTTGACGGAGATGCCGGTGAACAGCCAGGCAGCGACCGCCAGCGCACACGCGTTGACGATGACACGGACGATCCAGGACGTCATAGGTTGATGGTGTCATGCCCGATGGTGGCGTGGAGGGAGACCTCGGCAGAGGCGAGGTGCCGGTCGAGCTCCTCCGCTGCACCGTCGACGTCACCCGACTCGAGCATCTCGACGAGCTGCCGATGGCTCTCCACCTGTTCGCCGATGTTGCCGCGCACCCGGTCCAGGTGGGCGAGCCCCACCCGGAGCTCGGCGCTGTAGGCGTCGGCCGCGGCGAGCAACCGGTCGCTCCCGGTGAGACCGACGAGGGCGCGGTGGATCCGCAGGTGTGCGTCGGTCAGGGCCGCCGGGTCGGGGTCGGTCCGGGCCAGCGCCGTGTAGGCGTCAAGTCGGTCCCGTACGGCGGCCCGTTGCTCGTCGGTGGCGGCTCGCCAACGGCGTACCCCCGCCGACTCCAGCGTCGCCCGGGCGCGGCTCAGGTCCTGGATGTCCGCGGTGCAGAGCTGCTTGACGGCCACTCCCTTGTTCGGCACCCGGACAGCGACGCCATCGGCCACCAGGACGGCGAGTGCCTCCCGGATCGTGCTCCTGCCGACGCCCATCGCCTCCGCCAGCGCGATCTCGCGGAGCGGGGTGCCGGGCTCGAGCGTTCCGGCGAACAGCGCCTGGCGGATCTCGTCGGCCGTCCGGTCGACGGTCGACGAGTGCTCGAGCCGGAGGTCGTCGTACATGCTGCCTGTCACCCTAGGCGCCCTGCCTTGACCGCCCGCACCACTCACGCCATACTGAGGGCAGACTGTCTGATTGTCTGACAATATAGCCCCGCACGAGCAACCGACCCGGAGGTGAAGACCATGACCGAGAGCACGCCGACGACACGCGAACCCGGGACCACCTCGGACGGCCTGGCCTGGGGTCGCCGGTACGCGATGGTCCGGCCCGAGCACTTCCGGGTCGACTACGCCATCAACCCGTACATGGACCTCGCCAGTCAGCCGGACCGGCGACTGGCCATGGTCCAGTGGCAGCGGCTCGTGGGCCGCCTCCTTGAGCTCGGCGCCGACGTCCAGGTCATCGAGCAGCGGGCCGACGCGCCCGACATGGTCTACGCCATGAACCTGGGGCTCGCGCTCACCGACGAGACCGGCCCTCGGGTGGCGCTCTCCCACATGCGCCACCGCGAGCGGAGGGTGGAGTCGGCAACGGCGGCGACCTGGTTCGCCGGTGCCGGCTTCGCGCCGACGGTGACTGGTGAGGACGGGGTGGGCGCGTTCCTCGAGGCCGGTGACGCCTTCCCCGTCGCCGGCGCGCTGGTCGTCGGGTACGGTCCGCGCACCGAGGAGCAAGCGCTCAAGCAGCTGGCCACCGACTTCGACATCGAGGTGCGTGGGTTTCGGATCACGCATCCGGGCATGTACCACCTCGACCTGGCCTTCTGCCCGCTCGACGAGGTTACGGCGCTGGTCTGCCCGGCAGCCTTCGACGAGAGCAGCGCGGCGGCCCTGCTGTCGCTCGTGCCGGACGCCATCGTGCTGAGCGAGGACGAGGCGCTCACCTTCTGCGCCAACTCGGTCGTCGTGGGGCGGACCGTGGTGATGCCGGCCTGCCCCGGCCGGGTTCGGCGCGAGCTCGAAGGCCGAGGCTTCGCCGTCGATCTGGTCGACGTGTCCGAGTTCCACAAGGCTGGTGGGTCCGTGCGCTGTCTGACCAACCCCCTCGACATCCTCGTCGGCCGTGACCTCGAGCCCGTACCCGGTGGTGGGGTGCTGCTCGCCTGACCATGGTGGCAGGTCGCCGTACCGGATTCGGCTCAGATGCCAGGAACCGCGGTCTCGGGCACCCGGCGGGCGACCCGCGCGGTCTGGGCGAGCACGATGCCGGCCAGGATCGCCATCACGCCGACGATCTGGGTGAACGTGAGCGTCTGGTTGAACCACGCCCAGCCCAGCACCGTGGCGAGCACCGGCTCCAGCATGCCGACGAGCCCCACCTCGGTGGCGGACAGGTACTGCAGCGAGCTCAGCTCCGCGAGGAACGGTACGGCGGTGCCGATCACCACCATCGCGACCACGAGCAGCCACACCGGCGAGTGGAGACCCGACAGGTTCCCATCGAGGCTCTGGGGACGCGTCAGGTTCGTGGCCCAGATCCGGGTGACCGGCGCCACGATGTTCCAGAAGACGGCCGCGACGACGAAGGCCTCCGTGATCACGTGCAGCGGGGAGTCCGAGCTGACGCTGCGCTCACCGATCAGGAAGTACGTCGCAAGCGACATCGCCGCCCCGAGCCCCGCGACGACGCCGAGCCCGTCGAGGGCTAGGCCGGACCACACCTCCGCTACCAGCGCCAGCCCGCCGAGCGACAGCGCGATCCCGAGCCAGATCCGGCTGCGCACCTGCTCGTGGTAGACGAACCGGACCCAGAGCGCCACCAGGACCGGCGCGGTGAACTCCAGCAGCAGCGCGATCCCGACCGGCAGCCGGGCGATCGCCACGAAATAGAACCATTGGACCAGGGCGACACCGGAGATCCCGAAGCCGATGACGCGGACGACCTCCCCCCGACCACGCGGCAGTCGTAGCCGCTCCCCGCGCGCCAGCAGCACAGCGACCAGCACGATGGCGGTCCCCGTGCACCTGACAGTCGTCAGGGTGGTGGACTGGACGCCTGCCGCCTGGATGGCCCGGGAGATCCCCGCGTTGAGCGTGAACAGCACGGCGCCGAAGCCGACGAGTAAGTAGCCACGGCGGCGGTTGCGGCTGACAGGCATCCCCCGATGCTAGCGACCCTGGGGTCCGCGACCTCGCTTGCCGTCAGCGCGAGGATCCGACCACCCACCCGCCGATGTCTAAGGTGAGTGCCATGACAACACCTCGGTTCCGGGCCGCTTTGGAGACGATCCCCGCCTACAAGGCAGGCAAGCCCCCGTCGGCCGGCGGGCTGCTCCCGTCCTTCAAGCTGTCCAGCAACGAGAACCCGTACCCGCCGTTGCCGGGCGTCGTCGAGAAGGCGACAGCGGCTGCCCGGGTGATGAACCGCTACCCGGACATGGGGGTGTCGGCGCTGCACAACGCGATCGCCGACAGGTACGGCGCCGACGTTGGCCAGGTGGCGTCGGGGGCCGGGTCGGTGGCCGTGCTCTACCACCTGCTGCAGGCCAGCTGTGCCGAAGGCGACGAGGTGGTGTACGCCTGGCGCTCCTTCGAGGCGTATCCGATCGCGGTCGGGCTCACCGGCGCGACGAGCGTGCAGGTGCCGCTGACCGACGACGCCAGGCACGACCTGCCCGCGATGCTCGACGCCATCACCGAGCGGACGAAGGTCCTCGTGGTGTGCTCGCCCAACAACCCGACCGGCCCATCGGTGCACCGCCAGGAGCTCGTCGAGTTCCTCGACGCCGTGCCGCCGCACCTGCTGGTGGCGCTCGACGAGGCGTACGGCGAGTTCGTGACCGACCCGGCGACGCCCGACGCCTACGAGCTGGCCCGGGGTCGTGACAATGTCGTCGTCCTCCGCACATTCTCGAAGGCGTATGGCCTAGCAGGCTTACGGGTCGGCTTCGCCCTCGGGCCGGCACCGGTCGCGGAGGCCATCCGCAAGTGCGCCCTTCCTTTCGGCGTCTCCTCCGTGGCCCAGGCAGCAGCGGTCGCCTCGCTCGAGGCAGAGGCCGAGCTTCTCGAGCGGGTGGCGGCCATCGTGGTCGAGCGGGCACGCGTCCGAGACGCGCTCATCGAGCAGGGCTGGACGGTGCCCGACGCCCAAGGGAACTTCGTGTGGCTGGCGCTCGGCGACGAGAGCGTGGCCTTCGCCGCATCCTGCGACGAGGAGGGCGTGAGTGTGCGCCCGTTCGACGGCGACGGCGTCCGGGTCTCGATCGGCGAGCCGGAGGCCAACGACATCCTCCTCAGAGTGACCAAGGCGTTCACCAGGCGGTAAGGCGCCGTCAGATGCTCTTGCGCCGGAACGCCCGGCCCTTCGTCGGGCCCCTGGCGCCGTGCGACTTCTCCGACCCGTCCCGCTCGGCGGCCTCCGCTGTCGCGTGCTGACGCTGCTGTTTGCGATCGAGCGCCTCGCGGAACCGGCGGCGGGTCTCGTCCTCCTTTACCTCGGGCTGCTCATCTACCTCGGGCTGCTCATCGCGCTTCGTCTCGGGCCGCTTCGCGGAGCCGTCCTTGCGCTCTGCCATCGCCACCTCCACCTTTCGATGCCTGACATCCTGCCAGGCCAGCCCGACACGCACCGACCCGCCCGCCGCGGCCCCCTCTGAGGGCGCCCCGGATCGACGTACGACATCGTGAGCCCGGCTAACCATCGAAAACCAGTTGGCGAGATGTCAGAGGCATGCCGTAGAATGGGGCTTACACAGGAGCATCGACACGGCGCCGTTGACGCCCGTCGCCGGTACTTTGTGGTTCGACCCGTCGCACCGAAGGAGGCCAACGCCAGGCGATGCCCTCATCCCCCATCGACGATCCCGGCACCCTCGAGGACCCGACTACCGTCCGCCGCCCGGCCGGCGTGCACTCAATCTGGCGGCTTCGCCAGTACATGCGCCCGTACCGCAGGTCCCTTGCGATCATGGGCGGCTCTGCACTCGTCGGCGTGTTCGTCAGCCTGTCGATACCGCTCGTCACCAAGCAGATGATCGACGGGCCCATCGCCCATCACCAGGTCGGCCCGATCCTCCCGCTCGGGTTGCTCGCGCTCGCCCTCGGTATCACCGAGGCCGGCCTGATCCTGGTACGTCGATGGGTCCAGGCAAGGGCCGTGCTGGGCTTCGAGACGGCGGTGCGCGACGACCTGTACCGCCACATGCAGAACCTGCCCATGGAGTTCCACGGCAGGTGGCAGAGCGGGCAGCTGCTGTCGCGCATCACGATGGACCTCAGTGCGCTGCGCCGGTTCATGGGCTTCGGGCTGCTCTTCCTCATCATCAACATCATCCAGCTGCTGCTCGTCACCCTGCTCCTGCTCAAGCTGTTCTGGCCGCTCGGTCTCGTCGTGGCGCTGTCGGCGGTGCCGATCATCTGGCTGAGCAAGCGGTTCGAGTCGCGCTACGTCGTCGTCTCTCGAGGCGTGCAGGACCAGCAGGGTGACGTCGCCACCGCCGTCGAGGAGGCGGCGATCGGCTACCGCGTCATCAAGTCGTTCGGGCGCCGTGCCTACAGCCAGGCCAACTTCCACGACAAGACGCAGACCCTCTACGAGACATCGATGGAGAAGGTTCGGCTCTCGGCCCGATTCTGGACCTTCCTCGAGGTGATCCCGAACATCAGCCTCGTCGTCGTCCTGCTGCTGGGTGCACTGGGGGTCGGCCACCACCAGCTCACGCTGGGGACGCTCGTCGCGTTCATCACGCTGATGCTGTCGCTGATCTGGCCCATCGAGTCCCTGGGCGTCATCCTCGCCATGGCCCAGGAGGCGATGACGGCCGCCGACCGGGTGCTCGACATCTTCGACACGAGGTCCAGCATCGTCGGAGGTGAGGTCGGCCTCGCATACGCCAGCGGTCACCTCCGGTTCGAGCACGTCGACTTCCACTATCCCGACTCCGAAGAGCTCGTGCTGCAGGACGTCAACCTCGACATCAGGCCCGGCGAGACGGTGGCGATCGTCGGGGCGACCGGCTCCGGCAAGACCTCGCTGACGGCCCTCGTCCCTCGCCTGTACGACGCGACCGCCGGCCGGGTGACCATCGACGGTGTCGACACCCGCGACCTCACGCTGGCCAGCCTCCGCAGCCTGGTCGCAACCGCGTTCGAGGACGCCACCCTGTTCTCGATGAGTGCCCGGGAGAACGTCACGCTCGGCCGCCCGGACGCCAGCGAGGAAGACATCCGCTCCGCGATCGAGACCGCTCAGGCGGGCTTCGTCTATGACCTCCCCTGGGGCCTCGACACGAGGATCGGCGAGCAGGGCATGTCGCTCTCCGGCGGCCAGCGCCAGCGACTCGCGCTGGCCCGCGCCGTGCTGGCCAGCCCGCGGATCCTGGTGCTGGACGACACGTTGTCGGCTCTCGACGTCCACACCGAAGCACTCGTCGAGCGGGCGCTCCAGCAGGTCCTCGCGGAGACGACGTCGATCGTGGTGGCCCACCGGGCCTCGACGGTCATGCTGGCCGACCGGGTCGCCCTGCTGTCCGGCAGCACGATCACGCACGTCGGGAAACATCACGACCTGCTGGCCACTGTCCCCGCGTACCGCGAGCTGCTGGCCGCGGACGCTGACTCGGAGGCGGACCTCGACGGCCACCGGGCGGGGGTGATGCAGCGATGACGCAGCCCGACTGGCGAGGCGTCGCGGCGGAGCACGAGGACGACCTGCCCGACCGCGTGTCGCTGCTGCTCAGGGACAGGTCGCGGCGTCTTCTCGGCTCGCTGCTGCGGCCGTACAAGAAAGCCCTGATCGTGCTGATGGTCGTGGTGCTGATCGAGAACTTCACCCGGCTGTCCGTGCCCTACCTCGTGGGCCAGGGCATCGACCATGGCATTCCGCCGATCGAGGCCGGGACCGGCAGCACGACACTGCTCAAAATCATCGGGGTCCTCCTCGTCATGGTCGTGGTGCAGGCGATCACGAGGCAGATCTTCCTGGTCATGTCGGGGCGCATCGGCCAGGACGTGCTGCTGGACCTGCGTCGGCGGATGTTCAAGCACTTCCAGCGGCTGTCACCCGCGTTCCACGACGAGTACACGTCGGGGCGGGTGATCTCGCGCCAGACCTCCGACATCGACGCGATCTACGAGCTGCTGGAAACCGGGTTCGACGGGTTGATCACGGCGGTGCTGACGCTGGTCGGTACGGCCGTCATCCTGCTGTTCCTCGACCTCAAGCTCGGGCTGGTTTCCCTCCTGTGTTTCCCGGCACTGTGGTGGCTGACCACCTGGTTCCGCAAGCAGTCGGCACTCGCCTACCGCCGTACCCGGGAAACCGTAGCCGTCGTGATCGTGCACTTCGTCGAAACCGTCAACGGCATGCGCGCCGTGCAGGCGTTCCGCCGCCAGGACCGCAACCAGGACATATTCGCGCGGGTCAACGACGACTACCGGGCCGCCAACGAACGGGCCTTCCGTCTGGTGGGTGTCTTCATGCCGGGTATCAAGATCATCGGCAACATCACGCTGGGCATCGTCTTGCTGTACGGCGCGCACCGAGCCTTCGACGGGGACATCACCATCGGGACGCTCACCGCCTTCCTGCTCTACCTCCGCCAGTTCTTCGACCCGATGCAGGACGTCTCGCAGTTCTACAACACATTCCAGTCCGCCTCCGCCGCCCTCGAGAAGCTCTCCGGTGTCCTCGAAGAGGAGCAGTCCGTGCCGGAGCCCCAGCAGCCGACGCCATTGCCTGACGCCGAGGGGGCGCTGAGCTTCCAGGGCACCGCCTTCTCGTACGTCCCGGGTCGCCCCATCCTGCCCGGCCTGAACATCGACATCGCCGCCGGTGAGACGATCGCGCTCGTCGGCACCACCGGGGCCGGCAAGACGACTCTCGCCAAGCTGGTCGCGAGGTTCTACGACCCGGACGAAGGCCGGCTGACACTGGACGGGATCGATCTGCGGCTGCTCTCCGAGGAGGACCTCCGCCGCTCGATCGTCATGGTGACGCAGGAGAACTACCTGTTCAACGGCAGCGTTGCCGACAACATCCGGTTCGGCAAGCCGACGGCGACCCGAGACGAGATCGTGGCCGCTGCGAAGGCCATCGGCGCCCACGACTTCATCATCGCGCTGCCCGACGGTTACGACACCGACGTCGCCAACCGGGGAGGCCGGCTGTCAGCAGGGCAGCGGCAGCTGGTGGCGTTCGCCCGGGCCTTCCTGGCCGACCCCGCGGTGCTGATCCTCGACGAGGCAACCTCGAGCCTCGACGTACCGTCGGAGCGGCTCGTGCAGCGAGCCCTGCGCACCATCCTGGCCCGCCGCACGGCGATCATCATCGCCCACCGGCTGTCCACCGTGGAGATCGCCGACCGGATCCTCGTGATGGAACACGGCGAGATCGTGGAGGACGGCACACCGGCCGATCTGATCGAGTCAGGCAGCGGCAGGTTCTCGGACCTGCACGAAGCCTGGCTGGCCTCGCTGGCCTAGGACGTCTCGGCCTCGGGCACCGGGGTGGTCCGGTGGCGTTCGGCGGCCACCACGATGGCCACTCCGGCGACCGCTACCGCTCCGCCGACCAGGATCGCAGGCGTCACCGGCTCGGACAGGATCAGCCATCCGAGGAACACCGCCACGACCGGGTTGACGAAGGCGTACGTCGACACCAAGGAGATGGGCGCGGCGTCCAGCACCCACACGTACGCCGTGAACGCCACGACCGAGCCGAACGTGACCAGGTACGCCCACGCCAGCCAGGAGTGCGTCGTCCCTCCGTGCGGCAGGATGTCCTCCCCGTGCAGGAGCGCGAACAAGGCGAGGAAGCCGGAGCCCGTGAGCATCTCGTACACGGTGGTGACGAACGGGTCCTTGGGTAGGCCGAGGCGAGGCATCGACCACGAGCCGAACGACCAGCACAAGGTCGCGAACACGATGACCAGGCACGGCACCACCTTGACGTCGCCACCGATTCCACTTGCCGTGATGAGGCCGACCAGGCCGGCAAACCCGAGCAGCACGCCCATGACGGTGCGCCGGCGCGGGCGATCACCCGAGACCCTGCGATAGAGGATGATCCACAGCGGCACCGCCGCGACGATCAGCGCCGCGATCCCCGACGGGGCACCCATCGACTCCCCGATCGACACCACACCATTGCCGAGGGCGGGCAGCAGCAGTCCCAGCGCGGCGCAGCCCGCGAGCTCGCGTCGGGACACCGCCAGCCGGCGCCAACCCCCTCGTGCTGCGAGGATGGCCCCCAGCACGAGGGCGGCCGCGAAGTAGCGCCAGCTCGCCGAGGCGAGGGGCGGCAGTCCCCTGACCGTCACCCTGATCGCGAGGTAGGTGGACCCCCACACGACGTACACGATGCCGAGAGCGAAGGCCACCATGGCCGGGGACGCCGCCGACGCCCTGCCGCCTGTGAGGAGCGTCTTGGTGGTTTGGTCCTGTCGCATGGCGACAGCCTAGCGGGTCCCCAGACAGGATTGCCGGCCGGTGGCGTCGGGTCAGGCCCAGAGCTGACCGTCGAGACGCTCCTCGGCTTCCTCGATGGTGCCCTCATAGGCACCCGTGGACAGGTACTTCCAGCCGCCGTCGGCGACGATGAACACGATGTCGGCGCGCTCGCCTGCCTGGACGGCTCGGGCCGCCTGGGCCAGCGCCGCATGCAGGATGGCGCCGGTCGAGATGCCAGCGAAGATACCCTCGGTGTCCAGCAGCTCGCGAACGCGGCGGATGGCATCGCGTGAGCCCACGGAGAAGCGGGCGTCGATCAGCGACTCGTCGTAAAGCTCAGGCACGAAGCCTTCGTCGAGGTTTCGCAGCCCGTAGACCAGCTCGCCGTAGCGTGGCTCGGCAGCCACCACTCGCACGCCTGGGCGGTTCTCGCGGAACCACCGCCCTACTCCCATCAACGTGCCGGTGGTACCGAGCCCGGCAACGACGTGCGTGACCTCCGGCAGGTCAGCGAAGATCTCGGGGGCAGTGCCCTCGTAGTGGGCTCGCGCGTTGGCGGGGTTGCCGTACTGGTAGAGCATGATCCAGTCCGGGTGCTCGTCGGCGATCAGCTTGGCCACCCGCACCGCCTCGTTGGAGCCTCCCTCGGCCGGCGACGCGACGATCTCGGCGCCCCACATGGTCAGTAGCTGGCGGCGCTCGACCGACGTGTTCTCGGGCATCACGCAGACCATCCGGTAGCCGCGCAACCTGGCCGCCATCGCCAGCGCAATGCCGGTGTTGCCGGACGTCGGCTCGAGGATCGTGCAGCCCGGCCGGAGCCGGCCCTCCTTCTCCGCTTGGTGGAGCATCCACAGGGCCGCTCTGTCCTTGATGGAGCCGGTTGGGCCGCGGTCCTCGAGCTTCGCCCACAACCGCACGTCCGCGGAGGGGGAGAGCCGAGCAAGTCCCACCATCGGGGTGTTCCCGACGGAGTCGAGCAAGGAGTCGTACCGGGTCATGGCGCGAGGTCGTCCGACGCCTCGACGCTGACGCCCTCCTCGGAGATCTCCCCGTCCACGATCCGGAAGGAACGGAAGTCCACCGGCCCCTTGTCGTTGCCGTGCTCCCTCGTTGACACGAGGACGTAGTGCGCGCCGGGCTCGGATGCCAGCCGGAGGTCGGTGGGCGACGGGTATGCCTCTGTGTGCGTGTGCGAGTGGTAGATCACCACCGGCTCCTCGCTGCGCTCTCGCATCTCCTGATACAGCCCGAAGAGGTCCGCCGAAGCGAACTCGTAGCGCGTGTAGGGGGACTCCGCGGCATTGCGCATCGCTACGAAGCGGAGGGGTCGGTCAGACCCCTCCGGTCCTGCCACGATCCCGCACGCCTCATCTGGATGGTCGCGTTTGGCGTGCGCGACAATCGCGTCCTTGACCCGCTGTTCGATCACCAGCACGGATCGAGCGTATGCGATCCCTTTCCCGCGAATTGCGGGAAAGTCCACCTTCGCGGGACCCGGAACGGGTGCACTTTCCCGCAATTCGCGGGAGCGTCTGGCCAATTTCGGGGTCAGAACGGCTTTCCGGCTTCGGCGTGCTCGACCAGGAGGGGCGGAGGTGCGAAGCGCCCACCGTGCTTGGCCGCGAGCTCCGTGGCCCGGTGCAGGAATCCACGCGGTCCGCCGGCGTACCCGTTGACGTGCTGCAGGGCGCCGCCGTACATGGCCGGGAAGCCGATGCCGAAGATAGACCCGATGTTGGCCTCGGCGGTGGAGCGCAGTACCCCTTCGCCGAGACATCGAACCGTCTCGAGCGACATGATGAACGTGTACCGGTCCTGGAGCTCTCGGAAGTCAGTGTCGGACAGCTGGCGCGCGGTGGTCGAGAAGTGGTCGCGCAGCCCTGGCCAGAGCGACTTCTCACCGTGGCTGGGATAGTCGTAGAACCCGGAACCGGCCGCCTTGCCACGGCGCCCGAGCTCGCCGACCATGGCGTCGATGACCGCCATTCCTGGATGGTCGTGGAACGCCCCGGCTCCGGCCGAAGTCCCGCTGTCGCGCGCGGCATCTCGGATCTTCTGCGGAAGCGTCAACGTGACCTCGTCGAGGAGCGCGAGCGGTCCCGACGGGAACCCAACCTGCGTCGCGGCCCGCTCGATGGTCATCGGGTCGACCCCCTCCGCAAGCATCGCGGCGCCTTCCATCACGAGGCTGCCGAAGACCCGAGACGTGAAGAACCCCCTGCTGTCGTTGACGATGATCGGCGTCTTCTTGAGCTGGCGGGCCACGTCGTACGCACGGGCCAACGTCTCCTCGGAGGTCTGCTCGCCGACGATGATCTCGACCAGCTGCATTCGTTCCACCGGGGAGAAGAAGTGCAGGCCGATGAAGTCTGCGCCACGACCCACACCTTCGGCGAGCTGGCTGATCGGCAACGTCGAGGTGTTCGAGCAGAGCAGTGCATCGGATTCGACGGCATCCTCGGCCTCGGCCAGCACCCGATGCTTGAGCGCCACGTCCTCGAACACCGCCTCGATGACGACGTCGCAACCGGCCAGGTCCCCCGGGTCGGCGGTGGGCTTGATGCGGTCGAGGAGCTGCATGCGCTGCTGCTCGGTGAGGGTTCCTCGTTGCACGCTCTTTGCGGATGCCTCCTCGGCGTGGGTCTTCCCACGCTCGGCAGCCGCGAGGTCCACGTCCTTGAGAACGACGTCGATGCCGACCTTCGCGCAGGCATGCGCGATCCCGGCGCCCATCATTCCCGCACCGAGGACTGCCACTCTCCTGGCGGTGAACCGCTCCACGCCGGCAGGCCGTCCCGCCCCCCTGTTGACCGCCTGCAGGTCGAAGAAGAAGGCCTGGATCATGTTCTTCGCGATAGGTCCGGTGACGAGCTGGGTGAAGTAGCGCGACTCGATCCGGCTGGCGGTCTCGAAGTCCACCTGTGTCCCCTCGACGGCCGCGGACATGATCGCCCGCGGAGCCGGGTACGGCGCCCCCTTGAGCTGCCTGCGAAGGGTTGCGGGAAACGCCGGCAGGATGGCCGCCAGCTTGGGGGTCGACGGGGTGCCGCCGGGGATCCGATAGTCCGACCGGTCCCAAGGCTGGGTCGACGCCTCGGCGTCCGCCCGGTGGTCAAGAGCCCACTGCCTGGCTCGCGGCACCAGCTCAGACGGCTCGTCGACCAGCTCGTCAACCAGGCCCACCTCGAGCGCCTTGGCCGGTTTGCGACGTTGCCCTTGGAGCAGGACGTTCATCAAGGCGTCGGCCAGGCCGAACATCCGTACCGACCTGGTCACGCCACCGGCCCCCGGGAGCAGCCCCAGCGTCACCTCGGGGAAGCCGATCTCGCTGGACCCGTCGTCCAGCGCTATGCGGTGGTGGCAGGCGAGCGCGATCTCCAGACCGGCGCCGAGAGCAGAGCCGCCCAGCGCAGCGACGACCGGGACGCCGATCGTCTCCAGACGCCGAAGGTCGGACTTGATCCGCTCCAGCTCGGCGAAGATGCGGGAGGCGTCGGCCGGAGTGACCCGGAGCATCGCGCCGAGGTCGCCTCCGGCGAAGAACGTCTTCTTCGCCGACGTGATGACCACCCCGGCCAGGCGTTCCTTGTCGTCGTACAGCCGGTCGATGACGTCCGCGAGCGACGCGGCGAACCTCGCGTCCAGCGTGTTGGCGTTTGACCCGGGGTCGTCGAGCGTGAGGGTCGCGATCCCGTCGGCGTCCATCTCGTAACGGATGCTGCTCTCCGCCGTCCGTGCTCTGCTCATGGCATCTCCGTCCTGCTGGATCTGCGCCGCGGTGTGCTTCGTCGCCCACCCGAGCGCCCTTGCCTGCCCGAGCGCGTTTGCCTGCCCGAGCGCGTTTGCCTGCCCGAGCGCGTTTGCCTGGCAAGCCAGGGAAGTGTCCCGTTTGCCAGGCAGGCCTGCCTGGCAAACGGTGCAGCTGGCTGGCTAGCCAGGCAAACGCCCCGGGGGCTCGACATCGTCAGAGTCGCTCGATGATGGTCGCCACGCCCATGCCACCGCCGACGCACAGGGTCGCCAGCCCGTAGCGCAGCTCGCGGCGCTCGAGCTCGTCGAGCAGGGTGCCGAGGAGCATGGCACCGGTCGCGCCGAGCGGATGTCCCATGGCGATGGCGCCGCCGTTGACGTTCACCTTCTCGTGGGGGAGGTCGAGGTCGGCCATGAAGCGCAGGACGACCGCAGCGAAGGCCTCGTTCATCTCGAACAGGTCGATGTCGTCGACGCTCAGACCCGCTTTGGACAAGGCCTTCCGCGCCGCCGGCGCCGGGCCAGTCAGCATGATCAGCGGGTCGGACCCGCTCACCGCCGCCGATACGACCCGCGCCCTGGGGGTCAGCCCGTAGTCCTGTGCGATCGCCTCGCTGCCGACGACCACGAGAGCGGCGCCGTCGACGATCCCGGATGAGTTGCCTGCGTGGTGCACATGGTTGATCTGCTCGACCCAGTGATACTTCTCGAGCGCCACGGAGTCGAAGCCGGCATGCTGGCCAAGGTCGGCGAAGCTGGGCTTGAGCCCGGCCAGGGTCTCCACGGTAGTCTCCGGCCTGATCAGCTCCTCATGGTCGAGGATGGGGAGTCCGAGGGGGTCCACGACCGGGACCACCGACCGGTTGAAGTAGCCGTTGGCCTGGGCCTTGGCTGCCCGAGCATGCGACGTGGCGGCGAAGCCGTCCACGTCGGTGCGGGACCAGCCCCCGATGGTGGCGATCAGGTCTGCGCCGATCCCCTGCGGCACGAAGTTGGTCCGGAACGCGGTTGCCGGGTCCATCGCCCAGGCGCCGCCGTCGGAGAACATCGGGACCCGGCTCATCGACTCGACGCCGCCCGCCACAATCAGGTCCTCCCAGCCCGCTCGCACGCGCTGGGCAGCCTGGTTCACCGCGTCCAGCCCGCTCGAACAGAAACGGGAGAGCTGTACGCCGCCGGTGGTGTCAGCGAGTCCGGCGGTGATGGCCGCCACCTTGGCGATGTCGCTGCCCTGGTCGCCGATCGGTGTCACGACTCCGAGGACGACGTCCTCGATCCGTGCCGGGTCGAGGTCCGGGCTGCGACGCCGTACCTCGTCGATCAGCTGGACCACCAGACTCACCGGCTTGACCTCGTGCAGGGCGCCGGTGGCCTTTCCCCTCCCGCGTGGCGTCCGGACCGCGTCGTAGACAAACGCCTCAGTTCCCATCCGAACCCCTCCGCCAAGTAAGTTACTCGCCAGTATAGACAAGGTGGGAGACACCGAACCCCCGAACATGAGACATTTGGACGCAACAGCGGACAGCAAGCCCGCAGCCGATCGATTGAGGACGAATGAAGAAGATCGCAGGGGCCACCGTAGCGGCCCTCCTGACCACGATGGTCCTTGCCGGCTGCGGCGGCGGAAGCAGCAACAGCGCGGGCACCAAGGTGAGCACCACACCCGGCAGCGGAAGCGGTAGCACCAGCACCACGGACAGCACGACCAGTGGCGATGGCGGCGGCGGGCTCACTTCGGGCAACTACTGTGACGACCTCAAGTCAGCGGCCCTCGCGCTCGGGTCGCTGGGTGGGTCCAACGAGTTCACCAACGACAGATTCAACGCGCTCAACTCGGCTGTGCACAGCATCGCCGACGAGGCGCCGAGCTCCATCAAGGGCTCCTGGACCTTGATCGCCGCCCAGTTCGATGCGCTCCGGCAGGCCCTGCAGGAGGCCGGGCTGTCGATGGACGACTTCTCGAAGCTGAGCTCGGGTCAGGTGCCGAGCATCGACCCGGCCAAGCTGCGCGTGCTCGAGACGAAGCTCAGCAGCTTCGACAGCAAGGGCGTCACCGCGGCGTCCACGAAGATCTCGAACGAGGTCCAGGCTGACTGCCACCTCAACCTCAACCAGGCCGGCGGCGGCGGCTGACCGCCCTCCGCCCGGTCCGAGACAAACCCATGAGGAAGCTCATGGCACTGTGTGGCGCCGCGTTGATGTGCCTGACCATGCTCGTCGGTTGCGGAGGCAGTAGCACCAACGGTTCCACCCCTTACTGCAAGGACGTCCAGTCCGCAAGGGACTCGTTCATCGGGCTGCTCGGGAACAACATCACGCAAGAGCAGTTCACGGGTCTGCTGGCCGCCCTGCACACGATCCGGGACGAGGCACCCAGCAACGTCAAGGGGGCTTGGGCCACGTTCTCCATGGCCGCGGACACGTTGAGCGCGCGGCTTCGCCGGAGCGGGATGACGATGGACGACATGATGCACATGCAGAACGGTCACATGTCGTCCGGTCCCCGGATGGCTGCCGCCATGCGGGCGGCCCAGTCACTGGGCTCGACTGCTGTCGCCAAGGCGCAGGCCGGCATCAAGGGTGATGTGCAAAAGGTCTGCGGCATCAACCTTGACGCTGCCTGACCCGCGCGAGGCGAGAGGCCGAGCAGGCCCTTCGCGCCGGTCTTCGCCCACAGCTCGGACGGCTCTCAAGCCGACTCCTCTTCCGCCCTATTCTCCCGCGCTTCGGCCTGTACGACGGCTCCGCAGGCCAGCAACCCGTCGACGTCCTCGAGACCCCAGCGCTCCAACGCTGCGCGCGTGTCTTCGCCTGGCCAGCGGGCCGGCGTTCCCGGTTCGGTGGGCGTCCGGGAGAAGCGAGGTGCCGGAGCAGCGACCGGTCCGCGCCCGTTGTCCGTGAGGGTTCCCCGGGCGGCAAGATGCGGGTGGTGCGCCGCCTCGGCCAGACCCACGACCGGCACCACGCACGCGTCGGTTCCGTCGAACACGTCGACCCACTCCTGTTGGGTCAGCTCCTTGATCCGCGCGGCGATCGCCGTACGTAGCGCAGGCCACTTCTTCGGGTCGTCCCGATCCGGCAGCCGCTCAGGCGGGGCAAGCAGCCGTTCGAAATCGGCGTAGAACCTGGGCTCGAGTGGTGCGACCGCGAGATGTCGACCATCGCTCGTCTCGTAAGTCGCGTAGTAGGGGACGCCGCCGTCGAGCAGGTTGTGCTCGCGCTCGTCCCGCCAGAGGCCCGCACCAAGCAGGCCATGGATGGACGTTGCCAGGTGCGCCACCCCATCCACGATCGCGGCATCGACCACCTGCCCCTGGCCGCTTTCGCGGGCGTCGTACAAGGCAGCCAGCACGCCGACGACGAGGTAGAGCGCGCCGCCTCCGAAGTCCCCGACGACATTGAGCGGTATCGCGGGAGCATCGCTCGGCCCGATCGCGTGCAAGACCCCTGTCACGGACAGGTACGTGAGATCGTGACCCGCCGTGTGGGCCAGCGGTCCCTCCTGGCCCCAGCCCGTCATCCGCCCGTAGACGAGTCGGGGCCTTCGCGACAGAAGCACATCAGGACCGAGCCCGAGCCGCTCCGCGACACCGGGACGGAAGCCTTCGATGAACACGTCGGCGGTCTCGACCAGGCGCAGCACCGCCTGCACGCCTCGCGGGCTCTTGAGATCGACCATCACGCTCGGGCGTCCGCGGTTGAGTGGGTTCGTCTCCGGCGACGGGCCCAAAGCCTCGGCGGATGGACGGTCGACCTTGATGACGTCGGCACCGAGCTCGGCCAGCATCATGGCGGCGAACGGGGCCGGACCCATTCCGGCGAGCTCCACGACGCGTACGCCGCTCAGCGGTCCTGGCGCCATCGTCTCGATCGCTTTCTCATGGACGTCGGGTCTCCCACGCCTGTCGAGAATGCGTGTTGCCCTGCCTGACCCGGCAAGGTTACTCCGCGGTAGCACGATGGCTGGAGAAACGACGCCGGCCCGCTCGACCGGCGCTTGTGGCGCTCACTAGCCTGTCCCGGTGACATACAAGCCGCACGGGAGGGGAAGCCAACATGCGCAAGGTCATCCTGATGATGTCGGTGTCCGTTGACGGCTTCATCGAGGGTCCCAACCGCGAGATCGACTGGCACCTGGTCGACGAAGAGCTGCACAGCCACTTCAACGACGTGCTGAGCGCGATGGGCGCGTTCCTCAGCGGACGTGTCACCTACGAGCTGATGGCGGCGTACTGGCCCACCGCGGACCAGGATCCCTCGAGCCCGGCGTCCATCGTCGAGTTCGCCCGCATCTGGCGCGACAAGCCCAAGGTCGTGTACTCCAAGACCCTCGAACGGGCCGACTGGAACACCGCGGTGGTGCGCGAGGTGGTTCCGGAGGAGGTCGCCGCTCTCAAGGCGGAGCCCGGCGGAGACCTGGCGCTGGGCGGCGCCGACGTAGCTGCCGAGTTCGTCCGGCACGGCCTGGTCGACGAGTACCGCATCTACGTCCACCCGGTCGTCATCGGCAGGGGTAAAGCGC
The DNA here is from genome assembly GCA_033850885.1 of Nocardioidaceae bacterium. GTDB lineage: Bacteria > Actinomycetota > Actinomycetes > Propionibacteriales > Nocardioidaceae > JAWWPG01. Next base: position 79,960 of record JAWWPG010000037.1, read on the forward strand.
TGTTCCCGCCGTCAGACGCCAAGCTCAGCCTCCGGCTCGCTGAGACCCGGACCTTCGGCAACGGAGTCGTACTGCTCCACTACCGGCGCGCGGATGCCCGCGGCGACTAGCGCCCCTCCGTGAATTGCGGAAAGTGCACCTCGCGACCGGGCGGGAAGGTGAACTTTCCCGCAATTCGCGGGATGGGGAGGGCGGGGGCGAGGGACTAGAGGATCACCACGGAGCGGAGGACGTCGCCGTCGTGCATCAGGTCGAAGGCCGCCTCCACCTCGTCGAGGTGGATCGTCTCGGAGACGAACGAGTCCAGCGGGAACCGACCCTGCCGGTAGAGGTCGATCAGCATCGGGAAGTCACGACTGGGCAGGCAGTCGCCGTACCACGAGGACTTGAGCGCGCCACCACGGCCGAAGACGTCGAGCAGCGGGATCTGAAGCGTCGCCTCAGGCATCGGTACGCCGACCAGGACCACGGTCCCGGCCAGGTCGCGGGCGTAGAACGCCTGCGTCCAGGTGGCGGGCGTCCCCACCGCGTCGACGACGACGTCCGCACCGAAGCCTCCGGTCAGGGCGTGGACCCGCTCGACCACGTCCTCGGAGCCGGCGTTGACCGTGTGGGTCGCGCCCATCCCCTGGACCTTGGCCAGCTTGCGCTCGTCGATGTCCACCGCGATGATCGTCACCGCTCCGGCGAGGGAGGACCCGGCGATCGCCGCCGCGCCGACTCCACCGCAGCCGATCACCGCCACCGAGTCCCCGCGAGTCACCCCACCGGTGTTGACGGCGGCCCCGAACCCGGCCATCACGCCGCATCCGAGGAGGCCCGCCGCGGTCGCGGGGGCCGCAGGATCGACCTTCGTGCACTGGCCCGCGTGAACGAGCGTCTTGTCGGCGAAAGCACCGATACCGAGCGCCGGGGACAGCTCGGTGCCGTCCTCCAGGGTCATCTTCTGCGCCGCGTTGAACGTGTTGAAGCAGTACCACGGCCGGCCCCGACGACAGGCCCGGCAGTCGCCACAGACCGCCCGCCAGTTGAGGATGACGAAGTCACCCGGTTGCACGGTCGTGACCCCCTCACCGACCGCGTCGACCGTGCCGGCCGCCTCGTGCCCGAGCAGGTAGGGGAAGTCGTCGCCGATGCCTCCCTCGCGGTAGTGCAGGTCGGTGTGGCACACCCCGCACGCCTGAACGGTGACCAACGCCTCGCCAGGTCCGGGGTCGGGCACCACGACGCGGACCATCTCGACGGGCGACCCCTTGGCGCGAGCGATGACGCCCTGCACGACCTGCGACATGTGGAACCCTCCCAGGAGAGAGACGACCGACGCGGCTCCCTCGACTTCTCGGGCTTACCGTACCCGAGCCGCTTCAGGGCCCGGGAGTCTCGTCGTCGACCCAGTCGAACGTCCTCGTGACGGCCTTGCGCCAGGTCCGGTACAGCCGCTCGCGTTCGGTCGCATCCATGGCGGGCGTCCAGCGCTGTGCCTCTGCCCAGTTGGCCCGCAGCTCGTCGAGGCCGCTCCAGTAGCCGGTGGCCAGCCCCGCGACGTACGCGGCACCGAGAGCGGTCGTCTCGTTGATCGTCGGCCGCACCACCGCAACCCCGAGGATGTCGGCCTGGAACTGCATGAGCAGCTGGTTGACGACCATGCCGCCATCCACCTTGAGCTCGCGAAGCGGCACCCCTGAGTCGGCGTTCATCGCTTCGAGCACCTCGCGCGTCTGGTACGCCGTCGCCTCGAGCGCCGCCCTCGCCAGGTGGCCCTTGTTGACGAAGCGGGTCAGCCCGACCAGCACTCCTCTCGCGTCGGACCGCCAGTACGGCGCGAACAGGCCGCTGAAGGCCGGGACGAAGTAGGCACCGCCGTTGTCGTCGACGCCGGCTGCCAACGCCTCCACGTCACCGGCGGCCGAGATGATGCCCACGTTGTCCCGCAACCACTGCACAAGCGAGCCGGTAACCGCGATCGAGCCTTCGAGGGCATACGTCGCGGGCTCGTCGCCCAGCCGGTAGCACACCGTCGTGAGCAGTCCGTGCTCGCTCATCACGATGTCAGTACCCGTGTTGAGCAGCATGAAGTTGCCGGTTCCGTACGTGTTCTTCGCGGTGCCGACCTCGAAGCACACCTGACCGAACGTGGCAGCCTGCTGGTCCCCGAGGATCCCCGCCACCGGAGTCCCGCGGAGGACGTCCGGCCGGCACTCGCCGTACACCTGCGACGACGCGACGATGCGGGGAAGCATGCCAGCCGGCACTCCCATCTCGGCGCAGATCTCGGGGTCCCACTGCAAGGAACGCAGGTCCATCAGCATGGTTCGCGACGCGTTGCTGACATCGGTGACGTGGACGCCGTCGTCCTCCGCGCCGCCGGTGAGGTTCCAGACCAGCCAGCTGTCGATCGTGCCGCAGAGCAGGTCACCGGCCTCCGCCCTCGCCCTCGCCCCCGCGACGTTGTCGAGGAGCCACCGCACCTTCGGGCCCGCGAAGTACGTCGCCAGCGGGAGGCCGACCCGGGACCGGTACCGGTCGGCGCCCCCACCAAGGGCCGCCAGCTCGTTGCAGATCGGCTGGGTGCGGGTGTCCTGCCAGACGACCGCCGGGGCGATGGGACGTCCGTCGTACCGGTCCCACACGACGGCGGTCTCGCGCTGGTTGGTGATGCCGAGTGCGGCGACGTCGGACGGGTTGAGGTTCGCGTCGGCCAGCGCCGCGCCGATCAGCTGGCGAGCGTTCCGCCAGATCTCGAGTGCGTCGTGCTCCACCCACCCCGCCTTGGGGAGCAGCTGAGCGTGCTCTCGCCGGGCCGACGAGACGACCCGTCCGCGCTCGTCGAAGACCATGCATCGGGTGCTCGTGGTGCCCTGGTCGAGGGCGGCGACATACCGGCTCATGGGTCCTCTCGGCAAAGGCTCTACTCCGTGTACGACACTAGTCTCGGACAGTCCGAGGATCGGCCGGCACGACACCGGAGGGGGTCGCCGCATGCCATCACCTGCGCGCCTGGACGCGCGATACCGCGTGCGCGCATGGGAGAAGGTCGCCGACCGCGACTTCGACGTCCTCGTCATCGGCGGCGGCGTCACCGGCTCTGGCGCCGCGCTCGACGCCGCGACCAGGGGGCTGTCGGTCGGGCTCCTGGAGGCTCGGGACTACGCATCCGGAACCTCGTCGCGGTCGTCGAAGCTGTTCCACGGCGGCTTGCGCTACCTCGAGCAGTTCGACTTCCAGCTGGTGCGCGAGGCGCTGCGGGAGCGCGAGCTGATGCTGACCCGGATCGCGCCTCACCTCGTGAAGCCGGTCTCGTTCCTCTACCCGCTGACGCACCGGGTCTGGGAGCGTCCCTACGTCACGGCAGGGATGACGCTGTACGACACGATGGGCGGCGCCCGCTCGGTCCCACGGCACCGCCAGCTGACCCGTCGAGGAGCCCTTCGGATGGTGCCGGCACTCAAGCCCGACACGCTCGTCGGAGGCATCCTGTACTACGACGCGCTGACCGACGACGCCCGCCACACGCTGACGCTCGCCAGGACCGCCGCCACGTACGGCGCCACGATCCTCAACTCGGCCGAGGTCGTCGGGCTGCTGCGCGCCGGCGAGCGCATCGTCGGAGCCCGGGTGCGAAACGTCGAGAACGGGGACGAGGCGGAGGTCCGGGCTTCGGTGGTCGTCAACTGCACCGGCGTCTGGACCGACGAGATCCAGACGTTGGCCGGCGGACGCGGACGGTTCCACGTGCGCGCGTCCAAGGGAGTGCACATCGTGGTGGCACGCGACCGGATCAACTCCGAGACCGGCCTCATCCTGCGTACCGACACGTCGGTGCTGTTCGTCATCCCGTGGAACACGCACTGGATCATCGGCACCACAGACACCGACTGGACGCTGCACAAGGCGCACCCCGCAGCCAGCAAAGCCGACATCGACTACCTGTTGAGCCAGGTCAACGCCGTGCTCTCGGTCCCGTTGACGCGGTCAGACATCCAGGGCGTGTACGCCGGCCTGCGACCCCTGCTCGCCGGGGAGGACGAGGCGACGTCCCAGCTGTCGCGCGAGCACGCCGTTGCCCGACCCCAGCCCGGCCTGATCTCGATCGCAGGCGGCAAGTACACGACGTACCGGGTGATGGCCGCCGACGCGATCGATGCCGCCCTGGTGGATGTGGGCGGCCCGGCGCCGCCGAGCGTGACGGACCAGACGCCGCTGCTCGGCGCCGAGGGCTACCACGCGCTGGTCAACCAGATCGACAGGCTGGCCCACAAGGCCGGACTCCCGGTGTGGAGGATGCAGGGGCTGCTCGACCGCTACGGCTCCCTCGTCGACGAGGTGCTCGAGCTCTCGGCCGATGACCAGTCGCTCCTCGAGCCGCTCACCGGAGCCGAGGGCTACCTGCGTGTCGAGATCGCCTACGCCGCCACCCACGAGGCCGCGCTGCACATCGACGACCTGCTCGCGCGTCGCACCAGGATCTCCATCGAGACTCCCGACCGCGGTACGTCCGCCGCACGCATGGCCGCCGATGTCGCGGCGCCGCACCTCGGGTGGGACGCTGCCCGGATCGACAACGAGGTGGCCGCCTACCAGGCGCGGGTGATGGCCGAACGAGAGTCGCAGCTCAAGCCCGACGACCTCGACGCGGACGCCGCCAGGATCGCGGCGCCCGACACGCGCCTGCTCGCCGTCGGTCGCGCGTTGGACTGAGACGGCGCCGGTCAGCCGGCTGGCCGGCAGTCCTCGTCGTCGTCCACCAGCTGAGCCAGGATCCGCCGCAGGTCTTCTCGGTCTCTGGCGCTGAGGCGGTCGAAGAGCGTCTCCGCCTCCGCCAGCCTGGCAGCCCGGACGGCGGCGCTCACCTCCTCGCCGGTCTCGGTCAGCGTGATGAGAGTGGCCCGCCTGTCATCGGGGTCGGCAGTCCGCCGTACCAGATCGCGCTCCTCCAGGCCGTCGATCACCTCGGTGACCGACCGAGGAGCGATGCGCAGGTGCTCGGCGAGCTCGCTCGGCCGGATCGCGCCGTGCTTGGCGACCACCGAGATGGCGCGCGACTGGGAAGGGGCGATCTGCCACGGGGCAAGGGCCTTGATGGACGAGTGCCGCAGACGTCGGGCGACTGCACCGAACATCTCGTTGAGCGAGTCGCCCGGGTCGTCGGCCACGGGAACAGGCTAGCAGGACTTTGCGTTGTTCCCTCATTATGAGGTAACCTCATCAAAATTGGAAGAGGTGATCGCACCGATGGAACCTCCCGAGATCAACACCGCCCGTCGCCGCTCGCTGCTCTCGGTGACCCCCGAGGACCGTGCCCAGGCGGACCGGGTCTCGGTACGACGGATCGCCAGCCTGTTCTCGCCGTACCGCGGGTCGCTGGTGTTCGTGACGGCCATCATCGTCGCCGCGTCCGTCGTCGGTTTGGCCTCACCCTTCCTGCTTCGCGCGGTGATCGACGACGCGCTCCCCCAGCAGAACCTCAACCTCCTGGTGTGGCTGGTGGTCGGCATGGTCGCCGCAACCGCCGTGACCGCGGGCCTCGGCGTCGTCCAGACCTGGGTCTCGACGAAGGTCGGCCAGCAGGTCATGCACCGGCTGCGGAGCGACGTCTTCGCGCACCTTCAGCGACAGTCACTCGACTTCTTCAAGCGAACGCGCACCGGAGAGATCCAGTCGAGGATCACCAACGACATCGGAGGAATGGAGGCCGTGGTGACGTCCACGGCCGCGTCGATCGCCGCGAACCTGACGACCGCCGTGGCAACGTCGATCGCCATGGTGGCGCTGTCCTGGCGACTGTCCCTCATCTCGCTCGTCGTGATGCCACCTGCCATCGTTCTCACGCGGCGCGTCGCCCAGATGAGGCGCAGGATCACTGCGGATCAGCAGCGCCAGCTCGCGGACATCAGCGCCACGGTCGAGGAGTCGCTCTCGATCAGTGGTATCCAGCTGAGCCGCACGCTTGGCGCCGGTCCCGCCCTCGTCGACCGCTTCACCGGCTTGTCGGAGAAGCTCATCGAGCTCGAGCTCAGGTCCCAGCTCGCCGGGCGGTGGCGGATGGCCTCGATGAGCGTCCTGTTCGCGGCCATCCCGGCGGTCATCTACCTGAGCGCGGGTCTCCCGATGAGCCAGGGCACGATGACGATCGGCACCCTGGTGGCCTTCACGACCTTGCAGACAACGCTCTTCCGGCCCTTGATGGGCCTCCTCAACGTACAGGTGTCGCTCACGAGCTCGCTCGCGCTCTTCGGCCGGATCTTCGAGTACCTCGATCTCCCGGTCGACATCGACGATCCCAGCGAACCCCGTCCGGTCGACCTGGCGGACGTCCAGGGGGATGTCGAGCTCCACGACGTCACGTTCCAGTACCGCGACGCTGTGGTGCCCGCACTCGACCACGTCTCACTTCGAGTTCCCGCCGGGAGTAGGCTTGCGATCGTGGGTGAGACGGGCTCGGGCAAGACCACGCTCGCCGGTCTGCTGGCCCGGCTGCACGACCCGACCGGCGGGCGCATCACGTTCGACGGCATCGACATCCGCGACATCTCCCTTCGAGACCTCGTCGAGATCGTCGGCGTCGTCACCCAGGAGACCTACCTCCTGCATGCCAGCGTCCGCGAGAACCTGCGGTACGCCAGGCCGGGCGCCACCGACGACGAGATCGAGGACGCGGCGCGGGCCGCCCACATCCACCAGACGATCGCCAGCCTCCCCGACGGCTACGAGACCGTCGTCGGCTCACGCGGCTACCGCTTCTCCGGAGGCGAGAAGCAGCGCATTGCCATCGCGCGCACGCTGCTTCGCAACCCGCGGGTTCTCGTCCTCGACGAGGCGACCAGTGCGCTCGACAACCAGACCGAGCGTGCCGTGCAGGCGGCTTTCGAAGCCTTGTCCCGGGGGCGTACGACCATCACGATCGCCCACCGGTTGTCGACAACCCGCAATGCCGACCAGATCGTCGTGCTGGACAAGGGCCGCATCGTGGAGGCCGGTACGCATGAGGAACTGCTCGCTCGGGACGGTTACTACGCTCGGCTCAGCAGTGCCTCGGCTGCGGACGTCGGCTCCGAGACCCGGCAGGGGTCAGGCCTTGAGCTGGGCCTGGTACGCCGGTAGCAGCTCCTTCTCACGCTCGTCCCACTGCGGACCGTGACCGGCCTCCCCACGGAGGTCGGCAGCCAGCATCTCGAGGTAGGTCTGCCAGCCGGCGCCGTACCCGGCTGATGAGCCGGCCGGAAGCCTCTCATGGTCGAGCACCAGACGCGTCGAGGCGCCGTCGCGGCTGAGATCGACCCTGACGGTCGAGTCCCCGGCGGGCTTGAACCGCCACCTGACGGCAAGGTGCTCGGGTGGCCTGCACTCGAGGACCGCACCTTCCGTGCGCTGGCTCGGGTCGTCAGCATCGAAGTTGATGACGAACTCCCCGCCGAGGACCAGGTCCCCGTCGACCGGAGCGAACCAGCGGGCAAGTCGCTCCGGTTCGGTCACGGCGGACCACAGGTCCGCGATGTCGGTGTCATAGCTGGACTCGAGGTGGACCGACGCGCGCTCACCGTCAACGCGCAGCACTCCGATGATGTCCGTGGTTGTCATGTCCTCTCCTTCCGCGCCCGTCTCCCGCGCGCGATCTCGGTGTCGAGGGCCTGCAGGCGCTGTGTCCACAGATCCCGGTGACGGCTGAGCCAGGTGTCGATCTCCGCCAGCGGCTCGGTGGCGAGCGAGTAGACCCGGCGCTGGGCGTCGGGTTCCGATCGCACCAGGCCGGCCTCGCGAAGCACTCGCAGGTGCCGCGACACCCCCGGGCGGCTGATGTCGAACAGCGCGGCGAGCTCGCCCGCCGTGCGCTCGCTCGCGGCGAGCTCCTCCACGATCCTGCGACGAGTCGGGTCGCTGAGGGCTTCGAGGGCTGCCTGCACAGGTCCTTGTGTATCATACTAGTTACGTAACGTCAACGTTACGTACTGCGGCAACGGCAACCTTCGAGTGGCACGTCGTGACGTGGTGAGCCGGTGCAGCCGTGCCAGTGCCGGCTCGGTGCCGAAACATGCTCTTAACCGGACGCTCATCCCGAAACGACCTGGAAACAACGCCAGAAACTCCCCGAAACATGAGGAGGCGACACTGTCTGCCAAGACCCATCGACGAGGGAGCGACCACCATGCTTCAGCAGGCGGCTCTTGCAGGCAGCACCGCAGACGTGACCACGAACCTCGATGCGCTCTGGCTCATCGTGGGTGCGGCCCTGGTGCTCTTGATGACTCCGGGGGTCGCCTTCTTCTACGGCGGAATGGTCAGGGCCAAGAGCGTCATCAGCATGATGATGATGAGCTTCGGGGCCATCGCGGTGGTGGGCGTGCTGTGGGTCCTCTTCGGCTACGGGATGTCGTTCGGCAGCGGTAAGGACTGGCTGATTCCGCACTTCCTGCTCAACCCCTTCTCGAACCTGGGTCTGCACAAGTTCCTCGGAATCGGCGCGGACGGCGCGATGGCGACGAACAACGTGGCGGACACCTACTCGCTGGCCTTCGTCGCCTTCCAGGCCACGTTCGCGATCATCACCGTCGCGCTGATCTCGGGGGCGGTCGCCGACCGCGTCAAGTTCGGCGCCTGGATGGTGTTCGCCGCCGTCTGGGCGACCCTGGTGTACTTCCCGGTCGCGAGCTGGGTGTTCAACTTCACAGTCAACGCCAAGGGTGCCATGACGGACGGAGGCTGGTCGGTCTACCTGCTCGGGGTCAACGACTTCGCCGGCGGAACCGCGGTCCACATCAACGCCGGAGCGGCCGGCCTTGCGCTGGCCCTGGTCGTCGGCAAGCGCGTGGGGTTCGCGAAGGGCATGACCAAGCCCCACAACGTGCCGCTGACCCTGCTGGGCGCCGCGTTGCTCTGGTTCGGCTGGTTCGGCTTCAACTCGGGGTCGGCGGCGGCTGTCAACACCACGGCGGCGATCGCCTGGATCAACACGCTGGCCGCCCCTGCGGCGGGAATCCTCGGCTGGCTGGTCGTGGAGAGCCGGCGAGAGGGCAAGCCGACGTCGATCGGGGCGGCATCAGGCGCCGTCGCGGGCCTGGTCGCCATCACTCCGGCGTGCAACATCCTGACACCGACCTGGGCGATCGTGCTCGGCATCATCACCGGTGCCGCCTGCTGCTACGCCATCGAGATCAAGTACCGGCTCGGCTTCGACGACTCCCTTGACGTGGTGGGCATCCACCTCGTCGGAGGTCTCATCGGCACCCTGTACATCGGCCTCGTCGGCACCAGGATCGGGCTCCTCGACAGCGGTAGCCTGCACCAGCTGACAGCACAGGCGGTCGGAGCGTTCGGCGTGATGATCTACTCGTTCGCGATGGCGTACGCGATCGGCTGGACCATCCAGAAGACGATCGGTTTCCGCATCACGACGGAGGACGAGCTGGCCGGCGTCGATACCGTGGTTCACGGCGAGGCAGGCTACGCCCTCGTCGACTGAGTCCCGTCCGGCGACGCCGCGCCGGGATCGGCTGGATCACCCTGCGGCGACAGGGGCCGGCTCGGCAGCCAACAGGCCGATGGCGCGCTTGGCGCGGGCGAGGACCGGTTCGGCCTGCAGGGCAGCCCGACCTGCCCCGTGGGCGAGCATTGCATCCAAGCGTGCCTCGTCGGCCCTCAGGGCGGCGTATCGCTGCTGGATCGGTTCGAGGACCGCCGTCACCTCGTCCGCGACGGCGGTCTTCAGCGCGCCGTACGACGAGAAACCGGCCGCCAACCCTGCTGGGTCCCCATCCACCAGGCTGGCGAGGATCTCGAGCAGGTTCGAGACGCCAGGCCTCTCGACCCGGTCGAAGCGGACCTCGGTGGAGGAGTCTGTCACCGCGCGGCCGACCTTACGACGCACCACCGCGGCGGCGTCGAGCATCCGGACCACTCCCGGAGCCTGGTCGGGCGCCGACTTGTTCATCTTGACCGTGGGGTCTGCCAGGTCCGCCACCCTCGTGGCGAGTGCCGCGGGCGCCAGCTGCGGGACGACGAAGGTGTCTCCGTGGTCCCGGTTGAACCGGGTCGCGAGATCGCGGCAGAGCTCGACGTGCTGGCTCTGGTCGCCCCCGACCGGGACCCGCTCGGTGTCGTACAGCAGGATGTCGGCGGCCATCAGGCATGGGTAGGTGAAGAGGCTCGCCCGAGTGCCGGGAAGGCCGCCCTTCTCCTTGAACTGGATCATCCGACCGAGCTCACCGACATGGGCGGTCGACTCGAGCAGGTAGGACAGCTCCGCGTGCGCCCGCACATGGGACTGGACGAACACCGTCGACTGTTCCGGGTCCAAACCGGAGGCGAAGAACAGTGTCGCCGTCTGACGGGTCAGCTCCCGGACGCGGCCGGCAGCGGCCGGCGTCGTGAGCGCATGCAGGTCGGCGACGAAGAAGAACCCGTGCTGGCTACCCTGACCCTCGACGAACCGCTTCAAGGCGCCGAGATAGTTGCCGAGCGTCAAAGCGCCACTCGGGGTGACCCCGGACAGTACTCGGGGAGTCACCGACCGGCGGCCAGCGTCTGCTCCACCCGCCGAATGCCGCGCTCGCGTGCCTTGGCCCGCTCGACGTCGCGGTCCTTCGGCGGTGCCTGGGTGACCAGCGCATCCAGCAGCACCCTCGTCGCGGCCGCAACCGCGGCGACCGCCTCAGCGGTGGCAGCCTCGTTGGCCTGGGCCGGCTTCGTCATGCCGCTGACCTTGCGGACGTACTGCACCGCCGCGGCCTGGATCTCGTCTTCGGTGGTGGGCGGCTCGAAGTTGTAGAGCACGCGGATGTTCCTGCACATCGCCCAAGAATCTCACATCGGCGCGTCAAGCCTCGCGGGCGCTTTCTGCCCAGGTGCTGGTCGATGACGCTCCGCACGCCTTCCTTCCAGCCCGGGTGGCGGACGGTGATCTCCCCGAAGACGGCCCTGCCGCGAACCTCGACGACGGGGGCACCGGGGGGTGTGTCACGCTCGACGTCGCAGGTGCGCGAGCCGAAGATCGACATCCCGGTCGTGCGGACCTCGACACCGTCCGGTACCACGATGACCACGCTGCCGAACACGGCCTGTACGTCGATCACCGTAACGCGGGAATGCAGGGTGGCCTCCTGGATCTCGATCCTGCATTCGCCGAAGAGCGCCCGGGCGTCCAGCTGAGCCGGCACCAGCCAGCTGCCACGGCGCGTCTCGGTGCCGAAGACGGCCAGCAGCCGGTCGTACGACGGCCGCGAGCCGCCAAACCTGACGGCTGCCGGACGAAACCCCGGCCGGCTCGGCGCCGCGAGGTCGTGCGTCAGGACAGCAAGGTCGTCCCGGGTGACAGACGTGAGGGCACGGTCGGCTCGCTGCGAGTACTCATCGAGCGTGAGTCGGCCGTCCGTCGCTGCCTCGACGAGAACGTCGATGGTCTCGTCCCGCTCGCGGTCCGACACCCGAAGGTGCCCGTCGGGAGATCTGTTCGGCCGCCACGCGGTCTCCTCGCTCACCGGATCCACGATAGACCGCTGACTGCCCGCCGGGCATCGAGTGCCAGCCCATCGTGCAGGTGCCCCCAGCCTCCCTTCCTCCGCGCCCTGGGAGAACTTCCCAGCCCCGGTGGGAAAGCTGCTCTTTCTACCGGGGAAAGCGAGCCGGGATGCTCACGACACCACTCATTCTCACCTGGAGGAAGGACATGTTCGCTCTCAAGCTCGACAAGGCCCTGGCCGCCCTGGCCCTCGTGCTCGGTATCGGCGAGTTCGCAAGCTCGATAGTCATCTGGCGTGAGAACTACGCCGACAGCGTGCCCGCGTTTGCGGTGTTGTTCGGAGTCCTGTTCCTGCTGGCCGCCTGGCTGGTGTACAAGGCATACGTCATTGCCGGCGCAGCATTCGTCGGGGCTCTCTGCCTGTTCGAGGTTGCCAGCTTCCCGAGCTGGACCAAGCACGGCGTCCTCGACTGGTCAATCGCCATCGTCTTCGTGGTCGTCTGCGTGGTCGAGATCGGGCTGGCCGTCGCGGCGCTCGTCTCCCGGCTCGCCTCCCGCCGACGTGGATCCGCCGAGCTCGTCCGGTAGCTCGTTGTGCAAGTTCCGGCACGCCCCGCGGAGGGGATGGAGTTGAGGGACACTTTGACCGTGGATGCTTCGCCTGCGAGGAGCGCCGGAGTACGCCGGACCGCCGGCGCCGTCGCTGCCGTGGTCATCGCTCTCGCCGGCTCCGCCGTCGCCACCGGGTACGCCGCGGCGGGCACCACCGACGTGGCCGAGGCGGTGGCGAGCGCCTTCGTCATCGGAATGGTCGCCATTGTCGGCGCGGTGATCATCCTCGCCGACGCCCACCACCGGGTCGGATGGCTGCTCATCACGTCCGCGACCCTGATGGCAGTCGGTCAGGCGCTCACAGAAGCGGGCGTGTACGGCGTCGTCGTCGCCCCCGGATCGGTTCCCGGAGCCGCGAACATGGCCGCGATCGGTCCCGCGCTCCGCGGTGCCGGCTGGCTGCTCGCGGTCATCGGGGTACCCGCCATCTTCCCCGACGGCCGCCTGCCCGGTGCGCGCTGGCGTTGGTTGGCTGTCTGCGTCGTGCTTGCTGCGACCTTCCTGTTCCTGGGAGATCTTCTGAGCCCACATGGAAACGAGAGCCGGCTCGTGGACTGGGACAACCCGCTGGGGCTGCCCGGCCGGCTCGGCCAGATCGCCGACGCGATGACCGTCCTGGGGCCGCTCCTCGCCGTCGTCGCCACGGCCGGAGCGGTCGCCGGGCTGATCACCCGCTGGCGCCGGGGTGGCCCGCTCGTGCGTCAGCAGCTCGCGCTGCTCGCGCTGGCCGCCTGCCCGCCCGCCGGGCTGGTTCTCGTCGTGCTGGCCACCAACGGCGTACCCGGATGGGTCTTCGACGTCGTACTCGTTCCATTCCCGGTGGCCATAGCCGTGGCTACGCTCAGCTACCGGTTGTACGACCTGCGACGAGCCACGCATCGCACCCTGCTCTGGGTCCTGATGTCGGGCGGGGTCATCGGCATCTATGCCTGCGTCGTGCTGGCAGCTGCAGCCCTTGTCCCGGATCATCAGTCCTGGTGGCCGCCGCTGTTCGCCGCGGGCATCGCGGCGCTGCTTTTCATCCCGCTGCGCCGGGCCATGCAGCGTGGCGTGAACCGCGTCGTCTACGGGCGCTGGCACGAGCCGTACGAGGTGCTTGCCGCGATTGGTGAACAGCTGGCCTTCGCGGCGGACGTCGACCGGCTGCTCGACGCCGCGGTCAGCGAGCTCACGACGGGGCTCGACCTCAGGGACGTCGGCGTACGGACCCTCGACGGTGCATCCGCGGCCGGTACCGTCACGCCGGGAGGGACCGCCGTACCGCTGCATGCCTACGGAGTGACCGTGGGGTGGCTGAGCTACCGACCGCCCGACCGACACCTCAGTGCGCCTGAGGAGCGCTTGCTCGGGGATCTGGCGCGCCAGCTTGGTGGTGCACTCCACGCGCGGGCGCTTCGCGCGGACCTTCAGCGTGCCCGCGAACGCCTCGTCCTGGCACGGGAGGAGGAGCGACGACGAATCCGGCGTGACCTTCACGACGGCATCGGGCCGGCCCTGGCTGGATTGACGCTCAAGGCCGAGACGGCGCGGGCCCTTCTTCCGCCGGGGGCGGACGACGCATCCAGGAGGTTGCAGAACCTGAGCGATGAGATCCGGCGCACGATTCGCGACGTCAGACGCGTCGTCGAGGGTCTGCGCCCGCCCGCACTCGACGAGCTAGGCCTCGAGGCAGCCTGTGCGCAAGCCGTCGAGCGGTTGACCGCGGAAACCGAGCTGGTCTTGGACATGCAGACAGCCCAAGCCCTGCCGGCATTGCCCGCGGCCGTCGAGGTCGCTGCGTACCGCATCGTCGTCGAGGCGGTGACCAACGTCGTGCGGCATGCCGGCGCACACCGCTGCAGGGTGTGCATCGGCCTGGCTGGTGAGGGCCTCGTTCTCACCGTGAGCGACGACGGCACCGGTCTCGCGAGGACTCGCCGCCAGGGTAGCGGCGTCGGCATCATGCGGGAACGCGCCGAGGAGCTGGGTGGGGAGCTGGAGGTCATCGACGCCTCACCGGGCGTCCTGGTTCAAGCCCGGCTCCCGGTCACCGCCGTCACGTCCGGCAGACCCACCGAGCCCAGGGTGTCGGCGTGACGCGAGTGTTGATCGTGGACGACCATCCGCTCTTTCGGGACGGCCTGGCCGGGCTGCTCGCGACGCTCCCGGACATTAAGCTCGTGGGAGCCGTCGGAAGCACCGAGGAGCTGCTCGCCATGCTCGAGGAGGCCGGGCCCGACGTCGTGCTGATGGACCTCAACCTGCCCGGGGCATCCGGCGTCGAGGCAACCACCAAGGTGTCGCAGGCGCGACCCACGACGGCCGTCCTGGTCTTGACGATGGTCGACGACGACGACAGCGTCTTTGCTGCCCTGTCTGCCGGCGCGCGTGGTTACGTCTTGAAGGGAGCCTCGGCCGCTGACATCACTGCGGCGCTCAGGACGGTGGCTGCGGGGGGCGCTGTCTTCGGGGCTGGGATCGCCAACCGTCTGCTCGCCCGGACACCGATGCGGTCCCTCGAAACGACACCTGATCCTGCCGGGGGCCTGACCGCCAGGGAGCGAGAGGTGCTCGCCCTCGTCTCCAAGGGAGCGAGCAACCCACAGATCGCGCGCGCCCTCGGTGTCTCGTTGAAGACCGTGCAGAACTACGTCTCACGCGTTCTGGACAAGCTGCAGGCTGCCGACCGGACCCAGGCCGCTCTGCGGGCAAGGGGCATCACACCGCAGGCGTACCGCTCCGGAAACCATTACAGTGTCGACAATGGGCGGCTCTGACAACGCACGTGCGCATGCGGCGGCAGTGGCTGTCTTGAGGGACTCTTACACCGCGATTCCCGCTGACGTTCCGGTCCGGCTCGCCAAGGCAACGTCCAACCTCTTCCGGCGCCGTACGTCGACGCCGGGCGCAGGTCTGGACGTGTCCGGACTTGGCGGTGTCCTCAGTGTGGACGAGGTCAGGCGCACTGCCGACGTGCAGGGCATGTGTACCTACGAGGATCTGGTGGCGGCGACTCTTCCCCACGGGTTGATGCCGCTCGTCGTCCCGCAGCTCAAGACCATCACCCTCGGCGGTGCCGTCAGCGGCCTCGGCATAGAGTCGTCGTCGTTCCGCAACGGCCTGCCACACGAGTCGGTCATCGAGATGGACATCCTGACCGGCGACGGCTCGATCGTCACATGCACACCGGACGGCCCGCACGCCGACCTGTTCGCAGCCTTCCCCAACTCCTACGGCAGCCTCGGTTACGCCGTGCGGCTGCGCATCGAGCTCGAGCAGGTGTCGCCGTACGTCGCCCTTCGCCATGTGCGTTTCGACCTGCTCGACGAGCTGGCCGCCGCGACCGCGGTCGTCTGCCGGGAGGCGCAATGGGACGGCGAGCGGGTCAACTTCGTCGATGGCGTCGTCTTCGGGCCGGGCGAGGCCTACCTCACGCTCGGGAGGTGGGTCGACGACGTCGCCGACGCGGGCCTGCTCTGCGCAAGTGACTACACGGGACAGCAGGTCTACTACCGGTCGATCCGGGAACGGTCCCGCGACGTGCTCACCGTCCACGACTACCTGTGGCGCTGGGACACCGACTGGTTCTGGTGCTCCGCCACCTTCGGTGCCCAGCACCCCGTGATCAGACGGTGCTGGCCGTCCCGCTGGCGTCGCAGCGACGTCTACCATCGGCTCGTCGGTCTCGAGAACCGGTTCGGCGTCTATGCCCGGCTCCAGCGCCTGCGAGGCAAGCCGCCCGTCGAGCGGGTCATCCAGGATGTCGAGATCCCGGTCGAGCGGACCGCCGACTTCCTTCGCTGGTTCGACCAGGCCGTCGGCATGCGCCCCGTCTGGCTGTGCCCGCTGACACTCCGGGAGCGCCCGGACGGCGCCCGTGAGTGGCCGCTGTACCCCCTGACCCCGGGTCAGCTCTATGTCAACGTCGGATTCTGGGGCACCGTCGCGATCGGGCCCGGACGCGCCGACGGTGACGTCAACCGGCTCATCGAGGCGGCAGTCTCGGAGCACGACGGACACAAGTCCCTGTACTCGGACGTCTTCTACGACGAGGAGACCTTCGATACAACCTATGGCGGGAAGGTCTACCACGAGGTGTTGGACGAGTACGATCCCGGTCACCGGCTGACCGGCTTCTACCAGAAGGTGGTGAGACATCAGTGAAGATCGCAGAGATCGTTCAGATGATGATCGACGACGCGCCCCCGATGCGTTTCGAAGCCTATGACGGCAGCAGCTTCGGCCCGGCAGACGCCCAGTTCACCCTGCGGCTGAAGAACGAACGTGGTCTCCGTTACGTCGCGACCGCACCGGGCGACCTCGGGCTGGGCCGCGCCTACGTGGCGGGAGACCTCGACGTAGACGGGGCTCATCCAGGTGACCCGTACGACGCCTTCAAGGCGCTCGGGGACTGGCGGCTGCGACGACCGTCGCCGGCTGAGATTGCCACGATGATCAAGGCGATGGGCTGGCGGAACCTGTTACCGCCACCGCCCCCGGCCCAGGAGACACTGCCACGCTGGCGCCGTACCGCGGAGGGCCTTCGACACTCACGACGCCGCGACGCCGACGCGATCCACCATCACTACGACGTGTCGAACGAGTTCTACCGGATGGTGCTCGGTCCCTCGATGGCATACACGTGCGCCGTGTTCCCCAAGCAGGACGCAAGTCTCGAAGAGGCCCAGGAGGAGAAGTTCGACCTGGTGGCCCGCAAGCTCGGGCTCGGCCCGGGAATGCGGCTGCTCGACGTTGGCTGTGGGTGGGGCGGCATGGTCATCCACGCGGCGAAGCACTACGGGGTGCACGCCGTCGGCGTCACGCTTTCCCGGGAGCAGGCATCCTGGGGCGTCGACGCCGTACAGCGCGAAGGCCTCTCCGACCGGGCCACCATCCTGCACTCCGACTACCGGGACTCTCCCGGCATCCACTACGACGCCGTGAGCTCGATCGGGCTGCTCGAGCACGTGGGGGTGCACAACTACCCGTCGTACTTCCGTTATCTCCGTGGGAAGCTACGCGACGGAGGGCGGCTCCTCAACCACTGCATAACCCGGCCCACGAACGACGGGTCGGTCAAGACCGGGGCGTTCATCGACAGGTACGTCTTCCCCGACGGCGAGCTGACCGGGTCCGGGAAGATCATCACCGAGGCCCAGGATGCCGGGATCGAGGTCCGTCACGAGGAGAACCTCCGCGAGCACTATGCCCTGACGCTGGCGCAGTGGTGCATCAACCTGCGCGACAACTGGGACGCCTGCGTCCGCGAGGTTGGTGAGTCGACGGCGCGGGTCTGGGGGCTGTACATGGCGGGATCGCGGCTGGCGTTCGAACGCAACGAGATCCAGCTCCACCAAGTGCTCGGCGTCCGTCCCGGGCCGGGTGGCGACGCGGCGTTCCCGCTGCGTCCGACCTGGGGCAGCTGACCGATCAGGCGTCGTCGACAAAGTCCTCCGGGTAGCCGAGCAGGATCCCGAGACTGCCTGCCAGCCCGACCATGAAGGCGTGCGCGTCGAGCGGCGAGCCGTGGACGACGGTCGCGCCGGCCAAGCTGGAGACGCCGCGCACGTCGTCCCACGTGCAGTCGACGAAGACGCTGCCGCGCGCCTTCGCCTGCGACAGTTCCGCGCCGGTGAGGTCACAACGCCGGAATACTGCCGAGGTCAGGTCCGCGGAGATGAAGTCGGCGCCACGCAACCGGCAGTCGGTGAACTCCACCTTCGCCAGCGTGGCAAAGCGAAAGGCACTCATCTCTGCCGTGCAGCCGTGAAACCTGACGTTCCTCAACAACGCGCCCGAGATCGTGAGCCCCGTCGCTCGGCACCCCTCCACCTCGACTCGGGTGAGCGACGAGTGGCTGAGTGTCAGGTTGGCGATGTCACAGTGGTCGAGAACCGAGTCGACCATGGTCAGCTTGTCGAGGGTCCCGCCGGCGAGGCTGACGGCTCGCAGATGGCAGCCCTCGATGTCCACGAGCCTCGCCCTGCGTGAGCTGAGGTCGGCCCCGTCGAAGCGCAGGGCTTGAAGGAGGACCTCGTCGAGCAGGTCGTCGCGGGGCAGGATCGCCGTCCGGAGACCAGCGGGCAACGCGGGA
This sequence comes from Nocardioidaceae bacterium, assembly GCA_033850885.1. Classification (GTDB taxonomy): domain Bacteria; phylum Actinomycetota; class Actinomycetes; order Propionibacteriales; family Nocardioidaceae; genus JAWWPG01. Next base: position 98,097 of record JAWWPG010000037.1, read on the forward strand.
GGAGCCGGATGTCTCGCCGTCGCCTTGTCTGCTGAGGCCACCTACGAACCCTATGCTCGAGCGCCGACCGGTGCGTGTCGACGAGGGCTGACGGGTTACTGTTCACAGCCCATGGCTGATTCACTCGTGATCTGCTCGGTCGGCTACGACGACCCCGCGGCGAGCCAGCTGATCGGTGCCTTGCAGGCGTACTACCACACGCTGTACCACGGCCCCGACCGCTCGCCGGTCGATCCCAGGGAGTTCACCCCACCCAGGGGAAGGTTCTTCGTCGGCTACCGGGACGAGCTGCCGGTCGCTATGGGCGGCTGGCGCTGGGTCGACCCGCTGCCGGGCCTGGTCGCCTCGCGTCCCGCGGAGATCAAGCGCATGTACGTCGTCCCGGCCAGCCGCGGACGTGGCTACGGCAGGGCCGTGCTCAGCCACCTCGAGGCAACCGCCGGCGAAGCCGGGGCGGATGTCATGGTGCTGTCAACGGGACCCGTCCAACCGGACGCCATCGCGCTCTACCGGTCGGCCGGCTACGACGACGTGCCCGGCTTCGGGTTCTACGCCCGCTACGACACGGCCGTCCATCTGGGCAAGGTCCTCCGCGGACAGTCCTCGCGGGTCAGCGAACTCCCGCCTGGCGGAACTGGACGCTGATCCGGGGTCCCACCGGCTTCGCGGTCTTCGTGATCGCGTGCTCCCAGGTGCGTTGGCACGAGCCACCCATCACGATCAGGTCGCCACGGCCCAGGTTGAACCCAAGCGTGGCGGCCCTGCCGTCGCGTGGCCGCAACGACAGCCTCCGAGCGGCGCCGAACGACACGATCGCCACCAAGGTGTCCTGCCACCGGCTGCGCCCGATCGTGTCCCCGTGCCAGGCGACGCTGTCGTTGCCGTCGCGGTAGTAGCACAGCCCCGCCGTACAGAACGGCCCGCCCGGAAGCTCGCGGTAGTGCCCCGTCAAGGCGTCACGCGCCTGCATGAGTAGCGGGTCCGGGAGGGCGGCGCCTTCGCCGTACCAGCTGAGCAGGCGGGGCACGTCGACCACCCGCTCGTACATCTGCCGGCGCTCGGCATGCCAGGGCACCGTCTCGGTGAGCCGGACGAACAGGTCGTCGGACCCGCTCACCCAGCCGGGCAGCACGTCGACCCAGGCGCCATGGCTCAGAACCGTGCGGCGCAGTCCGGAGGCGAGGTCGCCGAGCACCGGGACGCCGGCTGTGGGCAGGTCGAGAAGCGATGCTTGCAAGTGCGGCGCCATCGCTTCAGTGTACGCCGAGTCGAACGTTTGTTCTAGTGGCCCGAGGCTCCGGCCGGGCGCCTTGGCGACGGGTCGTGCTCGACGCATCGACCCACGTCCTTAGGCTGGTCCGATGGCGAGAACAGCGCTCACCCGGCTGCCCGAGAAGGCCTCGACCGACCGGGGTCTGCTCGACGCCTTGCTCGACGGGTCCCGCATCGGACACGTCGGCTTCGTCTTCGACGACCAGCCTGTCGTGATCCCGACTGCGGTCGCCCGGGACGGGGACCGGGTGCTCGCTCACGGCTCTACGGGCTCGCGATGGATGCGGATGCTCGCATCCGGTGCGCCCGCCTGTCTGGCTGTCACGGCAGTTGACGCCCTCGTCGTTGCCCGGTCGTCGTTCGAGGCCTCGATGCACTACCGGAGCGCCGTCCTGTTCGGGACGTTCCGCGTCATCGAGGGCGCCGACGAAAGGCTCCGTGCCCTGGACATGCTGACCGAGTCGCTGCTGCCCGGTCGGGTCGCTGAGGTACGCCGGCCGACGGCCAAAGAGCTCGCGGCGACCCTGGTGCTCGCGATGCCCATCTGCGAGTGGTCCCTCAAGGTTTCGGACGGCTGGCCGGAGGATCTCCCGGAGGACGTCGAGGAAGACGCCTGGGCGGGCGTCGTACCCCTCACTCTGGTGGCCGGACCCGCTCTCGATGCGCCCGACCTGAGACCCGGGATCGCCGTGCCTGCGTCGGTCCGACGGCTTGCTCAGGCACCCTGACCCTGAGCTGCTGCCTCGCGGTTTCGTGGCCGACGGGTCACGGGCAGCAGGAAGCCGGCCACCACCAACCAGACCAGCCCTGGGAAGCGAGCGATGGGGAGCAGGGAGGTCAGCGGCTCCCACAGCAGGCTGAACGTGCTGACCTCGCAGACGGCTGCGATGACGAGACCGGGCCATGCCACTACCCGCGGAAGCAGTCCGACCAGCAGGCCCGGTACCGCGACGCCCGCGACGAGCAGGCCAAGGAACACGGCGAACGCGACCCCGCCGGTCAGGAAGGAGAGGTCGTGCAGGGCTCGTACCAACGCCAAGCCGCCGGTTCTCGTCGACGGCTGCGCCAGGGTCCACGAGACCAGGGCGGACAACGCGACCATTGCCGAGCAGAGCACGCCCCCGACGAGGGAGATGGTGGCGCCCGGCGCCGTCACGCCCAGCGACCGCAGTCGCGAGGACACCGTGGCGGCGTAGATCGCCAGCGGAACGGACGACCCGAACAGGAAGAACGCTCCCGCCATGACGGCGTCGCTCTGGTTCGCGAAGTACGCCGAGATCGCCGTGGCACTGTCGTACGGCGACGGCGGGACGCCACCGAGGGCCACGCTCATCGCGAGGCCCGCCAGGAGCAGCAGCAGCGAGATGAGCGCCAACGGGCCGAGGGCGGGGCCGCGCTGGCTGACGGGTCGGGCCGCTTCGCGATTCGATGTATTCATGAATCATTCATATCACAAACGATTTGAAGAGTGCTAGGTTTTTCTCGTGAAAGAGTTCCCGCCGCCGCCCGGCCACGATGCCCAGACCGCCTTCCTGCTGACGCAGGTGGGCAGCCAGTTCGCCGGTAGCTTCGCCGGCCTGGTGTCCGAGCTCGGCCTGAATCCTCCGCACGCGGGCCTGTTGCGGGCTATCGCCTTCGGACCCGGCCGTTCTCAACAGGAGATCTCCGCGCAGCTGGGATTGCTACCGAGTCGTCTGGTGGCGCTCGTCGACGACCTCGAGGGCAAGGGCCTGGTGAAGCGCACCCGAAACCCCACCGACCGTCGGCTGCACGCGCTGACGATCACCCCTGCGGGTGCGGAGATGATGCACGACATCGGTCGCATCGCCTCGGCCAACGGCGCCGAGATGCTCAAGCCACTGAGCCGACCCGAGCGACGTGTCCTGCACGACCTGTTAACCCGGCTTGCCGACCATCACGGGCTGGCTTCCGGCGTACATCCCGGCTACCGAAGCATGGGTCGGGAGGACTCCACAGTGGGCCGACCCGGCACCGTGAGCGCAGCTGACTGAACCGCAGGGTCTGGCTCGGCTGTCCTTGTCTGTGCAAGGCAGGCATGCTTACTCGCATGCTCATCCGGGAGGCAGAAGCAGAGGACTGGCCGGCAATCTGGCCGATCTTTAGCGAGATCGTCCGAGCCGGCGAGACCTACACCTACCCACGCGACATCGACCAGGATGCAGCCCGCACGCTGTGGATGCTCGCGCCTCCCGGCTCGACCGTCGTCGCCCTGGACGAGGAAGGGCGGGTCCTCGGTACCGCGAAGATGAACCCCAACCAGCCTGGCGGCGGGTCGCACGTCGCGAGCGCCAGCTTCATGGTCGACCCGGCAGTCGCCGGCCGTGGCGTCGGCCGCGCGTTGGGTGAGTACGCCCTCAGCTGGGCTCGCCGTGAGCGTTATCGTGCGATGCAGTTCAACGCGGTCGTCGAGTCCAACTCTGCGGCCGTCACGCTGTGGAAGGTGCTCGGCTTCGAAATCATCGCGACCGTGCCCGAGGCCTTCCGGCTACCAACCGGCGAGTACGTCGGGCTGCACGTGATGTACCGAAGACTGCCCGGTTCGGGGTGAGGCCCTCCCGGCAGCCGCCGGTGCTCTGATGGCGGCCGCGAGGGCTCAGGGCCTGGCCGATGACAACGTCCTGATCCGGGTGCAGACTGGGCGGGTGGCCCGGCGGCCGGGGCCCTTGGTTGGGGGGTTGTCGGGTTGGGGGTATCTCAACGGAGGCGACATGGCTAAGACCACCCGGGGACAGCGCTCACGCGTGGCGATCACCACACTGGTCGTCGCGGTTTTGGCCAGCACAGCCGCGGCGGACGCCAGCAGCGAACGAACCGCACGAGCCTCCACCCAGCCACCGACTGTCGCCGGGGCGCCCGCAGCGACGCCTACGACGGTCGACAACTGGACGACCTACCACCACGACCAGCTCCGGCAGGGCTACGACCCCATGGCCTCGCCCGCTTCGGGCCGCCTCTCGACGGCCTGGGCGACGCACCTCGACGGCGCCGTGTACGGCGAGCCCCTTGTCGTGTTCGGGAAGGTCATCGCGGTCACCGAGAACGACAGCATCTACGGCCTGTCCATGTCGGGCCGGGTGCTTTGGCGACGCCACGTCGGACCGCCGGTGCCGCTGTCGCAGCTGCCCTGCGGCGACATCGACCCGCTGGGGATCACGGGTACGCCGATCTACCATCCCTCGACCCACCAGGTGTACGTCGCGGCCGAGCTGAACCACCCGATCCGTCATCGACTCTTCGCCGTCAACCCGAAGACCGGACACGTGGACTGGTCACGGCAGATCGACCCGCCGGCCATGGCTCGCAGCGCCCAGCAGGAGCGCGGCGCGCTGGCAATCTCCCACGGCCGAGTGTGGGTTCCCTTCGGGGGGCTCGCCGGCGACTGCGGGCCGTATCACGGGTGGGTCGTCGGCACCAAGCTCTCCGGCGTCGGCCCGGTGAGCATCTACCGGCAGCCGAGCAGCCGGGAGGCGGGCATCTGGGCGCCCTCGGGACCCGCGGTCGACGCCTCCGGGCACCTGTTCGTCGCCATCGGGAACGGCGCCGCGCTGGCACCGCCGTACGACGACAGCGACAGCATCCTCGAGCTCGACGGCACCCACAAGGTCTCCCTGTTCGCCCCGAGGAACTGGGCGGCGGAGAACGCCAACGACCTCGACCTGGGCTCGACCGGGCCGATGATCTTCGGGGCCCTCGGCCACCACTGGGCGTTCGGCGATGGCAAGGCGGGGGACGGCTACCTGCTCCACCAGCGCCACCTCGGCGGAATCGGCGGCTACGCAGCCACCATCGCAAACTGCAAGTCGTTCGGCGGGACCGCCTACCGGGCCAGGACGATCTACGTTCCGTGCCTCAGCGGCCTGAGCGCCTACCGACTGACAAGTGGGCCGGTCATGAGGCGGAAGTGGCACAACACGAGCGTGCTCTACGGCGCGTCGCCGGTGGTCGGTGCTGGCGCCATCTGGGCCGTCTACAACGGTGGGCTCTTCCAGCTGGACCCGCGCAACGGCAGGACCGTGGCGAGAGCAACGCTCGGCGGGTGCCCGCACTTTGCGACGCCGACGCTGCACGGGTCGTTGGTCCTCGTCGGCACGCTGAGCGGAGTGACCGCCGTCAGCACCAGATAGCCCCCCGCCTCCCTTCCCTTTCCCGCGAATTGCGGGAAAGTGCACCTCGCGAGGGGCCGGGAAGGGTCGACTTTCCCGCAATTCTCGGGGAGGGCCGGGGAGGGCGGAGACAGCCGGATGGCCGGGTACGTCGCCGTACCCGGCCATCCGATGCCATCCCCAGGGGGATGAGCGAACCTGCTGGCGCGCTCAGAAGCCAGCGACACCGTTCGGCGTGCCCAGTCCGGTCGGGCCGTCCCAGCCCACACGCGCCGTGCACAGCGGGACCCCACAGGTGCCGTTGCTCCCCGACGTGACGTCGAAGAGGTGGCTGGTGTTGGCGTAGGGGATCTTCGCCGGGTAGCCGGCGGTGTTGCCCGACAGCGCGTATACCGCCGCGATGATCGGCGACGACTCGCTGGTGCCACCGACCTGCTCGAAACCGCCACAACCGGAAACCGTGCCACAGTAGATGATCAGCCCACCGTTGTTCGGGTCGGCGGCGGCCGACACGTCCGCGGACGCCTTCGTCGTGCAGGTGGTGTGAGCCGCCCCTTGCCACTTCGGCTTCGGGTTCGCGCCACATCCAGAGCCGGCGCCGCTCCACGCGGTCTCGTGGTAGCCCCGCGAGCTGGTGTCCTTGAACAACGAGGTTCCACCGACGGCCACGACATGAGTGTCGCTGGCGGGGTAGTTGCCGGGTGAGAAACCACTGTCACCGGTTGACGCGGTGATCGCGATACCCGGGTGGTTGTACGCGGCCTGGTTGGGGATGCTTCCGCCGTTGCTTCCGTAGCTGTTGGAGATCGCCACGACACCCGCATGCGCGGCTGCGGTGTTCTCGGCCGTTTCCAGGTCCGCGAACGAGGAGCTGTTGCCCTGGACCATCAGGATCTTGCAGTCCGGGCAGGCCGACGACACGGCGTCGACGTCGAGCGCCTGCTCGACATCCCAGCCCGCGTCGTTGGGCGGCAGAACCGAGCCGCCCGTCTGGTTCTCGATGGTCAGGCACCCGCTGGCCGTCGTACACGCCGGCAGGCCGTTGTGGCTACGGAAGGTCGCGAGGTCCGACTCGAGACCGCTGTAGCCGAACGCGTCGACGATCGCCACAGTGCGCCCGCCGCTGGTCAGGCCGGTCAGGTGGTAGGCCTTCCGGAGCTTCGCGGAGTTGATACCGATCGTCGGGATGGCCCTCCTGCCGCTGGCGCTCATCGGGTTGATCACCTTGCCGGCGCCGTTCGTGAGCACCATGGCCATACAGGAAGCGTGCCCGGGCTTCGGGTGTGCCGCACAGACATGCACGGCGTGCACGCCCACGTTCGTGTGTGCGGGCATCGCAGACGCGCCGGGCAGGCCAGCGGCGAGGCCGCCGACGGCGAGGACGCCGGCAGCGAGGCCTGAGTAGATCAGCTTACGGTTCACGAGAACTCCTTGAATGGGGTCGGACCTAACGACGCACACCCGCGAGGTGGTCTGACGGGCCTCCAGAAGGTTGTGCAGGCAGCACGCCGCGTCCAGACCTTCGACCCTGAGAAGTTCCTAAGAAGTGGACCGCCACATCTCACACCTACACGCCGCGACCTCGCCGGAAGAGCATCACTCGGGCCTCGGGAGCAGGAGATGCTGCGCCCACTGCGGATACGCTGTCGGCCTTTAGGGTGGGACGGGCCGGGAGTGAAGGGCGCTTCCTTGGGTACTCGACGCCCGACGGAGGTGGTGTGGGTGGGCGGCGTCGACCTGGTCGTGGTGATGGGGGTCTCGGGATCGGGCAAGACCACGGTCGGGCGCGGAATCGCTCGCGCGATGCGCTGGGACTATGCCGAGGGCGACGACTTCCATCCCGAGGCCAACGTCGCGAAGATGAGGTCAGGGATCGCCTTGACCGACGAAGACCGACGGCCCTGGCTGCGAGCCATCGCGGAGTGGCTCGATGAGCATGAGCGGGCCGGTCATTGCGCGGTCGTCGCTTGCTCGGCACTGCGCAGGGCCTACCGCGACGTGCTGCGCGAGGGTCGCCCGGACGTGAGGTTCTGCCATGTCGAGGCGAGCGCGGAGCTGATCCGGGAACGGGTCGAGCACCGCGAGGGCCACTACATGCCGTCGTCCCTGCTGCCGAGCCAGCTGGCGATGCTGGAGCCCTTGCAGAGTGACGAGCCCGGCGTCACCGTCGCGGCGGCGGGCTCTCCGGAGGACATCGTCGTGCACGCGATGCACGCGCTCGGCCTCGACCCCGACGGACCATCGCGTCGGGATCCGTGACGGAGAGCGTGGTCGCGTCGTCGCCTCTGGAGCAGCTCGTGCCCACCATGCGCGGCTGACGCCGTCGGGTCAGGTCGCAGCGACGGAAAGGAACCTCCAGCCGGGGTACTCGCGGTCGAGCAGGGCACGATGGTGGTCCCACGTCCCGAGCGGCAGCTCGGCCGGGGCGAATAGACCGACGGGCCGGCCACCCACCAGCCGATACCCCCATCGGAACGCGACAACCGGCATCAGAACACGCGTGCGTACGACGTCGGGAACCGCCACCAGGAAGGTGTGCGCCACCCAGTCGCCGTCGGGGTGGTCCGGGTTGGCGGGGAAGTCGCAGAACGTCGGCAGGAACCCGAACGTGTACAGCGGAGACTCGTCGCCCATCAGGCCGGCGACGTCGACGTCCGCCACGACCTGGCCGTCGTCGTCATGACGCTCGATGACCTGCAGCCACCCCATCCAGCCCCGCGGGCCATGCCCGTCGTACGAGATGCGGGCCTCGATGACCGGGAAGCCGCGGAACGCTGCCACGTCGTACCCGACTGCGACGAGGGCGTGCCCGAGATCCTCGGGGTCGTCGTTGGGCCACACCTCGACGTGCACCGAGCCCGCACGCTCCCGCAGCGAGAACCGGAGATCCAGAGTCGCGCCGTGCTGCGGGGTCACTGCCCCTCCTCCCGCTCATCGGGCTGGGCTGTCGCTGCCTCGCGCTGTCGACGGCGCTCCTCCCATTCCACGGTCGAGTTGACGTGCGGGAACGGCTCCTCCGGCACCGGCACGCCGAGGGCCTCGCAGAGCGGACCCCACCCTTCTCGGGCCCGCCACTCGACGAGTCGGTCCGGCGGCGCGGTGCGACGTACCTCCTCGACCCAACGCTCGTACGCGACCGCGTTCGCGGCGGGATCCTCCCAGCCGGCGCACAGGGTACGGCGCCACAGATCGCCCAACAGCGTCCGCCACGGCGCGGGCTCGCCTTCCCAGCGGAGGCCCTCCATGATCGTCGCGTCGGCGCTTCGCCACCATTCGGCTCCGTCGGCTCGCGTCGACAGCAGGATGACCGAGGCGGGGAACGCTGCCGCCAGCTCCGGCCAGAATGCGGAGCTGGGCCAGTCGACAGCAGACGTGTAGCCGTGGAAGAAGCGACACCAGTCGGGCGCCTCGCCGTCGAGAGCCGCCCGCCAGAAGGCGACATGGTCAGGGTTGTCGAACACCTCGGTCATGTGGTAGCTCGGCCCGCCGGCGAGCCGGGCGAGAGCCAGCTTGAGGGTGTGGGTCCCGGTCCGCGGCAGGCCGGCCCCGACAACGCGGAGCATTCTGCCGATCCTAGGCGCTTGCGTCAGACTGGGTCGGTGCCCAAGTATTCGGTCAACCCAGCGGGGGTCGAAGGCACGCGCGCTCATCGACGCCCGCCAGTACGTGCTGGACAGCGACTGGGGGCAGGCGCAGCCGAAAGCCGCGGACGAGAACGCGTTCCTCGAGTCGCACTCGTGGGACGACTATGGGGCGTGGCATCTCGGGCTGACCGAAGGGCCAGCCGACCAGACGAAGGCCCGCTACGCCTTCGTGTACGGAGACTTCCGGCGGCTGCACCGGACCGGGCTCATCGCGTGCGTCTACCGCGCTTCGGAGTGGCGTCACAAGGAGGTCGAGGTCGCCGCCCACGACCTCCTGCAGTACCTGGACGAGAAGAGCGGCTGACCCCCCGCAGGCCCCCCCCCCGCCCCCCCGCGAATTGCGGGAAAGTCGACCCGTCCGGACCCTTCGCGAGGTGCACATTCCCGCAATTGACGGGATGGGGTGACGGGATGGGGTGCTCACGGGGCGTCGTCGGTGATCTTCGGGGTAGCGCGACCGCCGAGGTACAGGTACGGCGTCCCGTCACTGAAGCTGTCGAACAGGACCGCGCTCCAGGGCTCCTGGTCGTAGACGCGGCCCACGAAGGCGTTGTCCCGGGAGTCGACCGGGTGCAGGTCGAACTCCTCCGGTCCCTCGTCGGCGATGGCGGCACGGTCTCCGGTCATGGTGGAGACGACGTGTAGCACGGCGCCGCGCAGCGATACGTCGTAGCGACGCGACACCCGCTCGTACCGGCCGGCGTGCCGGGACAGGTCCAGCGTCGAGCCTGCGCGGGTCGGCTGCGGCGCGGTCGGCGGCGCCACGGCGACGTACTCACCGAACACCTCGGCGAAGAGCCTCTCATACAGCGTGTCCGCGACGTAGGAGTTCGTCAGCAGACAGGCCACGAGCCGCGCCTCGGGGTCGATCCGCAGATAGGCGAGCTGTCCGATCGTTCCACCGTCATGGCCGAAGATGCGTCGCTCACCCCACCTGTTGAGGCGCCAGGCAAGCCCGATGGCGTCGCCGTCGTCGTCGAGGCTGGGGATGTCGAACCGAGGTTGCTGCATGGCGGACATCGAGACCTCGCTGAGGAGCCGGCTGCCGTCCTGTGCGACGCCGCCGTCGAGGTGCAGACGCGCGAAGGTGAGGACGTCGTGCACACTCGCGGTGACCAGGCCGGCCGGACCCAGGCTGCGGGGCAGCGCCCAGGTCGAGACGGGTTCACCCTGATGGGGGTGCTCCCGGTGTCCGACCGCCACTCGGTGCAGGATCGCCTCCTCGGGGAGCGTGACCGCCTCCGTGAGGCCGAGCGGTGCTACCAACCGGGCTCGCAGCGACTCGTCCCAGCTGCGGCCGTCGAGCACCTCGATCATCCGACCCAGCAGGACGAAGCCGCTGTTGCAGTAGGAGTAGGCAGCACCGAGTGGATGAGTGCGTCCCACGTCGGCCAGCAGGTCGACGTACTTCGCGACGCAGCTGTCCCCGCGACCGGTGTCGGCGAAGACATCACCGTCGACTCCGCTGGTGTGCGTGAGCAGATGCCGGACCTGGGTCTGGTGGCTGGCGTCCTCGGTGCCGAGGCGTACTCCCGGAAGGACTTCGGAGACGCTCGAGTCCAGGGACAGCCGTCCCTCGTCGACGAGCTGCATGACCATGGTGGCGGTCCAGACCTTCGTGATGGAGCCGATCTGGAAAAGGGAGTCTGCCCTCGTGCCGACCTGGGTAGCAGTACTGAGGACACCGTGAGCGACCACGGTCTCCTCGCCGTCGACCCACAGGCCGAGGACGGCACCCGGGACCTCGGTCTGGCTCGCGAGATCGTGCAGGCGGCCGGCCCAGTGGGCGGCGGGGTCCAGGCTGCTCATCGCCGTCAGTTCTGGGCCATGTCGACGAAGCGGGAGTAGTGCCCCTGGAACGCGAGCACGAGCTCTGCCGTCGGGCCGTTGCGGTGCTTGGCGACGATCAGGTCGGCCTCGCCGGGGCGGGTCGACTCCTTCTCGTACATGTCCTCGCGGTGCAAGAGGATGACCATATCCGAGTCCTGCTCCAATGACCCGCTCTCGCGAAGGTCGGACAGCAACGGGCGTTTCGACGTGCGCTGCTCAGAGCCGCGGTTGAGCTGGGCGATCGCGACGACCGGAACCTCGAGCTCCTTGGCAAGCAGCTTTATCTGACGGGAGAACTCGGACACCTCGACCTGCCGGGACTCGACCTTCTTCCCCGACGTCATGAGCTGCAGGTAGTCCACGATGATCAGCCGCAGGTCGTGCCGCTGTTTGAGGCGCCTGGCCTTGGCGCGGATCTCCATCATCGTCAGGTTGGGCGAGTCGTCGATGAATAGCGGCGCCTCGGAGACCTCTCCCATCTTGCGCACGAGCTTGTTCCAGTCGTCGTCGCTCATCCGCCCGTTGCGCATGTTGCCGAGCGGGATGCGAGCCTCAGCCGACAACAGCCGCATGGTGATCTCGGTGCGGCTCATCTCCAGCGAGAAGATGACGCTGGTCAACCCGTGGCGGATCGACGCCGACCGCGCGATGTCCAGGCCGAGCGTGGAGTTGTGGGTGGGGACCATGGACGCGCCCGCCAGGTAGAGATGGCTGGGGTTGTCGACCTGCACGCATCTGACAGGGACGCTTTCGACCCGGGAGACACCGGTGATGCACCGGCGGCGGCCCAGAGTGAGCACGAACACGGGCGGGCGACCCGGTTGTGGGACGTCAGCCGCCTCGGTGGTGACGCGGCAGGTGTAACCGAGGCTGACGACCAGCTCGCGGACATCGCTGGTCAGCCGCTGGCTGGTCAGCCTGACCCGGCTGCCTGTCCTCGACGTGGCGGCCCCGTCCATGCTGAGAAGACCGGCCAGCAAGGCCCGTCGTTGACGTGCGGAGGCGCGCAGGTAGACCGCGGGGATGTGCGCGTGCGGGACCGCGAGGCGAAGACGGTCAGCCAACCTGGGGGACTGCGCGCACGGGCGCTCACCGGCCGCGAGGCAGGCGCCCAGCAGGTACGGCGGCAGCGGGAGCACCGCCTCAGGGAGGTCCAACGCGGCACCGGGATGGACTGCATGGTTGGCCCGGCCGTCCGCACAGCGCAGGCTCCGGGCGATCTCCTCGGTGGTGACCACGGCGTCGCCGTTCGCAGAGGCACAGCCGGCCGCCGAGACAGAGCCGGCCGCCGAGATCAGGCAGTCCTGGCGCACCCTCGTTGTGGTCAGCCACTGGTGCTGGGCATCGGCGACGATCGCCGACCCGTCGGAGAACTCGACCCGGTAGCACGGCCTGTCGTGGAGCACGTCGGTGACCGCGACTACCCGAGTCGCCGAGCCGTCCGCGCCGATCAGCTCGTCACCGACGGCGACCCGCCCCATGGTGGTCCAGCCGGACGGCGTGGGGATCGGCGTGTCGAGCGCCAGCGCCTTGCCGACCGCCGGCCGCGCCGCCACGATCACCATCTGTCCGGCATGGAGACCGTTGGTCAGGTCATCCAGCTCCGCGAAGCCGGTCGGGACGCCGGCCATCGCCCCGTCCCGGTTCCCGATCGCCTCGAGCTCGTCGATCGTGAGCTCCATCAGATCGGACAGCGGCGCATAGTCCTCCGAGGCACGCCGGTCGGTCACGCTGTAGACCTCGGCCTGGGCGCGGTCGACGATGTCGTCGACCTGACCTTCGCCCGTATACCCGATCTGGACGATCTTGGTGCCCGCTGCGACGAGGCGGCGGAGGATCGCCTTCTCCCGGACGATGCCGGCGTAGTAGCCGGCATTGGCCGTCACCGGGACACCCGCGACCAAGGTGTGGAGGTAGGGGCCACCGCCCACGCGGGCGATGTCGCCTGCCCTGGTCAGCTCGGCGGAGACGGTGATCGCGTCGACGGGCTCACCGCGTCCGTAGAGGTCGAGGACGGCGTCGTAGATGAGCTCGTGCGCCGGTCGGTAGAAGTCGGCTCCCCGGATGACCTCGATGACGTCGGCGATCGCGTCCTTGCTCAGCAGCATCGCCCCGAGCACCGACTGCTCTGCACCCTCGTCCTGCGGCGGCAACAGACCGGTTCCGCCGCCGTGCCCGACATCCCCATCGTCTGGGGGACCGGGGAACTCGACGACGCTCACGAGACTCCTCACCCACGACGACATGCTGCGACATCTGCGATGCTAGGGGCGGCCACCGACAGGACCTGGCCTCCACTGCCCCGGGCCGGGTGACCGATCGACCCCGACGTGGTGACGCTACGTGGTTGAGGCGGAACGGGCCAGGGCATCGTCAACACCCCCTGTGGAGCAGGCGCGAAGGTTTGTGGACAACCGCGTCGGGGATGTGCACAGCCTGGGTACACGGCTGTGGAAAACGTCCCGGCACCGCCCTCAAATGGCACTCTGACCTGGGACGATAAGGTGTCACCGATGTGGAGGAGAGAAACTTCTCGGCGTGTCGGCCGCGCGTTGTGAATGGCGAGACAGCGGCGCGGCGAACCGGCAGCGGCAGCCCCCGCAGGGCTGAGCGTCATACCCAGGACCGGGAGATCGCGCGGCTCGCCCTGCCGGCGTTCGCGGCGCTGGTCTCCGAGCCCCTTTTCCTGCTCGCCGACGCCGCGATCGTCGGTCACCTCGGCACGGCCCAGCTGGCCGCCCTCGGCATCGCTGGTGCGGTGGTCCAGACGGCCGTCGGGATCTTCATCTTCCTCGCCTACGGCACCACCTCGGTGGTGGCGCGCAACGTCGGCGCCGGGCAGCTGCAGGTCGCCCTCACGGTGGGTGTCGACGGTATCTGGCTGGCCGCCGCTCTCGGTGCGGTGTCGGCCGCTGCCAGCTGGCTGCTCAGCCCCCTCATCGTGGGCGGCTTCAGCTCCGATCGCGAGGTCCAGCGGTTCGCCACGACGTACCTGCGTATTGCGTCGTTCGGAATCCCGGCGCTGCTGCTCATGCTCGCTGCGACCGGCGTGCTTCGCGGCCTTCAGGACACCCGCACACCCCTTGCGGTCGCTGTTGTCGCCAACCTGGCGAACGTCGGCCTCAACCTCACGTTCGTCTACGGTTTCGGCTGGGGCATCGCGGGCTCGGCGGTCGGCACCCTCGTGGCACAGAGCCTGGCGGCGCTCACGCTGGTGTGGGTGGTCTCCCGGGGGGCGATCCGGTACGGCGCGCGGCTGACGCCGCACCTGCCCGGTATCCGCAGCTCCTTCGTCGTCGGGCTCCCGCTGCTGGTAAGGACGTTGACGCTGCGCGCCGCGCTGCTCGTCGCCACGTTCGTGGCCGCGTCGATCTCGACGCCTGCGGTTGCCGCGCACCAGGTCGCCTTCACGGTGTGGACGTTCCTGGCCTTCGCGCTCGACGCAATCGCGATCGCGGGGCAGGCGATCACCGGTCGGCTGCTGGGAGCCCGCGACGCCGAGGGGGTCCGGGCTGCCACCCGCAGGATGATGTGGTGGGGGCTCCTCTGCGGGGTGGCACTGGGCGTTCTGCTCGTCCTGGCGCGGCCGCTCGTGGTGCCCCTGTTCACGTCCGACGCGGATGTCCAGCAGTTGCTCGGGACCGTGCTCCTCGTGATCGCCCTGCACCAGCCGGTGTCCGGCCTGGTCTTCGTGCTCGACGGCGTGCTGATCGGCGCGGGCGACGGACGCTACCTCGCGGTCGCCGGGCTCGTCACGTTGGGCGTCTTCGCCCCGCTCGCCTTCGGCGTGCTCTGGCTCGGCGGTGGCCTGGTGGCGCTGTGGTGGGCGTTCTCGGGCTTCATGCTGGCCCGCCTGGCCACGCTGCTGTGGCGGGAGCGCGGTGACGCGTGGCTGGTGCTCGGGGCCAGCCGTGGCTCGCCGACGTGACCAGGAGGCGCGCGTTTCCCCTGCGCACCGCGCCGACCGGCCTGGGATCAGCCGGTGCGGCGACGTACTCTGCACACCTGGGGGACTGACCGCTGCTCAAGACGGCCAGGAGGTCACGTGCCGACGCTGCGCGTGCTCACGCTCGGGGTTCTGTTGGCTCTGATGACTGCTGCTTGCTCGTCGGCGGGGGCTTCGCCGACGGGAGCGGGGTGGGTGAGCGGAAGCCCGCCGGTGGCCACGACCGGATCAGGAACGGGGGCGTCTGCGCCGAACTTCGTCTTCGTGCTCACCGACGACCTCACGTGGAACCTGGTCAGTCACATGCCCCACGTTCTCGGACTGGAGCGCAACGGAACCACGTTCAAGAACTACTTCGTGACCGACTCGCTGTGCTGCCCGTCGCGCACGTCCATCCTGACCGGAGAGTTCCCGCACGACGACCATGTCTTCAACAACATCCAGCCTCACGGTGGGTTCAGAGGGTTCCTCACCGCCCACGACGAGAACAAGACGTTCGCGTCGAGCCTGCAGGCCCGGGGTTACCAGACCGGCCTGTTCGGCAAGTTCCTGAACGCCTACCGTCCCCAGACCTCATATGAGGGGCGGCCGGCACCGTACATCCCGCCGGGCTGGTCGGCCTGGGACGCGGCCGACACACACGGCTACAACGAGTACAACTACAACCTCGCCGTGGGACACCAGCTGGAGCACTTCGGTTCAGCTGATGGCGACTACCTCACGTCGGTGCTGTCCGACAAGGCGAGCCAGTTCATCGCCGGCAGCGCCAGAGCGCATCGTCCGTTCCTGGCTGAGATCTCCACGTTCTCCCCGCACTACCCGTTCGTGCCAGCGCATCGGGACCTGGGGAAGTTCCCTGATGCGCAGGCCCCCCGTGGTCCCGCATACGGCCACGCAGTCCGCAACGCCCCGACGTGGTTGAAGAAGATCGGCCCCCTCAGGCCGCTGACGGAACGGCACCTGACCAGGACGTTCCGGCTGCGCTTGCAGGCCGTCCAGTCGGTCGACCGGATGATCGGCCGGCTCGAGGCCGAGGTTCGCAGCCTCGGCGCCGCGAAGAACACCTACTTCGTGTTCAGCAGCGACAACGGCCTCCACCTCGGCCAGCACGACCTACGCCAGGGCAAGGAGACGGCCTTCGACACCGACATCCGGGTGCCGCTCATCGTCGCCGGTCCTGGCGTGCCTCATGGTGCTTCTGTTACGCAGCTCGCCGAGAACATCGACCTCGCCCCGACGTTCGAGACGCTGGCGGGGGCGACTCCTCCACCTACGGTGGACGGTCGCTCGCTCGTCGCGCAGCTGCGCGGACGGGCTCCCCGGGGCTGGCGGACCGCCGTGCTTGTAGAGCATCACGGCCCCGACGTGGCGCCGGCCGACCCCGACTATCCCGCGCCGAGGTCGGGGAACCCGCCGTCGTACGAGGCGATCCGTACCGCGCGCTACCTGTACGTCGAGTACAGCAACGGCCAGCGGGAGTTCTACAACCTCGTGACGGATCCCTACGAGCTGGACAACGCGTTCTCGCGGATGCCGTCGCAGCTCCACCAGAGGTTGCACGACACGCTGCTGCGCATGGAGCACTGCCACGGCAGCGTCTCCTGCTGGAGCGCCCAGCACATCAGATCCTGACGGATGTGCTCCGGCACGTTGCACCGCCGGAGTCCACAGCAGGTCGTCAGGAGGAGACGACCTCGAGCGTGAGGGTGGCCGTCACGTCGTCGTGTAGCTTGACCGTCACCTGATGGGTGCCGACCGACTTGATCGGGTTGCCCACCTCGATGCGCCGCTTGTCGATGTCCGGGCCGCCGGCGCTCTTGACCGCCTCGAGGATGTCGGCCACCGTGACGGCTCCGAACAGCCGGCCGGTGGACCCTGCCTGGGAGGCAACCTTCACGTTCAGTGCCTCGAGCTGCGTCTTGAGCTCGTCTGCCTGGCCGACGTCACGCACCTCGCGGACCGAGCGCGCCTTCTTGATCGAGTCGATCTGCTTCTGGGCACCCCGGGTCCATCCGATGGCGAGTCCTCGGGGCATCAGGTAGTTGCGGCCGTAGCCGTCCTTGACCTCCACGACGTCACCGGGAGAACCGAGGTTCGAGACTTCCTGCGTCAAGATCAGCTTCATCGCAGCCTCCCCTCAGCGCGCGGTTGACGTGTAGGGCAGGAGCGCCATCTCGCGAGCGTTCTTGATCGCCATCGCGACGTCGCGCTGGTGCTGGGTGCAGTTCCCCGTCACGCGGCGGGCCCTGATCTTGCCTCGGTCGGAGATGAACTTGCGCAGCAGCGCCGTGTCCTTGTAGTCGACGTACGTCGTCTTGTCCTTGCAGAATGCGCAGACCTTCTTCTTGGGCTTGCGCAGGATGGGTTTGGCCATTGTGGTGCTCCTCTTTCATCGAGCCCGGCCGGAGCCGGAATGGTCTGATGTCCGGAGACGGTCCCCGGTTGGACGGTGTGGACGCTCAGAACGGTGGTTCGTCTGAGCCGCCGGCCGGCGCGGCCCACGGGTCGTTCCCCCCGCCCTGCTGACCGCCCGAGGTCGGCGCCGCGGTCGCCCAGGGGTCGTTGCCGGCGTCGCGCGAGCCGCTGTCCCCACCGGTCCCGGAACGGGTCGTCTTGGTGGTCTTCGCCGTCGCGTACTTCAACGACGGTCCCACCTCGTCGACGTCGAGCTCGAAAACGGTGCGCTTCTCGCCCTCCCGAGTCTCGTACGACCGTTGGCGCAGCCGGCCCTGCACGATGACTCTGGTGCCGCGGTGCAGGGACTCGGCAACGTTCTCGGCGGCCTGGCGCCAGATCGAGCAGCGCAGGAAGAGCGCGTCGCCGTCCTTCCACTCGTTCGTCTGCTTGTCGAAGAACCGCGGCGTCGAGGCCACGGTGAAGTTGGCGACCGCAGCCCCGGACGGGGTGAATCGCAGGTCGGGGTCGTCGGTCAGGTTTCCGACGACGGTGATCGTGGTCTCGCCTGCCATGGGCAGCCTTCCAATCAGTGGACTTCTGGTCGCATTACCTTCGTGCGCATGACCGACTCGTTGAGCCCGAGCTGGCGGTCAAGCTCTTTGACCGTAGCGGGCTCCGCCGACAAGGTGACGACGGCGTAGATGCCCTCGGTCTTCTTGTTGACCTCATAGGCGAGGCGCCGGCGACCCCACACGTCGACCGACTCGACACTGCCGCCGTCTTGTCGGACCAGGTTGAGGTAGGTCTCGAGGGACGGTTCGACCGTGCGTTCCTCGAGGTCGGGGTCGAGGATCACCATGAGCTCATAGTTACGCATGCGCGACATCCACCTCCTGTGGACTTTGCGGTCACGGTCTCTCCGTGACAGGAGGTCACGCCCGCCAGCTGAACGGGCGCGGTGCGACCCTGCTTCTGGCGGGGTCGGCATCGGCAAGGTTATCAGCGGTGCGGGGCGCTCCGAAATCCTCGTCCACAGGCCGGGGCTACTGCGTGGTGATCGCATCGAGCACGTTGAGCTTGGCGGCCCGCCTGGCCGGCAGCCAAGCAGCGAGCACACCGATCACGATGGCCACGAGGACGAAGATCACGAGCTGCGCCCACGGCACCGCGAGCACGTCCAGACCCTGGTCGCTCAGAGCCTTGACCAGCGCGACGCCGAAGGCGATCCCGATCACCACTCCGAGGACGGCACCCAGTACGGCAATCGCGATCGACTCGAGCCGGACCATGCGGCGCAGCTGGCGACGACTGAGGCCGATGGCCCTCAACAGACCCACCTCTCGGGTCCGCTCGATCACCGATAGCGCCAGCGTGTTCACGATGCCGAGTGCGGCGATGATGATCGAGAAGGCAAGCAGCGAGTAGATCAGCAGCAGGAACTGGTCGATCTGCTTGCTCTGGGTGTCCGCGAAGCCGGACTGATCCTGCAGCGAGATCGTCGGCAGGTCCCTCGTGATCGGGTCGATCTGCGCGTGCAGCTCTGCGGGGGACACACCCGGCTTGGGGGTGATGAAGAGCAGGGAGTCCTGCGGCTGCAGCGCACCCTTGGCCAAGGCATTCAAGGTGATGATGTAGTTCGCCGGCACCGCCGCGGACGCGGAGAAGATGCCGGCCACCTTCAGGCTCTGGGTCCCGCCTTGGAGCTTCAGCCGGATCGTGTCGCCGATGGCGTAGCCGTTCCCGCTCGCGGTGTTCTTGTCGACCAGGATCGTGCCGTCGTTGAGGTCGGCCACGGACCCCTTCTCCATGGGGATCGCCAGCACCTGCGGCAGCTGTCGGGGGTCCGCGGCACCCAGGAACACCTGGCTACCGTCGATCTCGCCGTTCGCCGACCGGAACTCCGCAACGGTCTGCACCCCCGGCTGCTTGCGGATCTGCTGGGCGATGGTCGGCGAGAACGGCGAGCCGACCGCGTTGGACACGACGAAGTCTGCGGTCAGCGTCTCGTTGACCGCCTTGTCGGTGCTGGCCTTCGCCGATTGTCCGAGGATCGACATGGTCGCGACAAGCGCGAGCCCGATCATCAGTGCGCTCGACGTCGCAGCGGTACGACGTGGGTTCCGCAAGGTGTTCTGGGTGGCCAACGTGCCGACAGATCCGAAGAGTGCGCGGTACGACAGTCCGATCAGCCGGACCACCGGACGGCCCAGCAACGGGCTCATCAGCGCGACCCCGATCAGCACGGCCAGCGCACCGAGGCCGATACCCAACAGGCCGAGCCCGCCGGAGCCGAGGAAGCCGAGGATCGCTCCGCCGGCACCCACGACGACCAGCAGGGCACCGATAAGCGTCCGGCGGCGCAGCGAGGTCTCGGGCATGGCGACCTCATCGCGCATCGCGGCCACCGGGGACACCCGTCCGGCGCGTCGCGCCGGCAAGTAGGCGGCGATCAGCGTGGTGACCATCCCTGCCAGGTAGGCGGCGATGACCGTGCGTGGAGCGACCGGCATCGGAACACCAGTCAGGTCCAGGCCGATCCTGCCGAAGACCCACCTCAGCACCATCGCGAGGAGGTAGCCCACGCCGACGCCGGCCGTCGTACCGACCAGGCCGACCGCGAATGCCTCGGTGAGCACTGAACGGTTGACCTGCCTCTTCGACGCGCCCATGGCGCGCAGCAGCGCCAGTTCCCGGCTACGTTGCGCGACCAGGATCGAGAACGTGTTGACGATCAGGAAGATCCCAACCACCAGGGAGATCGCCGCGAAGACGAGCAGGAAGTAGTTGATGAACTTGAGGGCCTGGTCGAGGCTCTTCTCCCCCTCGGCGGCCACCTTGTCGCCGGTGCGCGCTTGCAGGCCGGGCGGGAGCAGCTTCTGCGCCTCCGAGGCGAGCTGCTGCTGGGACACGCCCGGCTTCGCCGCCAGGGAGACGCCGGAGTACACGTCCTTGCCGTGGAAGTAGAGCTGCTGGATTGCCTGCTGGCTGTAGAGCGTGAGGGTGGCTCCCGCGGTGTTGCCGGTCTGCCCGAACCGGAAGATGCCGGTGAGCGTGACGGTGGTCCTCGGCTTCGGGCCAGGTGTCACCAGGTCTACCTTGTCACCGACGTGGTAGCCGCCCTTCTTCGCGGTCTGACTGTCCAGGGCGATCTGATGGATGGTGACCGGCGGCTTGCCGTCCGTGATCGTGACAACCCGGTTGCCGGTGATCGCGCGTCCGTTGCCGTAGTCGAAGGCGAGACCGGGTGCGCCACCGCTGCTCAGCACCTTGTCGCCCTTGTCGAGCACGTAGACGCCCGTCACCTGGTTGCCGCCGTCGACCGCGGCGGCGTCCTTGAGCGTCTCGAGCCGCTTCACGACGTCCGCACCGATCGTGCGGGAGTCCGGCCCGGAGTCGAAGTTCCCCGAGCCTCTCGGTGCCACCTGGACGTCGGGCGTCGAGCCTTTGATGATGCCGGTGAAAGCGTCACGAATGGTGTCGGTCAGGATGAACGAGCCGGCCACGAAGGCGACGCCGAGCACGATCGCGAAGCCGCTCAACAGCAGCCGCACCTTGCGCGCGAAGAGATTGCGCCAGGTCACTCTCCACATGGCGTCAGGCCTCCATGCCCGCGGTCAAGGGGGTCCGGGCGGAGAGCAGCTTCATCTTCTCGAAAACCCGCTCACTGGTGGGCCTTCGCAGCTCGTCGACGACCTTGCCGTCGTCCAGGAAGACGACCCGGTCCGTGTACGACGCCGCCACCGGGTCGTGCGTGACCATCACGATCGTTTGGCCGAACTCATCGGCGCTCCTGCGCAGAAAGCCCAGCACCTCGGCGCCTGACGCCGAGTCCAGGTTGCCGGTGGGCTCGTCGGCGAACACGATCTCGGGCCTGGACACCAACGCTCGGGCGCACGCGACCCGTTGCTGCTGCCCGCCGGAGAGCTCGTTCGGCCGGTGCTTGAGACGGGTCTCGAGGTCCAGCGTCCCGATGACGGTGGCGAACCACTCCTGGTCGGGTTTGCGACCCGCGATCGCCAGCGGCAGCAGGATATTCTCCCGCGCGGTCAGCGTGGGGACCAGGTTGTAGGCCTGGAAGATGAAACCGATCTTGTCGCGACGCAGCAGGGTGAGGGCCTTGTCGTCGAGGCTGGCGAGCTCCTGGTCTCCCAGGAAGACGTCGCCTGAGGTGGCGGTGTCGAGCGCCGCCATGCAATGCATCAGCGTGGACTTGCCTGACCCGGAAGGGCCCATGACGGCCGTGAACTCGCGGGTGGCGAAGTCGACCGTGACACCGTCGAGGGCGGCAATCGCGGAGGACCCCTCGCCGTACAGCTTGCGGAGGTCGATCGCTCGGGCGGCCACCCGGTCCACGGCGGGGGCGAAAGTGGTCGCGGCGGCTTCGGGCATCATTCCTCAGATCTATGCGTGCCTGGCTGGTCTCGGTCGCTGGGTCGGCGCCGGGGCCTACGGCGATCGACGAAGCCGCCCCGAACGGTGCGAACGCCTCGGCATCCCCTTCGGGGAGGATCGCCGGTCGTCTCGCCGTCCTGGTCTTCGTCAACGCTAGGCGAGGACCGCACCTCGCCGCGATGGGGATCATCCCCGAGTTTTCCCTGACATCTGTCATGCGTGTCACCGATCTCGAGACGCGGCCGGTCGGGGAACGAACCCAGGAGCCGCCATTCCGGACTGTCCCCGCCGCGACTTAGAGTTGACGCATGAGTGAGCTCAACATCGGTGGTCACGTCGACCAAGCAGACCCGATCGCGGAGGCCGATGCCCGCAAGGCGTCGCTGTCCCAGTTCTTCCTCGGTGACCCGCAGGGGTGGAAGGCACCAACGGTGGCGTATCCGGGCGGCGCCGCGGCCCTGAAAGCTGCCGCGGAGGCTGCAGACATCGACCTGTACGTCCACTCGCCGTACGTGCTGAACGTGGCAACCACCAACAACCGGATCAGGATCCCGTCGCGCAAGCTGCTGCAGCAGACGATGATCCTGGCCGCGGAACTCGGCGCCAAAGGCGTGATCGTGCACGGTGGCCACGTCCTGAAGGACGATGATCCGGCGATCGGCTTCGACAACTGGCGCAAGTGCGTCGACCGGCTCGACATGCCCGTCCCGCTGCTGATCGAGAACACGGCCGGGGGCGACAACGCGATGGCGCGCAGGCTGGAGCGGATAGCCGGCATGTGGGACGCCATCGGATCGGCGGCCGGCGGGGACACCGTCGGGTTCTGCCTGGACACCTGCCACGCGCACGCGGGCGGGGAAGAGCTCGCGTCCATCGTCGACCGGGTGCTCGCGATCACCGGCCGGATCGATCTCGTGCACGCAAACGACTCCCGTGACACGTTCGACTCCGGTGCCGACCGGCACGCGAACTTCGGGGAGGGCAAGATCGCGCTCGACGACCTCGCCGCCACCGTCAACGCCGCCGGCGCCCCGGTCGTGTGTGAGACGCCAGGTGGTGCCCAGGGTCAAGGGGCCGACATCGCCTGGCTGCGCGCCCACGTCACGTGACTCGGCGCCGCCGATAGAATCGCCTCACCATGAGCTCGACCGCCCTGTTCATCGCGGTGTTCCTCGCCTGCGTCGTCGAGGCTGTCGAGGCCGCCACCATCGTGCTGGCGGTGGGGACCACACGAAGCTGGCGGTCGGCGATGATCGGCGTGCTTGGCGGCGTGGGGGTCCTCGCGGTGGTCGTGGCTGCGCTGGGTCCGGCGCTCACGCTGGTCCCGCTGCGGGGTCTGCGCCTCGTCGTCGGGGGCCTGCTGCTGGTCTTCGGTCTCCAGTGGCTGCGCAAGTCGATCCTGCGGGCCAGCGGGTTCAAGGCGCTGCACGACGAGGAGGCGATCTTCCAGCAGCAGGTGCTGGCCGCCAAGCAGGCTGAGGGTCACTCCCGGGTCGGGATCACCGACTGGTACGCCTTCACGCTCTCCTTCAAGGGCGTGCTGCTCGAGGGCCTCGAGGTGGCCTTCATCGTGCTCACGTTCGGCACCAACGACCACAACGTGCCGTTGGCGTCCGTTGCCGCGCTGGTGGCGGTCGCCGTGGTGGTAGCTGCCGCGGCCGCCGTACGCGCGCCGCTCGCCCGGGTGCCGGAGAACTCACTGAAGTTCGTCGTCGGGGTCATGCTCACGTCGTTCGGGACGTTCTGGGGGGCGGAGGGAGCCGGCGCCAAGTGGCCGGGGTCCGACGCGGCGCTGCCGGTGCTGGTGGTCGCGTTCGCGCTGTTCGCCCTGGCACTGGTCGCGCTCCTGCGTCGTCAGCGGCCGACTGACCACAGCGCGTCACCGCGGCTCACCCCGGCGGGCACGTCGTGATCGAGAAGCTGCGCGCCTTCGGCGCCTTCTGGTACGACTTCATCGTCGGCGACGACTGGCGGGTGGCGGCTGGCGTCTCCGCGGCGCTCGTCATCACGTACGCCGTCAGCCGGTCCACGACGTCGACGTGGTGGGTGGTGCCACTTGCGGTCCTGATCCTGCTGCCCTACAGCCTCTGGCGCGGCGTCCGCCGTACCTAGGCCGCTGCGGAGTCACATCCGGTCGAACGCCGGGGAGTAGCGGAAGTCCCCACGCAGCGAGTCATCCCAGAAGCGCAGCGGCCTCACCTGGAAATGCTCGGCCCAGCTTGGGTTCGGCGCGACGACGCCGAGAGGCCGGGCGAGGACGAACCCGAAGCGCCGGTAGTAGCCAGGGTCTCCGAGGAGGAAGACGGCGGGCTGGTCGAGGGCGTCGGCCGCACCGAGGACGGCGTGCATGAGCGCCGTGCCCACGCCCGTCCCGTGGTTGGCGGGCAGCACTCCCAGCGGGCCGAGTCCCAGGGTGGGCCGTCCGCCGACCGTGGCCCGGCTGCACCCGACATGTCCGACCACGGCGTCGTCGACCATGGCGACGAGCGCCAGAGCGGGCACGAGGTCACCGTCTCGTCGCAGCTCGTCGACCAGCCGTGCCTCCGCCACGTCCCGCGCGTCCACCAGGTCGCGGCCGAAGGCTGCCGCGTGGACAGTGTGGACCGCCGACTCGTCCCCGGCCAGCTCGCGGCGCACGATCATCGCCGGAGCCTTACCCATCGTGCGGCATCAGGCAAGCGGTTTACGGATGACGAGCTCCCCGGCCGCGCGAGACCGGTCCGGTAGCGTTGCCAGGCGTGAGCCAGGTCGCCGTACGCACCATCGCGCCGACCGACCACCTCGCCTTCATCGAGAAGCAGCGCAGCGCGAGCTTCCTGCAGACACCGGCCTGGGGCAACGTCAAGGGCGAGTGGCGGCACGAGTCGATCGGCTGGTTCCGGGGCGGCGATCTCGTCGGAGCCGGACTGGTGCTCTACCGGCAGCTCCCCGCGATCGCGAGGTTCCTCGCCTACCTCCCTGAGGGGCCGGTCCTGGACTGGTCAGACCCCGACCTCCCCGACCTGCTCGCCGCCATGGCCGAGCACCTGCGGGTCCAAGGCGCGTTCGCGATCCGGATCGGGCCGATGGTGGTCACCCGCAGGTGGACGTCCGAGACCGTGAAGAGGGCCATCGCCGACGACTCCTACCGTCGGCTCGGGGACGTGCCCCCCGACTCGCGCAGCGGGCAGGGCGAGAACCTGGTGGCCACGCTGCGCGCTTCCGGGTGGCGACCCCAGGCGGGCGATGGCGGCTTCTCGGCGGGGCAGCCGCAGTACGTCTTCCAGCTGCCGTTGGCGGACCGGGACGAGGCGGGCGTTCTCGCGGGCATGAACCAGCTGTGGCGCCGCAACATCAAGAAGTCCGCCAAGGCCGGCGTCGTGGTGCGGATGGGCTCCCGAGCCGACCTCGACGCCTTTCACGCGCTGTACGTCGAGACGGCGGCTCGCGACGGATTCACGCCCCGCCCGGTCGACTATTTCCGGCAGATGTTCACCGCCATGGAGCGGGAGAGCCCGGACCGGATCCACCTCTACCTCGCCCAGCACGACGGGCATCTCGTCGCGGCATCGACCGCGGTCCGGGTCGGTCGCCACACGTGGTACTCGTACGGCGCCTCGTCAACCGCCAACCGGGACGTGCGCGGCTCCAACGCGTTGCAGTGGCAGATGATCCGAGATGCGATGGCCGCCGGAGCCGACGTCTACGACATGCGCGGGATCACGGACACCCTGGCGCCCGACGACCCGCACATCGGACTGATCCAGTTCAAGGTCGGCACGGGAGGTTCGGCGGTCGAGTACGTCGGCGAGTGGGATCTGCCGCTGAACCGCCTCCTCTACAAGGCCTTCGACGTCTACATGAGCCGTCGCTAGGGTTGCGATGAGCCTTGACCTGTACGTCGACGGGCCGCGTTGGCGATCACACCTTCGGGCGACCGTCGACGCGCACAAGGGGATCATCCCGGTGGCGAAGGGGAACGGCTACGGGTTCGGGATAACCGGGCTGGCACGTCGTACCGCGTGGTTGGGCTGCGACACGATCGCCGTCGGCACCTACCGGGAGATCGCGCAGGTACGGCAACGGTTCCCCGGCGACATCGTCGTCCTGGAACCCTGGCGTCCTTTCACCGCGGACGTCTCCTACGAGCCACGAGTCGTCCACACCGTGGGTCGCATGGCCGACCTGCTGGAGCTAGGTGCCCGCACCGAGAGGCCGCGGGTCATCCTCGAGGGGCTGACGTCCATGCGACGGCACGGCTTCACGTTGCCGGACCTGTTGGCGGCCCGACGGTCGGCTCGAGGGGTGCGCGTGGAGGGGCACGCGCTCCACCTCCCTCTCGGCCACGGCCACCACGGCGAGATCGAGGAATGGCTCGGCGCCGCAGCGGCGCCACGGTGGTACGTCTCGCACGTCAGCCGACTCGAGCTCGACCGCCTTCGCAACACCCATCCCGATGTCGAGTTCCGGCCACGTGTCGGCACCGCTCTCTGGCTTGGTGACCGGGACGCCTTGTCGGCAAGGGCTACCGTGATCGACGCGCATCCGGTCGCGCGCGGCGATCGGGTCGGCTACCGGCAGCACAGGAGCCTGCGCCCCGGCGTCCTGCTCGTCATGTCGGGTGGCACCTCGCACGGGATCGGGCTCGAGGCGCCGGGAGCCGCGGCGTCTTCACGGCATCGGGTTCGGTCCCTGACCAAGGGCAGCCTCGAAGCCGTCGGGTGGTCCTTGTCGCCGTACGTCGTCGAAGGCTTGCAGCGCTGGTTCGTCGAGCCGCCTCACATGCAGGTGAGCATGATCCTGCTGCCGCAAGGCGTCCGGGTGCCGGCGGTGGGCGACGAGGTCGAGGTTCGGGTGCGTTTCACGACGACGACGTTCGACCACGTTCACCTCACCTGACCGGGTGCCCGCCGGTTGGTCGAACCCCCGGGGAACCGGGCGGTCGGCCGAGCCGTCACCGCGGCGAAGAACGTCCGGACCTGATCAGGTCGGGCGCGCCGGGTGTGCCCGGTGGGTCGCCGGCCGGGGGATCGTCCGCGAACGGCTCTGCGTCGACGCCCTCGTCGAGCACCCCACCCAACGGGTCGTCCGAGAGGCCGTCCGCCCGGACGGGGTCGCGCCAGGGGTGCAGGATGTCCCGGATCACCATCACGACAAGGAAGATCTCACCGGCCAGCCTGGCCAGAATCGCGATCGAGTAGACCCAGTCGCAGCCGGTCGCCGAGATGAACGACTGCGCGACCCGGCACGCGCCAGGCGTGACGAAGAAGTTCGCGATGTGCATCCAGACCGCGCAGAAGTAGAACAGCTCGCATGCCTGCCAGATGATGAGGTCCCGCCACCGTGGGCGGGCAAGAGCGGCCAGCGGCAGCAGCCAGAGCACGTACTGCGGCGAGTACACCTTGTTGATCAGCAGGAACGACGCTACGACGAGGAACATCAGCTGGACGACCCGGGGCCTGCGGGGCGCGAGCAGCCCCAACAGGGCGATCATCAGGCACGCCAGGGCGAACAGGACCCACGTGGTGGCGTTGATCTGGTCGACGCTCGCCGGGTGACCCACATCCGAGAAGAGCAGCCAGACCGAGCCGTAGTCCGCCCCTCGGTCCGCGTTGAAACGCCAGAACCAGAGAAACTCGGTGGGGGACCAGAGATAGACCGGGAGGTCGATGACGAGCCACGTGGCGACCCCGGCGGCGGCTGTCTTGACCCAGACGTCGAGCCTGCGTTCACGCAGGCACAGCACGAGGAGCGGGCCGAGGAGGAACAGCGGGAACAGCTTGGTGGCCGCGCCGAGCCCGATGAAGATCCCCGCCCAGACCGGTCGCCTCGTGGACCAGGCCCAGAGGGCTCCCGCCACGCAACCGACCGCGAGCAGGTCCCAGTTGATGAATCCGGCCAGGGCGACCATCGGGGAGGCCGCGACGAACATCGCGTCCCATGGTCTTCGGCGCTGGGCCTTCACCAGCGCCATCAGGGCAAGTAGGTAGACGAGGAAGAAGCCGACCGCGTTGACGCACCAGAAGACCGCCGAGTCGTGCTGCACGCCGAGGACCTGCCCCACCTGGGAGTGCGGGATCTGGCTCACATCGGGCGACTCACCGAGCCCGCGGGTGAGCCAGCCGGCCACTCCCATCCACAGCCCGGTCAGCACCGGGTACTCGACGGTGAGGTCGTTCGCATCCTGGGTCGTCGCAGGCTGCTTCTCCGGGGGCAGGTCCCCCTTCGGCGTGTAGGGGAAGATGCCCTCCGCGAGTCCCCGCGAGACGTACAGGAAGGGGATGTCGGTGTAGCACATGTGGGAGAACGGAAGCGGGGCCGCGTCCTCGCTCCATGACGTCACGACACAGGGTGACTTCTGGAACACGCCGAGCCCGAACACCACGGTCGCGACCGCCAGCGTCACCCGAAGCGGCGTCCACCAGCTGCGACCGGTCCGGGCGTGCCGGCCCAGCGGTCCCGAGATCGCGGCGCTCGCGGCATGGGCCATCGGGTCGGCGAAGGTCGGGGCAACCACGTCGTCCGTGGTGCGGGTCGGCTCCGGGAACCTCACGCGCAGCATCCTCCCTCATGGCCCCGGCGGACACCGGCGGCCCTGCCAGTACGTCGACCTACCGGCCAGCTAGGGGTGGCCCGGGCGGATGGGCCCGGGGTGCGTCGGCCCGGTGTGGGTTGGCCGCGTGTGGGTTGGCTTGGTGTGGGTCGGGGTGGTGTGGGTCGGGCTGGTGGGTGGCGGAGTCGGGGGCGTCGTGGGTGGAGTCGGCGGCGTCGGAGGCGTCGGCGTCGGAGGCGTCGTGGGTGGCGTGCGGGGCGGAGTCGAGGGTGGCGTGCTGGGCGGGGTCGTCGGCACCGTGTGGGTGGGTGGGTGGTAGGGGGGTGTGGGCTGGGTACCGGACAGGTTGCCCGGTTGCGGGAAGCCGATCACCTTGGTGCCCTGAAGCGCCGCGGTCATGTACGCCGTCCAGGTCTCGGTCGGGTAGTCGGCGCCGAAGTACGTGTCGAGGTAGCCGTCGAGCGGGTCGTTGCCGTCTCCTCGCGTGTACGAGACCGCCGTTGCGAGCTGCGGGGTGTACCCGACGAACCAGGATGACGAGACATGCTCCGCACACGTCGCGCATGACTGCGCGGTGGCGGTCCCGGTCTTGCCGGCCGCCGGCCGGCCCAGCGCCGTCGCGCGCTGCCCGGTGCCGGACTGGACGACCGACTGCAGCGCCGATGTCACGTTGCTCGAGACGGCCGGGCTGAACGCCCTGGTGCCGACCGTCCGGTGCTCGTAGCGAGGTCCGCCCGCGTCGCTCACCGACTGGACGACGTACCAGCTCGTGTGGACCCCCTTCGCCGCGAACGTGGCGTAGGCGTCGGCCATCGCCAAGGGCGACACCGACGCCGTACCCAGGGCGACGTTGTCGTACGGGTGCAGGCCCGGCGTGTGGGTCGGGATGCCCGCCGCCTCCGCAGCGGCGATGATGCGCTGGGGTCCGTTGTGCATCAGCGTGGTCAGGTCGACGAACGCCGTGTTGACGGACTCTTCGGTCGCCGTCCGGAGCGTGATCGTGCCGTAGCTCTGGCCATTGGGGATGCCGGCCGCCTCACCCTCGTTGTGGACCTGGCTCCCGTCGGGGAGGGTGAACGGGGAGTTGCCGTTGAGCGGGCTATCCAGGGTGAAGCCGTCGTCGAGAGCGGCCGCCAGGGCGAACGCCTTGAACGTCGAGCCCGGCTGCACGAGGTTCGTCGCCCAGTTCTGCTGGCTGGCCACGAAGTTGCGGCCGCCGATGATGGCCCGGACCGCCCCGGTGCCGGGCTCCACGCTGGCCAGCCCGACATGCAGGTCGCGCTTGCCCTTCGGCCTGATCGTGCTGACGGCCTTCTGGGCGTCGACCATGTCCCGGTAGCTGAACGTGGTGACGATCTTGAGGCCCCCGCCGTAGATCTGCTGCGGCGTGAACCCGTCGGTGGCCAGCGCACTCTGGACCATCGTCATCAGGAAGCCGCGCTCGCCGGCGTACTGGTCCCTCGTCGAGGGGTCGGGGATGGGCGGAAGCCGTTGTTCGTAACGTCTCGCCTGCGCAGCGCTCAGGTTGCCGAGCTGCTGCATTCCGTTGAGGACGTAGCGGTAGCGGGCCAGCAGGGCCGGGGCGTTGGACCGGGAGACGCCCGGGTCCAGGTTGCTCGGCGAGTTGAGCACAGCGGCCAGCACCGCGCTCTGGGGAACCGTCAGCTGGCTGGCCGGCTCTTGGAAGTACGCCTCCGCTGCGGCGTCGATACCGTAGGCGCCCCTCCCGTAGTAGATCGTGTTGAGGTAACCCTCGAGGATCTGCTGTTTGCTGAGCTGCTGGTCGATCTTGACCGAGATGAACGCTTCCTCGATCTTGCGTGTCCAAGTGCGCTGCTGTGACAGGTAGAGCAGCTTCACGTACTGCTGCGTGATGGTGGACCCTCCCTGGGTCGCCCCGCCCGTCAGGTTGTTCCAGGCGGCCCGGACGATGCCCTTCGGGTCGAGCCCGGGATCGGTCCAGAACGTTCGGTTCTCGGCCGAAACGACGGCGTTCTGCACGGAGATCGGGATCTGCGAAAGCGGGATACTGTGCCTGTTCTGGACGGCGAACGTCCCGATCACGTGTTTTCCGTCGGAGTAGTACACAGTCGACGTCTGCGCCTGGAAGGCGGCGTTGGGGTCCGGGATGCCGATGGACCGGTAGGCGATGTAGATGGCGAGGAACGCCACGGCCAAGAACGCGACGCCCGTGATGAAACCCCACTTGAGGATCTTGGCGGCGATGTAGTTCGCCTTGTCCCAGCCCGTGGTGTCACGAAGCCTGACCTGTCCGCTCTTGCCGCTCCCCTGACCCTTTTCCGGCCTCACTAGTCGTCGTCTTCGACGGTGCGCTGCCGACGTGGCGGCTTGCGGGGTACGCCGTCGCCCACGACGTACGACTCGACCAGATGGTTCCAGCTGCAGGCCTTGCAGACCTCCAGCACGAAAACCCGGATCTCCCCGTGCTGGTGGGCCATCGCCTCGATGTCCTGACGTGACTTGATCCGCCCGGAATACTGCCCGAGCTCGTCACCGAACACATAGGACAGGTGCGCCATCTGCGGCTTGCGGCAGACCGGACAGGGCTTATCGGTCGGCTCGCCGTGATGCTTGGCTGCCAGCAGGGTGTAGGGATCCGCGTCGCACACGTCGTCCATGGTGGTCGCGCCGCCGTTGAACAGCGTCGAGAGCTTGGCTCGGCGCTGCAGGGAGTAGTCGATGACCGATCGCTGGGACCACATGATGCCTTCGAGGGTACGGGGGCACCCCAGCCCGATTCCAACTCCCTCGCGCTCGCGTGACCTACATCGCACGCCTGGACCCGGCCGGGACGGCTTGGGTGCCGCAGCGGGAGGAGAACGGCATCGGTCGAGCCGGCGACTTGCGCGTGAACGGAAGACCGACTAGGTTGCATCTCGATGTATCAGTACGATACGTGGGACCGATAGATCACGGCGAAGGATCCGGAGGCACAGCAGGTGGCGACGAAGCGTGGGGACGCTCTCGAGCTGGCGGTTCTCGGCCTGCTCAACGACTCCCCCATGCACGGCTACGAGCTTCGCAAGCGCGTGACGACGCTGCTGGGCTGGGGCCGGGTGCTGTCGTTCGGCTCGCTGTACCCGTGCCTGAGGCAGATGCAGCAGGACGGGCTGCTGAGCGAGGACACCTCGGTCGACACGCCCGCCGCCCGCGCCGCCCGGCGGGGCAAGATCGTCTACAAGCTGACCGCCGAAGGGAAGGAGCGGTTCGCCACCCTCGTCTCCGCCGGCGGCCCGAGCTCGTGGGACGACGAGAACTTCGGCGTGCACTTCGCGTTCTTCGGGGCGACCAGCGCCGAGAACCGGCTGCGGATCCTGGAGGGCCGCCGGAGCCGCCTGGAGGAGCGACTGGAGGGAGTGCGGCTGTCCCTCGCGCGCTCCCGGGAACGCCTCGACAGCTACACCTTGGAGCTGCAGCGCCACGGCCTCGAGTCAGTCGAGCG
The DNA here is from genome assembly GCA_033850885.1 of Nocardioidaceae bacterium. Taxonomy (GTDB): domain Bacteria; phylum Actinomycetota; class Actinomycetes; order Propionibacteriales; family Nocardioidaceae; genus JAWWPG01. The sequence goes on from JAWWPG010000037.1 coordinate 129,697, forward strand.
AGAGGTCCGTTGGTTGACCGAGCTCATCGACAGCGAACGGGTCGGGAGCACCGAGCCCCGCCGCTCGGTCGCCGTCCACACATCAAAGACAAGCGCCGCGGAGACCCCGCACGGTGCAGACAACCGGGAATGAGGAAAACCGAATGGGTTCGGTTCGTGTAGCCATCATCGGCGTCGGCAACTGTGCGACGTCGCTCATCCAAGGCGTCCACTACTACCAGGACGCCGACCCAGCAGGAAGCGTGCCCGGACTCATGCACGTGAAGTTCGGGGACTACCACGTCCGCGACATCGAGTTCGTGGCCGCGTTCGACGTCGACGCGAAGAAGGTGGGTTTCGACCTGGCCGACGCCACCACCGCCAGCGAGAACAACACGATCAAGATCTGTGACGTGCCGCCGCTCGGAGTCACCGTGCAGCGCGGCCACACATTGGACGGGCTCGGGAAGTACTACCGGGAGACCATCGAGGAGAGCGACACCGAGCCGGTCGACGTCGTCGCGGCACTGCAGGAGGCGAAGGCCGACGTGCTCGTGTCCTACCTGCCGGTGGGATCCGAGAAGGCCGACAAGTTCTACGCGCAGTGCGCCATCGACGCCGGTGTGGCGTTCGTCAACGCGCTGCCGGTGTTCATCGCCTCCGACCCGGAGTGGGCGGCGAAGTTCGAGGCCGCCGGCGTCCCGATCATCGGCGACGACATCAAGTCGCAGGTCGGTGCGACCATCACGCACCGCGTGCTGGCCCGGCTCTTCCAGGACCGTGGCGTGGTGCTCGACCGCACCTACCAGCTGAACGTCGGCGGCAACATGGACTTCAAGAACATGCTCGAGCGCGACCGCCTGATGTCGAAGAAGATCTCGAAGACGCAGTCGGTCACGTCGAACATCGACCACGACCTCGGCACCAAGAACGTGCACATCGGCCCGTCCGACTACGTCCAGTGGCTCGACGACCGCAAGTGGGCGTACGTCCGGCTCGAGGGGCGCGCGTTCGGCAACGTCCCGCTCAACATGGAGTACAAGCTCGAGGTCTGGGACTCCCCGAACTCGGCCGGCATCATCATCGACGCGATCCGGGCGGCGAAGATCGCGAAGGACCGCGGTATCGGTGGCCCGCTGCTCGCGGCCTCGTCATACCTGATGAAGTCGCCGCCGGTGCAGCGCCCGGACGACGAGGGCCGCGACTCGGTCGAGTCCTTCATCCGAGGTGACGTCGAGCGCTGAGCCGCCCGACTCCGCTGTACGCCGACCGCGCGGCCCGCCCCGCATAGGCTCGCGCGTTTGCCTGGCAAGCCAGGCAGGTGCACCGTTTGCCACCCAGGCCTGCCTGGCAAAGGGGCCATTTGCGCGGCATGCCAGGCAGGTGCACCGTTTGAGCCCGGCCCGCCTGGGACCCCCCTTTCGCGGCGCTTGGGTGGTGCACCACCCAAGTGGCCCTCGAGCCACTCACATCTGGGTGGCACGAGGGAGGTCTGGGTGGTGCACCACCGAAATGGCCCCGGCCTGCTCCGCAAAGGCAAGGGGCCATTTGCGCGGCATGCCAGGCAGATGCACCGTTTGAGCCCGAGCGCCGGATGACCCTCAAGACGCGGCAGACTTGCTGTCCATGCCCTTCCTGGCCGACCTCCGCCGGCTGCTGAAGGGTGCCCGGTTCCGGGAGCTGTTCGTGGTCCGGCTGACCAGCCAGGCGGCGGACGGCGTGTTCCAGGTCAGCCTCGCGTCGTACGTGCTCTTCTCACCGCAGGACAAGCCGAACGCGAGAGCCATCGCGGCCGGCCTCGCTGCGCTGCTGCTCCCGTTCAGCATCCTCGGCCCATTCGTCGGGGTCTTCCTGGACCGGTGGCGGCGGCGCAATGTCCTGGTCTGGGCCAACCTGGTGCGGCTGGCGCCGGTCGCGGCGACGGCCGCCATGGTCGCCGCCGGGGCAAAGGGGGTCTGGCTGTTCGTCCTCGTGCTGCTCGCCCTGAGCGTCAACCGGTTCCTGCTGGCCGGGCTGTCGGCCGCCCTTCCCCATGTCGTCGCCCGCAGGGAGCTCCTCCTGGCGAACTCGCTGACGCCCACCAGCGGGACGATCGCGTTCATGGTCGGCCTCGGGCTGGCGTCCGGTATCCGGCCGCTGGTGCCCGGCGGCAACCCCGACGTGGTGCTCGTGCTGGTCTCGGGTCTCGGCTATCTTGGCGCGGCGCTGCTGGCGCTGCGGATGCCGGCCGACCTGCTCGGTCCCGACTACGACCCCGACCGCCCCCAGGTCCGGGAGGCGCTCGGCAACGTCGTGCTCGGGCTCGGGGACGGGCTGCGCCATCTTCAGGAGCGGACGACGCCTGCTGCAGCGCTGGCCGTCATCGCCGTGCACCGCTTCCTCTACGGGTTGACGACCGTCGCGACGATCCTTCTCTACCGCAACTACTTCCACGACTCACACGACACAGACGCGGCGCTCCGGGGGCTCGCCACCGCGGTTCTGGTGTCCGGCCTGGGCTTCTTCGCCGCCGCTGTGCTGACTCCGCTGGCGACGACGCGGCTCACCCCCCAGCACTGGATCGTCGTGCTGCTCGGGCTGAGCGCGGTGGTCGACCTGATGCCGGCCGCCCTATTCACCCAGTGGGGCATCCTGGTGGCCGCGTTCGGGCTCGGCGTATCGGCCCAGGGCGTCAAGATCTGTGTCGACACGCTCGTCCAGATGGGCGTCGACGACGCCTTCCGAGGCCGGGTCTTCGCGCTCTACGACGTCATCTTCAACCTCGTGTTCGTCGCGGCTGCCGCGGTCGGCGCGTACGTCATCCCCACCAGCGGCAAGTCCTACGCGTTGCTCATCTGCGTCAGTCTCGGGTACGCCGGGGCGGCCGTCGGGTACGCCGTCCTGCCCGGGCGTCTCAGCCTGGCAGCTGCCACCTGAGCCCCGGAGGTGCTCAGGTGGCGGGCTGAGCACCGCCTTCTCGGGTCGGCCACCACGCGAGCAGCTCCTCGCGGGCCCGTTCCGGCCCGATCGGGCCCCGGTCCAACCGAAGCTCGAGCAGGAACCGGTAGGCCGCGCCGACGTCCGGACCGGGCGGGATGCCCAGCGTCGCCATGATCTGCTCGCCGTCGAGGTCGGGACGAATCGAGGCCAGCTCCTCGGCGGCGGCGAGAACGGTGATCCGCTGCTCGAGGTCGTCATACGTGCGCCGCAGCCGTTCCGCCTTGCGCGCGTTGCGGGTCGTGGAGTCGGCCCGGGTCAGCACGTGCAGCCGCTCGAGCAGGGGCCCGGCGTCTCGCACATACCGTCGCACGGCGGAGTCCGTCCACTCCCCCGACCCGTAGCCGTGGAACCGCAGGTGCAGCTCGACGAGCCGCGCCACCGCGTCGATATGCGCCCTCGGGAAGCGCAACGCCGCGAGACGGGTCCGCGCCAGCTTCGCACCGACGACGTCATGGTGGTGGAAGGTCACCGACCCGTCATCGGCGAACCGCCGGGTCCTCGGCTTGCCGATGTCGTGCAGCAAGGCCGCCAGCCGGATCACCAGGTCGGGCCCGGCGCCCAGCCGCGGCTCCAGGGCTATCGCCTGCTCCAAGACCGTGAGGCTGTGGTCGTAGACGTCCTTGTGGCGATGATGCTCGTCGCGCTCGAGTCGCAGGGCCGGCAGCTCGGGTAGCACGAAGGCCGCCAGGCCGGTGTCGACGAGCAGCGTGAGGCCGTTCCTCGGCCGCTCGGAGAGCATGAGCTTCTCGAGCTCGTCCCGGACCCGCTCGGCCGAGACGATCGTGATCCGGGACGCCATGTCTCGCATCGCAGCGGACACCGCTGGGTCGAGCAAGAGATCGAGCTCGGCGGTGAAGCGGGCCCCGCGCATCATCCGCAGCGGGTCGTCGGAGAACGACTCCTCGGGGGTTCCGGGGGTCCGGAGCACGCCGGCCGTGAGGTCACGCGCCCCGCCGAACGGGTCGACGAGCTCGTGAGACGGCAGCTCGACCGCCATCGCGTTGACGGTGAAGTCCCGCCGGCGCAGGTCCCCCACGAGCGTGTCACCGAACGTGACCGCCGGCTTGCGCGACGCGCTGTCGTAGTCATCCGCACGGTAGGTCGTGATCTCGACCCGCCGCCCGGCCACCATCGCCCCGATGGTTCCGAACTCCCGGCCGATGTCCCACGTGGCGTCCGCCCAACCGGCGAGGACCTTCTCGATCTCGTGCGGGTGAGCCTTCGTGGTGAAGTCCAGGTCCCGTCCGGCATCGGGTCGCCTCAACATCGCGTCGCGGACCGGGCCGCCGACCAGCGCGATCCGGTGGCCGGCCGCCTGGAATCGTGCGCCCACCTCGTCGATGAGCGGAGTGGCATGCAGCAGCTCGAGCACCCCGGCGACCTGGCCCGGGTCTGGGCGCTGCTGAGGGTTCGACACGATGCCCCACTGTATGAGCCCCGCCGGGGCCGGTTTGCCAGCGGTTAGCATTCAACGCGTGGCCAACCATGGCGTGCCGAGGCCGACATGACCCTCGCCAGGCGTGTCGCCACGGGACTCGCGGGCATGTTGGCCCTGTTCGTCGTCGCGGGACTCGTCGAGACCGGGTATGCCGGCGTACCCACCGCCACTCTCGCGCGGATGAGTGGGAGCCCGCTCTCCGTGGAGATCACCAAGGTCAGCCCGGCACTGAGGATCGGTAGGTCGCTCGCCCTGGCGGGCACGGTCAGCAACCCCGGCACCGTCCACTGGCAGGACGCCCGGGTGTATCTCGAGGTCGCATTCACTCCCGCGACCACCCCCACCGGGCTCGACCAGCTGGCGGCGGTGCCGGTGGGCGCTCCGTTCGGGCACACGGTCACGGATCCGCACGGCGTCGTCGCGGTGGGCAACGTGCCTCCGGGGCAGCAGCGTCCGTTCAGCCTTTCCGTCCCGTACCGCTGGCTGGCGATCAGCGGCGCCGCGGGAGCGTACCGGGTCGGGGTGGAGGTCGTCGCGAGTAACGGCGACCCGACCAGCGTCGACAACGTGGTCCACGCCGGCACGCTGATGCCGTTGCTCCCGAGCAACGGCCCGATCGTCCCCGCCCAGACCGTCACGCTGCTACCGATCACCGGAACGGTCAAGCGACTGCTCGGCGGCGTCTTCGCCGACGACTCGCTGGCTGCGTCCATCTCGTTCGGCGGCCGGCTGCGCGACATCCTGGACTGGGCGATACGCGCCTCGACCGACACTGTCCAGGTTGTGGTCGACCCGGCGCTGCTGGTCGCGATCACGGACATGTCGCACGGTTATCGGGTCCAGTCGCCTCAGTCAGCCACGGCGAGTGTGCCGGGAATGGGTCGCACTCAGGCCATCAGCTGGCTCAACGACTTCGAACACCTCACCGAGCAGCAGCATGTGCTGCTGATGCCGTGGGGCAACCCCGCCGCCAACACCCTGCTCCGCGACCAGCTGCCCGGTCCCGTCGTGGCCTCCATCAGGGCGAGCCGCGGTTTCCTGCCCACCCATGGCTACGCCGCCGGAGTGGCAGGGTGGCTGGTCGACGGCAGGTCGGGGATCCGGGCGGTCACCGTCATGCACCATGCCGGCGCGGACCTGCAGATCGTGTCCGAAGCCAGCCTGCCTGACATCGCTGCCAACGAGGACGCCTCCGGCGCGACGCCACCGCTGCTGGAGGTCCCCTTCCGCCATCGGCACATTCCGATGCTCGTCACCGCCCCCACCCTCGCCGGATTTCAGACCGCCCCGAAGACGACCGCCCTGCAGTTCCGTCAGCGGCTGATCGCCGACGCGGCCGTGCGCTCGCTGTCCGGTGAGACCGACCAGATCACGGTCACGGCGCTGCCGTTCACGTGGGACCCGGGACCGGCCGTCCCAGGATCGGAGTTTGCCAGCGCGTTCCGGGTGCCCGTCATCGTCGCGCAGTCGGCCTTGGGGGCTGTGGACCGACCCGGGCACCTTTACCGCGGGCTGGTTCGCCCCGGCGCAACCGGGGTGCAACCGATCAGCACCGCGATCCTGTCCGAGATCCATGCCTACCGGATCGCCGGCGGGAACCTGGCCTCGATCCTCCACACGTCCGTCATCGACCAGCGCAAGTTCGACCGGACGTTCGCGATGTGCGGGTCGACAGAGTGGCGCCGCTACCCGGCACTGGGGGTTCGCCTCATCGCGCAACAGGCCGAGGCAGCCCTCGGCAGGCTCGCCAAGGTCGCGGTCACCGGACCCCCCTTCGTCGCGATGTCGAGCAACTCGGGCCGATTCCCGCTCACCGTGACGAACGGGCTCAACCACGCAATCCGGGTGAAGCTCGTCGTCACCCCGGCGAACCCCGCGCTCAAGGTGGCGCCGATCCCGGACGTCATTCTCGGCGCCGGCCAGCGCAGGGACATCCAGGTGGTCAGCACGGCCGACGGCTCTGGCGTGACATCGGTGCGCGCCCGGCTGGCCACCTTGCAGGGAGCACGGTTCGGCAAGGGATGGCGGTTCGACGTCCGTGCCACCCAGATCGGGCTGGTGATCTGGGTGGTGATGGGTGCAGGGGGGACGGTGCTCTTCGTCGCCGCCGGCTACCGCATCGTCAACCGCCTCCGCGGAGGGCAGACACCGCGGCGCCAGGCCCAGCTCTGATGGCGCAGCCGTCGTCGCCGAGCGTGCTGTCGGCGAGCCGGACCATGGCGAGCGGCACGATCGTCTCGCGGGTCACCGGTCTGCTCCGGGCCACCCTGCTGGTCGCTGCCATCGGCCGAGCCGTCCACGCGGACATCTTCAACGTGGCCAACACGATTCCCAACAGCCTCTACATCCTGGTCGCGGGCGGGGTGTTCAACGCCGTTCTGGTGCCGCAGCTCGTCCGAGCGATCAAGTCAGACCCCGACGGCGGTGACGCCTACGCCAACCGTGTCATCACGCTGGGGGCTCTGGTGCTCGCGGGCGTTACGGCGATCCTCGTGGTCATCGCCCCGCTCATGCTCCGCGTGCTGTCGCCCGGCTACTTCTCCAACCCCCACCTCGCCGCCGAGCAGGCATCGCTGGTCGCCTTCGCGCGACTGTGCCTGCCCCAGATCTTCTTCTATGGGATGTTCGTGCTGATCGGCCAGATCCTCAACGCCCGCGGCCGGTTCGGCCCGATGATGTGGGCTCCGATCGCCAACAACGTCATCACGATCGCGGTACTGGCGGGGTACCTGGTGGTGTACGGCGATGACACGTCTGGTGGGTACAGCACCGGTCAGGAGCTGCTGCTCGGTGTCGGTTCCACCGTCGGCATTGCGGCGCAGGCGGTCCTGCTGGTGCCGTACCTGCGCCGCACCGGCTTCCGGGTCGGCCCGCGGCTCGACTTCATGGGGACCGGTCTCGGGCACACCATGCGGCTGGCCAGGTGGACCGTCGCCTTCGTCGTCGTCAACCAGGTCGCGTTCTACGTGTTGGTCAGGCTGGCGACGAACGCGACAGCGACCGACCCCGACGCGGCAGGCTTCACCGTCTACTCGAACGCCTTCCTGCTGACGCAGGTGCCGCACTCGATCGTGACGGTCTCTCTCGCGACGGCCACGATCCCGCTGATCTCCCGGCTGGCGGCCGATGGCCGGATGAGCGAGATGGCCGAGGAGATGTCACGCAGCCTGCGCCTGGTGCTGGCGGTGATCGTCCCGTTCGCGGTGGCCCTCGCGATCCTCGGTCCGGCTCTCGCGACGGTGATGTTCAGCTGGGGCGCGGCGCAGGGACACACCGCTGCCCTTGGCACGACGATCGTGGCGTTCGCACCCGGACTGCTGATGTTCAGCGTCCACTACATGATGCTGCGAGGCTTCTACGCCATCGAGGACACCCGCACCGCCTTCTTCATCCAGTGCGTCGTCGCGGCCGTCAACGTCGGGCTCGCCATCGCCCTCACCAGTGCACTCAGCCCGCAGTACGCCGCCCCCGGGCTCGCCCTCGCCTACGGCGCGGCGTACACCGCCGGAGCCGTCCTTTCGACCCGGATCCTCTCGCAACGCATCGGGGGCCTGGACACGGCCGGGCTTCGCCGGTACGTCGTCAGGGTGGCCGTCGCGGCGCTGCCGGCCGCCGCGCTCACCTGGCTGACCCTGTGGGGACTGCGCCGCCTCGGACTGGAGGTGGCGAGCCGGCTCGACGCACTGGTCATGCTGATGGTCGGGGGCACGCTGGGCCTGGCCGCTTATGTCCTCATCGCAAGGCTGCTCAACGTGTCCGAAATCGCCCGCATCGTGGCGATGTTACGGCCCACCGGCACCGGGAGGGCAGCATCCGACAGCGTCGATGCCGAAACGCCTACGATGGTGCTGGACCAAGGTTGGGATGACGAGCTCGGCACCGGAGAGGCAGGCCAAAGCCACGTGGCAGCACACTCTGTCGAGCCGGGCACCGTGCTTGCTGAGCGGTACGTCGTCGAGGACCTGCTGTCCGAGGAAGGCGAGGGGACGACATGGCGGGCCCGTGACCGCGTGCTCGCGCGCTCGGTAGTGCTGCAGATCATCCCGTCCTCGTCCCCCGCCGCCGCCGAGATGCTCGCCGCGGCAAAGCACGCCTCCCGGGTCGCCGACCCTCGTATCCTGCAGGTGCTCGATGCCGTCGACGATGGCGAGCTGAGCTATGTGGTGCGGGAGTGGACCAGTGGCCAGTCCCTCGAGGTGGTGCTGGCGGAGGGGCCGATGTCGGCCCGCAGAGCCACGTTCCTGATGCGGGAGGTGGCGGGAGCGATCTCGACAGCCCACAAGATGGGCCTGCGCCATCGTCGGCTCGCGCCCGACACGATCGTGTTGACCAAATCGAGCGGCGTCAAGGTTCTCGGCCTCGGCACGCTCGCCGCCCTGCGTACGGATCCCGCGGAGGACGGCAACCCCGAGCTTGCCGACACGCGGGACCTCGGCCGGTTGCTCTATGCGTGCCTGACGGCCCGCTGGCCGGGCGGAATCGCCGGCCCGCTGCCAGCGGCTCCCACCGAGCACGGCAAGCTGCTGCGACCGCGCCAGGTGCGAGCCGGCGTGCCGCGGCCCCTCGACGTCCTCTGCGATCGAATCCTGGGGAGCCCGCCCCGCAGCGGCGAGCCGATCACGACCGTCGACGAGGTCAAGAACGCCCTGTCGACGATCCTGACCAACGACGGGTTCAGCGAGTCGTCGACCCTGCGGATGAGCTCGCCCGAGAGCCGCGAGCTCTCGTCGGGCCACCCGGAGCCACCCCCAGCGGTGCTGTCGATGGATGACGGCGGGCCGAGCACCGGAGACCAGACCCGCCATTCCGCCGCTCCCATCGCCGAACAGCCCGAGCGTCCGAGCATCGGCCGCACCCTGCTGTGGACCATGGTCGCGATCCTGGCCGTGGGCGTGGCGCTCGCTGCGTTCGCTGTCGGCAGGAAGTTCGAGGGAAGCAACAGTCCGACGCCCCCTTGCGCGACCTCGGTCTGTCCGACCGGCAACACCCCCGGCACACCCTCCGGTTCGAGAACACCTCCCGCCGGCGCGCCGCTGGCGATCGCGAGCGCCCAAAGCTTCGACCCGCCGCCTGCCGGCTCGGGGGACGAGAACCCTGCGGAGGTGCCGCTCGCCATCGACGGGAACCCGTCGACGTTCTGGAACACCCTGACCTACTTCGGCGGACCGAGGTTCGGCGGCGCCAAGCCGGGGGTCGGGCTGGTCCTCGATCTCGGGTCCGTGAAGACGGTTGGCGAGGTCAAGGTCACGTTCGTCGGCACCCCGAACAGCCTCGAGCTGCGGGCCGCCCCGGCATCTGCGGCCACCGCTCCCACCGCGTCTTTCAACGACTACCGCCTCGTGGGGGCGCTCAAAGGTGTCGGCACCACGGCCACTTTCAGGTTGCAGAAACCTGTCCGGACCCGGTTCCTCCTGGTGTGGCTGAAGTCCGTCCCGCGCGTCCCCGGCGGCTACGAGGGGAAGGTCGCCGAGATCCAGGTCTTCGGGTGACGTCAGGCTTCGACGACGACGCGACCCTGCTCGAAGCGCACGTGAGGGGCGATCCCGACGCGTTCGCGGAGCTGGTACGACGACACCGGGACAGGTTGTGGGCGGTTGCCCTCCGCACCGTTGGTGACCGCGAGGAAGCTGCCGACGCCGTCCAGGACGCCCTGTTGTCGGCGTTCCGGCGCGCCGAGAGCTTCCGCGGCGACGCCCAGGTATCCACCTGGTTGCACCGCATCGTCGTCAACGCCTGCCTCGACCGGCTCCGCCGCGCCAAGACAAGACCGACCGAGCCACTCCCCGACGATGTTGACAGGCTCGGCGCGATGGCAGACAAACCGGCCCGGGACGACCCGGTCGAGGCCAGCGAGCGCAGAGCCGACGTGATGAAGGCGCTCGCCCAGCTCACCCAGGAGCAGCGGGTCGCCCTGGTCCTCGTCGACATGGAGGGCTACTCCGTGGATGAGGTCGCGGTCATCGTCGGCTGCGCTCCTGGCACCGTCAAGAGCCGTTGTGCCCGAGGCCGGGCCAAGCTGGTACCCCTGCTGGCCCAGTACCGACGGAACCAGGAGACACCGGGCATCGTCCAAGGCACAGGGTCCTCCGAGTCACCGGGGGCAGACAACCACCAGGAGACGTCAGCCACGCCCGCATCATCGGCCGTCGACACAGGAAGCCAGCAGTGAGCCAACCCGAACATCCCTCAGCGGATCGGATAGCCGATCTGCTCGACGGCAGCCTGCCAGCCGCCGAGGCGATGAGCGTCAACGCCCATCTGGCCGGCTGCGCGGAGTGTTCCGACGTGCGCTCCGCGCTGGTCGACGTGACGGCTGTGCTGCGCGAGGAAGGCGCCGCCGAATGGACCATGCCCACCGACGTCGCCGCCTCCCTTGACGAGGCCATCGCAGGTGCCGCGGCAACCCGGTCCGCCGGCGGCGAGGTGCATGAACCGCGAGCAGGCCGGCGCCCCGTCCAGCGGTGGCGTTGGCTGGCCGGCGCCGCGGCCGCGGTCACGGTGGTCGGCATCGGCGTTGCCGGGTTACATGCCATCTCCGCGACCAACGACAACGACGCGGCGACGACGCCTGCCGCGCCCAGGGCGGAGTCTGCCAACGGCGCTGCCTCGGCGGGCGCCGGAAAGCTCGGGCCGACCTTTCGAGCACCCGCAAAGCCGCATCGAGGGATCTCTACCAACCGCAACCAACAGATGAACGGCGCGCCGCGCTTGACCGCCGGCAAGCTGCCGGCAGAGGCCCGTCGACTGGCCGCAGACCGCACGCGGCCCAGACCACCCGCGTCGGATGGCTGCGCCGACCCCATCGGTGGCGGCATCTCCACCGTGATCTCCTGGGAGGGTCACCGCGCCGTACTCGACGTCTCGCCCAGGACGAGAACCGCGACGGTCCTCGACTGCGCGACCGCGGTCCGTCCGCTGTACACGACTGGGTTCTGAGCTGGAGACTCCGGCGGCCCGCGAGCTCGTTGGACGGGCTGCCCGGGGAATAGCCGACGCCTAGGATCGGTTTCACACCGTAGTACTTCACCAGCCCGCAAAGCGGGGTGAGAGTCGTGGCGTGAGCGGATGGAAAGGAGGCCCGACGTGTCAGACGTGCGCACGGTGATCATTGTCGGGTCAGGACCGGCAGGCTACACAGCTGCGATCTACGCCGCCCGGGCGAACCTTCATCCGCTCATCTTCGAGGGCTCGGTGACGGCTGGTGGCGCCCTGATGACCACGACGGAGGTCGAGAACTTCCCGGGTTTCCCCGACGGCATCATGGGCCCGGCGCTGATGGACGACCTGCGCAAGCAGGCCGAGAAGTTCGGCGCTGAGCTGGTGAGCGATGACGTCACGTCGATGGATCTGCGTGGCGACGTGAAGGTCGTCCGCGACTCGGCCGGAAACGAGCACCTCGCCTCGACCGTGGTCCTGGCGATGGGGTCCAGCTACCGCAAGCTCGGCCTGCCCCGCGAGGAGGCGCTGTCGGGCCACGGTGTCAGCTGGTGTGCGACCTGTGACGGTTTCTTCTTCCGCGACCAGGAGATCGCCGTCGTCGGCGGTGGCGACTCCGCCGTCGAGGAGGCGACGTTCCTGAGCCGCTTCGCGTCGAAGGTGACCATCGTCCACCGCCGTGACCGGCTGCGGGCCAGCGCGATCATGGTCCAGCGCGCCCTGGGTAACCCGAAGATCGAGTTCGCCTGGAACAGCGAGGTTGCCGAGATCGTCGGCGAGGAACACCTGCAGGGTGTCGTCCTACGCGACACGGTGACCGGGAAGACCCGCCGTCTCGAGGTCACGGGACTCTTCATCGCGATCGGGCACGACCCCCGCTCCGAGCTCGTGCGGGGCCAGGTCGACGTCGACGACGCAGGCTACGTGCTCGTGGAAGGGCGTACGACGCACACCAACCTGCCCGGCGTGTTCGCGGCGGGCGACCTCGTCGACCACACCTACCGCCAGGCCGTCACCGCCGCCGGGACCGGCTGTGGAGCTGCCCTCGACGCGGAGCGTTACCTCACCGAGCTGTCGGACCGCTGACCTATCGTTTGACCACATCCACCAGAGGAGAGATTCATGAGTGACCTTCCCGCCGTAACGGACGCGAGCTTCCAGGCCACGGTGCTCGAGGCCGACAAGCCGGTGCTCGTCGACTTCTGGGCGTCATGGTGCGGCCCGTGCCGCCAGGTGGCCCCCATCCTGGACGAGATCGCGGCCGAACACGGCGACAAGATGGCGTTCGTGTCGATGAACGTCGACGAGAACCCCATCACCCCGGCGGGCTACCGGGTCACCGGGATCCCCGCGCTCAACGTGTACAAGGGTGGCGAGCTGGTCAAGTCGATCGTCGGCGCCCAGCCGAAGGCGTCGCTGCTGAGCCAGCTCTCCGAGTTCATCGCCTGATCGGCTGGCCGGACCGACCACGTAGCGGCGAGGCGACCGGGAAACGAGGGTGCCTGGCTCAGGTGAGCCGGGCACCCTCGGCGCGTCAGGAGCTCGCCTACCGCCGGGACTGAGCGGGGTCAGGACTCGGCGCGCGGTGAGACACCCACCGGACCGGCGCCCTGCTCCGGGTGGATGGTCCCCGGGCGGATCGCGGCCGGTCTGATGGCCCCCAGCCAGCGCTCGACCGCGACCTCCACGTCGTCGCGCCACGTGAGCACGCCGCGGAGGTCGAGCCGCAGTCGCGGGTAGCGCGGGTGCGCCTGCACGGTCTTGAACCCGACGGCGGTCAGGAACTGCGCCGGGACCAGGCAGCCGTTCTCATGACCCAGCGCATCCCCGAACGCCTCGATGCCGCGCACCCGACGACGGCCCATCAGGTCCTTGGCGACGGCCTGGATCAGCACCCGCCCGAGGCCGGCACCTTGGTGGGCCGGCATGATTCGAGCCGTCATCAGCATCACCGCGTCGGGGCTGACGGACGTGCTCACGATGGCGTGCGCACCCTCGACGTACTGCGGCGGCGCATACATGGCGAACCCCGCGACCTCGTTGTCGACGTACAGGATCTGCCCGCAGCTGCCCCAGTCGAGCAGCACGGCCGACACCCACTCGTCCTTCGTCGCCATGCTCCCGCCACGGCTCCCGACCTCCCACAACGTGCAGTCCCGGCAGGGGGCCGGCAGATCCGCGACGTTGTCGCGGGTGAGGGAGACGACTTTTCGAGCCATGGCCTCATGCTAGACGCTGGCGGATGCCCGGGATGAGACACTTGGACGATGCCCGAGCAGCCTGCGGGCCGAAGTGCCGGCTACCCCCTGCACACGCGGCTCGACGCGTACGCAGAGCGCTACGCGGCCCGCACCCGCGGAATGAAGGCATCCGAGATCCGCGCGTTGTTCGCCGTCGCCAGTAGGCCCGAGGTCGTGTCGCTGGCCGGCGGGATGCCCAACATCGGTGGGCTCGGCCTCGAGGCGCTGGGCGAGACCATCCGGCAGCTCGTCGTGGACAGCGGCACATCGGCGCTGCAGTACTCCTCCGGACAGGGCGACCCCCGGCTGCGCGAGCACATCTGCGACGTGATGGCGCTGGAGGGCGCCACCGCCCATCCGGACGACGTGGTGGTGACCGTGGGGAGCCAGCAGGCCGTCGACCTCGTGACCAGGGTCTTCTGCGACCCGGGAGACGTCGTGCTGTGCGAGGCTCCGAGCTACGTCGGTGCACTCGGTGTCTTCAGCGGCTACGAGTGCGAGGTGGTCCACGTCGAGATGGACGAGCACGGGCTCATCCCGGAGGCTCTCTCGTCGACGCTGACCCGGATGTCGGCCGCGGGCAGACGGGTGAAGCTCCTGTACACGGTCCCGACCTTCCACAACCCGGCCGGCGTGACCATGAGTGCCGCCCGTCGCGGCGAGGTGCTCCACATCTGCCAAGCCGCCGACGTGCTGATCCTCGAGGACAACCCATACGGACTGCTCGGCTTCGACGTCGACCCGCTGCCCACGCTGCACAGCCACGAACCGAGCCGGGTGGTCTACCTCGGGACGTTCTCGAAGACGTTCGCCCCCGGCCTGCGGGTCGGGTGGGCGGTGGCCCCGCTCGCCGTACGCGACAAGCTCGTGTTGGCCCAGGAGTCCGCCACCTTGTGCCCTCCGACGTTCAGTCAGCAGGTGGTCGCGCGCTACCTGGAGCGCCAGGACTGGCAGCAGCAGGTCAAGGACTTCCGCCTGCTTTACCACGAGCGCCGCGACGCCCTGCTCCGCGCGCTCGACGAGTACCTGCCCGCGGCGTCCTGGACGGTGCCTGACGGGGGTTTCTACGTCTGGGTCACGTTGCCCGACCACCTCGACGCGACCGCGATGCTGCCTCGGGCGGTCGGGGAGCGGGTCGCGTACGTGCCTGGCACTGCGTTCTTCGCCGACGGCGGCGGGCGAAACCAGATGCGCCTCAGCTACTGCCACCCGACGCCGGAGCGACTCGTCGAGGGGGTAAGACGGCTCGCGGGCGTTGTCGAGGCCGAGCGAGAGCTGCAGGCCATGTTCGGGAGCACGTCCGCGCCTCGCCGTCCCGGTGGGTACCAGCGGCCCCACCCCGACGTGGGCTGATCCGATGGGTATCCCATGACCAGCCACCGCATCGTCGTCCTCGCAGGCGGCCTGTCGCCGGAGCGCGACGTATCGCTGCGCTCAGGCAACCGGGTGGCGGAGGCTCTCCGTGCGGAGGGGCAGGAAGCCACCGTGCGGGATGTCGACGGCGAGCTCTTCGAGTGGCTGGCCGGGGAGTCCCCCGACTGCGTGATCCCTTTGCTGCACGGCGACTCCGGTGAGGGCGGCGCCCTGCAGGAGGTCCTCGACCTGGCCCGGGTTCCGTTCGTCGGATCCCGGGCGCATTCGGCGAGGATGGCGTTCAACAAGCCGATCGCCAAGCAGGTGGTGTCGCAGGCGGGGATCTGCTCACCACCGGCGGTGACCCTGCCAGCCGACACGTTCCGAGAGCTGGGCGCCCGAGCCGTGCTCGACGCCGCCGTGAGGAGGATCGGGCTGCCGCTGTTCGTCAAGCCCGCCTGCGGCGGATCCGCTCTCGGGTGCACCGCGGTCGATCGCGCCGAGGACCTGGCTGGGGCCATGGTGAGCTGCTTCGCCTATGGCCAGGTGGCCCTCATCGAGCGGTTGGTCCGCGGGGTCGAGGTGGCCGTCCCGGTGGTCGACACCGGCCAGGGACCACAGGCGTTGCCCGCGATCGAGATCCGCCCCGACGGCGGCGTCTACGACTACACGGCGCGCTACACCGCCGGTGCCACCGAGTTCGTCGTGCCGGCGGCGCTCGAGCCCGACATCGCCCTCGCGTGCGCCGAGGCCGCCACCACGGCCCACACCTCGCTAGGCCTTCGCGATCTCTCGCGGTCGGACCTGATCGTCGACGCGGAAGGCACCGTGTGGTTCCTCGAGGTCAACGTGTCGCCGGGGATGACCGAGACATCGCTCGTCCCGCTCTCCGCGGAGAGCGCCGGTCGATCGCTCGGTGAGCTGTTCGGCGAGCTCGTGGGCGTGGCGGTACGCCGCGGACCGGACGACTGACACCCGTGACGCCGTGACGCCCGGTGCGTCTACTCTCCCGGGTCGACCGGCGTCACCGACGAGAGGGGGGCAGTGCTGCTGCCGCCGCAACGGCGTCCTGGTCCTCGGGGATGCGCTGAACCGGCACGCCCCGAAGCGCCCACATCAGGTAGACGGCGGAGGCGAAGATGACGGCCGCGCTGATCCAGAAGATGCTGCGGTAGCTCAGCAACGTGACGAGCACGGCGCCGAGCGCGATCGACCCTGACTGAGGTGTACCGAGCAGGACGTCACTGGCCGACGTCACGCGGCCCATCAACCGGTGCGGAGTCCGCCGTTGGAGAAGCGTGTTCAACGCCACGATGAAGACCGGCAACGCGAACCCGAGAACCACGGTGCCGGCGAAGAACCCCCACAGCCAGGGCGAGGCCGCGGCCATCCCTAGTCCGACGGCAAACATCATCAGCGTGAGGGAGATCGACTCGGCCTCGCCGAGACGCCGGATGACCCAGGAGGAGTACAACCCACCGAACACCGCCCCACCGCCCTGAACCGACACCACGACCCCGACGAAGCTCGGCGGCTCGCCATAGGACTGGACGGCGGCGAACACCGCCGACTCGGTGAAGCCGACGACCAGCAGGGCGACCGCCACGGCGATGAGCGTGTGCTTCAGAACCGGCTCATGCCAGATGTGGCGGATACCCGCACTGAACTCGGCAGTCCAGCGACCGCTCTCGCGGACCGGCCTGTCCTCGCGCAGCTTGATGGCGGCGACCGCACCAGCGGCGACGACGAACGACGCGGCGTCGATGACCGCAACGAATCCCCCGCCGGCCAAGGCGTACAGACCCGCCCCCACCAGGGGGCCGAACAGACGAAGGCCCTCCCTGGTCGTGGACAGCGAGGCGTTCGCGTCGACGAGCAGGTCCTCGGGGAGCAGCTCCTTGAGCAAACCGTTGAGGGCCCCCGGCAACACCACCCAGGAGACGCCGTACAGCACGGCGACCAGGTAGATCAACCAGACCTGGCTGCTGGCGTGGACGAGAAGCAGCGGTGCCAGCGCCAGCGCAGAGCCGAGGTTGCCCCAGATGAGCACCGTACGGCGCTTGGCCCGGTCGACGAACATCCCGGCCACCGGGGCGGCCAGCGCGGGCACCGCCATGAAGAAGAAGGTGAGGCCGGCCGCCCCACTGGAGCCGGTGAGGCTCTTCACCCAGATCGCCAGCACGATCAGCATCAGGGAGTCGCCGACCATGCTGGTCAGCAGCCCCGTGAACAACAGCGGGAACCCCCGGGTGCGGAACGCGGCTTTCACCCTCGGGTGCCTTCTCCGGCGGCGGGCCACCACTCGGTCACGGCTTCCTGCGTGCTGGCGTCGGCTGTGGTGGCTACCGCGGGCGCGGGACCGTAGGGCACCACCCAGCTCATCAGCGCCATCAACCTGGACCCGGCCGGCCGCAGGGCGGCATCCTGGTTGCGCGCCAGCACATCGAGGCTGCTGAAGAGGTCGTGCACCTTCCTGCCGAGCTCCCTCGCCTCCTCCGGCGTCAGCCACATCCTCGACTGAACGACCTCTGTCGCGTCCCGCCACTGCTGTGGCTCGTCGCCCAGCTGGCGCATGCTGGCCCGCATCACCTGGAACTCTCGCTCGTAGAACAGGTCGCTGAGCGCGGTCGCCGCGGCGCTGTCCTCCGCGTCGTCGCCGAACGCGAGCGACTGAGCGACGAACTTCCACGGTCGGGCGCGGCCGGGCCCCTCACCTTGGCGGACGAACCCGTACTTCGCGAGCTTGTGCAGATGCCACGACACATTGGCGGGGCTGTCGTCGAGCCGTCGTGCGGCTTCGCTGGCGGTGAACGATCCCTCGGCTCCGAGCAGCTCGAGCAGCCTGACCCGGAGCGGGTGGGCGAGAGCACGCATCTCGTCGGCGCCGGTCACTCGGCGTTGGATCAATGCCATGGCATTGAAGGTACTCTTTCGAAAGAGTCCTTGCAATAGCCATCAGCAGTCGCAGAACCGGGCTGCCGTGGACACGATCGCGCACCGACCCAAGCGCGAACCAGCCTCCGGTCCGGTCCGGCACCGAGGCCGGGGTCACATCAGGTCGAGAATTCGCTGAAGGTCCTCGAGGGAGGCGAACTCGATGGTGATCTTGCCGCGTCTCTTGCCGAGCTCGACCTGGCACCGCGTCTCGAACTGGTCCGACAGCCGGGCGGCGACTTCGGCCAGCTGCTGCGAGGCGGGTCGGGCGTGCCGGCGGCGCGTCGGCCCGGGGGCCGGTCCGAGGGAGACCAGCTCCTCGAGCCCGCGTACCGAGATCGCCTCCATGACGACCTTGGCGGCCAGCCGTTCCTGCTCCTCCGGTTCGTCGACGGCAAGCAGCGCGCGGGCATGACCGGCGGACAGCACCCCGGCGGCGACTCGACGCTGCACCGGGGGAGTCAGCCGGAGCAGGCGGATCGTGTTGGTGATGTGGGGACGCGAACGCCCGAGACGCGCGGCGAGCTCATCGTGGGTGCAGCCGAAGTCGTCGAGGAGCTGCTGGTACGCCGCAGCCTCCTCGAGCGGATTCAGGGCAGCTCGGTGCAGGTTCTCGAGGAGCGCGTCGCGGAGCAGGTCGTCGTCGGACGTCTCCTTGACGATGGCGGGGATGGCCGCAAGACCCGCCTCCTGTACGGCCCGCCAGCGGCGCTCCCCCATCACGAGCTGATAGGTCTTCGGCCCAGTGGCGCGGACGACCACCGGCTGGAGAAGGCCCACCTCGCGGATGGACGCGACGAGCTCCGTCATCGCGTCCTCGTCGAAGGTCGTCCGCGGTTGTCGGGGGTTGGGAAGGATGGCCGAGACGGCCAGCTCCGCAAAGTATGCACCGCCGATGCCGCCCGGGGCGTCGGCCTCGGCCGGCAACGTCTTCGGCCCGGCTGGGCGGTCCGGGATGAGGGCGCCCAGACCCCGGCCCAGGCCACCCCGTTGACCGCTCACCGTGCTGCTCCTCGTGACGGGGCGGACTGCCGTGCCGCGCCGTTCTGCTGCCCGGTCAGCTCCGCCGCGACCTCGAGATAGGCGAGGGCACCTGCAGATCCCGGGTCGTACGTGAGCACGGTCTGCCCGTAGCTCGGCGCCTCGGCGATGCGCACCGAGCGCGGAATCGCCGTGCGCAGCACCTGAGCCCCGAAGTGACGCCTGACCTCGTCCACAACGCCCGCCGCCAGCCTGGTCCGCGGGTCGAACATCGTCAGCACGATCGCACCGACGCGTAGGCGTGGGTTGAGATGGTCGCGAACCTGCTCGATCGTGCGCATCAGCTGGGCCAGCCCCTCCAGGGCGTAGTACTCGCACTGGATCGGGATGAGCAGCTCCTCGCCGGCGGTCAACGCGTTGACGGTGAGCAGACCGAGCGAAGGGGGGCAGTCGATGAAGACGTAGTCATACCTGCGGCCGGCGGCCGCCTCGTCGTCGAGGTAGCGGGTGAGCGCTCCCCGCAGGCGGCTCTCCCGCGACCCGACCGGGACCAGCTCGATCTCGGCGCCGGCCAGGTCGACCGTCGCCGGTGCCGCGGACAGCCCCGGCACCTGCTCGCACCGCGAGACGACACCCGACAACGGAACCGCATCGACGAGAACGTCGTAAGTGTTCGGCGTCCCGACCGTGTGCGGGATCGACAGCGACGTCGAGGCGTTCCCCTGCGGATCCAGGTCGACGAGAAGAATGCGGAGGCCATGCTGTGCCAGCGCCGCCGCAACGTTGACCGCAGTGGTGGTCTTCCCGACTCCGCCCTTCTGGTTGGCCACGACCATGACCCGGGTGTGATCGGGGGGCGTGACGCGCCCACCCGCCGGCCGACCGGCCGCGGCCGCCAGGGAGTGCTGCGCCAGGGTGGCCGGCTCGTCGTCCTCTTCGAGGGCGTCGCCAACGGCCGCGGCCGCATCCGGCGTCGACGTTTCACGTGAAACATCGCCGACCCAGCCCAACGGCTCAGTCGGCCGGCCCGGAATGGCCGGCCAGCCGAGCCCAGCAACCACCTGGTACGACGTCACCGCGACCCCTTCGTCGGTACGGGAGGCTTGCCGCCAGACTCTATCCGAACCACCGTGGTCAGCGGGTCAACGACGCCCTCGCCGTAGCTCTCGATCTCGACGCGGGTCGCCCCCAGGCTGGTGAGCGCGCTGCGAGCCTGCTCGACCTCCGTGGACGCGCCGCTCCCCTTCAGCGCTACGACCTCTCCCCCGGACCTGACCAGCGGCAGGCCCCAGCCCGCGAGTGTGTCCAGGCGCGCCACGGCCCGGGCCGTCACCGCGTCGAAGACCTCCCGCCCGGCGAGCTCTTCGGCCCGCCCCCGCCGTACCTGGACGTTGTCCAGCCCGAGATCCGCGACCACCTCGCCGAGGAACGTGACACGTCTGAGCAGCGGCTCGAGCAGCGTGATCTGGAGGTCGGGTCGCGCGAGTGCGAGCACCACCCCGGGCAGACCCGCGCCCGAGCCGAGGTCACATAGGGTCGCGCCGATGCCGAACACCGGCGCGACGACCACGCAGTTGAGGATGTGCCGCGGCCAGATGCGCGGGCCCTCCCGTGGCCCGACCAGCCCTCGAGTCGTGCCCGGCCCGAGTAACCAGCCGACGTAACGATGGATCAGCGCGGTCCGGGGGCCGAACAACCGCTCGATGAGCGAGTCGTCGGGCCCGGTTGTTTCACGTGAAACAGGCGACACGGGTCGAGCGTCAGGCCGGCATCACGACTACGCAGCGGGTGGGCTCGACGCCCTGGGACTCGCTACGGAAGCCGGCGGCGGCGACCGCATCGTGCACGACCTTGCGCTCGAAGGGGGTCATCGGGCTCAGCTTGACCGGCTCCCCGGTCTCCCGCACGTCCTCGACCGCCTCCTGAGCCAGCTCGACCAGGCCCTTGCGAACCCCGGCGCGATATCCGCCGATGTCAAGCATCATGCGCGACCGCTCGCCGGTCTCGCGGTAGATCGCGAGCCGGGTCAGCTCCTGCAGGGCCTCGAGTACCTGCCCGTTCTCCCCGATGATGGTCTGCAGGTTCTCACCGACGATGGACACCGCGGCGCGGTCCGCCTCCACGTCCATGTCGAGGTCCCCATCCAGGTCGGCGATGTCGAGCAGTTCCTCGAGGTAGTCCGCGGCGATGTCACCTTCTGCCTCGAGGCGTTTCAGGTGGGCGGATGGGTCCTGCGGCTGCTGGGGATCGTCACTCGCAGGCATTGTCTCGTCGGTGTCTGTCATGGCTCACTTCGGCTGGGACGGGTGGGCAGAGCTGGGGAAGCGGTCATCGCTTCGGTGACCTCTTGGGTGGCTTCTCGTCACCCTCGGGGGAGGACTTGCCATCGCCACCTGGGGGTGGGGCGGTGTTGCTCGGCTTCGAGGGGGCTCGGCCCGACGGTTGCTGACCCTTGGTGGGTGGCTTCCTGCGGTTCTGCCGGCTCTGTTTCTTCGGCTGGACCCGCTGCACCGGTGGGGGGGCGACGGGAGGCGGTGCGGGGTCGCTGGCACGGGCGACAGGCGGCTTGTCCTTGGCCTTCTCCTTGTCCCGCTGCTGCTTGGCCAGGAACGCCGGGGTATCGGGGGTCGGGTTGTTGCGGATGACATAGAACTGCTGGCCCATGGTCCACAGGTTGGACGTCGTCCAGTAGAGCAGCACTCCGATGGGAAACGCGATCCCTCCGACCGCGAACACCACCGGCAGCACGTAGAGGAGGAGCTTCTGCTGCTGGGCGTACTGCCCGGTCAAGGCCGACTCGGGCATGTTCTTGCGCATCAGCTGACGCTGGGTCGTGAACGTGGTCGCCGTCATCAGCACGACCAGGCAGCCGGTGAAGATTTTGGGGGCCAGCGAAGTCGAGGACGTGAACGAGTCCGAGATCTTGACGATCCCGAACAACGTGCTGTCGCGAAGTTGCTGCACCTGGCTCGTGGTCAGGAACCCGACCACCTGGTCGTGCGCGGCGTTGTTCAAGGTTCGGAACAGTGCCAGGAAGATCGGCATCTGCAGCAGCAGGGGGAAGCACGAGGCCAGCGGGTTCGTCCCGGTGTCCTTGTAGAGCTTCATCGTCTCCTGGGTGAGGCGCTCCCGGTCGTGCCCGTACTTCTTCTGCAGCTCCTTGACCTTCGGCTGCAGAAGCTGCATGTTGCGGCTGTTCTTGATCTGCTTGACGAACAACGGGATCAACGCGATGCGGATGACGAGCGTCAGTCCGACGATCGACAACGCCCAGGAGAGCCCCTGCGGGAGCGAGAGCACGTTGCGGAAGAGGCCGTGGAAGGCGATCAGCACGCCCGACGTCAGGTAGTACAGCGGGGTGAGGATCGCATGACCGATGCTCTCGAAGAAGTTGATCACTCCAGCTCCTCGCTGACACGAACGGACACGGGCGTCCGCCAGGTGAACACCGTCGGCACCGGGTCATAGCCGCCGGCGGCCCACGGATGACAGCGAACGAGGCGCCGGGCCGCCAACCAGCTGCCCCGGACGGATCCGAAACGCGTGACCGCATCCAGAGCGTACGCCGAACAGGACGGGTGGTAGCGGCACACCTGGCCGTACAGCGGGCTGATCAGCAGCCGGTACGCCCGCAGGAGCCAGATCAGCGCGTACTTCATCACGACACGCTCATCGGCCCGACGGCCGACTGGCCAAGGCGCGAAGACCACGATCGATGTCGTCGGCGAGCTGGCTGACGTGGTAGCCGGCGGCGGCCGGGTTGGCTCGGACGACGACCGAGCTGTGCTCACGGAGCGTGGAAAGGCGGTGCGCCATCAGATCCCTCAGCCGGCGCTTGACCTTGTTCCGGGTGACCGCGTTGCCGACCGCCCGGCCGACCACGAAGCCCACGCGGACCGGCTCGTCATCGGCTCGCAACCACTGGTGGAGGACGACCGCCGGACCGGCCGCGCGGGAGCCGCGACGGACGACCTGCCGGAACTCCGCAGCGCGACGGAGGCGGTGCGCTCGCGGAAGCACCGTCTCGTCAAGCAGCAAGCCGGGAGCGGCCCTTGCGCCGACGGTCGCCGAGGATGGCCCGGCCGGCGCGCGTGCGCATCCGCAGGCGGAAACCGTGGGTCTTGTGCCGACGGCGGTTGTTCGGCTGGAACGTGCGCTTGGTCACGGGTGTGGAACTCCCAGGTCTGGGTTGCGGGGCAACCGGGTCACGAGTGTTGCGGGTTCGGTTCGGGGAGCACCGCCCCTCCACACCCTGCAACTGGCTGCGGACATGCGGCGACTCTCGACTCGAGGCCGACCCGTCAACGGTACGCGCCCGATCGGGAGAGGGTCAAACTGATCGCAAACCCGCCACGCTGCAAGGCGAAACCTACTAGTCTCGCGTTGCGAACCCACGCCGGACCCCGACACGCCGCAGCGCCGCGCGGGAACCCGAACCAATTCCAGCGCGAGTTGTGGACATCGGGTTGAAATCCGGCCAGGAGAGTTGTTAACGTGCCGCGGAACCGTCGTTTTTGCTCCCGCTATGGTGGCGCTTCTCGGCCCAGACAACTGCCGCGTATGCACAGGCTGTGGATAAGTGTGTGGATGTCCTGTTCGAGGGACGCAGACAAGAAAAGGTAGTGGTAGCTGAGATGACCGAGGTCGCCGATCTGTTCAGTGCATGGTCCGCACTCGTCGACGACCTCCCGGTCAGCCAGCGGGCCTGGCTGACGGCTTCTCAACCTGTCACGCTGCACGAGAACACGGCGATCGTCGCGGTCCCAGACGACTTCACCCGCAACCAGTTGGAGATCCGGCTGAGGCCAACGCTCGAGACGGCGTTGAGCCATGCCCTCGGCCAGCATGTGCGGCTGGCTGTCACGATCGACGCCAACCTGGCAGGGGCGAACGGGGGGCCGCGCACCGACCGGTCCGACGACCGCCCGGCCGGCCAGCAGTCGCCGAACCTGGCCGACCAGCCGCCGGCGATGATCGACGGGATCACCGGTCGGCAGGGTGATGCGAATGGGAGCGTCCGTCAGACCAGGCTCAACCCCAAGTATGTGTTCGAGACGTTCGTCATCGGATCCTCGAACCGTTTCGCGCACGCGGCAGCGGTCGCCGTCGCCGAGGCTCCCGGCAAGGCGTACAACCCGTTGCTGATCTACGGCGACTCGGGCCTCGGGAAGACCCACCTGCTGCACGCCATCGGTCACTACGTCCGCAGCCTCTTCACCGGCGCCCGGGTCCGGTACGTGAGCAGCGAGGAGTTCACGAACGACTTCATCAACGCGATCCGCGACGACCGCGCCGCGGCGTTCCAGCGCCGTTACCGCGACGTCGAGGTGCTGCTGATCGACGACATCCAGTTCCTGGAAGGCAAGATCCAGACGCAGGAGGAGTTCTTCCACACCTTCAACACGCTGCACAACTCGAACAAGCAGATCGTGATCACCTCGGACCGGCCGCCGAAGCGCCTGGAGGCTCTCGAGGACCGGTTGCGAAACCGGTTCGAATGGGGCCTGATCACCGACGTGCAGCCGCCGGACCTCGAGACGCGGATCGCCATCCTGCGGAAGAAGGCCGCGACCGAGCGCCTCACCGCTCCACCGGACGTCCTCGAGTTCATCGCGAGCAAGATCCAGACGAACATCCGCGAGCTCGAAGGTGCGCTGATCAGGGTAACCGCGTTCGCGAGCCTGAACCGGCAGCCGGTCGATCTCACGCTCGCTGAGATCGTCCTCAAGGACCTGATCCCCGAGGGCGGTGAACCCGAGATCACCGCCGCCCTCATCATCGCCCAGACGGCTGCCTACTTCGGTCTCTCGATCGACGACCTGTGTGGGGGCAGCCGCAGCCGGGTGCTGGTCACGGCCAGACAGATCGCGATGTACCTCTGCCGAGAGCTCACCGATCTGTCGCTGCCGAAGATCGGCCAGCAGTTCGGTGGCCGTGACCACACCACCGTCATGCACGCGGACCGGAAGATCCGTCAGCTGATGGCCGAGCGGCGCAGCGTCTACAACCAGGTTCGGGAGCTCACCAACCGCATCAAGCAGCAGGCCCGCCAGGCGTGAGTAAACCGGATACATCCGGCAACCCCACATGCTGTTGATAACCCTGTGGACGAACGGTGCTTTCATCGCGGTGCGGTGTGGACGGCTGGGGAGAGGCCCCGTGCGGGCAGCCGGAAACCACGCCCAGCGCACCGCCGGCCGCCGGTATCCCCAGCGACCAGCGAACACTATATGGTGGCTGACCTGCGGTTTCGTAGGTTATGCACAGCGTCCACCGTTGCTATGACGACGACGAGAAGATAGATGCCACAGCCGAGGTCAAACGCTGCCCGCAGGTCGGTCTGGGGAAAACCCACTGCAGGGTGCAACGGTGGCTGTCCGATGTCAGAGGTGCGTGGGAGGATGCACGACAGGGCCGCTACGGTGAGCACCTGCGCGGCTCCCGCGCACGCAGCGCCAGGAGGGTTGACAGGGTGAAGTTCCGGGTCGATCGAGACGTGTTCGCCGACGCTGTCGCCTGGACGGCGCGCAGTATCCCGACGCGCCCCGGGACCGTCCCTCAGCTGTCGGGGATCATGCTCGGTACGACCAGCGACGGGCTGGCCTTGAGCGGGTTCGACTACGAGACGTCCGCGGAGGTGACCGCGAGCGCCGAGGTCGCGGACGAGGGCCAGGTCCTGGTATCGGGACGTCTGCTGGCCGACATCGCCCGCGCTCTTCCTCACCAGCCGGTCGAGGTGTCGCTGGACGGCTCGCGTCTCGGCCTGACCTGCGGCAGCTCACGCTTCAGCCTGCAGACGATGCCCGTCGAGGACTATCCCGCGCTGCCGGAGATGCCCCCCGTCGTCGGCTCCATCGAGTCCGACGCGTTCACGACCGCCGTCACCCAGGCGGTCACCGCGGCCGGGCGGGACGACATGCTGCCCGTGCTCACCGGGGTGAAGCTCGAGATCGACGGCAGCAGGCTGTCGCTCCTGGCGACCGACAGGTTCCGGCTGAGTCTGCGGGAGCTGGACTGGAGCCCGGACCAGCCCGACCTCGCGACGTTCGCCCTGGTGCCGGCCAGAGTTCTGTCCGACACCGCAAAGTCCCTGTCGCCGGGATCGCAGCTGAAGATCGCGATGGCATCGGACGGCGCCTCGAGTGACGGACTGATCGGGTTCGCCGCCGAGACGCCGAGCGGGCGCCGACTGACCACCACCCGCCTGATCGAGGGTGCGTTCCCGAACGTGCGCCAACTCTTTCCGAACGCCACCGACATCACGGCCCGGGTCGAGGTGTCGACCTTGATCGAGGCCGTCAAGCGGGTATCGCTGGTCGCCGGCCGAAACACCCCCATCCGGCTCACGTTCGCCGATGCGTCCGTGACGCTCGAGGCGGGCAACGGCGAGGAGGCGCAGGCATCCGAGTCGCTCGAGGCGGCGCTGACGGGCGACTCGATGACCATCGGCTTCAACCCGTCGTACCTGCTCGACGGCCTCGGCGCGATCCCCAGTGCATACGTCCACGTCGCGATGACCGAACCGGGACGGCCCGCCGCGTTCGCCTCGCTGGCGGACCTTGATGCCGACCCCGACCTGGCATTCCGTTACCTGCTGATGCCGTTGCGGATGCAGGGCTGACCCGAACCGGAGACACCGAAAGGACGCGACATGCACCTTGGACTCGTTGGGCTGGGCAAGATGGGCGGCAACATGCGTACCAGGCTGCGAGACGCCGGCCACACCGTCGTCGGGTTCGACCGCAACCGGGAGCTGAGCGACTCCGAGAGCCTGCAGGACATGGTCGACAAGCTGCCGAAGCCCAAGGTGGTCTGGGTGATGGTTCCGGCCGGTGAGCCCACCCGCACGACGATTGCCCAGCTCGGTGAGCTGCTCAGCGAGGGTGACCTGGTGGTCGACGGCGGGAACTCGCGGTGGACTGATGACCAGGCCAACGCGAAGAAGCTGGCCGAGAGAGGCGTCGGCTTCGTCGACTGCGGCGTCTCGGGCGGGGTGTGGGGCCTGAAGAACGGATATGCGCTCATGTGCGGCGGCGACCCCACCGACGTCGAGAAGGTGCAGCCGGCGTTCGACGCGCTCAAGCCTGAGGGCGAGTTCGGGTTCGTCCACGCTGGCAAGGTCGGCGCGGGACACTTCTCGAAGATGGTGCACAACGGCATGGAGTACGGCCTGATGCAGGCCTACGCCGAAGGATGGGAGCTGCTCGAGAAGGTCGACCTCGTCGACAATGTGACGGAGGTCTTCCGTTCGTGGCGTGAGGGCACGGTGATCAGGTCCTGGCTCCTGGACCTGCTGGTGGCGGCACTGGACCAGGACAACCGCCTCGACCAGATCGCGGGATACGCCGAGGACTCGGGCGAGGGACGGTGGACGATCGAGGCGGCGATCGACAACGCGGTCCCGATGCACACCATCACGGCTGCGCTCTACTGCCGCTTCCAGTCGCGTCAGGACGAGTCGCCCGCGATGAAGGCCGTCTCAGCGATGCGCAACCAGTTCGGCGGCCACGCCGTCCGCGCGGGCGGGGCCAAGCACGCGGTCCCGTCGGCCGATGTCGAGCACGACTGATCCCCAGCGTGCATGTCTCCCATCTGTCGCTGACCGATTTCCGCTCCTACGAGCGAGCCGAGATCGACCTGGAGCCGGGGGTGTCTGCGTTCGTCGGACCGAACGGCCAGGGCAAGACGAACCTCGTGGAGGCGATCGACTACGTAGCCACCCAAGCGTCGCACCGGGTCTCGACCGACCAGCCGCTGGTCCGGGCCGGCGCGGACCAGGCCGTCATCCGGGCGACGATCTGCCGGGCCGGCCGGCAGGCGCTCGTCGAGTTGGAGGTCAACCCCGGCCGGGCCAACCGGGGCCGGCTCAACCGCGGTGGGGTGCCACGGGCACGTGATGTGCTCGGCGTGCTGCGAGCGGTGTTGTTCTCACCCGACGACCTCGCGCTCGTCAAGGGCGACCCGGCAGAGCGGCGGCGCTTCCTCGACGACCTGCTGGTCGCCCGACAGCCGCGTCTCGCCGGGGTCCGCAACGACTACGACAGGGTGCTCAAGCAGCGCAACAGCCTGCTCAAGACCGCAGGGGGTCGGGTCAGCGGCGGTCGGAGCGAGGCGGCGCTGGACACCCTCGACGTCTGGGACGCCCACCTCGCGCGCACCGGAGCCGAGCTGTTGTCGGCCAGACTCGCGCTGGTGGACGATCTCCGGCCACATCTGGAGAAGCACTACCAGGCGATGGCGGAGGGGCTACCGAAACCAGCCGGTGGCAACACCGCTTCGGCCGTGTACCAGGCGTCCTGGGATCTGCCGGTGGACGTTCGCGACCGCGGTGAGATCGTCACGTTGCTCCTGTCGGCGATCGAGCGACGCCGGCCGGACGAGCTCGACCGCGGGTTGACGCTCGTCGGGCCGCACCGAGACGAGCTCGCCCTCGGTCTCGGTGACCTGCCGACGAGGGGCTACGCGAGCCATGGGGAGTCGTGGTCGCTGGCGATCTCGCTACGGCTCGCCTGCCTGGAGCTGTTGCGTGCCGATGGTGATGATCCGGTGTTGATCCTCGACGACGTGTTCGCGGAGCTCGACGACCTGCGCCGCGCCAGACTGGCCCATGCAGTAGCAGGAACGGAGCAGGTGCTCGTCACCGCCGCCGTGCCCGCCGACCTACCGGACGGCCTGGTGGGGCACCGGTTCAGCGTGTCGGACGGGAAGGTGGCACCCGGTGGCTGAGGGGCATCCGGTCGATCCCACCTCGGTGCCCGAACCTGCGGTGGAGCCTGCGCCGCCACACGACCCGACGGGCCTCGAGCTAGCCCGGGCCGTGGCGGCTCAGTTGCGTGCCACGCCCGGTCGTCCTCCGCCTGCCGGCACCCGTCGCCAACGCAGGCCAGGCGACCCAGCGGAGTTCTCCGGCGCCCATCCCGACGAGCGTGATCCCACGCCGCTGGGCACAGCCCTCGACCGGCTGGTCGAAGACAGCGGCTGGTCGAGCGACGTCTCGGTGCACACCGTGCTGGGCCGGTGGGCACAGATCGTCGGACCCGAGGTGGCGTTGCATTGCACCCCCGACAGCTACACCGACGGCGTGGTGGCGGTCAACGCCGACTCGACCGCCTGGGCCACCCAGCTGACCCTGCTGGCCTCCACCGTGGTGGCGCGACTCAACGCGGAGCTCGGGGACGGCGCCGTCACCCTGATCCGGGTGTCCGGACCCGGAGGGCCCAGCTGGCGGAAGGGCCGCCGGTCGGTGCGCGACGGCAGAGGCCCCCGCGACACGTACGGCTGAGCGTCCGACCGGCCGTTGACAGCGGTGGTACGGGAATGCGCACCACCATCAGCGGGCTGACACCGTTGCCGGATGCCCCGGTCATGTGCTTGGCTGGCAAGCGGTCGCATCATCGCACCGTCCGCATGAGGGGACAGCCATGTCGCAGGGTCCACGCCGTCGTATCCTCACCGCATCCGCCGCCACGGCAGCCGTGCTCGTCACCTTGGCTTTCGCCGCGCAGGCACCCCAGGCACTGGGGGCAGTGCGCGGCCCGACCGGGCAGGTGTGTCTCAGGTCGGTGCAGCCGGGCGGGGCCACCGGAGTTCGCGAGCGAGTCTTCCGAGCGGCCGCATCGACGTACCGAGTGCCGGAGTCGGTGCTCAAGGGTGTGTCGTACATGGAGTCGCGATGGGACGACCACGGCGCCTCACCCAGCACATCAGGCGGCTACGGACCGATGAACCTCACCGATCTGAGCGTACCGGCCAGCAACGGCAAGGGCGACGGAAGCATCGTCCGCACCGCCGGCCCGCCCGCGTTGCACACGGCCGACCGGGCGGCCGGCCTCACCGGGCTCAGCGCCCATCAGGTCAAGACCGATGCCGCCGCCAACATCTGTGGTGGCGCGGCACTGCTCTCGTCGTACCAGCGTGGGCTCGGCAACCCGACCGGCGCCAGGTCGGCGGTCGCCGGCTGGTACGGCGCCATCCGCGCCTTCAGTGGAAGTGCCTCGCGTATCGACTCCGCGACCTTCGCCCGTCGCGTTTTCAGGGTCATCAAGACCGGCGAGGCCCGAACGACGAACGACGGTCAGCTGGTCCGGCTGGCGCCGCTGCCAGGGCTGCGGATCCCTGCCCTTCCTGTGCAGAGCAACCTGGCACCGGTCGACTGCCCGACCAGCCTCGGCTGCGAGTGGGTGCCAGCGCCGTACGACTGGTACGGCCGGCCGGATCCCTATGCCTACGGCAACCATGACCTCGCGAACCGGCCGGACGGCCCGAACATCCACTACATCGTCATCCACGACACCGAGGCGACCTACAACGAGACCCTCAACCTGGTGCAGGACCCGACGTACGTCTCGTGGAACTACACGATCAGGTCCAGCGACGGGCACGTGGCTCAGCACACCTACGCCAACGACGTCGCCTGGCACGCCGGCAACTGGTACCTGAACATGCACGCGATCGGCATCGAGCACGAGGGCTTCGCCGCCCAGGGCGCCACCTGGTACACCGAGTCGATGTACCAGAGCTCGGCAGCGCTCGTCAGGTACCTTGCGGCGGAGTACAACATCCCGCTGGACCGCGCGCACATCATCGGCCACGACCAGGTGCCGGGGATCCTGCCCAAGTACGTGAAGAGCATGCACTGGGACCCGGGTCCGTACTGGGACTGGATGCACTACTTCTACCTGCTCCATGCGCCGCTCGGCCGCGGCGTCCGCGCCACCCCGACCAACGTGCAGGCGGGCTCCGTCGTGAAGGTCGCCCCGAACTTCGCCAGCAACCGCCAGCGGGTGACCGGCTGCACCGCACCTGGCGTGCGCTGCCCCAGCCAGGGGACCAACTTCGTGTACCTCCGGACCGCCCCAGCGCCGCACGCCCACCTCGTCCGGGACATCGGACTGCATCGTCGTGGCGGGTTCTCCACCAGGGACGTGGCCGACGTCGGGGCGCGTGTCGATGCAGGCCAGAAGTTCGTCGTGGCAGGCACCTCCGGCCACTGGGTTGCGATCTGGTACCTGGGCGAGAAGGGCTGGATCTACATCCCGCCGAGCCACTCACCCCTGGTCAGATCCTCCGGTCGAACCGTGGGCGTGCAGTCGGGCAGCTCGTCGCCCGTCTACGGCCGGGCATATCCCGAGCGCGCCGCCTACCCGTCGGACATCCCGTTCCAACGGGTGGGCCCCCTCCAGTACACGATCAAGGCCGGGCAGCGGTACGTCCTCGCCGATGACTCGATCACGACCGACTACTACTACGCGACCACGTACAACGACTCCGCCCCCGATGACCACACCGAGGTCGTCGGCAAGGACAAGTACTACGAGATCTGGTTCGGCCACCGGATGGCCTTCGTTCGGGCGGACGACGTCTCGGTCCGGTAGCCGCAGTACCCGGTGCAGGCGGTTCTCGGCGGCTTCGCGGTCTGCCACCCGGTAGGGGGACATCGGCGGGGTCGTCCTCGAGCCTCTGACATACGGTGGTGTCCCGCTGGTGGCCGGTTCTGCCCGCGCGACACCCGGTTGGTGGGGACGGGGATGCCTTGATCGGCGCCAGGATCGCCTATACTTGAGAGGACAGGAAGGCCGCGGATGCGCCGGGTTCCGTCCCAGCGTTGGCGGCTTTTGTGATGAGTGGTGCCGGACCGATCCGACCGTTGAGGCGCCGACCGAGCCGTCTCGGTGGCGCCCCGGGTCGCCATGCGGTTGGTGGCGAAACGATGACCTGGAGGTCCCCTGCGTGAGCCTGCCCGACGAGTCGCTGAGCACCGCCGTCCGCCAGCGGGGTCCCGATGTCGAGTCGACGGATGGCGGCGCCGCGACCGACCAACCGACACCGTTCGCGGAGGACGCCAGCCGCCCGTCGTACGACGCGTCGGACATCCAGCTCCTGGAGGGGCTGGATGCGGTCCGCAAGCGGCCCGGCATGTACATCGGTTCCACTGGAGCTCGCGGTCTGCACCAGCTCGTGTGGGAGATCGTTGACAACGCGGTCGACGAGGCGCTGGCGGGTTACTGCGACCGCATCGACGCGACGTTGCTCGCCGACGGCGGGCTGCGCGTCGAGGACAACGGCCGGGGCATTCCCACGGGGATCCACCCGGTCGAGAACGTCTCCGCTGTGACGCTGGTGCTCACGGAGCTCCATGCCGGCGGCAAGTTCGGCGGCGGTGGGTACAAGGTCTCCGGCGGTTTGCACGGCGTCGGTAGTTCCGTGGTCAACGCGTTGAGCAAGCGGCTCTTCGTCGAGGTGAAGAACGAGGGCTACCGCTGGACGCAGTCGTTCAGGTACGGCGTCCCCGACGGTCCGCTCGAACGTCATGAGGAGACCGACGCGACCGGCACGACGATCACGTTCTGGCCGGCTGCCGACATCTTCGAGACCACCGACTTCTCTTTCGAGACCATCTCCTCGCGATTCCGGGAGTACGCCTTCCTCAACAAGGGTCTGGAGATCGTGGTCCGCGACGAGCGGCCAGACGCCGAGCAGATCGCGGATGCGGTCGCGGACACGCCGGTGAGCGAGGACCTCGAGGAGTCGTCGGACGCCGTCGTCGCGACCAGCACCGGCGGAATGGAGCGACGGTTCCTCTACCAGGACGGTCTCGTGGATTTCGTCAAGCACCTCAACTCCACCAAGGAGCCGGTGCACCGGACGATCATCGACTTCGAGGCGACCAACGACGAGGCGGGGATGAGTCTCGAGGTCGCCATGCAGTGGAACACGAGCTACACCGAGTCCGTGCACACATTCGCGAACACGATCAACACGCACGAGGGCGGCACCCACGAGGAGGGCTTCAGGTCGTCTCTCACCACCACCGTCAACGGCTGGGCCGAGGAGTGGGGACTGATCAAGCGACGCGAGGACAGGCTGTCCGGCGACGACGTCCGAGAGGGTCTGACCGCGATCGTGTCGGTCAAGCTGATGGAGCCTCAGTTCGAGGGGCAGACGAAGACGAAGCTCGGCAACACAGAGGCCAAGTCCTTTGTGCAGAAGGTCGTCAACGACCAGCTCGGGCAGTGGTTCGAGAAAAACCCCTCCGAGGGCCGGGACATCGTCCGGAAGTCGATCGCAGCCGCGTCCGCGAGGGTGGCGGCCCGCCGGGCCCGCGAGCTGGCGCGCAGCCGTAAGGGCCTGCTCGGCGGTGGGGGTCTGCCGGGAAAGCTCTCCGACTGCCAGTCGACGAACCCCGAGGAGTGCGAGATCTTCATCGTCGAAGGCGACTCGGCGGGCGGCTCGGCACGCGGTGGGCGGGACCCGCGGGTGCAGGCGATCCTGCCGATCCGCGGCAAGATCCTCAACGTGGAGAAGGCCCGGATCGACCGGGTGCTAGCGAACACCGAGGTGCAGGCGATCATCTCCGCTCTCGGCACCGGCATCCAGGAGGACTTCTCGATCGAGAAGCTGCGCTACCACAAGATCGTCATGATGGCCGACGCCGACGTCGACGGCCACCACATCCAGACGCTGCTGCTGACGCTGTTGTTCCGGTTCATGAAGCCGCTCATCGAGGGTGGGTTCGTCTACTTGGCACGGCCCCCCCTGTACAAGCTGAAATGGAACAACCCGCACCGCCATGAGTACGTCTACTCCGACCGCGAGCGGGACGCGCTGATCGCGTCCGGTCAGGCGAGCGGCAAGAAGCTGCCGAAGGACGCCCCCATCCAGCGCTACAAGGGCCTGGGAGAGATGAACGCCGACGAGCTGTGGGAGACCACGATGGACCCTGACAACCGGCTGCTCATGCAGGTCACCTTGGACGACGCCGCCCAGGCGGACGAGATCTTCTCGATCCTGATGGGTGAGGACGTCGACCAGCGCCGGGCCTTCATCCAGCGCAACGCCAAGGACGTCAGGTTCCTCGACATCTGACGAACCCGAGCCCGGCAGCCAGCGTGGCAGACCACGATCACAAAAGGACCCACAGGTGACTGACGACACGACGACCACCCCCGACGAGTCCGGCGGCCGCATCGAGCCGGTGGAGCTGCAGACCGAGATGCAGCGCGCCTACATCGACTACGCGATGGCCGTCATCGTCGGGCGAGCCCTGCCCGACGTACGCGACGGGCTCAAGCCGGTCCACCGCCGGGTGCTCTACGCGATGTACGACGGTGGCTACCGTCCCGACCGAGGATTCTCGAAGTGCTCCCGCGTGGTCGGCGATGTGATGGGTCAGTACCACCCGCACGGCGACACCGCGATATACGACACGCTCGTCCGACTCAGCCAGCCCTGGATCATGCGGGCGCCGCTCGTCGCCGGGCAGGGCAACTTCGGCTCACCCGGCAACGACCGCGCCGCCGCGATGCGCTACACCGAGTGCCGGCTGGCGCCGTTGGCCATGGAGATGGTGCGTGACATCGACGAGGACACCGTCGACTTCCGTCCGAAC
The DNA here is from genome assembly GCA_033850885.1 of Nocardioidaceae bacterium. Classification (GTDB taxonomy): domain Bacteria; phylum Actinomycetota; class Actinomycetes; order Propionibacteriales; family Nocardioidaceae; genus JAWWPG01. The sequence goes on from JAWWPG010000037.1 coordinate 163,925, forward strand.
TACGACGGACGTGGCGCCGAGCCGGTGCTGCTTCCCGCGAGGTTCCCGAACCTGCTGGTCAACGGGTCCGCGGGCATCGCCGTCGGAATGGCGACCAACATCCCCCCGCACAACCTGCGCGAGGTGGCCGCCGGCGTGCAGTGGGCGCTGGCGAACCCCGGTGCCGCCAAGGAGGAGCTCCTCGAGGCGCTCCTGCAGCGCGTCCACGGCCCCGACTTCCCGATGGGAGCGCTGATCGTCGGGACCCAGGGCATCGAGCAGGCGTACCGGACCGGACGTGGCTCGGTCACGATGCGCGCCATCATCGAGATCGAGGAGGACAACCACAACCGCACCTGCCTGGTCATCACGCAGCTGCCCTACCAGGTCAACCCCGACAACCTTGCACTCAAGATCGCCGAGCTGGCCGACTCGGGCCGAGTCCAGGGCATCGCCGATGTCCGGGACGACAGCTCCAACCGCGCGGGCCAGCGGCTGGTCGTCGTCCTGAAGCGCGATGCCATTGCCCGCGTCGTCCTCAACAACCTCTACAAGCACACCGAGCTGCAGCAGAACTTCAGCTGCAACATGCTGGCGCTCGTCGACGACGTACCTCGCACGCTAAGCCTCGACGCCTTCGTCACCAACTGGGTCTCGCACCAGATCGACGTCATCCAGCGACGGACCCGCTACCGGTTGCGCAAGGCCGAGGAGGACGCCCACATCTACCGCGGGCTCGCCAAGGCGCTCGACGCGCTAGACGAGGTCATCGCGCTGATCAGGCGAAGCCAGACGACCGACGAGGCGCGGGAGGGACTGGTCGGCCTGCTCGAGATCGACGAGATCCAGGCGACCGCCATCCTCAACATGCAGCTGCGTCGGCTGGCCGCCCTCGAGAGGCAGTCGATCATCGACCGGCTCGCGGAGCTCGAGCGGGTCATCGCCGACCTCGAGAACATCCTCGGGAGCGAGCAGCGACAGCGTTACATCGTCAGCTCAGAGCTCACCGCCGTCGTCGACAGGTACGGCGAGGACCGGCGCTCGATGATCATCCCTGCCGACGGTGACCTGTCGATGGAGGACCTGATCCCCGACGAGGACGTGGTGGTCACGATCACCCGGGGCGGGTACGCCAAGCGCACCAGGGCCGACCTGTACCGGCTGCAGAAGCGCGGCGGCAAGGGCGTCCGGGGGGCCGCGCTAAGGGGTGACGACATCGTCGAGCACTTCTTCAGCACGACGAACCACCATTGGCTGCTGTTCTTCACGACGGCGGGCCGTGTCTACCGGACGAAGGCCTACCACCTGCCCGAGTCGGGGCGAGACGCGAAGGGTGGCCACGTCGCAGGACTGCTGTCCTTCCAGCCCGACGAGCAGATCGCCCAGGTGCTGGCGATCCGCGACTACGACCAGGCCCCCTATCTCGTGCTCGCCACCCGGAACGGCTACGTCAAGAAGACCAAGCTCGCCGACTATGAGTCAGCACGGCAGGCCGGGGTGATCGCCATCAACTTCCGGGAGGACGACGACGAGCTGATCGGGGCGGGGCTCGTCACGGCCGACGACGACCTGCTGCTCGTCTCTCGCAAGGCCCAGTCGGTGCGATTCCGGGCTGACGACTCCCAGCTGCGGCCGATGGGGCGAGCTACCAGCGGCGTCACCGGGATGAAGTTTCGTGGTGGGGACAAGCTGCTGTCGATGTCAGTGATCTCGGGAAGCGAAGGACCTGCTGGCGACGCCGAGCCCCGCGACGAGGCCGCGGCCACCGAGCCGGGTGCCCCACGCTACGTCTTCACGGTGACCGACGGTGGGTTCGCCAAGCGAACCCATGTCGAGCAGTACCGGCGCCAGGGACGCGGCGGTCTCGGCATCAAGGCGATGCGCCTCGCTGACGCGCGTGGCTCGCTCGTCGGTGCGATAGTGGTCACGGAAGCTGATGAGGTGATGGCGGTCAAGGCGAGTGGTCAGGTGACGCGGACGTCCGCTGCCGACGTACCCGCAAAGGGGCGTGACACCATGGGGGTGAAGTTCGTCGATGTCACCGGTGGTGACGCCGTCGTCGCCATCGCGCGCAACGCGGAAGCGGACATCGACGACGAGTCGACCGAGGTTTCCGGGGCTGGTGCTGATTTTGAGCCAGGTGGGGAGTCACGGGAGACTGGTCTGGCAGATGAAACGTCAGCCACCGAGACGAACCCGCCCGTGGATGAGGAGTAACCCGAATGACCGACGTCGGCGACAACGCCCCGGCGCCCCCTCGCCGCCCGCTCGCCAACTCACCCGGTGCTGCTGCGACCCCCACCCAGGAGATCCCGCGGCCGTCGGATGACTCCGGCAAGCAGACGTTCGAGGAGACCGGGAAGACCCTTCCGGTCCCCCCTGGTGGACTGCCCGTCGTATCCGATACCGAGCGGGCCAAGGCAGAGAAGGCCGACAGGGCGCGCAAGAAGGCGGCTGTGAAGGCAGCCCGGAGGGCGGCCTCTCGGCGGCCGCGCCAGACCCGGCGAGCCAAGCTGCGGCTGTCCCGGGTCGACCCCTGGTCGGTGACCAAGACCGCGTTCCTGCTGTCGATCGCGTTCGGGGTGATGTGCGTGGTCGCCGTCTTCCTGGTGTTCTCGATCATGTCCGCATCGGGTTTGTGGGACCAGGTCAACAGCACGATCCAGTCCGTGGTCAACCAGGACCCGTCGAGCCAGTTCAACATCAAGGACTACGTCGCGACGAGCCGGGTGATGGGCATCACCATGCTGATCAGCGTCGTCGACGTCGTGCTGATCACCGCCTTGGCCACCCTTGGCGCCTTCATCTACAACATGTCCGCCGCCATGCTGGGCGGCATCGAGGTCACTCTCGCCGAGGACCTCGACTGAGGTAGTCTTCGTCGGCGGCAGGCGTCACGCCCGGGCCTATAGCTCAGACGGTTAGAGCGCTTCCCTGATAAGGAAGAGGTCAGAGGTTCAAGTCCTCTTAGGCCCACGTGCACCACCCACGGAAGGGGTAGTCATGATCAAGAAGCTTCTCGCACTTGCCGTCGCAGGCGTCGTCGCGAAGGTTGTGCTCGACAAGGTCACCGGCAAGAAGGACGCAGACCTGTGGGCCGAGGCAACCGACTCGGTCCGCTGAGACTCGGCTTCCTCCGGCCGTATCCGGGGACGTAGCTCAACTGGCAGAGCACTGCCTTTGCAAGGCAGGGGTTGAGGGTTCGAGTCCCTTCGTCTCCACGATGACAGACGTGGAGGTCAACCTGTTCTCGTGCGTCTTGGGGGCATCGTAGTCAGCAGTCGTAGGTGACTCGGGTCAGCCGGAACCTAGCTGCTTACCGAGGATCCAGCTGACCGGCTGCAGAGCCTGCTGTGCTGTCCACGCGGACTGCATCGGCGCGTTGAGATGTCGCTGGCCCAAACTGTCCAGGAACGTGTTCATCGCTGCTGGCATGTCCTTACCGAGCGCATGGGGAGTGCCTTGGATGACGAACCGTTCATGGCCTTGCGGGTCGATGTAAAAAAGGTCGTCGCTGTGTTCCACGTCGTAGGTCAGCGGTTTGTGCGTCCACCAGTCAATGCTCGGGGGCGGATCTGGGCTCCGCTGGTAGTAGGCGCCGAAGTAGGCCCAGACCTTCTTGATGGTGCCAGGCGTTGCCGTCAGGAGGGCCCAGTTCGCCGGGGCGCCGAAGAGGCGGCGGTAGGCGTGCAGCCTAGCCGGCGTGTCGCGCTGGGGGTCGACGGTGAGCTCGACAAGCTGGACCTTCGAGGCCACGCCTGCCGCCTTGAGCGTGTGATCCATCGCCGCGTAGTTCTGCGAAACCAGGGGGCACGTGTCGGGGCAAAGGGTCAGGAAGTCGGTGAGCACGATCGTCTTCCCGTGCCACGCCGCCAGGCTTGTCGTTCGACCGGTGTCGGTGGTCAAGGGGAGGTTCGCGATGCTGGATGGCACCCGTCGGTTCAGAGTGGCGCCGAGCGACCCGGGTGGCTCTGAGGGTTTGCCACTCCCGCCCCCGCCACACGCCACCAGCACTGCGAGGAGAGTCAACGCAACCCCGATGAGCACAGCCGGAACACGGCTCAGGTGTGGGGAGGAACGGCCCCACGCACGACCCATGGTGTGAACCTCCAGCACGACGAAACGGCCCCCTGGGATATCACGAAGCGGCCGCGCCGGAAGTTCCCCGAGACGCTGGGAGAACCCCGGTCAGTCACCGACCGCCTCGAAGGCACTGGTTCCTTACGGTGCGAGTCAGTTGCTATTGCCTACTGTTTGCAGCACCGCTAGCGTGTGGGGGTCACCTACCTCCAGGGAGGCGCCATGGTTTCGGTCGCTACGGCAGAACATTCGCGACTGGCCAGCACGAGGAAGGCCCTCAGCAAGCGGGAGTGGGCGTCTTTGACGGGGATGGCGTTGTTCGTGCTGTTCCTGCATGTGCTCGGATGGGGAGTGCTGGCAGCGATCGTGGCGCCGAAGCACTACCAGGTCACATCGACACAGGTGTTCGGGGTCGGGTTGGGGCTGACCGCCTACACGCTGGGGATGCGACACGCGTTCGATGCCGACCACATCGCGGCCATCGACAACACCACCCGCAAGCTGATGAGTGAGGGGAAGAGACCCGTCTCGGTCGGGTTCTGGTTCTCGCTGGGTCATTCCACCATCGTGTTTGGTCTGTGCGTGCTCCTCGCTGCCGGAGTCAGGGCACTGGCCGGGCAGGTCGAGTCCGGCTCGTCGTCCTTGCACAGCGTGCTGGGCCTGATCGGGACGAGCGTGTCAGGGGTGTTCCTCTACATCATCGGCATTCTCAACCTGGTGGTTCTGGTCGGCATTCTCAAGGTGTTCCGTGCCATGCGTGAAGGAGCCTACGACGAAGCGACGCTCGAGGACCAGCTCAACAACCGTGGGTTCATGAACCGCTTTCTCGGCGGTGTGACCAAAGCCGTCACCAAGCCGTGGCAGATGTACCCGGTTGGTGTGCTGTTCGGGTTGGGCTTCGACACCGCCACCGAGGTCAGCCTGCTCGTGCTCGCCGGTGGCGCGGCCGCCTTCGCGCTGCCCTGGTACGCGATCCTCACCTTGCCGGTCATCTTCGCGGCCGGCATGAGCCTGCTTGACTCCATAGACGGCTGCTTCATGAACTTCGCCTACGGCTGGGCGTTCTCCAAACCAGTCCGCAAGGTCTACTACAACATCACCATCACCGCCCTGTCGGTCGCCGTTGCGCTGATCATCGGCACCATCGAACTCGTCTCGATCCTCGTCGACCGGCTGAGCATCACCAGCGGGCCACTGGCCTCGATCGGCAACCTCGACCTCAACCTGGTCGGCTACGCCATCGTCACGATGTTCGTCCTCACCTGGGTCGTCGCCCTCGCCGTGTGGAAGTTCGGGCACATCGAAGAGAAATGGACGGCCGGACTCGGGGATGCAGGAAACTACGACCCGACATAAGGGTCGGGCTGGGCGATCGACCTGTCCCCGCCGGTCGATGAGTGCTGAGCCACGATGCGCCTGTCGGCGTCCGACCCGGGTGCGGCAACGGGTCGCGCGAGGACCCATGCGATCACGGCGCCGACGCCCATGGTCGCCGCTCCCGCCCCGGTGTCGACCAGATAGTGGTTGCCGGTGGCGACCACGACGATGGACGTCATCACGGGGTAGAGAGCTCCGACCCACCGCACGATGCGACGCCTGGCGTACATGGCGATGAGGACGCCGCACCAAAGGGCCCAGCCGACATGCAGCGAAGGGATGGCGGCGAACTGGTTGGAGAGGCCGCCCAGCCCGCGAGGGACACTCCCGTCTCCGCTCCACCACCCCCACTCGTGCACGTCCTCCAGTAAGTCATCGAACCCGGCGCCGGAAAGCAGCCGAGGCGGTGCGGTCGGCAGGAAGTAGTACCCGAGCAGCCCGGTCAACGTGCTTGCGGCCAGAGTCGTCCGTGCCATGCGGTAGTGCTCGGGATGCGATCGGTACATCCAGACGAGGACAACCGGCGTGACCACGTAATGCAACGTGGCGTAGAAATATGCGGCAAGCACCGCAACCAGGGTCAGCTGTGACAGGTCCTGGTTGAGGAGACGCTCTGGGTCGAGGTGCCAGGCCTGCTCCCAGGACAAGATCGCCCGGCCGTTGCTCATGGCGGTCGCCACGTCGTCGGTGCGGAGGTGACGCGCCAGCTCGTACAGCGCGTAGAGGAAGGCCACCAGAGCCAGCTCCAGCCACCAGGCCGGTCGCGCGGTAGCCATCCTCTGTCGCGACACATCGTCCGCCGAGTCCGGTGCTGTCCGGCGGAGTGTCCCTGAGCGCTCCCCTGGCGCGAGTCCCCACATCGCTTCAATTTTAGAGTGTCGGAAAACCGGTGTCGAAGACATTGCGGCCCACCCGAGGTGCCAGCCGGGCTGGGCATCTGCGCCCGAGATCCGGCACCGGGTGCGGGCCGGGACGGTCCTCAGGGTCCGACGCGGATCATGACGCTCGAGTCGTCGGTCGTCAGGCCGTCGACCCCTAGGGCTACCAGCGTCCGCGCCCTCGTGAGGTCGTTAACCGTCCAGGCAACGATCGTGGGCACGATGCTGTGGAGCCGTTCGACGGTCGATCGGGTGAGCAACGCATGCCGAACCGACACGGCTTCGTCGCGCAAAGGACCCTCCGCGAGCACCACGTCGAGGTCACGTCGACTGCCGATCGTGCGCCAGGTTCGAAAGCCCGCGCCGCGAAGCTCGTCCAGATCGCGGGCGGTGCCACCGCTTACCCGGTAGCGCGGGCGATCGAGCAGCTCGGCGGCAATCCTTCGGGTCAGCTCCAACCGCCGGACAGCGCTGCGCTCCTTGAGGTCGAGCAGGATCTCGCGGTCGCCGGGAACGACCTCCGAGACCTCGTGCAGGCTTGGGTCCCGGCGTGCCCTCGGGGTCCAGCGGAGCCTGCGGTTGTCGTACTCGAGCCAGCCAGGCAGACCCAGGAGTGGCATGAAGTGTGAGACGACGAGGCTGCCGTGCGAGAGCTGCACGTCCACCTCGAACAGCGTCGCCCCGGCGGCTGCCAGCCTGGCACATCCCGACGACGTCAGCGGCGTGCGGTGTGCCACGAGCAGCATCAGCCCACGCTATGACCGGCGCGCCGGACGAACCAAAGCGCCCCAGCGGGGAGCCCACCAGCGCGCCTTCTGCTCATCCCTGGTCCTTCGTGGCGCGCCACCTCCGCCACACGCGCCACCCGGGCCCGTCCTCGTGGGCCAGCGGATGATGCATGAGCCGCTGCGGAATCGTCGGCAACCGCGGCAGCTGCCGGCGTAACCGCTCATCGACGTCCAGCTCCTGGTGGATCCGCTCGACGGTGGAGAGCATCGAGAACGTCAGCACCCCCAGCGCGGTGTCGCCGCGCGGATCGCTGGGAAGCAGGTCCTCGATCCGAGCGCGGGCGTCCTCAAGTCCTTTCAAGGCTTCCCTGAGCTCGGTGAGGTCGGGAGGGTCGTCCCCCGGCTGCGCATCGGCTCGCACTAGCCGGGCGAACGCACGCACGGCGCGGGACAGGTCCCGCAGCAGGAGCTGGATGGCCGCCCTGACATCCTCGGGGAGCTCCCGGCCCTCCTGCTCGAAGTCCTGTGCCGCCTCCACGAAGGCACGGAACATGCTGCGCACCGCAACCGCCGTATGCTCCAACGCCTCCATCCCCTGGCGCAGACCAGGCCCTGAGTCGGCGGTGCCCAAGGCGCGCAGGTTGAGCTTTCTGCTCTCCTCCGCCCGCAGCAGCGCCGAGCCCGCGTTCGGGATGTTGTGGGTGATCTGTCGCGCCTCCCCGAGCCAGCGCCAGGCCCGCTCCCGAAGGTCGCCCGTGGAGAGGTCCTCGCCGGCCACATCCCGTGCGGCCGTTTCGAGGAGGCGGGCCTGGTCCTCACCCAGGCCCTCGATGGCACTCGCGGCATCTGTGGTGGTCACCTTCGGAGGGAAGAGGAGGTTCGACAGCACCCCGACGCTGGCGCCCAGGAGGGTCTCCGCGATCCGCTGCCAGGCCGCCGTGTCGGCTGTCCTAGCGCCGACCCCGAGAACGAGCATCGCGCTGATCGGAACCTCGAGCAGGTTGGGTCCCAAGCGGAGCAGCTGGCCGATCAGCAGCGACAGCGCGATCACCGTGGCAAGGCTCCACCAGGTGAGGCCAACCACGGAGGAGAAGCTCACCGCGATGCTGACGCCAGCGACCACGCTCACGACGCGTTGCATGCCGCTGGTCAGGATGCTGACCGGTGTCAGCTGGATGACCAGCAGCGCAGTCAGCGGCGCCAGCAATGGGTCGCTCTGCGGGATGACCACGCTGGCCACGATGTAGCTCGCGACGGCTCCAGCCGTCAGCCGCACCATCCACAGCAGGGCCGGGCGACCCCGCCGCCGGAAGCGGTCGAGGGTTCCCTCGACCCAACGTCTGGCTACCTCTCTCATCGGGGGCATCCCGCTAGTATCGCGCTGCTAACCCGCGAGCCGCGGGGGCCAGGCTGCTGCGCCGAGCTCGCGCGAGATGGCGCGGGCGGTCTCGCGCACGGCGTCCCCCGCGTCGCGACGGTCGGCCGCGTTTCCCGACTGGATCACCACCCCGATCGCCCCCACGGCCGTGTCCGAGGCGTCGAACACCGGGCTCGCCAACGACCCTTCGCCGAGAACGGCCTCGTCCTGCTCGACCGCGATGCCGGTCGACCGGACCTCAGCGAGCTGTTCGCGGAGGCCGCGTGCGGAGGTGATCGTCTCGCCCGTCATGCTGCGCAACGAACCGGATCCGACCACACGTTCCTCGTCGTCGGGAAGGAACGCGAGCATCGCCTTGCCGAGGGCGCTCGCGTGCACGGGGATGACGATGCCGACCTCGGGCATCTGGCGGCTGCCGTCTGGACGGGCCTCATGGTGAATGATCACGACGTCGTCGAGCAGGAGCACCCCGGTGCGCACCGCCAGTCGGGTACGACGAGCCAGGTCCTCGGCCCACGGAATGGCCTTCGACCTGAGCTCAAGCGTGTCGAGGTAGACGTTGCCGAGGCGGAGGACCGCCGGGCCGAGCTGGTAGCGGCTCGAACCGTGCTCCTGCACCACCATTCCGTGCTCGACCAGCGTCCGGACGATCCCGTGGGTCGTCGACGGAGCCAGGTCGAGCCGGGCGGAGAGCTCCGACAGGCTCATCCGGCGGGCGCCCTGCAGCGCCGTCAGTACCCGGATGGCCCGATCGACGGACTGGATCACGGCACCTCCCTCGTGTCCGACGTCCCTGCCGAAAAACACCTGAGATTAATATCACGAAGCCTCTTGCGCACTAGTGAAGCACAGGCGTAATCTCAGGCGCACATTCGATATTACCGAATGATATTCATGTTCTCGGGAGAGGAGAGCGCCATGCTTGACGAGACAACCTTCACCCAGCGGCTAGCCGCCGAGTTCATCGGGACGGCCTTCCTGGTGTTCGTCGGCGTCGGGTCGGTGCCGGCCACCTTGATCCTCAACGGCAACGCGCCGTTCACGATGGCCGACCTCGGGATGATCTCCCTCGCGTTCGGCACCATCGTCGTGGCGACCGTCTACGCTCTGGGCCATGTCGGGGGCAACCACATCAACCCGGCCGTCACGGTCGGGCTGGCCGCCTCGGGGAAGTTCCCGTGGGCCCAGGTCCCTGGCTACCTCGCCGCTCAGGTGGGTGGGGCGATCCTCGGTGCCGCCGCCATCATCGGCGTCCTGGGCATGAAGGCCAGCGACGTCGGCCTGGGTGTCGCCTCCTACGGGAACATCAGCTGGGTGCAGGCGTTCACCGCCGAGTTCGTCGGCACGTTCATCCTCGTCTTCACGGTCTTCGGCGTCATCCACCGCAAGGCGGCCGCCGGGTTCGCAGGTGTCGCGATCGGTCTCGTCGTGTTCGCAGCGATCATCCCGGTCGCCCCGGCGACCGGCGCGTCGATCAACCCGGCGCGCACGGTGGGCCCGATGCTCGTCCAGCAGATCGCCGGCGGCACCGTCAAGTGGGAGCAGCTGCCGGTGTACGTCGTCGCCGAGCTGCTGGCAGGAGTCCTGGCAGCCCTGCTCTACGGGCTGATCACCCGGACGCCGGCCGACCACCACACGGCAGGTCCAGGCGTCGACCTCGGGGACCCGTCGAACGAGTCGGTCAGCGCCAACAGCGCCTGACGCAGCAGCCCCACTCCGCCCCGATCTGAAAGGACCCCTGATGAAGAAGCTGATCAACGACCCGAACGACGTGGTGGCCGACGCCCTGCAGGGCATCGAGGCGGCACATCCCGACCTGAGAGTCGACCACGACCACAAGATCATCTACCGCGGCGATGCCCCGCAGTCCGGCAAGGTGGGCATCATCTCCGGTGGCGGTTCCGGGCACGAGCCCCTCCACGGTGGTTTCGTCGGACTGGGCATGCTCGACGCCGCCTGCGCGGGTGAGGTGTTCACCTCGCCCGTTCCCGACCAGATGCTCGCCGCCACGAAGCTCGTTGACGGTGGCGCGGGCGTCCTGCATGTGGTGAAGAACTACACCGGCGACGTGATGAACTTCGAGATGGCCTCCGAGCTCGCGGCCGCCGACTCGGGCATCGAGGTCGCGTCGGTCGTCACCGATGACGACGTGGCCGTCCAGGACAGCCTCTATACGGCCGGCCGTCGGGGAGTCGGCGTCACCGTGTTGCTGGAGAAGATCGCCGGAGCGGCTGCGGAACAGAGGCGCTCGCTCGCGGAGGTCGCCGACGTCGCCCGCCGCGTGAACGCCAACGGGCGCAGCATGGGCGTTGCCCTCACCTCGTGCACCGTGCCGGCAGCGGGCAAGCCGACCTTCGACCTCGGCGACGACGAGATGGAGCTCGGGGTCGGGATCCACGGTGAGCCGGGACGTCAGCGGGTGCCGCTCGCTCCGGCTAGCGAGATCGCGTCGCTGCTGGTGACGCCGATCCTGCAGGATCTGCCCTTCACCTCCGGCGACTCCGTGATCGCGTTCGTCAACGGCCTGGGGGGTACGCCACTCATCGAGCTCTACGTGATGTACAACGAGGTGAACAAGATCCTGGCAGCGAACGGTGTCCAGGTCGCCCGCTCGCTCGTGGGCTCCTACATCACGTCCCTGGACATGGCCGGTACGTCGGTGACGCTGCTCAAGGTGGACGATGGTCTGCTCTCCTTGTGGGACGCTCCCGTGAGGACGCCGGCCCTGAGATGGGGAATCTGACCAGATGGATGCGAACGTGACCACGGCGGTATTGGACGGCTGGGTGCGCCGGTTCGCCGCCCTGGTCGCCGAGAACCGCGACCACCTGACCGAGCTCGATGCCGCGATCGGTGACGCCGACCACGGCTCGAACATGGATCGGGGCCTGAAGGCTGCCGTGGCCGCGCTGGAGGAGGCGTTGCCGGTGACGCCGGCCGCCCTCTTCGCCAAGGTGGGCATGACCCTCGTGTCGACCGTCGGAGGCGCCAGCGGGCCCCTGTGGGGCACCTACTTCCTCCGAGTGGGCAGCTCGCTGGGCGACTCAGAGGTCGTGTCTCCCGTGCAGCTCTCCGCCGCCCTGCGCGCGGGCCTCGAGGGTGTCGTCGCCCGCGGCAAGGCCGAGGCCGGTGACAAGACCATGTACGACGCACTCGCTCCCGCTACCGACGTGTTGGAGAGCGCACTCATGCAGGAGCAGGGGCTGGCTGCCGCACTCGCCGAGGCGCTCGCGGCCGCCGAGGCCGGACGGGACTCGACGACCCCGATGCTGGCCCGCAAGGGCAGGGCCAGCTATCTGGGGGAGCGCAGCGTCGGGCACCAGGACCCGGGAGCCACGACCGCCGCGCTCCTCTTCCAGGCCGCCACCGAGTCGCCCTTCTGACAGGAGCCGGCCACATGAACGAGGTGCACAGCGGCACTGCTGCCGATCGGGCTGCCGGGGCAGGCGTCGGAATCGTGGTGATCTCCCACAGCCGGGCTCTTGCTCGGGCCGCCGTCTCGCTCGCGTCGGAGATGCTGCACGGGCGCCCGGTGAGGATCGAGGTTGCCGCCGGCCTGGACGACTCGACGTTCGGAACCGACGCCGTCCGCATCAAGGAGGCGATCGAACGCGTCGACGGTCCCGAGGGCGTCGTCGTCCTGATGGACCTCGGCAGCGCTGTCCTCAGCGCCGAGCTGGCCCTCGACCTGCTCGAGGACCCGACCGGCCGCGAACGGGTCATCCTCTCGCCGGCTCCCCTGGTCGAAGGGCTCATCGTTGCCGTGGTGGCCGCCGCCGGAGGCGCGGCGCGGGCGGAGGTCGCGTCGGAGGCCCGGGGCGCCTTGATGGGCAAGGCTGCGCACCTGATCACGACCGACGAGGCCGTCGCGCACGACACCGGCCGCCCGGCGGCCGCGGACCAGGTCGTCGGCGTGTTCAGCGTGGCGAACGCGCACGGGCTGCACGCGCGGCCGGCCGCCCGACTGGTGAGCGAGGTGCGCGGACTCGACGCAACCGTCGAGCTTCGCAACCTGACCACGGGCGTCGGACCGGTCCCTGCCAGTAGCCTGAGCCGGGTCGCCACCCTGGCAGCGCTGAGCGGCCACGAGGTCGAGGTGCGGGCCAGCGGACCCCAGGCGCAGGAGGCCGTCGAGCACCTGCTCACCCTGGCCGTCCGACGGTTCGACGAGCCGCCGGAGGCCGGCGACGGCCCCTCGCGGTCCGGGCCCGAGCGGGAGGCCGGACCGCTCCCGGCGTCGCCGGGGATCGCCATCGGACCGGTCCGCCGGCTGAGCCAGGCGCCTGTTGACCTCGAACAGGGCGGGATCGGAACACCGGCAGTGGAGTGGCGACGCATCGTAGGAGCGGTCGCCGAGGTACGGCGCGAGATCGAGCAGATCCGGGCCGTTACCTCGCGCGAGGTCGGGGCTCAGGAGGCCAGCATCTTCGACGCACACGTCGCCCTGCTGGCCGACGCCGAGATGCTCGGCGACGTGAAGCAGCAGATCAACGATGGCCTCGGCGCGACCGCGGCGTGGGCGAACTGCGTGGCCGGGGTCGAGCAACAGTGGGCGGACCTGCCTGACCCCTACCTACGGGAACGGGCGGAGGACGTGCGCGCCGTAGGGGACCAGGTGCTGCGAGCGCTGACCGGCGCGTCCTCGCGGCAGCCGACGGCGCAGGGGGTCCTGGTCGCTCGGGACCTGACTCCTGCCGAGGCCGCCGAGCTCGACGCCGACCTGGTACGCGGCATCGTCCTCGCCGACGGTAGCCCGAGCTCGCATGCCGTGATTCTGGCGAGGGCGCGGGACATCCCCGCGGTGGTTGGAGCCGGACCCGGCGTGCTCAGCATTGCCGAGGGCACCACGATCGTCTTCGACGGCGGCTCCGGTGAGCTGTACGCCGACCCCTCGGCCGAGCTTCTCGAGACGTTCCGGCGCCGGGCCGCCGGTCTGGCCGACCTCAGGGCACATCAGCTCGCGCGTGCCGACCAACCGGTCGAGGCGCGAGACGGCACACCGTTCGTGGTGGCTGCCAACCTCGGCTCCGTTGCCGATGCCAGAACCGCGATGGCAGCCGGCGCGGACGGCGCTGGCCTGGTTCGGACCGAGTTCATGTTCCTCGGCAGGGACACCGCGCCCGGCGTCGAGGAGCAACAGGCTGAGTACGACGCGATCGCAGAGGCCATGACCGGGCGGCGCGTGACCCTGCGGACGCTCGACGTCGGCGGTGACAAGCCGCTTCCGTATCTGCCCATGGTGCCCGAGCAGAACCCATTCCTGGGACGTCGGGGCATTCGGCTGAGCCTGGAACGGCGCGATCTGTTCCGGGAACAGCTCCAGGCGGTCTGCGGCACGGCCCGCCACCACCCGACGAGCGTGATGTTCCCGATGGTCACGACCGTTGGCGAGCTGCTCGAGGCCCGCCAGACCCTCGCCGACGCCGCCGGGACGCCGGGACTGCCCGCCGGCCTGCTGGTCGGCATGATGGTCGAGGTGCCGGCGGCGGCCCTCAAGATCGAGACCTTCCTGGAGCACCTCGACTTCGTCAGCATCGGGACCAACGACCTCACGCAGTACACGCTGGCAGCAGAGCGCGGCAATGGGGCCGTCGCCGCGATCTCCGACGCTCTCGACCCGGGTGTCCTTCAGCTCGTCGACAGGGTCTGCCGGGCGGCGGTTGGGCGGGTGGCGGTCGCGGTGTGCGGCGAAGCCGCGTCCGACGAGCTCGCCATCCCCATCCTCGCCGGGCTCGGCGTCCGAGAGCTGAGTGTTTCGCCGGCCGCCGTACCTCGGGTGAAGGCCGCCATCCGGGAGCTCGATCTCGCAGAGTGCACCGCACTGGCCCAGCTGGCCCTGAAGTCGCCAGGTCCTGACGATGTGCGCAAGCTCGTGCTGGCAAGCCTGTCCGCCCCGGCCTGAGCGGACGCCGCGGGCGGCTACTCGTAGACGAGCTTCTGGGGGCCCGGATAGACGTACGACAGCGCGTCCCGCAGCCGGTCGCGCCAGTTCTCCCAGCTGTGTCCGTCCCGCGCCTCCTCGAAGCGCACCGTGACCCCCGCCCCCTCGAGGGTCAGCACCATCGCCCGGTTGGGCACGATCAGCGGCTCGTACACGCCACAGCTCATGAAGACCCGATCCGCCACCCGCCGCGGCCGGGCCCGGAACCGGTTGACGAACTTGACCACGGGGTCGAAGGCGGGTCCCCCGCCGTGGTCCGTCGCGATGTCGGTGAAGACGAACGATCCCGACATCAGCACGAGCGACCCGTACCGGTCGGGTGCCCGGTTCGCCGCCGCCAGCGACGCGATCGCGCCGAAGCTCGAGCCAAGTAGGCAGCGCCCCGACGGCTGGCGGCTCAGCGGGAGCTCGCTCTCGAGGTGCGGCAGCAGCTCGTCGTTCAGGTAGCGCGAGTGTGCCGCTGAGTTGGCGTACTCGGTCATCCGGTCCTGCGGGTGCACGAACGCGACCACCATCTCGGCGATGTCGAGGCGGTGGATGAGGTTGTCGAGGACCACCTTCGCGGAGGCGTACTTCAGGAAGTCCCCCCCGTCGTGCACGACGAGCAGTGGGTACTTCGCCGTACGCCGGAAGCGGGCCGGCAGGTAGAGCGTCACCGCGGTGTCACGCTTGAGCGCCTTGCTGGGGACCACCAGGTCGGTGAGCTCGCCCGGCCGCGCGTCCGGATCGGGCACGGTCCACTCCGGCGTCTGGTAGCCCGACGCGAAACAGACCGAGGAGCTGCCCATCGGGCTGTGCGAAAGCGCCGGGTTGAGCGGGTCTTTGAACCGCTCGTGATGTCCGCCGCGGCGCACCTCGAGCTGGTACTCGATTCGGGATCCCTCCGGAAGCTCGAGCACCAGGTACCAGAGGTCGGTTCCCCGCAGGCGACGCAGCCGGAGCCGGTTCGGCAGCCCGACGATGCGCTGCACGAGGTGGACCTCGTCGGCCTCCCCGCGATACAGGAACGTGCAGCGGTCGCCCTCGACGATCGGGATCGTGTTGTCCTCGATGAAGCGCGCCACGTCCGACGCGTCGAGCGGCATCCGCTCCTTCAGCCGGTTGATCGCCAGCCGCCCGGACGTGGCCGTCGCCGCCGGAGGGCTCACGCCGCCTCCAGGGCGACGATGCGTCCTTCAGGGTCGATCACCCGCGCGCCGGGTGGCAGTCCGCCCGCCGGGGGCAGATCCAGTCGGACCCCTGGGTCGAGGATGACGCACTCGGCCGGCGCGAACCTTCGTGCCAGCGCCGACATCCGGATCGGGTCGTCGACGATCAGCCGGCGCCGCGCGTCCGGCAACACCACGACGCCCCGGATCACCCCCATCCCGCGGTCGAAGATCTCGGCCGGCGTCGGACCCTGGGGCGTGCGGTCGTGGAACAGCACCACCTTCTCCGTCAGGGCCATCGCGCCGGCCGACCAGGCGATCACCATCGGCGGAACGAGCGCGGCGACGCGGAAGAAGTGCAGTGCGCGCAACAGCACACCGACATGCCCGCCGGCGATGACCAACCCCCCCGCCTGTTCGAGAATGCCCAGCACGTCGCCGCGGTGCTCGACGACGGCGGGGCGTTCCTCGAGGCTGTAGGTGTGCGCAAAGTCTTCGTTGGCCGCGTGGACGCGCTCGATGTGACGTTCGTCGATGAGGCGCACGACGGCTTCGGCGTCGGCGAGCGCGTCTTCGATCGCCTGCGGACGCTCACCACTGCGCTGGGCCAGTGCGTGCAGCGCCCCGAGGGCGGACTCGAGCTGCACGAGGTGCAGCTGGCGGAGCTCGTCGAGGAGGGTTCGATGGTCGAGCTCCGCGATCGCGAGCTCGCGGTCGCGGTCCTGGATATCGAGCAACCGGGCGTAGAGCCCCAGGTTGATGCTGCGTCCCCCGAGCAGGGCGTCCAGCTCGGCATCGTCGGGCTCACGCTCCTGCCAGCCGGCTGTCACCGTGGCCAGCGGGACGTCGGGGTCGACAGCCCTGACCACCTGGTCCACCGTCGGCCGTCGCTGTGGCCCGAGAAGTGTCACGCTCACGCCAGGCTCATCGGGCGTACACGTGCACGGTCCGACCCACGTCGTCGAGGATGCCACGCAGCGCGTCATAGTCCGGATGCCGCATCCGGACATAGGCGTTGGCCATGTAGCCCGCGGCCACCGGCTGGGTCGGCGTACCCGGATCCGGCAAATGCGCGTCGATCACCCATTCGGCGTAACGGGACTCGATGTCCTCGACCCCCGAGTAGCCGCCGATCTGGCCGTCCTGGTCGGGGCGCAGCGCGACGATGCCGCTGGCGAACCGGCGGGACGGCCGGGCGGCGACCTGGCCGTGCACGATCGCGTTGGCCCATTCGCGGTAGATGTCGATGTCGTTGCCCGCGGAGTAGAGGTCCCAGGCGCCGACCCCTGGAGGCCGACAGCCGATCTCGGAGAAGCGGAGGCCCCTAGGCCCGAAGAACCACTCCATGTGGGTGGCGCTGGTGCCGATGCCCAGGGCCTCGTTGACCCGCTCGCCCATCTCGCGCAGCTGCGCGTAGTCGGAGACCGAGTCGACCCGGTTCGTGGAGACGAACTGCGGCGAGATCCAGCGGGACCGCATCGCGTCCAGGACGTTGGGGTAGTAGTGCGAGACGAAGTCCAACGCGGCCTTCCCGTCGACGGACAGCGTGTCGTAGAAGCCCTCGTGGCCCTCGACGAACTCCTCGACAGCGATCGACGTGGCTCCCGAAGCGCCGAACGATGCCAGCGCGGCATCCAGCTCCCCTCGGTTGTCGACCCGCGTCGTGTCCTGCGCGCCGGCTCCGCTGCGGGGCTTGAGGATCAACGGGTAGCCCACCGCCTCCGCGAAGTCGTACACCTCGGTCGCGGAGTCGGCGGCGGTCGACGCGGCGGTCGGGACCCCGGCCGCGCGCAGCGTCTCCTTCATCGAGGGCTTGTCCCGGCACAGCCATGCCGTACGCACTGAAGTCCCGGGAATCGTGCATGCTTCCCGCACCTGGGCGGTCGACAAGGTGTGCGACTCGATGGTCGCTTCGATCCGATCCACCCAGACCTTGTCCTGGATCCAGCGGACGGCATCGCTCATCACGCCCACGTCGGTGACGTTGGGCACCCGGTGGTAATGGGTCATCCAGCCCCGCAGCTCGTCGCCGAGGGACTCCTCGCCGTACTCGCCGACGCCGATCACCGATGCACCCACTTCGGCCAGCGCACGCACGAAGTGCCGCTGGTTCGACGGGAAGAAGGGCTCCACGAATACGACGTTCACCTGCGGAATGGTAGTGCCTTGCCTGGTTACCCGCTGAGGCAGAGCGCCGTCCTGCCGCGGGCTTGCCGGCGCGGGTGCGACCGAGGGTCGCCAGGCGTAGCGTGACGGCCCATGGTGGTCGCCGCGTTCGTCGCACCGTACCTGCTCGACGCCACGACACGTTTCGTCGCCGCTGCCGCTCAGCTCCCCGGAGTCCGTCTCGGGTTGATCACGACCGCGACGGCGTCGGAGATGCCGCCCGTCCTGCGCGAGCACGTCGACGCACACTGGCGGGTGGACGATGCCCTCGACCCGCGCCAGATCGCGGAGGCGGTCACCGGCCTCAGCTCGCAGATGGGCCGAGTGGATCGGCTGGTGGCGGCCCTCGAACAGCTGCAGGTGCCGCTGGCCCAGGTGCGGGACGCCCTCGGGATCGAGGGGATGGATGCCGAGACTGCCCACAACGTGCGGGACAAGGCCCGGATGAAGTCGGTGCTCCGCGCTGCCGGGATCCCGTGTGCGCGGCACCAGCTCGTCACCACCGCCCAGGAGGCGATCGGGTTCGCGGAGGCGGTCGGGTTCCCGCTGGTGGCGAAGCCTCCAGCCGGCGCCGGGGCACAGGCGACGTACCGGCTCGACAATGCCGACACGCTGCGCGCCTGGCTGGAGGCGATCACCCCCAACCCGGGTGACCCGGCGCTGCTCGAGGAGTTCCTGGTCGGGGAGGAGCATACGTTCGACAGCATCACGGTCGGCGGCACCACCGGCTGGGCGTCGATCGCCGACTACGAGCCGCCACCCCTCGACGTGCTGCGCAACCCCTGGGTGCAGTGGACCGTAATCCTGCCGAGGCACATCGACGGCCCACAGTACGCCGGCATCCGCCAGATCGGACCCGCGGCGCTGCGCGCCCTGGGGGTACGCGACGCGCTGACGCACATGGAGTGGTTCCAGCGGCCGGACGGGTCGGTCGCAGTGTCCGAGGTGGCCGCTCGCCCGCCCGGCGCGCAGATCACCTCGATGCTGGGCTACGTGCATGACGTCGACTTCCATCGGGTCTGGGCCGAGCTGGTCATCCTGGGCACCTTCTCGCCGCCGGAGCGTCGTTACGCCGCGGGTACCGCGTACCTGCGAGGACAGGGCAGAGGCAGAGTGCGGGCGGTCCACGGCGTGGAGCAGCTGCAACGCGAGCTGGGGAACCTCGTCGTCGAGGCTCGCCTGCCTCAGCCGGGACAGGCGGCCTCGTCGAGCTACGAGGGCGAGGGCTACGTCATCGTCCGGCACCCGGACACCGACGTCGTCCAGGATGCGCTTCGGCGCATCGTCGGCGGGGTGCGGGTCGAGCTGCAGGAGGCCGAGTGAACATCGTGATGCTGTCTCCCGGCTTCCCGCTCGAGATGGCGTTCTTCACCCGAGCGTTGGCCGCGGTCGGTGCCACCGTGATCGGGGTGGGCGACCAGCCGGAGCACGCGTTGCCGGCCGCTGCGCGTGAGGCGCTCGCCCACTACGAGCACGTGTCACTCGCCGACGACGATGCGGTGCTCGCAGCCCTGCACGGCCTTTCGCAGCACGTGGCGATCGGGCAGGTGGAGTGCCTGTGGGAGCCGTACATGATTCTCGCCGCGCGCATCCGGGAGTCGTTCGGACTGCCCGGCATGACCGTCGAGCAGACGCTGCCCTTCCGTGACAAGGAGCAGATGAAGCGAGTGCTCGACGCGGCGGGGATCCGCACTCCACGGCACTCCAGCACCTCGACGGTCGCCGGGGCCTGGGAGGCCGCCGAGATGATCGGCTTCCCGCTCATCGTGAAGCCGATCGCCGGCGCCGGCTCCGCCGACACCTACCGCGTCGACTCGGCCGAGGAGCTGGACGCGGTGTTGGCGCTGGTCCGTCATGTGTCGGAGGTCAGCGTCGAGGAGTTCATCGAAGCGGAGGAGTTCACCCACGACACGGTGTGCGCGAGCGGCGAGATCCTCTTCGAGAACATCTGCTGGTACCGGCCTCGACCGCTGCAGGCGCGCAGCCACGAGTGGATCAGCCCGATGACAGTGGCTCTGCGTGACCTCTCCGTGGAGGACCTGCAGGGCGGCCGCGCCATGGGGCGGCAGGTCCTCGCCGCCCTCGGGTTCCAGGCGGGGTTCACCCACCTCGAGTGGTATCGCAAGGCTGACGGTGAGGTCGTCTTCGGCGAGATCGGCGCCCGGCCGCCCGGCGGGCGCACCGTCGACGTGATGAACTACGTGACCGACGGCGACCTGTTCCTCGGCTGGGCGGAGGCGGTCGTCCACGGCCGGATCTCGCAGCCGCTGGAAAGGCACTTCAACGCCGCGAGCGTCTTCAAGCGCGCCCGGGGCGATGGCCACATCACCCACGTCGAAGGACTCGACCGCCTGCTGGCGGAGTACGGCGACACGGTGGCCACCGTCGAGCTGCTGCCGGTCGGGGCACATCGTCGGGACTGGCGAGCCACCTTGATCTCCGACGGGATGGTCATCGTCCGGCACCCCGAGCTCGGCCGGCTGGTCGAGATCGCCGACCACTTCGCGGGCGACCTGCACCTCTACGCCGAATGACGGACACCCGGGCGGTCGCCGAGTGGCGCACCAGACTCCGCCGAGTCCTGGGACCGGTGACCTCCGGCCTGCACCGGCTGGTCCGCATCCGGTCGGTCTCCGCCGACCCGGGCTGCGAGCAGGCGATGCGCGAGTGTGCCGAGGTGGTCGCTCTCCTGTTGCGAGAAGCCGGACTCAGCCAGGTCGAGATCCTCGGCGTCGAGGGCGGACTGCCCGCCGTCCTGGGTCATCGGTCCGGGCCGGCAGGGGCGCCGACCGTGCTGCTGTACGCGCACTACGACGTACAGCCTGCGGGCGACGCGAAGGACTGGGACTCAGACCCGTTCGAGCCGGTTGAGCGTGCCGGCCGGCTGTACGGGCGGGGGGCGGCCGACGACAAGGCTGGCATCGCCTTGCATCTGGCGGCGCTGCGCACCCTCGGGGACGACCTCGGGGTGGGTGTGACCGTGCTGATCGAGGGGGAGGAGGAGATCGGCTCGCCCACGCTGCCCACCTTCCTGGACCGCCACGGGTCCCGGCTGGCCGCGGACGTGATCGTGCTCGCGGACTCGACGAACTGGCGGGTCGGGGTGCCCGCGCTCACCACGTCGCTGCGTGGCGGCACGAACGTCACGGTCGAGGTTCGCACCCTGAAGCATGCCGTCCACAACGGCCTTTACGGCGGCCCGGTCCCGGACGCTCTGACGGCGCTCTCCCGGCTGATCGCCAGCCTCCACGACGAGGAGGGCGACGTCGCCGTGGCCGGCCTGCTGAAAGGCACGGCCGACCCCCTGGACCTCTCCGAGGAGCAGTTCCGCGCCGATGCGGGGCTGCTGGACGGAGTCAGTCTGCTCGGTACGGGGACGCTCACGTCACGACTGTGGGCCGCCCCGGCGATCAGCGTGATCGGCATCGACGCCCCCGCCGTCGACGCCGCTGCGATGAACCTGGTCCCGAGTGCGCGCGCAAGGATCACGCTCCGGGTCGCGCCCGGCAGCGACGCGGTCGCCGCCACGGGCGCGCTGGTGTCCCATCTCGAGTCGAACGCCCCGTGGGGAGCGACCGTCACGGTCACGGCCGGCAAGGCGGTGCAGCCGTTCGCGGCATCCACGTCCGGGCCGGCGTACCAGGCGGCGCGGGCCGCGTTCACGCAGGCGTGGGGGCTGGCGCCGGTGGAGGTCGGGGTGGGCGGGTCGATCGACTTCATCTCGAGCTTCGCCGCCGCTTTCCCCGACGCCGAGATCCTCATCACCGGCGTGGAGGATCCGGACACCAGGGCGCATGGGGCCAACGAGAGCCTCCACCTCGCCGACTTCGAGCGCGCCTGCCTGGCCGAGGTGCTGCTGCTCACCCGGCTTGGCCGCGTTTCCTGATCTGGCCGGACTGCCCCGGGAGGAGTACGGCGACCTGTTGGCCGCGCTCAGCAGAGCTCGTTGAGGTACTGCGGGAGCATCGCAAGCCAGGTGGGCCACTCGTGGTCCCACTCCGGCCCCCACGAGTCCACGCGGTTGGGGACACCCTTTCTGCCGAGGACGTCCGCGGCACGCCACGACTCGCCGACGTTCTCCCAGGCCCCTTCTCCAGAGGCGAGGATCGCGAGACGGCTGCGCAGGGTCTCCAGCTGCGATCCGCTCAGGTCAGGGAGGAAGTGGATCGGCGACGAGAAGTAGAGGTCCTCGGTGAACTCACCTTCGAAGAAGCGGTCGATGCCGTAGGTGCCGCTCATCCCCACGGCCGCACCGAAGGCGTGCGGGTAGCGGCAGAGCACGGCCAGCGCGTTGAACGCTCCGATCGACGCTCCGGTCGCCACGATCGGGGGGCGTTCACCGCCGAGGTCGGCGTGGATCGCGGGGACCACCTCGTTGATCACGCAGTCGTGGAACCTGTTGAACAGCCACATCCGGTATGCCGGTGAGCCGTCCCGTGCGACCATCGCCTGGCCGGCCACGCTGTCGCAGGAGTAGAGCTTGACCCGCCCACTCTCGATGAGGTCACCGCACGCGCTCACGAGGTGGTTTCGCTCGATCTCCTCGGAGTCCCCACCTGCGGTGGGGAAGGCCAGGACCGGGGTCCCGTAGTGACCCCAGCGGGCGAGGCTGATGGGTCGTTGCATCCGGTCGGAGAACCACCGGTCCGTCACCTTCATGTCTCACTCCTGCGGCGATGTCGAGAACCGGGGGCCCAGCTGACCCGTACAGGCTCGTTGCAGATCGCCTGGTCCGCAACCGCAAGGCCGCACCCAGGCAGCTGTGGGGCCGGTACGTCGGCGCGGACGTGCCAGGATGAGCCATGCGTGGACGCCATGAGAGTGACGACTCGGTCGACCGCTGGTCCAGGTCGGACTGGTGGGGCGTCGTCCTGGACGCGCCAGACGCCCCGGCGCTGGCGCACTTCTACCGCGACCTCCTCGGCTGGCAGATCGCCAAGGAGTCCGCGACCGACTGCAACCTAGCTCCGTCGAGCGGTGTCGCGTACCTCGCGATCCAGACCGCACCCGACTACGTGCGCCCGAGCTGGCCGAACGCCGAGGGCAGGCAGCAGATGATGATGCATCTCGACTTCGAGGTCAGTGACCTCGACGCCGCCGTCGAGCACGCCCTCGCGCTGGGCGCGGAGCAGACGGAGTACCAGCCGCAGGATGATGTCCGCGTGATGCTGGATCCAGCAGGACACCCGTTCTGCCTGTACACCTAGGCGAGCGATCCGGCAGGCGGCGAGATCCCAGGCGGCGTGAGACCCTCGACGAACTAGCCCCATGTCGTCCTGACCCCCAAGTCGTCCTGACCCTCAACCACGGGAGTGGTAAGGAACGCACTGGCGGGCTCCGTAGGGCAGGCCCAACCCGAGCGGTCCTTACCACTTTCGGCCGTGTTTGCAGGATGCCTGGCAGACTTGCGGGATGGGGTCCCGGCCTGCGGTGGCGACAAGCCACCGTCGTACGACCTGGGGAGTCTCGTGCACCGGTTCGTGAACCCCCGGGCTCTCGGGCTCGCGCTCCTCGGCCTCGTGCTGATGGGGGTGATGGGGTGGCTCGGCCGCTGGCAGTTCAGCGTGTACGACGACCACCAGCACGCCCAGGCGCTGGCGGCGCTGCGCCAACCCCCGGTCCCTCTCGGTCGACTGCTCGGCCGCGACGCCGCATTCCCCGCCGACGGGGTGAGTCGGCCGGTCACCGTCAGCGGGACCTACCTCGCCGGCGAGCAGCTCTACGTGCGCCATCTGGCCGGCGCGTCGCACCGCTATGCCGTGGTGACCCCTCTGGTCACGGTGAACGGCTCGGCCGTGCTGGTCGTGCGTGGGTCGCGGGACACGGTGGGCGCCGTGCCCCCGCGCGGGCAGGTGACCGTCCGGGGGATCCTCGAGCCGTCCGGCGTCGGTGGGCCGCCGAACTCGCAACGGGTGGCGAACGGGCTGTCCGTCTCCAGTCTGGTCGGCGCCGTCACTCCGGATCTCTACTCCGGCTACGTCGTACAGCAGGTCAGCACTCCCCGGCAGGCGCCGACGCTCGCCCCAGTGGTCCCCCCGCTGCCCGACCCCTCACGCTGGGCGGGGCTCCGCAACTTGCTCTATGCCTGCCAGTGGTGGGTCTTCGCGGGTTTCGTCGCCTTCATGTGGTGGCGGATGACGGGTGACCTGGAGGCTCAGGAGCACCGTCGAGTGCCCGCTACCGACGCCGGCTCCGACTCGATGTCCTCGCTGGGGTAGCGTCGAGAGTTGTGAGTGGAGCCCTGCTGCGCTACCGCGTGATGGCGAACATCATCGGTGTCTTCTTGATCGTGTTGATCTGCATCGGGGTCCCCCTCAAGCACCTCTTGACGGCCGGCTCCCCGCTGCAGACCTTTGGTGCCGACCTCACCGAGGTCGTCGGAATCATGCACGGCTTCCTCTACATGATCTTCCTCGTGCTGGCCGCCGACCTCTCCCGCCGGGCCCGGTTCCCGTTGTGGTTCGCCGCGATCACGCTGCTGCTCGGCACGATCCCGTTCCTCAGCTTCGTCGGTGAGCACAACGCCACCAAGCGGGTCCGGGCCGAACATCCGGAGCTCGTCGCCGCTGCTGCCTCCCCCTCTTGACGGTCTGGCTGCGAGACAACGAATCAACGAAACCGAGACAAGGAGCCACTCCATGCCCAAGCCGCCTCTCTCCGACCAGGCCCAGGCCCTGCTCGTGCAGCCCAACCCCGCCGTCATCGCCGTCGTACGTCCGGACGGCCAGCCGGTCTCGGTGGCCACCTGGTATCTCGTCGAGGAGGACGGGAGAGTGCTCGTCAACATGGACGGCGGCCGCAAGCGCAACGAGTACATGCGGAACGAGGCCCGAGTGTCCCTCACGGCGCTGAAGGAAGACGAGTGGTACACCCATGTGACTGTCCAGGGTCACATCACGCAGTGGCGCGAGGACACAGACCTGAGCGACATCGACAGGCTCTCGAAGCACTACGGCGGAGACCCTTACCACAACCGGTCTCGGCCGAGGGTGAGTGCGCTGATCGAGATCGACTTCTGGCACGGCTGGGGTACCGTCGCGTCATCCTCCTGACGCCCGGACCCACACCCGGGCTACGGAGAATCGGGTCGGAGAGTCGGCGACAGGGTCGCCCGCGTGAGCTGGAACCGCGCCTCGATGTTCCCCACGACCTCCTGCCGCTGCGGCTCGAGGTCGAACCTTCGCTCGTCGCCCTGGCCCTCCCAGCTGGATGACGCGGCGAACCGGGCCGATGCCGCCAGTGGCCGGTCGTACCGCGTGGACATGCCCTGGTCGGCGATCTCGACCAGAGTGGCGATCTCCGCGCCGAACGCCCCGGCATAGTCGCGGGCGCGCACCAGGGCGTCCTCCGCGGCGGCGAGGCGGGCCATCCGGTACACCTCGCTGTCGGGTCGCAACCGCCACCAAGGCCCGTCGATCGAGACCATCTCGATCGCGGCCAGGGCCACGATGAGATCCGAGAGCAGGGCGAAGTCGTGCATGGTGAGGTGGGTCGTGGCCCGCCCCACATAGCGCCGTACCGACTCCCCCTTCTTCTTGTTCTCGAACTCGGGATAGACCTGGAGTCGGGAGGTCTCCGACCGTTCGATCCCCGACTTGAACCGAGCGACGACATCGGTGACCGCCCGGGCCCGCTTGCTCAGCAGGTCGACCGTCGTATCTCGGTCGATATCCTGTGACTCGACGGAGATGGTCAGCACCGCAAGCTCAGGGTCGACTTCGATGGTGGCTTCGCCTCGCACGGAGACCACGGGCTGGTCACTCATGCTGGTCACTCACGCTGGTTCACTCAGGCGGGGTCGACGAGTCGATCCGCTCCTTTTCGAGTGGGTGGTCCGGGGTGGTCGGCTGGGGTGACTCCACGGTCTCCTCGGAGGCGAGCGGCGCAGTCGGAGCCGACGGGGCATGCTCACCGGACTGCTCGTGCCGGGGCGCCGATCCGGGAACCTGACCGGCGGAGCTCGCCGACGCCGACGTAGTGCCGGCGTCCGTCCACGAGTCCTGCGTCCCGAAGAGCTTCTTGTAGGCAAAGAATCCGGCCCCGCCGATCCCGAGCAGCAGGAGCAGCTTCCGGAGCTTGTGGCGCTTCTTCGGCTCCTCGGCGAGCCCGAGCCGGACGGCCGCCTTCCGGCCCTGTCGCTTTCCACTGGAGACGGCCTGCTGGGCGACGGGGACGAGCTTGTGACGAGCGTCCTCGAGTGCCGGGCCGATCCGGTCACGGGTCTCCTCGAGCGCCGGCGTCAGCCGCCCCCGGGCGTCGTCGAGCGCCGGGACGACGCGTGACCGGGCATCGTCGAGCGCGGGTGCGATGCGCCCGCGAACCTCGCCAATGACCGGACTGAACCGCGCCCGGGCGTCGTCCATCGCCGGTGCGAGCCTGCTGCGGGCATCCTCGTACGCCGGCGCGAGCCTGCTGCGGGTGCCGTCGACGGCAGTTCCTAACGAGTCCCGGGCGGATCCGGCCACAGGGCCGACGCGGTCCTTCACGTCAGTCCCGGCAGACCCGAACCGCCGTCTGGTCTTGGACATTCCCACCATTTTCGTCCTCCTGAGGCTCGTCAGCCGGCCTCTCAGGCCAGGTCGTCTGCGCTGTAGAGTACCCGGCCGCGGCCCGATCATTCCTGCCCGGTCGATGCGTGGGCTGACCACCGCCAACCGGGTTGAGTGGCGTGCAAGGATAGGCTCACGTCCCGACCGGGCGGCGATCCAGCCCGGGTACGACGTACCAACCCCCCGACGAAAAGGTGAACCGGTGGCCGAAGACCTCCATGCCACGCTCCAGACGAACCACGGTGACGTGGTGATCAAGCTCTTCCCCGACCAAGCTCCCAAGACCGTCCAGAACTTCGTGGAGCTGGCGGAGGGGAAGAAGGAGTGGACCGACCCGACCTCCGGTGCCAAGACGAAGCAGCCGTTCTACGACGGGCTCACCTTCCACCGGGTGATCCCCGGCTTCATGATCCAGGGCGGCTGCCCGCGCGGCGACGGGCGAGGCGGACCGGGCTACTCCTTCAAGGACGAGTTCCACCCCGACCTGACGTTCAACCGTCCCTACCTGCTGGCGATGGCGAACTCCGGGCCCAACACCAACGGCTCGCAGTTCTTCATCACGGTCGGGCCGACACCTCACCTCAACAACAAGCACACGATCTTCGGCGAGGTCGCCGACCAGCAGAGCCGGGACGTTGTCGACGCGATCGCCAAGGCCCGCACCAGCCGCGGTGACCGGCCGGTGGATCCGGTTGTGATCTCCGGCGTCGAGGTCGAGCGGCGCT
Organism: Nocardioidaceae bacterium; assembly: GCA_033850885.1. GTDB lineage: Bacteria > Actinomycetota > Actinomycetes > Propionibacteriales > Nocardioidaceae > JAWWPG01. The sequence continues at coordinate 190,874 of JAWWPG010000037.1, forward strand.
GAACCTGCAGGGCATGACATGAGCACCTCGTCGCAGCCGCCGGGCACGGGCACGACGCCCCACTGCTACCGCCACGGCGACCGCGAGACCTACGTGTCCTGCCAGCGATGCGGGCGACCGATCTGCCCTGACTGTATGAACACCGCGTCCGTCGGGTTCCAGTGTCCCGAGTGCGTGCGCCAGGGACACTCCCAGGCCCGGACGGTGCGAACGTCCTTCGGCGGCCGAGTCGGCTCCCAGCAACCCGTGGTGACGATCGCGCTGATCGCCGTCAACGTCGCGGTCTTCCTGCTCGTCAACGCGACCAACGGGATCAACGGAGACATCGGCAGGAAGCTCATCGAGCTGCCGTCCAGTGCCCAGTACTCCAGCGCGTACGAGGGAGTCGCGCAGGGCGCTTACTGGCAGCTCATCACGGCGACGTTCACCCACGTCGAGATCCTGCACATCGGCTTCAACATGTTCGCGCTGTGGATCTTCGGGCCGTTCCTCGAGCACGAGCTGGGCCGGTGGCGGTTCCTAGCGCTCTACCTGGTGACCGGCCTGGTGGGGTCGGTGGCGATCTACCTGGTCGCGAACCCGTCCGGCGCCGCGCTCGGCGCGTCAGGTTCCATCTTCGGACTCTTCGGCGCGGCCTTCGTCGTACTCCTCAGGCAGCATCGGGACGTGACGCAGCTCGTCGTCCTGCTGGTGATCAACCTGTTCATCTCGTTCGCGGTGCCGAACATCGCCTGGCAGGCCCACATCGGCGGGCTCCTGTCCGGCCTCGCGATTGGCGCCGCCTACGCGTACGCGCCGAGACAGCGACGCACCCTCATCCATCTCGGTGTGCTGTCGCTGTTCGTGGTGGTCTGCGTGGTGGCGGTGGCCCTGCGGACGGCGGCCCTCACCGCCTGACCGGGCCGCCTCCCCGTTTGTCCACACTGGGGATAACTGCTGTGGAGAACTACATCCGTGTAAGTAGGGAACGGCCCGGCCCGCGTCTGTGTGCGGGACCGCCGGGGGAGGCGGCGCTACTCCCACCGGGTGGACAGCACGAATCCCGCGGCAATGAACACCATGCCGATGGCCAGGTTCCAGTTGCCGAGCTGGCTCATGTAGGTCAGGTTCGGATCGATGTAGTAGACGACGATCCAAGCGAGGCCGAAGAGCCAGCAGAACACCATGGTCGGCGCCACCCAGCGCCGGGCGGCGATCCGGGCGGCCTTCTTCGAGCCGGTGGGCGGGACGAAGTCAGGTTTCTTGCGTTGGCGTGATTCCGGCACGGCGACTCCTGTCCTGATGCTGCGATCGCCCCAGCCTATCCGCCTCGCCGTACAGTGGCACCATCGCCAAACCTCCCACGGCGGTGGGCGGCACGACGGAAGGCAAGCGGGCAGATGAGCGTCAAAGGGCAGCACCAGGCGCGGACCTGGTGGCGTCGCCTGCTCTGGCCGGCCCGGACCAGCACGTCGTGGGGCTGGCGGTTGGCGGCCCCGGTGGCGTTCGGATGTGCGGGCCTGCTCGCAGTCACGAGCGCGGTCAACGCGCGGGGCACCGACCTGCGCGGTGGGCGCAACGACAGCCTGATCGAGATCGTGAGCACGGAGCGCGCCAAGGTGGAGGCCCAACAGCAGCAGACCAAGGCGCTGCAGGACCAGGTCGACGCGCTCGGCGAGAGCGTGCACGATGGCCAGATCAACGCGCTGCAGAGCCGGCTCGACCGGCTCGGCGCTCCCGCCGGGCTGCAGGGCCTCACCGGCCCGGGGCTCGAGGTCATCCTCAACGACGCCCCGCACGGCGAGCCGACGCCGCCGAACACCGACCCGAACCTGCTCCTCGTCCACCAGCAGGACATCCAGGCCGTGGCCAACGCCTTGTGGTCAGGTGGCGCCGAAGGGATCAGCCTGCAGGGTCACCGGATCATCTCTACGACAGGCATCAAGTGCGTCGGCAACACGGTGGTCCTGCAAGGCGTCCCGTACTCCCCGCCGTACCGGATCGTCGCGGTGGGGAACGCCTCGACGATGTACCGGGCGCTGATGAGCTCTCCCGAGGTGCACAACTACCGCGACTATGTGCAGCCGCCGTACAACCTCGGCTGGTCGGTGCGGCAGAGCAACGGTCTCCAGGTGCCGGGCTACACCGGTCCGGTGGTGCTCCAGTACGCCCAGCCGGTCACTCCCTGAAGCCAGTCGGACAGGACTTCGGGCCATCCAGCCGACACTTGGGGTGATCCGAGCCGGGCAAACCGGCCCGCGACGCCTCTGCCATGCGGCTTCGTCGTCTGCGTGGTGGTGGGCGTCGTCGGCGAGGTCGGAGTCGTCGTGGTCGGCGGGGTCGTGGGAGGGGTGGTTGGCGGGGTGGTTGGCGGAGTGGTGGGCGGAGTGGTCGGCGGGCTGGTCGGCGTCGTCGGCCCCAGCGACAAGGTGATGACCACGACCGAGCCGAAGGGTCTCGCCGTGAGCGGGGGTGGATCCTGGGCGATGACCGTGCCGGCGGGCTGGTCGGAGACCTCTGACGACGGTATCGGCTGGAAGTGAGCCCGCTTGAGCGCGGCGGTGGCCGCTGCCTTGGACTTACCGATCACGTTGGGGACCCTGATGTAACCACCGGAGTAGAAGACCCGGACGACCGTCCCGACCGGCTGGACCGTTCCCGCCGGCGGATCCGTCCTGATCACCCGACCGGAGCGAAGTGTGCTGTCGGTCACCTTCTCCGGTCTCGGGTTGAACCCCAGCGTCCTGAGCTTCGCCTCCGCTGACTTGAGGAACGAGTTCGTGAGGTTCGGGACCGGGTGCGACTTCGCCCCCGCCGACACCTTGACGTTGACGGCCGACCCCTGGTCCGCGCGAGCCAGCCGAGTGGGGTCCTGGGACATGATGTGGCCTCGGGGAACGGTCGCGCTGAAGACCCGGGTCTGGGTGCCGAGGTGCAGTCCCGCCCGGTCCAGGGTGGCCGTGGCTTGGGGCACGGTCTGTCCGATGACGTTCGGTACGTCGACCTGCTTGACGGTCCCCCCGCCGCCGAGCTGGGACAGCAGCAACGCCGCCGCTGCCACGACCAGCAGGGCGAGCACTCCTACCAGCACCCAGATCCCGGTCCTTGACGGAGGTCTCGACTCTGTCTCGTAGGACGACGCCCCCCGCGGAGACACCGCCGTGGTGGAAGTGCTCCCGTTCCCCGAGCCGGCCAGGAAGTACGGCTGCGTCTCGAGGGCTCCGGCGGCCGCCACCGCCGGGGCGAGCACCGGCTGGCCGCTGAGCGCCCGCTCGATGTCCGCGCGCATCTCCGACGCGCTCTGGTAGCGGTCGTCGACTCGCTTGGTGAGAGCCTTCAGCGTGATCGCGTCGATCTCGGGCGAGACGGAGGCCTCGAACGCCGACGGGGGTGGCGCCTCCTCGCGGACGTGCTGGTAGGCGACCGACACGGGGGAGTCGCCGATGAACGGGGTCCGTCCGGTGAGCAGCTCGAAGAGCAGGCACCCCGTGGAGTAGAGGTCGCTGCGGGCGTCGACCTGCTCTCCACGTGCCTGCTCGGGTGAGAGATACTGGGCCGTGCCGACGACGGCGGCGGTCTGTGTCATCGTGGCGGACGCGTCGGCGATGGCCCGCGCGATCCCGAAGTCCATCACCTTGATCTCGCCCGTCGGGGTGAGCATCACGTTGGCGGGCTTGATGTCGCGGTGGATGATGCCGGCGCGATGGCTGTAGTCGAGGGCGCTGAGCACCGCGGCGGTGATCTCGAGCGCGCGCTCGGGCAGGATCTTGCGCCCCTCGCGCAGGATGTCGCGAAGGGTCCTTCCCTCGACGAGCTCCATCACGATGTAGGGAAGCATCACGCCGGAGCCGCTGGGGTCCGGCTCCTCTCCCGTGTCGAAGACGGCGACGATCGACGGATGGTTGAGCGAGGCGGCGGACTGCGCCTCACGTCGGAAGCGAGCCTGGAACGTCGGGTCGTCCGCCAGGTCGACGCGCAGCCGCTTGATGGCGACGGTGCGGCCCAGACGCACATCCTGCGCCGAGTGCACGTCTGCCATCCCGCCGCGACCGAGGAGTCCACCGATCACGTACCGGCCGGCGCCGAGCGTGGTGCGCCCGGCGGTACCCGACCGGTCCCCGTGAGTCGGGGGCGTTGTGCTCATCGTCGTTCGGCCCTTCCGGAGGTGGATGTCCTCATCGCTGCAGCACGGCTTCCATCACGTTACGGGCAATCGGTCCGCCCAGCCCGCCGCCGGTGATGTCCGCCCGGCCCACCCCCGTCCGCTCGATGACGACGGCTACGGCTACCTGCGGGTCGTTCGCTGGCGCGAAGGTGACCATCCAGGCGTACGGCGACCTCGATGCCGAGGAGTTGGCCGTGCCCGTCTTGCCCGCCACGGTGACGCCCGGGATCTGCGCCGCCTGGCCGGTTCCTGCCGGGTCGTTGACGACCTGGACCATCATCTGCGTCAGCTCGTCGGCGACGGACCCCGAGATGGCCTGGTGCAGCACCTGCGGCTGGGCCTTGTCGAGCACGTCGAGGTCGGGCGAGCGCACCTCCGCGACGACGTACGGCGTCATCACCGCCCCGCCGTTGGCGATTCCCGCCGCCACCATCGCCATCTGCAGCGGGGAGGCGGCCACGTCGAACTGGCCGATCGCCGAGAGCGCGGTCTCGGGCTCGTCGACGCTGCTCGGGAACTTGCTGGCGTTGAACGGCAGCTGGGTGAGGTAGTTCTCGTTGAAGCCGAACCTCTCGGCCTGTTGCCTGAGCTTGTCCGCGCCGAGCTTCAGCCCCAGGTCGCCGAACGAGACGTTGCACGAGACGACGAGGGCCTGCGTGAGCGTGATCTGGCTGCCTCCGCAGTCCGAGCCGTTCTCGTTGTGGATCACGTGCGTGGTCTGCGGCAGCGGCAGGTCGGTTCCTCCTCGCACCATCGATGACGGGGTGTAGCCGTTGGAAAGCGCCGTCGCCGCGGTGACCATCTTGAACGTCGACCCGGGGGGATAGATCGACTGCGTCGACCTGCTGATGAAGTCTGCCGCGTCTGCCGCGTTCAGCTTCTTCCATACCGCCTCGGCCTTGGTGAAGTCGTGGGTGGCGATCTGGTTCGGGTTGTACGACGGCACCGAGACGTCTGCAAGGATGGCCCCCGTCCTCGGGTCCAGCGCAACCACCGCGCCACGGGTCTGCCCGGGCAGGCTCTTCAACCCGTTGTAGGCAGCCGCTTGGGCGGCGGCATTGATCGTGGTCAGGACGCTTCCGCCCACCGGCTGGTTGTTGCTGACGAGGTCGAGCAGCCGGTTGACGAACAGCCTGCTGTCGCTGCCGGACAGGATCGAGTTCTCCGAGCTCTCGACGGCCCGGGTCCCGAAGTAGCAGGAGAAGTAGCCGGTCACGGGGGCGTAGAGCAGCGGCTGCCGATAGCGACGCTGGTACTTGAGGCGGTCATGAGACGGCAGGCTTCGCGCGACGGCCGTTCCGCCGACGAGGATCGGGCCGCGCTGGCGGGCGCACTCGGCGTCGCGGGCGCGCTTGTTCCCCGCCATCGCGTCGAGGCTGCCGGCCCGGAAGACCTGCACATAGTTCGCGTTGAGCAGCAGCAGTCCGAACAGGACGAGAGAGAACACCGCCAGGGTGCGGATCGGCTTGTTCATCGCAGGTGCACCACCTGGGTGTCGTCATCGGCCGTCGGTACGACGAGGTCGGGCACGGGCTGCCGGGCGTGGTTGCTGACCCGTAACACGAGCGCCACCATCGCCCAGTTCGCAATCAGGGCGGAGCCGCCGTACGAGAGGAACGGCGTGGTCAGGCCGGTCAGGGGGATCAGCTTCGTGACTCCGCCGATCACCACGAAGACCTGGAGCGCGAACGCCATCGACAGCCCGACGGCGAGCAGCTTCCCGAAGGGGTCCCGGCAGATCAGCGCCGTACGCAACCCGCGTTCGACGATCAGCGCGTAGATCACGATGATCGCCATCAGCCCGGTCAGGCCGAGCTCTTCGGCGAGCGAGGTCCCGATGAAGTCGCTCCAGGCCAGCGGGGTCAGCTGGGGGCTGCCCTGGCCCCAGCCACGGCCGAGGATGCCACCCCACGCCATGCCGTACTGGCCCTGCACGATCTGGTAGTAGGCGTCCGGGTTGGAGAACGGGTGCAGCCAGCCCTCGACCCGGGTCTGCACGTGCGAGAACGTCAGGTAGCTGGCGTAGGCGCCCGCCGCGAACAGACCGCCGCCGACGAAGATCCAGCTCGGCCGCTCGGTTGCGACGTAGAGCAGCATGACGAAGAGCCCGAAGAACAGCAGCGAGGACCCGAGGTCGTCCTCGAAGACCAGGATCCCGAGGCTGATCACCCACATCAGCACGATCGGGCCGAGGTCGCGCCCGCGTGGCAGGTCGATGCCGAGGAATCGCCGACCCGCGAGCGCGAGCGCATCTCGCTTCACGACGAGATAGCCCGCGAAGAAGATCGCGAGGCACAGCTTCGCCACCTCCCCGGGCTGGAACGACAACCCGCCGAACCTGATCCAGATCCGGGCACCGTTGATGTTGACCCCCAGCCCGGGCACCAGGGGGAGCAGCAGCAACGCGATGCCCGCGAAACCCGCCGTGTAGGTGAAGGCCTGCAGGACGCGGTGGTCACGCACGACGATCATGGTGGCGACGAACCCGACGACCGACAGCGTCGTCCAGATCAGCTGCTGGCTGGCGTAGGGGTGCGAACCGGGGTCCTGGGCGAGCCTGGCGACGTCGATGCGGTGGATCATGGCCAGTCCGATCCCGTTGAGCGCGACGACGCAGGGCAGGATGACGGGGTCGGCGTAAGGCGCGCGGAAGCGGACGACGAGGTGGCAGGCCAGCGCGAGCACCACGAGGCCGCCGCCGTACTCGAGGATGTCGGTGGGCACCTTGTCCGCCGTACCCAGGCCGACCAGTGCGTAACTCCCCACGCCGATGCAGAGCGCCATCACGAGGAGGGCGAGCTCGACCCCCCGCCGCTTCTTCGGGACGATGGCCTCGACGAGCCTGCTCGGACCGGTACGCGTGGGGCTCATCGCGGCGTTCCCTTGCCCGGCGTGGACCCAGCGCACTCACGCGGCGTGTCGGGGGACTGGCTCCCGGGTGGCAGCAGGCTGCTCGGCGGGGCGATCGTGGCGCCGGAGCCGCCCGGACGCGTGGTGGTCGGAGGCGACGATGTCGGCTTCGTCGGGGGCGGCGGAAGGGTGGCGGGCGGGTTGGCCGGCGGTGGCTGGCAGATCTTGGCGAACCCAAGTAGCTGCGCCACGATGCCCTCCGCCTTGCCGAGGCTGTCCGCGGACATCCCGCCCAGCACCTGGCTACGTCGAAAGCCGGGCAGCTGCGAGAGCCGGAGCTGCTGGTCGGCGTACACGTGGTTGAGCCGAATCCCGGGCAGCTGCGCGTTCACGCCCTGGTAGATGGCCACGTTCTTGCCGTCGGCGGCCACGAAGTACTGGGTTTGGCTCCATTGGTAGGCAGCGGCCAACCCGCCGCAGATCACGATGAGAGCCAAGCCGAGCAGGCCGAGCCGGCGCAGCCACAGCAACCGCCGCGGCGCTCGCGGCGCGTAGCGCAGCTGCTCGGGGTCGACCGACGGGTCGGCCATCAGCATCTCGCCGGGCTCCGGCTCGTCCCGGTGAGCCCACGTGCGCAGTCGCGTGAGGGGTCCGCGATGCCGGTCTCCGGCGGCACCGACGACGAGCGGCTCGGCTGCCTCGTCGGCCGGTTCGTCGACGACGTCCCCGACCAGCACGGTGACGTTGTCGGTGCTGCCCGACTCCAGGGCCAGCGTCGTCAGCTCGGTGGCGGCGTCCTGTGCCGTGCCGACCGCCAGCACCCGCTCGATGCGGTCGTCGGGGACGAACCCGGTCAGGCCGTCGCTGCAGATGAGGATGCGGTCACCGGCCTGCACGTCGTAGCAGGACAGGTCGGGCTCGTTGTCGTGCCGGCCGTCGAGGACCTTGAGCAGCAGCGAGCGGTGAGAGTGGACCTTCGCCTCCTCATCGGAGATCCGGCCCTCGTCGATGAGGCTCTGCACCCAGCTGTGGTCACGGGTGATCCGCATCAGCTGCCCGGCGCGCCACAGGTAGCCGCGGGAGTCACCGAGGTGCGCGACGCCGATCTGGGCACCGTCGAAGAGAGCGGCGGTGACCGTGGTGCCCATGCCGTCGACGGTGGGATCGTCCTCGACGATCTCCGCCAGCCGCTCGTTCGCGATCAAGATGGTGCCCGCCAGCGCCTGCAGCAGGTCGTCCGGGGGGGCGACGTCGAGCCGCTTGATCGTCTGGATCGCGACCGCCGACGCCAGGTCACCGGCCGGCGCGCCCCCCATGCCGTCGGCCACCACGATGAGGTGCGGGCCCGCATAGCCGGAGTCGTCGTTCTTCTTGCGGATCCGACCGATGTCGGACACGGCGCCGAACCGCAGCGACAGCGCCACGGTCACCTCTTCAGCTCTGCGATCGTCTTGCCCATCCGCACCTGGACCCCGACCGTCACGACCATCGGGGTGGTGATGCGCTGGCTGCCGATATAGGTGCCGTTGGTGGAGCCGAGGTCCTCGACGTACCAGTCCTCCCCGCTGGGCACGAAACGAGCGTGCCGGGTGGAGACGTAGTCGTCGTCGAGGCGGACGGTGGCATCGGCACCGCGGCCGAGCAGGATCGGGAGGTCCTCGAGCGGAACGGTCACGCCAACGTTGCTGCCCTCGGTGATGACGAGCTGGGTCGGCGCGCCGCGGCGCCGCTTCGGCTGCCTGAGGGGCTTGCCCGATTTTCCGCTCTTGGCCTGCCGGCCCTGGCCACTCAGCCGCGCCGGGTCGACCCGCTCCCCGAACATGTCAGACCGGATCACGGATACCGCCGACAGCACGAACAGCCAGAGCAGCCCGAGGAAGCCCAGCTTGATCAGCGTGAGGGTGAGCTCAGACATGCCTCACCAGCCCCTCGGCTCGGCCGCCGGCCCTTCTGCATCAGGCATCGCGGGTTCGGCAAGGTGCACCTGGATCGTCGTGTTGCCCAGGACGATCTTCGAGCCCTCGCCGAGGATGGCGTGCTGGACCCGCTTCCCGTCGACCAGCGTGCCGTTGGTCGAGCCGAGGTCGACGACGCTCACCATGGTGCCCTGCGGGCCCTGCTGCACACGGAACTCGGCATGGCGGCGCGACACACCGGGGTCATCGACCCGCAGGTCCGCCTGGCTCCCACGGCCGATCACCAGCCCGGGTGGCTCGAGCGGGTGCCGGACACCGTTGAGGTCGAGGGTCACGGGCGCACGCCGTACCGCCGTGTCGCTCATCGACTGGCCCGGGACCGGCGTGACGTCGGCGGCCGCGGTACTGCGCACGCGGAACCGGCCGGTGGTGAGGTCTTCGCTGCGCTGGAACCTGAGCTGAACCGCGCCGGCAAAGAGGTAGCGCTGCTCGTCGGCGTGCTCGTGCAGCATCTGGGCCAGCTCACCACTCAACGTCTCGCCGTATGCCGAAAGCCGGTCGAAGTCGGTCGGCGACAGGTCGATGTAGAAGTTGTTGGGCGCGAGGCGCTTCTCCCGGCTGAGGATCTGCGCGGAGTTGTCCACTTCGCGCTGCAGGGCGGCCGCGATCTCCATCGGCTGGACCGCGCTGCGGAAAGCGCGAGCGAAGGCGCCGGTCACCAGAGCCTCGAGGCGTTGCTCGAAGCGGTGCAGCGCGCTCACCTGGTGCCTTCCTCGCGATGGTGGGGCGGGCGCCCTGTTGGCGCTCGAGGCAGCCACTGTCGGCGCAGCGCATAGCCCGGCTCGGCGCCCTGGGCTCGATGCTATCGGCAACCGCCGGTGAAACCACGTGCGGCACGACCTGAGGCCCGGCGGCTTGACGTCGCCCTGGTGCCGCCACCGGACGTGACGATGGTCCGCCCGGGTCGCTGCCGCGGCCCTCAACGGATCAGGTCAGCCTTCGGCAGCCCCGAGAGGCTCGCGCCTGCGTGTTACCCTTTTCTGTCGCCGGTGGCGGCACAGCGCGCGGGTGGCGGAATAGGCAGACGCGCACGGTTCAGGTCCGTGTGCCCGAAAGGGCGTGGGGGTTCAACTCCCCCCTCGCGCACAGCAAGGCGGCCAACGGGCCGCCCTCCGCGACCTGCAGTGGCTAACCGGCCCTCTTCAGGTGGAGGGGGCGAGGTTGCGGAGCTTCTCGAGAAGTGGGCCGGCCACCTTGTCGAGGAACTCCTGTTGGCTCTCGTCCCCGATCTGCACGAGGGCCACATCGGTGAAACCGGCCTCCCAGTACGGCGCCACGGACTGCGCCAGCTCGTCGAGATCCGGCCCGCATGCGATGGACTCCGCCACGTCATCCTCACGCACGAACTGCGAGGCCGCCGCGAAGCCCTTGTCCGTCGGCAGGTCGGAGTTCACGTGCCATCCGCCACCGAACCAGCGGAACAGCTCGTGAGCACGGGTGACGGCCGCCGACTTGTCCGGCCCCCAGCAGATCGGGAGCTGGCCGATCTTCCGCGAAGCAGGCAAGCCGTCACCACTGCGCGCCTCGTCCCAGCCCGCCACCAGCGAGGGCGTGGGTTCGACAGCGACCAGGTGGTCGGCCAAGGTGGCGAACCGCTTCACGGAGACGCTCCCGGAGACCGCTACCGCGATCGGCACCGGTTGGTCGGGAACGTCCCACACCTTCGCCTCGTCCACCCGGAAGTAGTCCCCCTCCCAGGTGAGCGTGTCCCCCTCGCGAAGCTGCCTGATGATCTCGATGGCCTCCTCGAGCATGTCCTGCCGCACGCCGACGGCCGGCCAGCCCTGGCCGACGACGTGCTCGTTGAGGTTCTCCCCCGACCCCAACCCGAGAGTGAACCGGTCGCCGGAGAGCAGACCGATCGTGGCTGCCTTCTGGGCCACGACGGCGGGGTGGTAGCGCATGGTGGGACAGGTGACATAGGTCATCAGCCCCACCCGTTCGGTGGCCTGGGCGACCGCGCCGAGCACACCCCAGGCGTACGGCGCATGCCCCATCGTGTCGAGCCACGGGAAGTAATGGTCGCTGCAGACCTCGAAGTCGAAGCCGGCCCGCTCGGCGGCGGTCGCATACCGGACCAGCTCGCGCGGCCCGGACTGCTCCGTCATCAGGGTGTAGCCGAAATTGGTCATGACCCCCGCTGTACCCACGTACGACGTCGACAACCCGCGCGGACCGGCGACGCCAGCCCAGGCAGCACAATGGATGTCGTGCTGCTGACCATCTCGACGACGACGCCTCCTGCAACAGATCTCGGTTACCTGTTGCACAAGCATCCGGGACGGATGCAGAGGTTCGAGTCGTCAGTGGGTGTCGCCCAGGTGTTCTACCCGCAGGCTTCGGAAGAACGCTGCACGGTCGCGCTGCTTCTCGAGGTCGACGCGGTTGGCCTGGCTCGCGGAAGGCGCCAGGGCAGCCAGGCCTTCTCGCTTGCGCAGTACGTCAACGACCGGCCCTACGCGGCATCGTCGCTCCTCTCCGTTGCGATGAACCGGGTCTTCCGTACGGCGATGGCGGGTCGGTGCGACGCTCGACCCGAGCTGGTCGAGAGACCGCTCGCGCTCGAGATCCGGGTGCCCGCGATGCCCAGCACCGGTGGTTCGGAGCTGATCAGGCTGATGTTCGAGCCACTTGGTTGGCAGGTGTCGGCGCGGGTCGAACCGCTGGACCTCACGTTCCCCGAGTGGGGCGACAGTCGCTACTTCGACGTGACCTTGTCCGGAACGCTTCCGCTGCACCAGGCACTGTCTCACCTGTCAGTGCTCCTGCCCTGCCTCGACGGCGGCAAGCACTACTGGGTCTCCGGCGACGAGGTCGACAAGCTGGTTCGCGCCGGTGGGGCCTGGCTGGCTCGCCACCCCGAACGCGACCTGATCGTCCGCAGGTCGCTCGCCAACCAGCGCGATCTCGTGCTGACCGCCGTCGGCAGGCTCGCCGAAGCCGACGACGTACTTCCTGAGACCCTCGACGACGCGGTTCCCGACACCTCGACTGGTGAGACCGTGGACCCGGCGGGTACCACGAAGGCCCTTGCACAGGAGAGAATCACGGCCGTGCTGAAGGCCCTGGAGTCGGTGGACGCGCACCGGGTCGTCGACATGGGATGTGGCGAGGGAAGGCTGCTCCGCGAGCTGCTGCAGAACACGACGTACACCGAGGTGCTCGGCGCCGACGTCTCCCCACGCGCCCTTGACGTCGCCTCGCGACGGCTCGGTGTCGACCGGATGCCCGACAGCCAGCGGGCCCGGCTTCGGCTGCTGCAGTCGTCGCTCGTGTACGGCGACCGGCGGCTGGTCGGCCTCGACGCGATGGTGCTTCAGGAGGTGGTCGAGCACGTCGACCCGGATCGGCTGCCGAGCCTCGAACGGAGCGTCTTCGAGGTCGCCCGACCGGGCGCAGTCGTCGTCACGACGCCAAACGCCGAGTACAACGTGCGCTTCGGCGGACTGCCGGCAGGCACGATGCGGCACCACGACCATCGCTTCGAATGGAGCCGAGCCGAGTTTGCCGCTTGGTCGTCTCGGGTGGCCGCCAGCCACGGCTACCTCGTCGAGGTGCTCCCTGTCGGCGAGGTGGATGCCGAGGTCGGACCGCCAACCCAGCTCGCGATCTTCCGGCGGTCGGAGACCACGAGGAGGGCCTCATGACCGCCTCCGCGCTCGCTGACGACTCGGCGCCCCAGCGGCGTACGCTCGCGATCCCCGAGCTCTCGCTGGTGGCCCTCGTCGGAGTCAGCGGATCAGGCAAGTCGACGTTCGCCGCCAGGCACTTCGGTCGCTACGAGGTCATCTCGAGCGACTTCTGCCGCGGGCTGGTCTCAGACGACGAGAACGACCAGGCTGCGACGAGCGACGCGTTCGACGTCCTGGAGTACATCGCCGGCAAGCGGCTGGCTGCGGGCCGGCTCACCGTTGTCGACGCCACGAACGTGCAGCCGGACGCCCGGCGGTCCCTGGTCTCGCTGGCTCGGGAGCACGACGTGCTGCCCGTGGCGATCGTGCTGGACCTGCCAGCAGAGCTTTGCATCGCGCGCAACGCCGGCCGCGCCGAGCGTTCGTTCGGGGCCGACGTCATACGGCGGCAGCGGGACCAGCTGCGCAGGGGCCTGCGGGGCCTCGCCCGTGAGGGATTCCGCAAGGTACACGTCCTCCGGTCGGTCGAGGAGGTCGATACGGCCGTTATCGTGCGTGAGAAGCTGCTCAACGACTTCCGCGACCGTCGCGGGCCTTTCGACGTGATCGGGGACGTCCACGGCTGCCGGGCCGAGCTCGAGCGGCTGTTGGAAGACCTCGGCTACCACCTCGACCGGGACTCCACCGGCCGGCCGGTCGACGCCGGCCATCCGGCCGGGCGCACTGCGGTGTTCGTCGGCGACCTGGTCGACCGCGGGCCCGACTCTCCCGGCGTCCTCCGCCTGGTGATGGGGATGGTTTCGGGCGGCCATGCCCTCGCCGTCCCGGGCAACCACGAGAACAAGCTGGTCCGCGCGCTCGATGGCGCAGACGTCAAGGTCTCGCACGGCCTAGAGGAGACGCTCGCCCAGCTGGGCGAGGAGTCCTCCGAGTTCCGGTCCCAGGTGCGGCAGTTCTGCTACGACCTGGTCTCGCACCTGGTGCTCGACGACGGCCGCCTCGTCGTCGCCCACGCCGGCCTGAAGGAGGCCTACCAGGGCCGGGCGTCGGGACGCGTGCGCAGCTTCGCCCTGTACGGCGACACGACCGGCGAGACCGACGAGTTCGGGCTGCCCGTCCGCCTGCCGTGGGCCAACGACTACCGCGGCTCGGCGATGGTCCTCTACGGGCACACCCCGACCCCTGATGCGGTGTGGGTGAACAACACGATGTGCCTCGACACGGGGTGCGTGTTCGGCGGGCGGCTGACCGCGCTCCGCTATCCCGAGAAGGAGCTCGTCGCGGTCGCAGCCGAGCGCGTCTGGTACGAGCCGGCGAGGCCGTTCCCGGTGGCGGCCGGTGGGGATGACTCCGAGGCGGCTGCTGCCAGCGGGTCGCAGGCTGAGACGACGGCGGCCGGTCGGGCGGCCGACGAGCTCCAGATCACCGACGTCCTCGGCAGGCGGGGGATCGAGACCAGCCAGCACGGAAGGGTGACCGTGCGCGAGGAGAATGCGGCCGGGGCGCTCGAGGTGATGAGCAGGTTCGCCCTCCACCCCCGCTGGCTGCCGTACCTGCCCCCCACGATGGCGCCGGTGGCGACCTCCAATCGTGCCGACATGCTGGAACACCCTGCCGAGGCTTTCTCCGAATACCGCTCGGCCGGCGTGGTCGACCTGGTCTGCGAGGAGAAGCACATGGGCTCGCGGGCCGTCGTGGTGCTGTGTCGCGACGATGCCGTCGCGGCGGCCGAGTTCGGCGCACCGCCGGGTGAGTCGGGTGCCGTCTACACCAGGACCGGAAGGTCCTTCTTCCGCGCGGAGACCACCGAGATGCTACTCGCCGGGCTGCGGGACGCCGTTACGGCGGCGGGTCTGTGGAGCGAGCTCGATACGACGTGGCTGGTGCTCGACTCCGAGCTCTTGCCGTGGTCGCTGAAGGCGGAGCGCCTGCTGCGGGAGCAGTACGCAGCGGTCGGAGCCGCCGCGAGGGCGTCGTTACCGGTCGCCATGGCCGTCCTGGGGGAGGCCGCGACGGCGGGACTCGACGTGGCGGACCTGCGCTCGCGTACGGCATCCCGCGAAGCCAACGCCGAGGCGTTCACGGCCGCCTACCGCAGGTACTGCTGGCCGACCCACGGTCTGGACGGGGTCAGCATCGCGCCGTTCCAGGTCCTGGCGACGCGCGGTCGGACGTACCACGACCGCGACCACTGCTGGCACCTGGCGGTGGCCTCCCGTCTCGTCGAGGCCGCTCCGGACCTGGTCCGGCCGACGAGGCACCTCGTCGTCGACGGGTCGTCTGAGGAGTCCACCGCTGCCGGGATCGGCTGGTGGGAGGACCTCACCGGTGGCGGCGGGGAGGGCATGGTCGTGAAGCCGCTCGGCAACCTCACCCGGGGTAGGCGTGGCCTCGTCCAGCCCGGCATCAAGGTGCGCGGCAAGGAGTACCTGCGGATCATCTACGGCCCCGACTACACGGAGCTCGGAAACCTCGAGCGGCTCCGGGACCGGAATCTGGGTCACAAGCGCTCGCTCGCTCTCCGGGAGTACGCCCTCGGTCTGGAGTCCCTCGAGCGGCTGGCACGCGGCGAGCCGCTGTGGCGGGTACACGAGGCGGTCTTCGGCGTGCTCGCCCTGGAGTCGGAGCCCGTCGACCCGCGCCTGTAGCCGGCCGGGTGGCCGGCTTCGGATACTCTCGTGGAGACGTGGGCCGGGTGTAGTGGCCGGTGACGGGTGAGTCGGTCGGCGTCACCGAGGAGGGCACGTGTCTGATCGGCAGGTTGCGGATCCATCCGCCGATCCCGCGGTCGACGCCTGGCAGGGCGCGGGGACTTCCCCATCCCTCCGTCAGCTCGTCGACGAGCTTCGAGAACGGCTGGCCGTCGTACGCCTTGGTGGGACAGACGCCGCCCGGGCCAAGCACGTGGACCGCGGAAAGCTGTTGGTTCGCGACCGGGTCGACCGGCTGCTCGATCCCGGCTCCCCGTTCCTCGAGCTGTCACCTCTCGCCGCCACCGGGATGTACGACGACGCCGTGCCGAGTGCCGGCATCGTGACCGGCGTCGGTCGGGTGAGTGGGCGCGAGTGCGTGGTGGTGGCCAACGACGCCACCGTCAAGGGCGGCACGTACTACCCGATGACTGTGAAGAAACACCTGCGCGCGCAGGAGGTTGCCCGGGCCAACCGGCTGCCCTGCCTGTATCTCGTGGACTCCGGCGGCGCCTTCCTGCCGATGCAGGACGAGGTGTTCCCCGACCGCGACCATTTCGGTCGCATCTTCTTCAACCAGGCGACGCTGTCGGCGCAGGGAGTCCCGCAGATCGCCGCGGTGATGGGCTCCTGCACGGCCGGCGGGGCCTATGTGCCGGCCATGTCCGACGAGAGCGTCATCGTCCGCAACGAGGGCACCATCTTCCTCGGGGGACCGCCGCTCGTGAAGGCGGCGACGGGTGAGGTGGTGACCGCCGAGGATCTCGGCGGCGGCGACGTGCACGCCCGGGTCTCCGGCGTGGTGGACCATCTGGCGGCCGACGACTCCGAGGCGCTGGCGATCCTGCGGTCCATCGTGGGCACGCTCGAGCGCCGTACCCCGCCGTCCCTCGCCCAGCATGAGCCCGCCGACCCCGTCGAGGATCCCAAGACCCTTTACGACGTGGTGCCGGTCGACACCCGCACGCCCTACGACGTGCGGGAGGTCATCCGCCGCGTCGTCGACTCCTCACGGCTGCACGAGTTCAAGGCGCTCTACGGGGAGACGCTCGTGTGCGGGTTCGCCCGGATCTGGGGCTACCCGGTCGGCATCCTCGCCAACAACGGCATCCTGTTCAGTGAGTCGAGCCTCAAGGGGGCGCACTTCATCGAGCTCTGCAACCAGCGCGGCATCCCGCTCGTCTTCCTGCAGAACATCACGGGGTTCATGGTCGGGCGCAAGTACGAGGCTGGCGGGATCGCGAAGGACGGCGCGAAGCTCGTGACGGCGGTGGCCTGCTCCGTCGTACCGAAGTTCACGGTCGTCATCGGCGGGTCGTTCGGGGCTGGGAACTACGGGATGTGCGGTCGCGCCTACGACCCCAGGTTCCTGTGGATGTGGCCGAACGCGCGGATATCCGTGATGGGCGGGGAGCAGGCGGCCTCGGTGCTCGCGACCGTGCGTCGCGACGGCGTCGAGACGCGCGGCGGCGCCTGGTCGGCCGCCGAGGAGGAGGAGTTCAAGCAGCCGATCCGCGACCAGTACGAGCACCAGGGGTCGCCGTACTACTCGACGGCCCGGCTATGGGACGACGGCATCATCGACCCCGTGGACACTCGGCGCGTCCTGGGCATGGGACTCGCAGCGGCGGCGAACGCCCCCGTTCCCGAGCCACGCTTCGGCGTCTTCCGGATGTGACCGCGATGTCCCTGGCATCGGCGTTTCCCACCTCCCCCGCCCGCGTTTGCCTGGCATGCCAGGCTCTCCCCACACCCCCCGCCGGCGTTTGCCTGGCACGCCAGGCAAACGCACTGTTTGCCACTCAGGCCTGCCTGGCAAACGATGGAGGTGCCTGGCATGCCAGGCAAACCCGGAGGGCATGGTGAGCAGGTTCGGGACCGTGCTGGTGGCGAACCGTGGCGAGATCGCGCTGAGAGTGATCCGTGCCGCGGCGCAGCAGGGGCTGACGAGCGTCGCCGTCTACAGCGACGCCGACAGCGAGTCCGCCCACGTGCGGGAAGCCGATGTCGCCGTGCGGATCGGGCCGGCGCCGGCGGTGGACTCCTACCTGTCCATCCCGGCTCTGCTGGCCGCGGCCCGGCGGTCCGGCGCCGAGGCCGTCCACCCCGGCTACGGTTTCCTGTCCGAACGGGCCGCGTTCGCGCAGGCGGTGGCCGACGCCGGCCTGGTGTTCGTCGGACCGCCGGCCGGCGTGATCGACATGATGGGCCGCAAGGACCGGGCCCGCGACATCGCGGTGGCGGCCGGGGTGCCCGTCGTACCTGCTGCCGACTCGACTGCGGCAGACCTGGCCGCGGTTGCCGAGCAGGTCGGCTTTCCGTTGCTCGTCAAGGCGGCTGCCGGTGGTGGCGGCAAGGGGATGCGCGTGGTACGCACGGCGGCGGAGCTGCCCGAGGCTGTGGCCGCGGCCAGCCGGGAGGCGGCGTCCGCGTTCGGCGACGACACGATGTTGTTCGAGCGATACGTCGAGCACGGGCGCCACATCGAGGTCCAGATCCTCGCCGACGAGCACGGCCACGTGCTGCACCTCTACGAACGCGACTGCTCGGTTCAGCGCCGCCACCAGAAGGTGCTCGAGGAGGCGCCCGCGGTGGTGGTCAGCCCCGCCGTCCGCGACCTCGTGACGTCGGCTGCGGTGGCGCTGGCGCGTGAGGTCGGCTATCTCAACGCGGGCACCGTCGAGTTCCTCGTCGCGGGTGACGACGCGTTCTTCCTCGAGATGAACACCCGGCTCCAGGTCGAGCACCCGGTGACGGAGATGGTCACCGGGCTGGACCTGGTCGCATTGCAGTTCGCCGTGGCGCAGGGCGAGTCGCTGCCGTTCACCCAGGCCGACGTGACGGCTCGCGGGCATGCGATCGAGGCCCGCGTGTACGCGGAGGACCCGTACCACGGCTTCCTGCCGCAGGCCGGTCTGGCGGAGATCGTCCGTTGGCCCGAGCGGGCCCGCGTCGACGCGTGGCTCGAGAGCGGTCAGCGCGTGGGTACGTCGTACGATCCGCTGCTCGGGAAGGTGATCGCATCGGGGACGACGCGCGAGGCGGCGCGGAAGGCCCTGGTCGCCGCGCTCGACGACACCGCGATCCTCGGCCTGGTCAGCAACGTGGGGTTCCTGCGCCAGCTCGTCGCATCGGACGCCTACCGCGACAGCGAGATCGACACCGGCTGGCTCGACAGCCACCCCGACGAGTTCCGGCTGTCGACGCCGGTGCCCGCCTGGTGCCTGGCGGCGTGGTCGCTGGCGGCGACGCGCGGCGGAGAGCCGGCGCAGCCGTTCGGCATCGGGGACGGTTGGCGGCTCGGCGCCCAGCCGGCCGCCGTACCGATCGAGCTCACCTCTCCGGAGGGGGACACCAGGCTGCTGCACGTCGACCTCACCGCCGGTCTGGTCCGTGGTCCGCTCTCCTTGCGTGAGGTCAAGGCCCTGGGAGAGGTGGACGGCATGGTCAGGCTGCAGATCGACTCGGACGTGCATGAAGGCAGGGTGCTGCTGCACCCGCACGACGTCCTCGTCGCCTACCAGGGGCAGACCTACGCTTTCACCCGCCCGGACGCGTTCGGCCCGGGCCGGTCCGCGGCCACCGCGTCCGGCTCGGTCACCGCACCGATGCCGGGGACCCTGCTCGCGGTCAATGTCTCGCCGGGGACCGGCGTGATCGAAGGCGAGTCGCTGGGCGTCATGGAGGCGATGAAGATGGAGCTGGCTCTGAAAGCCCCGTTCGATGGGACCGTGGCCGAGGTCGACGTCAAGGCGGGCGACCAGGTCGACCTGGGCGCCCGGCTGTTCCTCGTCACACCCGAGGAGACCCCGTGATGCGCCGGCCGCAAGTCGTCCCGATGCCGAAGGGACCCAGCGAGGTCACGATCTACGAGGTCGGGCCGCGCGACGGACTGCAGAACGAGGACGCGGTCGTCCCGGTCGAGGTCAAGGCGGAGTTCATCAGGCGGCTGGTGTCTTGCGGCCTCCGAACGATCGAGATCACCAGCTTCGTGCACCCCAGCTGGGTCCCGCAGCTGGCGGACGCCGAAGAGCTGCTGGACGCCGTACCGGACAGCGACGGGGTTCGGATGCCGGTGCTCGTCCCCAACGAGCGAGGCTTGGCGCGGGCGCTGGACAAAGGCGTCCGCGACATCGCCATCTTCGCCAGTGCCACGGAGACGTTCGCGCAGCGCAACCTCCACCGTTCGTTCGATGAGCAGTTCGCGATGTTCGAGCCGGTGGTCTCCCGGGCCCGAGGGGCCGGCCTGCGGGTGCGGGGCTACCTCTCGATGTGCTTCGGAGACCCGTGGGAGGGCGACGTGCCGATTGCCCAGGTGGTGAAGGCCGGCGTCAGGCTCTTCGACCTCGGCTGCAGCGAGCTGTCCCTCGGCGACACGATCGGGGTGGCGACGCCCGGCCACGTCGCCAGCCTGGTCACGGAGCTCATCGGGGCGGGGCTCCGCCCGGAGCAGCTGGCCGGCCACTTCCACGACACGTACGGGCAGGCGCTGTCGAACGCCCTGGCCGCGATGCAGGTCGGCGTGCGGACGATCGACTCGTCGGCGGGCGGGCTCGGCGGTTGCCCGTACGCCGAGAGCGCCACCGGGAACCTGGCCACCGAGGATCTGGTCTGGCAGCTCGAGGGGATGGGGATCGACACCGGTGTGGATCTCGATGCGCTCGTCCGGACCAGCCTCTGGATGGGGGAGCAGCTCGGCAAGCCACCGGTCAGCCGCGTGGTGACCGCCCTGGCATAGGCAGGACCCGAGGTCCCCGCGGCCACCCTCCCCGCGCTCCACCCCCCTCCCGCTCGGCCCCCTCCCCGCGAATTGCGGGAAAGTTGCCCTTCCGACGGCCTCGGCAAGGTGGAGTTTCCCGCAATTCGCGGGAGGGTGGGGCGAGGTCGATGAGCCGACCGCGCCACTTCTCACGAAGCGGACTGGCGCGACTTCAGCTCCTTGGCCGCATAGCGGCCCACCTGGAACGTCGCGAACCCGTCTGAGACGAGCCCGACGCCACCTCCGACCATGGGCACCCGGCGGCCCAGCGCCGCGGCGGTCCGCTTGCCGGCGACCCGCCCGAGGAGCTCGGCGGCCACCTCCGTCGCGATGCGACGGTCGAGGTCGGGGTCGTACGCCGGGGCGGTGGCGATCGCCATCGGGCTGCTGGGAATCTTCTTGGCCTTGATCAGCGACCTCACGCTGTCTCCGCCGAGCATGCAGGCGAGTACGGCGTTGCGCACCCGCGGGTCCGCGAGGTCGTAGCCGCGCAGGTGTGCGATCCCGCCGACCATGTGGGCCTGCAGCAACGCGAGCCCAGAGACGTTCGCGGGGATCGTGACCGTCATGGTGAGAAGCCCGCCTATGTTCGTGAGGAAGCCCTGCGCACCGGCCAGCGTCACGTGCGCGTCGACGACGTCGCCGATCGCCTTGGCCCGGTCGCCGCCGTGCTTCTCGAGCTTCGCGTCGGCCGCGGCGGCGGCTCCCTTCAACGGCCCGAGCCCGTCGACCGCCCTGTCGAACGCCTGCCGGACGAAGTTGGTGGCGATGACCGGGGTGTGGCTGCGCGCGAGCGGGCCTACCAGCCTCGCGGCGATGTTTGCTGCTCCCACGGTCACGTCTCCTCGGTTCGGTGCTGCGGTGCACTCCACTCTAGGAGCCCCGCGGTCGCGCTGCCGACTGCTCACCCGGATGGGCGAGACTGGGCGGGTGAGCTCGACAGAGGCGCCGGAGGACGAACCGCTCGATCCCGAGCGACAGCGGTTGGCGCTGGCCGATGCTGGCGCTGCGGCGTGGCGAGAGTGGGGTCCCTACGTCGCGGAGCGCGCCTGGGGCAGCGTACGCGAGGACTACTCAGCCGACGGTGACGCGTGGGCGAACTTCCCGTTCGACCACGCGGTATCCCGGACCTACCGCTGGAACGAGGACGGCTTCACCGCCTGGTGCGACGAGCGGCAACGGCTCTGCGTCGGTTTGGCGCTGTGGAACGGTGTCGACCCTGTCCTCAAGGAGCGCCCGTTCGGGCTGAGCGGCCCGGAGGGCAACCATGGGGAGGACGTCAAAGAGTACTGGTGGTACCTCGACAACACGCCCACGCACTCCTGGATGCGCACCCGGTATCTCTACCCCACAAGGCCTTTCCCGTACGACGACCTGCGGGCCACCAACGCGGCGCGGACCCGCGACGACCCGGAGTACGAGCTCGTCGACACCGGCGTGTTCGAGGGTGACCGCTACCTGGAGGTGATGACGGACTGGGCCAAGGCGGCGCCCCATGACATGTGTATGCGCATCCGGTTGCGCAACGCGGGACCAGACCCGATCACGGTTCATGTGCTGCCGACGGTGTGGTTCCGCAACACCTGGTCGTGGGTCGCGGACGATGGCGTCTCCGACCGACCGGAGATGCACGCCACGCCGAACGGGATCGCCGGCCGGCATGGCGAGCTCGGCGACTTCGCCGTGACGAGCCGCCTCGAGGGCGCTTCGGACCAGCCCGCCGACCTGTTGTTCTGCGAGAACGAGACCAATGTGGGCAGGTTGTTCGGCTCGGGGGTGTTCGCGGGCGCGCCCGCCACGCCGTACCCCAAGGACGGGATAAACGACCATGTCGTCCGCGGTGACCGGACCGTCAACCCGGACCGCACCGGCACGAAGGCGGCCTTCCGCCACGTGGTCGACGTCGGCCCCGGCGAGACGAGGGAGGTACGCGTCCGGCTGACCGTCGGCTCAGCTGCTGGCGAGATGCACGGTGATCTTGACCACGAGTTCGACGCGGTCCTGACCGCCAGGGCTGCCGAGGCCGACGCGTTCTGGGCGCCGCTGCTCGACGGCCTGCCGGACGAGACCGCGCACGTCACGAGGCAGGCGTTGGCGGGGCTGCTGTCCAGCAAGGTGTTCTACGCCTACGACGTCGAGACCTGGCTGGCCGGTGACCCGCGCGAGCCGGCGCCACCCTCGCGGCGGCGCGACGGACGGAACACGGGGTGGAGACACCTGTGCGCCGAGGACGTGATCTTGATGCCGGACGCGTGGGAGTACCCGTGGTTCGCGTCCTGGGACCTGGCATTCCAGTGCGTGGCGCTCGCCCATGTCGACCCGCAGCTGGCCAAGTCGCAGCTGTTGCTGCTCCTGGGTGACCGCTTCCAGCATCCGGGCGGCCAGCTCCCGGCGTACGAGTGGAACCTGTCCGACATGAACCCGCCGATCCACGCCTGGGCGGCGATCCAGGTCTACCGCATCGACGGCGAGCGTGACCGGACGTTCCTCGAGCACGTCCTGCACAAGCTGCTCGTGAACGTGACGTGGTGGTTCAACCGGGTCGACGCCGGAGGCAACAACCTCTTCGAGGGCGGCTTCCTCGGGCTCGACAACATCGGACCGTTCGACAGGTCGCATCCGCTCCCGGACGGCGCGCTGCTCGAGCAGAGCGACGGGACGGCGTGGACGGCGATGCACTGCCTCGACCTGCTCACGATCGCCGTCACGCTCGGAGAGCGGGACCCCGCCTACGACGGCCTGGCCGCCATGTTCCTCGACAGGTTCTGCTCGATCGCGGGCGCCGCAAACGACATGGGGCTCTGGGACGACGATGACGGCTTCTACTACGACCTGCTGCGCCATCCGAGCGGCGAGACGGAGCGGGTGGCCGTGCGTTCCGCCGTCGGCCTGATCCCCCTCGTCGCCGTCGGGCACCTCTCAGAGGAGGCGCTCGCCGTGATGCCGCGCCTGCGTGAGCGGCTCGACTGGCTCCGCGAGCGCCGGCCGCAGCTCGTCAGCCTGGCGCACTTCGAGGAGGGCAACTACCAGGGGCTGCTCGCCGTCTGCGATCCGGAGCGGCTGCTGCGCGTGCTGGAGCGGATGCTTGACCCCGCCGAGCTCCTTTCTGACCACGGCGTCCGCAGCCTCTCGGCGGTGCACCGGGAGCGCCCGGTCAGCGTGCAGCTGGGCGGGCAGAGCTTCACCGTCGACTATGAGCCGGCAGAGTCCCGGTCGGCCATGTACGGCGGCAACTCGAACTGGCGCGGCCCCGTGTGGGTTCCGATCAACGCCCTGCTGGTCGCCGCCCTACGGCGCTACGACACGTTCTGCCATGGGGCGCTGCGCAGCCGGCTTCCCACGGGTTCCGAGCGGGACGTCGGACTCGGGGCGGTCGCTGACGAGCTCTCCCGTCGCATGGTCTCCCTGTTCCTTCCGGGCAGGACGGGCGAGCGGCCGAGCCAGCCCGGCCTGCCGTGGCAGCAGGACGTCACGTTCTTCGAGTACTTCGACGGTGACACCGGCAAGGGACTGGGCGCCAGCCATCAGACGGGTTGGACGGCTCTCGTCGCTTCCCTGGCGCTCGGCTGGCCGCGATGAGGCGACACCGTGCCGGTTGAGCCGCCCCCGACCTCATGGGTGTTCTCGGAACCCGACCCCTCGGCGCACGATCTGGTCGCGTTCGGCGCCGACCTCGCACCCGGGACGTTGCTGGCGGCGTACCGGCGAGGGATCTTTCCGATGCCGCTGACCGAGGACGAGACGATCGGCTGGTTCTCGCCGGTCGACCGGGCCGTGTTGCCACTGGACGGGCTGCGGGTCACCCGCTCGATGCGCCAGTCGGCAAAACGCTTCACGATCTCGGTCGACCGGGCGTTCGCCGACGTGGTTCGCGGCTGTGCCGACCCGGCCCGGGAGGGAGGCTGGATCGACGAGGCGATGGTCACGGCCTACCGCCGGCTGCACGGGCTCGGTTGGGCTCACTCGGTCGAGGCCTGGCGGGGCGGCTCGCTCGCCGGCGGCCTTTACGGGGTCGCCATCGGAGGCCTCTTCTGTGGCGAGTCGATGTTCCAGCGTGAACGTGATGCGTCGAAGGTGGCGCTGATGGCCCTGGTCGACCTGCTCGGCGACGACGAGGCCGACCGGTTGCTCGACGTCCAGTGGGCGACTCCGCATCTGGCCAGCCTGGGGGTCGTCGAGATCGGCAGGTCGGCGTACCTGCGGCTGCTTCCTCGTGCGCTGGCGTTGCCACTGCCGAAGACGTGGGCCTGACCGACCTCCGGTAGGGGTGCGTCGGCTGCCGGGGCGATACTCGATGCCATGGGCGCCATCGAGGTGAGGCAGGTGGACTTCGGGTACTTCGTCCGGCCTGCCGCCGAGACCGGGATGGATGTCCCGCGGGTGGAGCCCTGCCTCGGCTACCTCGTGACACATCCGGCAGGTGTGCTGCTCTTCGACACCGGGATGGGCGGCAGCCGGGAGATCGACGACCACTACCGTCCGCGACGTCGGGGCGTGGCGGAGGCGCTGGCCGCAGTCGGGAGTCGGGTGGACGCCGTCACGCTCGTCGCCAACTGCCACCTGCACTTCGACCACTGCGGTGGCAACCCGATGCTGGCGGGCCTTCCCGTGTTCACCCAGACCGTCGAGCTGGCGGATGCCCGCGGCACCGAGGACTACACGCTGCCGGAGCTGATCGAGGCACCTGGCATCCGGTACGAGGAGCTGTCCGGGGAGACCGAGGTGCTGCCGGGGCTGACCCTGATGCCGACACCGGGACATACGGCGGGCCACCAGTCCCTCGTCGTACGGCGCGGGGACGGCACCGTCATCGTCGCCGGCCAGAGTCACCCCGGCGCCTCCGCTTACAGCGCCGAGGTGCTGGCCTGGCGCGTCCATCGCGCCGGCGACCGCCGCCCGTTGCCGGTGCCACCGGAGTGGGTGGACCGGCTGATGCGGCTGGACCCGGCTCGGGTGGTGTTCGCCCACGACCACGCCGTGTGGGAGCCCTGAGGCGGACGTCAGCTCGCGGTGGCGCGGTCGTCGCGCTCGGGCCTGCCGAAGGCCCACTCGGTGAAAGCTGGCTTGGCTTCAGGGACAACTTCAGGGACGGGTAGCGCGTCGGTCTGGGTGATCGGACCACTCTCGTCCGCCCGAACCGCCGGACCGGGCGTCGTGTCGTCCGTCGCCCGCAGCCGGACTCCGGGGACGTCGCGCAAGCCGTCGATCAGCGTGTCGATGAAGACGCCGACGTCCGCGTGGGGCATCCGGAAGGTGCCGGCGCAGGTCCCTTCGCGCCACAACGAGAGCACGACGATGTCGGCTTCTGGGTGCCAGCGGAGGCGCAGAGCGCGGCCCTTGCCACGCGCATCGAGGAAGACATCACCCCGGGACTGCTGCTCCGGGGCTTGATCTGTCATGTCCGCCATGATGCCCGCCCACGAGCCGAACCGGCAAGATGCTCCTGCCCGGTTGTGGATTTCGGGAGCCGACCGCCGCGGGTTGGCACAATGGGGGGATGCCCGAGCTCCCGGAGGTGCAGGCCCTCGCCACCGACCTGGGTGCGAGGCTCGACGGGAGGGCCGTCGCCCGGCTCGACATCGTGGCGTTCGCGGCCCTGAAGACGTTCGACCCCCCACCTGCGGCACTGCAGGGGCTGTTCATCAACGGGGTCGGCCGGCGTGGCAAGTTCCTCGACATCGACGTCGACGGGTTGCACCTCGTCATACACCTCGCACGTGGCGGATGGATCAGGTGGCGCGACGAGATCCCGACGGCTCCGCCACGCCCCGGCAAGGGCCCGCTGGCGGCGCGGCTCGTCCTGGACGACGGCTCGGGTCTCGACATCACCGAGGCCGGCACTCAGAAGCGGCTCGCTATCTATGTCGTACGCGAGCTGGGCGAGATCCAGGGGATCACCCGGCTCGGACCGGACCCGCTCGCGGATACGTTCACGGTCGAGAGTCTGGCCGGGATCCTTGCCGGCGCCGGCCGGGCCCAGATCAAGGGCGTCCTGCGAAACCAGTCGGAGATCGCCGGTATCGGTAATGCGTACTCCGACGAGATCCTGCATGCGGCGAAGATGTCACCGTTCAAACCGGCCGCGATGTCGCCCGAGGAGGTGCAGCACCTGTACGACGCCATGCAGGCCACCTTGCGTGATGCGATCGGGCGCAGCGACGGGTTGTCGGCGAGCGAGCTCAAAGGGGAGAAGAAGTCGGGTCTGCGCGTGCACGGGAAAGCCGGCCAGCCGTGCCCGGTGTGCGGGGACACGGTCCGGGAGGTGTCGTTCCATGACTCGGCTTTGCAGTACTGCCCCACCTGCCAGACGGGCGGGAAACCCCTCGCCGACCGGCGGTTGTCGCGTCTGCTCAAGTAGGCCGACCCACCGTTGACCCGTCGGAAAGTTGCCGTTGACCCGTCGGAAAGTTGCCCAACCAGGTTCAGATGACTTGCGGGGACATCCCCGAACTGCTCGTCATGGGCCGTCCGGCGGCTTGCCAGGCGTCCATGCCGCCCGCCAGGTTGAGCGCTCGGCGTCCGTGGGCGCCAAGAAAGCCGGTTATCTGACCCGAGCGGCTTCCGACACGGCAGACGACGATGACTTGCAGCCCGGTTGGGATGTCGCCAAGGCGGCTGGGAACGTCCAGCATCGGGATGTGCGACGCGCCGGCGATATGACCGGCCGCCCACTCGTCGTCCTCGCGGACATCGAGGACGAGCAGTCCGTCCGGCAGCTCCTCCGGCAACTGCGCCACGTCGACCTCAGGCACCCTCATATCTGAAGCGTGCCACGCGATGCCACTCGCCCACGGCTGAACGGCAATTTTGCGACGGGTCAACCGCAACTTTGCGACGGTTGAACGGCACTTCGGCAGGTTCCTACGCTCCCAGCGAGAGTAAGCGGACTCCTACGCGCCTTGGGTAGGCTCAGCCCATTGGTCGTTTCGCGTCCGAACAGGTGACTCCCATGCAATGTCCCCGCTGCGGTCTGCAGAACCCGCCCGGCATCGCCGCCTGCCAGCGGTGTGGGCTGCCGGTCTACTTCGGCCCGCCCGCGCCGGCGCCGGGTTACGGACCGCCCGCCGACCAGTCACCGCCAGCCGGCGAGTCCTCCTACGCCGGTCAGTCCCCGCACGGCGGGCAGACCGCCCAGCCCAACCAGCCCTACCAGCCCTACGGCCCTTCGTCGCAGCAGAACACGCCCGCGTACACGACTCCGTACGGCCCCCCGGCGGGTTCTCCGTACTCCAGCGGACCAGTGGCTCCGTACTCACCGACGGCCACCTGGCCGACTGCTACGACGACTCGCCCCCCGGGGGGTGGGGGCACCCGACTGGCGCGCTTGCTGCTCACCGTGGCAGCACTGGCCTGCCTCGGCTACGCGGCCTGGGCGATGACGGCCCGGCGCGGAATCTTTGCCGACTTCGCCGACAACAGGCCGGTGAGCCTCGACCACGCCCGCTCGAGCGACCGGACCGACACGATCTTCCTCGTCGTCGCAGGGGCCCTTGCCGTCGTCGCGCTCGCGTTCTGGCTGCTCCGGTTGGCGTCGGGCAAGGCGCGAAGCGGCGGACTCGCCGTCGTCGGCTTTGCGATGTCGGTCCTGGGCATCGCCTGCGTGGTGGTCGGTCTCGTGCTGTCCGGAATGGTGGGGACCGGGGGGAGTCGGGCCGACGAGGGCAACAAAGCGGCGACGGCAACGATCGTCACCGGGAGCGGCTTCATCGCGCTCGCCATCGGTCTGGTGATCGGCCTGCTGGTCGTGAGGGCTCGAGCCGAGGGCGGTGCCAACCGGGCTCCGGAAAGTACGTCGGCAGCAACCCAGGGCTGGTAACGTGCGGCGCCCTCGCGGGGCGAGCGCCGTCCACCGTCGTGGGCCGGGCTGTTGTTCATCCAATGATGGGGTGATGAGCACTCGCGAATCCGGCTTGTCGTGCCACGATTGAGGCGTGACGAAGCTTCGGCTCTCCGGTCTTCCAGGGCGGCGGCGACCGAGGTTGCGGCGGGAGCGCCGACAAGCACGCCCGCAGGTCGTTGCACACCGCGGCTCGAGCGACAGCCTTGCCGAGCACACGCTTGCCGCGTACAAGCGGGCGCTGCAGGACGGGGCAGAGGCGCTGGAGTGCGACGTACGCCTGACCGCGGACGGCCATCTCGTGTGCGTGCACGACAGAAGGATCGACCGCACGAGCAATGGTCAAGGGGCCGTGTCGGCCCTCGAGCTCGCCCAGCTCGACTCGCTCGACTGGGCGTCGTGGAAGCAGCCTTGGCAGGAGCTCGACGACGAGGCGCCGGAGGTTGACACCGACCACCGCCGGATCCTCACACTCGAGGGCCTGCTCGACGTCGTGTTCGACTGGGGCCGGCCCGTTGACGTCGCCATCGAGACGAAGCACCCGACCCGGTACGCGGGTCTCGTCGAGCGGCGCCTGGTCGAGACGCTGGACCGGTACGGGTGGGCCCGCCCACGACGCGGGACAGCCTCGCCGGCCCGGGTGATGAGCTTCTCCTGGATGAGCCTGCGCCGATGCCTGGAGATGGCCCCCGGCCTCGAGATGGTGTATCTGATGGAGCGGGTGCCGCTGCGGTTCCGCGACGGCACGCTGCCGCTCGGGGCGAGTGCCGCCGGCCCCTCGATCGACATCGTGCTCGCCCACCCCGAGTACGTCGACAAGGTGCACGCCGCTGGGAACGACGTGCATGTCTGGACCGTGAACAACCCGGTGGACATCGAGCTGTGCGCTGCGCTCGGGGTGGAGGCCATCATCTCCGACAAGCCGGGGGACGCCTTGCGTCAGCTGCAGGCCCGCCGGAGCTGAGGTCTTGTTGCCGATTGAAATCTCAAACTCAAGAAGCCGGAGGCTTGATTGTCGGTCGCCTGCCCACGACAGTAGGGGGGTGAGGCTTCGGGAGGGGCGGAGTGCCGCTGACGTCGGACCCGTTTCTCGGACGTCCTGGGCGCTCCCGTTCGCCCCGGCGACCGTACGCAACGCGCGGACCCTGGTGACGGTGGCCCTGCGTCGCCACGGAGTTGCGCAGCAGGTGGTCGATGATGCCCGGATCGTCGTCAGCGAGCTGCTCGGCAATGCCCTTCGCCACGCCAGGCCGATCCCGAACGAGGGTCTCGTGATGTCACTCGAGGTGGGGGACGACGCCGTGCGGGTCGCGGTCGCCGACGGCGGTTCCGCGACCGTGCCCGCACTCCTGCACGCCCCGGATCTGGCGTCGAGCGGGCGTGGCCTGCGGATCGTCCGAACCCTCACTCGCGAATGGGGAGTTCGAGAGGACGACCGGGGCAACACCGTCTTCGCTGTGCTTGCTCTCGGCTGACGGCTCTTTCCTTCTGGTCGGCGCCGCGCTCGAGCAGCTGGCGACGTACGACCCTCGGCGTCACTGTGGTCGCCGGGGTGGGAGAGACTGCTCTGACGCACCCAGCGTGGACGACGGAGCAGGCTGGCTCGTCGACCGCAACCGGACATGTCAAAGGACCCTGATGGCCAAGCGACCAAAGCCACCCAAACGGCAATCCCGTTCGGCGGACGGGGTGGGTCCGCGCCAGCCGTGCCCGTGCGGGTCCGGGAGGCGCTACAAAGCCTGTCACGGGGCCGAGGGCGGGGGCACCCGGTTCGTCGCGCGCCCGTTCCAAGGCCTGCCGGGCGAATGCGACTGGGTTGCCCTGCGCGAGTTCGTCCAGGCCGGGACGGCACCGCTCACGCTGAAGCCAGGCGCATTCGACGGTGCCGCCGCCGGCACGCGCGTGGTGCTGGCCAGCCTCCTTCCGGCCATCGCTCCGGTCGTCAAGCGCGACAACGGCGATGTGTGGGTCGCCGCCCAGGTGACACACCAGTCGGGTGACCCGAGCAACGACATGGCGGTCGCGTTGGGCCTCGGGCTAGCCGCGGATCCCGGCGAGACCGTGACGATGCCACGAGTGGTGGACACCGGCAGTCGCCTTCAGGATGTGGTCGATCCCGGCTCCTCGTTAAGCGTGACCGTTCTCGACGGATTCGACTTCTGGTTCGAGGGGGTCGAGGACACCGAGGGGTCCCTCGCCGCGACGTTGGAGCAACTCAACGACACCGTCGAGCCGACGAAGCGCCTGACGTCAGTGGATGCCGCCTACTGGGCATCCTCGGGCACCAAGGAACACCTTCGCTGGGTGCTGCCGCAGGACGAGGAGAAGCTGCTGACGGCCCTCGCCCGGCTGCACGACTCGGGACACGATCGGCTTCTCGGGGAGTCCAGGCTGGTCGGATCGTTCCGGGCGCACGGGCTGCTGGTGCCGGTGTGGGAGCTTCCGGTCGGGACCGGCGCCGACGCCTTGGAGGAGCCTGCAGAGGCGTTCAGCCGGCGGCTGGACGACGCCCTGGCGGACTCCAGACCGCTCACGGCCACCGAGAAGTCGGCGCGGAGCGGACTGGCGAATCGGCAACTGACCGTCCGCTGATTCGCGAATCCGCAACGAATTCTCCTGCCCAAGGCCGAGTCAACGACTAAATTCGTTGCGGCGTGGTGCGGGCGAATTGCTTGTGCGGCCAGAGTGCCTCATATAAAGTTCAACCGAACCCGGTCGTTGCTGTATCCCCCGTCAGTAACGGCCGGGTCTTCCAATTCCCGGGCTGCTACGCCTGGTGGCGAGGCTTGTTCGGCCTGATCTGCGCGGTCTGCTACACCCTGCGTGGGCACCACGTACGTACGACGGTCGGACCAGGAAGCTAGCTGGGTCGGGGCAGCGGGTCGCGCCGAACGGGGCACGACATGCAGCGCGGCCCCCCGCGGCCCGAGCCGAGCTCCGAGCCGGGGATGGCGATGACGTCGATCCCGGCCTCGACGAGCCGCTCGTTGGTCTCGACGTTGCGCTCGTAGGCGACGGCGACGCGGGGTGCGATCGCCAGCGTGTTGTTGCCGTCGTCCCACTGCTCGCGCTCGGCGGTGACCGGGTCCAGCCCGGTGTCGATCACCCGCATCTTCTCGATGCCCATCGCGTCCGCGGCGGCCTCCAGGAACGGCCGGGAGGTGGACACCTTCAGCCCGCCGTTGCCGTCCGGCGCCACCGGGTAGGCCCGCAGCGTGTCCCGGATCGCCGGATACATCACCACGGCGTCCGAGTCGACCATGGTGCACACGGTGTCCAGGTGCATGGAGGCCCGCTGCTGCTGGATCGGCACGGCCAGCACGGTGTGGGCCAGGCCGTCGGCGAAGGCCGAGCGGGCCAGTGATTCGGCCCCGGCCGGGGTGGTGCGCTCGCCGACGCCGATGGCCAGCACGCCGGGGGCCAGCAGCAGCACGTCGCCGCCCTCGACGTGTTCCAGGGCCGGTTCGTAGAGGAGCTCGGTGCCCGTGAAACGGGGGTGGAAGCGGTAGATCGCGCCCGTCAGGGTGGTCTCCCTACCGCGGGCCGGCATCGCCAGGCTTGTCACCGCCGCCTGGTCGCCGATCCAGACCGAACTGTCGCGGGTGAACAGCAGGTTGGGCAGCGGATCGATCACGAAATCATGCGGATCCATCATCTTGTACACCAAACCGCCCGGGCTTGGCTTCATCTCTTCGTGGGCGAGGCCGGCCATCAGCACGTCCGCCAGCCGGCGCGGGTCCTGGTCCTCCAGATACCCGGCCACGCTCGCCCGCAGGGTGTCGCCGAGCCGGCGGTCGCCCAGGACACTTTCGGTCAGGACGCTCCGGGCCTCGGGCACCTCGAGC
>JAWWPG010000009.1:0-70624 GCA_033850885.1 Nocardioidaceae bacterium
CGTGGATTACCGCGCCGAAATCACAGGCAGTACCGTCGTCGGCGTGAATCTGGCCTACGACGACCGCGGCAGCGGCGATCCTGTGCTGTTCATCGCGGGCCGTGGCGGGTCGGGGCGCACCTGGCACCTGCACCAGGTGCCAGAGTTCCTGCGGGCGGGCTATCGCTGCATCACCTTCGACAACCGCGGTGTCGGAGCGACGGAGAACGCCAACGGTTTCACCAGGGACACCATGGTCGCGGATACGGCCGCGTTGATCGAGAAGCTCGACGTGGCGCCGGTGCGCATCGTGGGAGTGTCGATGGGCGCGTTCATCGCACAGGAGCTGATGGTGGCTAGGCCCGAGCTGGTCAGCGCGGCGGTATTGATGGCCACCCGCGGCCGCCACGACAGAGCTCGCGACTTCTTCCGCAGCGCCGAGCTCGACCTCGCCGAGTCGGGTGTCGAGGTGCCGGCTGCGTACGACGCGAAAGTGCGCCTGTTGGAGAGTTTTTCGCCGAAGACGCTGAACGACGACCTCGCCGTGCGGGACTGGATCGAGATGTTCACCATGTGGCCGACCAAGCCGACGCCCGGCCTGAGGACGCAGCTGACCATCGCGCCGGAGGGCAACCGGCTGCCTGCTTACCGAAGTATTACCGCCAGAACCCTCGTCATCGGCTTCAAAGACGACGTCGTGCTGCCCGCGCATCTCGGCCGCGAGGTCGCCGACGCCATCCCTAACGGCCGCTACCTGGAGATTCCCGACACTGGGCACCTCGGGTTCATCGAAGCACCGCAGGTCGTCAACACTGCGGCCCTGAGATTCTTCGCCGACACGACCTGAGGTTCGCCCGTCGAATGGCAGTGTTAGCGGCGTGAACGTCGACGCGATGCTGCAGACGATCCCACCGCTGGCGGTGTATCTCGTCGTCGGCGCCATCATCGGCATCGAGAGTCTGGGGATTCCGTTGCCGGGCGAGATCGCACTCGTCAGCGCGGCACTGCTCGCCTCGCGGCACACCCTCGACATCAACCCGGTGGCTGTCGGCGCCGCCGCCACCACCGGCGCCATCATTGGCGACTCGATCGGATACTCGATCGGCCGCCGGTTTGGCATGTCGCTGTTCGAGCGGCTCGGCAAACGCTTCCCCAAGCACTTCGGCCCCGGCCATGTGGCGCTGGCCAAACGCCTCTTCGCCCGCTGGGGCGTGTGGGCCGTGTTCGTCGGGCGGTTCATCGCATTGCTGCGCATTCTGGCCGGACCGCTGGCCGGCGCGCTGAAGATGCGCTATCCGCAATTCCTCGCCGCCAACGCCAGCGGAGGGCTGTTATGGGCCGGAGGGACGACGGCCGTCGTCTACTACGCGGGCCTGGGCGCCGAGCGCTGGTTGTCCAGGTTTTCCTGGATCGCGCTCGTCGTCGCTGTACTGGTTGGTGTCGGCATGACACTGCTTCTGCGTGAACGCACTTCGCGTCTGATCGCCGAACTCGAAGACGAGCACGACTGGGAATCGCTGAAGCATCATTAGGGCTGCTAGTCGGCGGTTCGGTCGGCCATCTACCGGGTATGTGGTTCATGCTTTCGCATGTAGGTCCGAGCAAGGAGTCCGCATGTCCGCTGAAGCATCGCCCGCTACCGCTGGACGCATCGGGGGAATCGAGGTGCGTTCGATCGACTATGTGCCGCTAAACGAGCGGCACGGGAAGGTATGGAGCCAGGGCCCGCTGTGGTTCATGAGCAACGCCCAGATCGCGACGCTGGCGGTCGGGACGTTCTCCGTCGTCGGTGGTGGCAACCTGATCTGGTCGTTGATCTCGATCATCACAGGTGCGCTGATGGGGACGTTCTTCATGGCGTTCCACTCGGCCCAGGGACCGCAGCTCGGGCTCCCGCAGATGATCCAGTCCCGTCCGCAGTTCGGATACATCGGTGCGCTCCTCGTGTGGGCGTTCGCCTACCTTCAGTACGCCGGCTTCAACATCTTCAACACGATCCTCGCCGGAGATGCGCTGCATTCCACGGTGCACGGCAGCAGCAACCTGTGGATCGTGGTTGCCACCCTCGTGGCAGCGGTGATCGCCCTGGTCGGCTACGACCTGATCCATCGAGTCGAACGGTGGCTGACATTCGCGTTCCTGGTCATCTTCGGAGCGCTGACGATCACGATCATGACGTTGAGCTACCCCGCCGGGTCGTTCGACCTGTCGGGGTTCAAGTGGACACCGTTCCTCGTCCAGTTCGGAGCCGTTGCCGGTTACCAGATCAGCTGGGCGATCTACGTGTCCGACTACTCGCGCTACCTCCCGCCCGAGGTGACGGTGCGCAAGACGTTCCTGTGGACCTACTGGGGCTCTGCCCTCGGCGCCATCTGGCTGATGTGCCTCGGAGCGGCGCTCGCCACGTGGGCCGGGTCGAACTTCGACACCATCGCGTCGCTGAAGAACTCCGGCGACGTCTTCTTCAACGGGTTCGGCTCGATAGCGCTGGTCTTCTCGACGCTCGGGCTCATCTCGGTGACGGCCTTGAACATGTACGGCGGGTCGCTGACCTTGATCAGCGCGATCGACTCGTTCAAACAGGTACGCCCCACCAGCACCGTGCGGATCGCGACGATCGCGTTCACTGCCGCGCTGTCGCTCGTACCGGCGCTGCTCATGGGGCAGAACTTCCTGACGAACTTCGAGGACTTCCTGCTGCTGGTCCTGTATCTGTTCGTCCCCTGGACCGCGGTCAACCTGGTCGACTACTACGTGGTTCGGCGCGGCCACTACGCGATCGGCGAGATCTTCAACCCCCATGGCATGTACGGCCGTTGGGGTTGGCGCGGCATCATCTCCTACCTCGTGGGTTTCGCCGCCATGCTGCCGTTCCTCAGCACCAGTCGGTATACCGGCTTCGTCGCCAACGACCTGAATGGCGGTGACATCTCGATGTTCATCGGACTGCCGGTGGCGGGAGTTCTCTACTACGTGCTGGGTCAGTCGATCGACGTCGAAGCCGAGACCCGGATCGCCAACGAGGAGGACAGGGAGCTCGAGAACACCGCCGGTCAGCACCTGCGGCCCGACGTGGCGCCCTGACGGTGACCGACGGCGGAGGAGACGCCTGGCAGACCGCTGAGGAGATCCGAACCGGACGGACCACATCGGTCGAGGTGGTGACGGGGGCGCTTGAGGGAATCCACGCGACCCAGCCGCTGCTCAATGCGTTCACGGTCGTCCTCGACCAGCAGGCGCTGGCCGACGCCAAGGCTGCTGACGCTCTGGTGCGCCGCGGCGGGCCGCTTCCGCCGCTGCACGGCGTGCCCGTCTCTGTGAAGGACCACATCTGGCTGGCCGGGGCGCCGGCGACGAACGGCTCGGTGGCCCTGCGTGACTTCGTGCCCGGGCAGGACGCCGTTCCGGTCGCCAGACTGAAGGCGGCGGGTGCCATCGTCGTCGGCAAGACCAACAACCCGGAGTTCTGCTACCGCGGCTACACCGACAACGACATCTGGGGACTCACCCGGAACCCCTGGTCGCTGACCCGCACTCCCGGTGGGTCGAGCGGTGGCGCCGGGGCGTCGGTAGCGGCGGGTGCGACTCCGATCGGGCTCGGCACCGACGGGGGCGGCTCGATCCGCATCCCGGCCGCGTTCTGCGGCGTCGTCGGCCACAAGCCGACCTTCGGGCTGATCCCGAAGCTGCCGGGATTTCGCGGCTGGCCGACGCTCTCGGTGGACGGCCCGCTCACCCGCACGGTGCGCGACGCCGCCCTTGCCCTCTCGGTGATGGCCGGAGCCTCGGCGGCCGACGACCTCACCTGGCCGGTCGACACCGGCGGACTGCTCGATGCCGTAACGCGCCCCGTCGACTGGTCACGTCTGCGGGTCGCGGTCTCGGAGGATCTCGGCTGGGCCCCGGTCGAACCGTCCGTCCGCACCGCTCTTCGCCGGGCGGTCGGCAGGCTGGCCGATGACGGTGCCCAGGTGGTCGAGGCGACCCCGGACACGCCGTACCCGACGCAGCTGTGGAACGACATCGCCCTGCCGGAGGGCTTCGCGTCGGAAGGACCGCTCATCCCCGAGTGGGGCGACCGGCTGGCCGACGGGACGCTCGAGATCATCGAGGCCGGCAGGTCGGTGACGGCGCAGGCCTATCTCGACGCTCAGCACCGCCGGGCGTCGTACACCAGGCTGTGGAGCGACTTCTTCGCCGAGTACGACGTGCTGCTCACGCCGTCCATGCCGTTGCCCGCGTTCGGGGTCGATGTCGCTTCGCCGGAGGCGATCGACGGCACACCCGTGGACCCGTTCTTCGACGACTGGTGCGTGCTGGCCCTCCCCGCGAACCTCACCGGCCAGCCGGCCTGCGCCGTACCTACCGGTCTCGACGACGACGGCCTGCCCCTCGGGATGCAGGTCATGGGACCTCGCTGGTCCGACGCCACGGTGCTGTCCGTCGCGGCGGCGTACGAGCGCCTCGACCCCTGGGCCGGGCGCCGGCCGCCGATCGTCGCGTCGTCGCCGTAGCGGCACCCGAACGGAGCCGGGCTACCGGATGTCGCCCGGCGATACATGCCGGTAGCTGGTCACGAAGCAGCCGTACGTGAACTCCTCGTCATCGCCACCTGCGGCGTTTCCGCTGACGACATAGCTGATGTCGGGTTCAGCGGCGGGGTCGCCCGCGCTGAAGGTGAGCCTGACGTCGTCGTCGTCCGGGTGGTTGGGGTCGTAAAGGTGGATGGTGACGTGATGCGCCTCGTCCTCGTCGTACCCGAAGGCGAGGACCTGGTGGTTCTTTCCGAGCTCACCGGGCCAGAAGGACCTGGTTCTGATGAGCCCCAGCGGAACGGGCTGGCCGGCATCGACCCCCGCCTTGATCTTCGGCCACTCGTCATCGACGGTGTCCCTGTACTGGTTGCGGGTCGGAGCCTGCCACGACAGGTACTTCATCACCCCGCCGGGGATGTCGAAGCTGTCGAACAGTCGACGCACGATGAACGCATACAGCGGCGAGTGGAGCGGCGGGTTCTTCACGTCGGCGGGGATCGGCAGGGACGCCTCGAAGAAGTCACGCACCGCGTAGGTCATGCCCCCGCAGAGCCCGTTCGCCGCGTCGCCGATCTTGACCGCACCGGTCGGGAGCGGCACGGTGATGTCCGGCTGGTGCGGCCAGCTGTTGGCGAAGTGGAAGCCGCTCGCGCTCGGCAGAAAGCCCGCGACCGTCCCGGAGCCCGACATCTGGTTACCTCCCGTCTCCGGATCTTCTCGGCAGGCGCCGAGTGGCACGCCCCGGCAGTCGGGCCACGAAGCGGCCCGCGTTGACCACGCGCCAGTACCCGACCCGGATCCGCATCACCAGGGGGTGCTGCTCGCTGATGCCGATGACGAAGTGGCGCACCGGACGCTGGTGCCAGTCGTGCACGAGCCGCTCGTGCTTCATCTGAAGCTCCGTGTGCCCGGACCTCGCCCGGCTGAGCTCGTCGGCGAGCCGGCGTCGCACCTGGCCGTCCTCGACGGCGCGCTCGTGCTCAGCGCTGAAACGCTCCAGCAGGGCACCGATCGCCTCGACGGACTCAGCCAGCAGCCGCGTATCGGGCGTGGCCTCAGGATGCTCCGTCACCAGGGAGTCGTCCGATACGTCGTCGGGGATCAGGTCGGCCAGGTCTCCCACGACGTCGACTCCGAGCTGCTCGAGCTCGTCCACCATGTCCCTGGAACGCTTGAGGGCGAACGTCCGGTGGTCTCCCGTCAGGGCGACCGGGACCCCGGGCCGCCCGGCCAGCACGTCCTGGGCGAACACCTCCTTGACCGTTCCCGGGTAGCTGCCCGGCATCGGCAGCCGCTCACCCAGCCCGAGGTTGACCCGCCGCAGCAGCTCCACCTGCTCCGCGCGCAGCGACTGGTTGGCCCGCGAGGTGACCAGGTCGAACCGGTCCGGGTCCAGGTCGAGCAGCCCCGCGAACCGTCTCCACAACAGGTCACGCGGGGCACCAGGGGGCGGCACCGTCACCAGGTGGATCCGCTCCGGGGGCACCGCGGCGCCCCAGGCCCGGCAGACGGCGGCATAGTCCTGCACCGTCCAGAACCACATGGCCGCCTCACCCTCCGACGTCCTCAGTGCGTCGAGGAAGTCGCTGAAGGTGCTCGCCGACCGATGCTTGATGTGTTCCTGCCACTCCGCCGGGATCTGCCGAACCAGGTCACGAGCGGTCACGATGACGTGGACCTCTTCGTCGCCCCAGGCCCGCACCGCGCGCTCGGCCTGCGCCGCCGTCGTGCCGGCGAAGAGCTCGTGCGAGATGAGCACGTTCCCGCTCCATCGCCTGCCTTCCTCGACGAGCCGGCCCCACATGCCGACGGCCCGGGGCGGGGCGTCGGGCTTAGCGGTCCGCTCGCGTACGTCGACGGTGGCGAGGTAGTGGTCGTGGAACGACGCCGACGGGAGCAGCAGACCCTGTGCCAAGGCGAGCTCTCGCTGGGACCAGAGCACCTGCTGCAGGAATGTGGTGCCGGTCTTGGGGCTGCCCACGTGCAGGAGAATCCGCCGAGGCACGACGGCCCCCACGTCAGCGGTCATGGCTGCCACGGTCCATCGCCCACACAGGCTACTCTCCGGTCGGCGGGGGGCTAGCGCGCCGGGCCGAGCACGCTGGCGGACTCTGCCGGCAGCGTGAGGAGACCGCCGTCCAGCGTGGTAGCGGCATGCTCCCAGGACAGGACGAGACCCAGGTCCGCATCCTGCTTGTACGCGGCCTCCGCGTCGCATGGTGCGACGTCGACCACTCGAGTCTCGGGGGCCAGGTTCACGGCCACCAGGTAGCTGCCCCGCTGGACCAGTACGGTCTGCCGGTCCGGGTCGTGGTCGACCCGGACCCGGTCCAGCCGGGGGTCACGGAGATCCCCCCGCTCGCGCCGGAGCCGGATCAGGTCGCGGTACCACCAGAAGAGCCGGGCATGGGGATCGTGCCTGAGCTCCTCCCAGTCGAGGTGGGACCTCTCGGCCGTGCGGGTGGACTGCGGGTCGGGCACGTCGGACCGGTCCCACCCGTGCTCGGCGAACTCGTCGCGCCGCCCCCGGCGCACCGCTGCGGCGATGCGGGGCTCGGTATGGTCGGTGAAGTACTGCCACGGCGTCGAGGCACCCCACTCCTCGCCCATGAAGAGCATCGGCGTACCCGCGCTCGTCAGCAGCAGGGCGGCGCCGCAGGCCAGCCGGCCCGTGGAGACCTGGGTGGAGAGTCGGTCGCCCTGGGCCCGGTTACCGACCTGGTCGTGGGTCTGCAGCGACACCACGAAGCGGGAGCCGGGGAGCTTGGCGCGGTCCACCCGCCGCCCGTGGGTGCGCTGCCGGAAGGTCGAGTACGTGCCGTCGTGCAGGAAGATGCCCTCGAGCACCTTCTTCAGCGCCCCCGGGGTGGCGAAGTCGGCGTAGTAGCCCTGGGTCTCTCCGGTCAGCAGTACATGCAGCGCGTGGTGCACGTCGTCGGCCCACTGCGCATTCAGACCGAGACCGCCCGCCTCTCGGGCAGTGACGGTGAGCGGGTCGTTCCGGTCGGACTCCGCGATCAGCCACAGCGGCCGGCCCAACCGCGCCGACCATGCGTTGACCTCCGCCGACAGCTCCTCGAGCAGGGTGATCGCCCGATCGTCGAACAGGGCGTGGACGGCGTCGAGGCGCAGCCC
The DNA here is from genome assembly GCA_033850885.1 of Nocardioidaceae bacterium. Taxonomy (GTDB): domain Bacteria; phylum Actinomycetota; class Actinomycetes; order Propionibacteriales; family Nocardioidaceae; genus JAWWPG01. Next base: position 7,650 of record JAWWPG010000009.1, read on the forward strand.
GTCGACGTAGAAGTCCCGCAGCCACATCACGGCGTTCTCGATGACGAAGCGGCGAACCTCGTCGCTGCCGGCGTCGTCGAGGTTCAGCGCCCCGCCCCAGGGCGTGCCGTACCGGTCGGTGAAGTACGGCCCGAACTCCTCGAGGTGGTTGCCGCTCGGCCCGAGGTGGTTGTACACGACGTCGAGGCAGACGCCGAGGCCTCGCGCGTGGCAGGCGTCGACGAAACGGCGGAAGGCGAGCGGACCGCCGTACGGCTCGTGGACCGCGTACAGCCCGACGCCGTCGTACCCCCAGCCGTACCGTCCGGGGAAGGTGGCCAGCGGCATCACCTCGACGATGTCGACGCCGAGCTCGCTGAGGTGGTCGAGTCGGCCGATGGCGGCGTCGAGGGTCCCCTCCGGAGTGAACGTGCCCACATGCATCTCGTAGATGACCGCGCCGGGCAGCTGGACACCGCGCCAAGGCACCGTCTCGATCGCCAGCTGGGAACGGTCGATGACCACGGACGGCCCCTCCGGACCCTCGGGGAGCGCCAGCGCGCGGGGGTCGGCGCGCGGCTCACCGTCGTCGATCACGAAGGAGTACGACGCTCCGGGCGCGGCGTCCTGGTCGGTCTGCCACCAGCCGTCCTGAGCCGGGTTCATCACGTGCCGGGTCCCCTCGAGCACCAGGGTGACGGTCGACTCGGCACGAGGCGCCCAGACGCTGAACCTCACATCGCGTCCCGAAGCAGCAGGGCCACGGGCAGCCGGGAGAGCAGGTCAGCGCAGCGGCCCCCGTCGGGACCGATCTCGTGCGTGGCCGCGGTGAGGACGTCGGACCACTGTCCCGGGGGCAGCGCGACGGCGGCGTCGCCCCAGCCCGTCTCCGCGAGCCGTCCGGGCCACCGGGTCACCAGGGTGGCGAGCCGCCCGCCGCGGAGGAAGCCGAGCAGGTGCGGTGACGGGCAGTCGAGCGGCTCGTACCCGGCGGATGCACCGAAGAGGTCCGGCTGGTCCCGGCGCAGGCGGAGTACCCGGCTGACGAGCCACAGCTTCTGCTCGCTCAGGTCCTCGGCCGCGCGCACACCGATGGCGCTGTCGTCCAGCCGGCGGAGCAGCGTCTCCCGCAGCCGGTAGTCGACGGGACGGCGGTTGTCGGGGTCGACCAGTGCCGGAGAAACCATCTCCTCACCCTGGTAGACGTCGGGGATCCCGGGCACCGTGAGCTGTAGCAGCTTGCTCGAGAGCGTCGTGGCCGCGACGCCGAGCTCGGTCGAGTCTTGGGCGGCGATGAGGGCCCGGGCGACGGGAGCGGTCAGGCTCTCCAGCGCCAGGTCGCTGACCCGGCTCTCGTATCCCTCGTTCGGCTCGCTCCAGGTCGTGTGCTGCTTGGACTCCCGGACCGCCTTGATCATGAACTCCTCAAGGCGATCCGGCTCCAACGGCCAGGCGCCGAGCAGGGTCTGAGCCAGCAGGTACGCGGTCGGGGCGTCGACGTCGCAGGTGGCGGCCAGCAGCTTGACGGCAGTCGCGACTGCGTCCCATCCGTCGAGCCGCTCGGGGGCCGCCAGCAGGGCCGCCCGGACGTCCTCGTCCCGCTTGGTGTCGTGCGTCGACAGGGTGGTCATCCCGAGCGGGTGGTGTGACGCTTGCAGCCGCGCCCAGGTGTGAAGTGAGCCGGGGTCGGGAGCATCCAGGGCCAGCGGGTCCCCGCCGACCTCGTTGAGGCCGACCAGGCGGTGCCAGCGGTAGAACGCGGTGTCCTCGACGCCCTTCGCCATCACCGGACCGCACACCTGCTGGAAACGCACGACAAGATCCTGACCGGGGGAGCTGGCGGTGGACGTGTCGGCCAGTAGGCGAACCACCACGTCGAGCGGCTCGGCGAGGTCGGATCGCGACTCAACCGCCCGCTCATGCATCCCGTCCAGCCGGGCCAGGGCCTCGCTGTCGGCGGGGACTCCCAGCCTCACGTACGCGCGGTACACGTCGACGTGCGCGAGCAGCTCGGTCAGGGCGGCCTGGGCTGCGGTCAGGGAGAGCGACTCTCCGGCCGCCGACGCGGCGGCGACGGCGGCCGAGGCGAGCCGCCTCACCTCCGGCTGCAGCAGCCCAGCCAGCACCAGCCGCTTGCAGCCGAGCTCGGTCCGCTGGTACGAGGGCTCGCCGCCGGTGGCCCGCCAGCGCTTGTCGAGATCGGGACCGACCGCAGGCACCAGCGCGCCCTGGATGGCCCGGATCGCGTCGTAGCCCGTCGTCCCCTCACACGACCAGCCGGTCGGTAGCCGTTCGTTGGGCTGGAGGATCTTCTCGACCACGATCCAGGCACCCTCGGTCCGGTCACGCAGCCGCTGCAGGTAGGCCTGCGGGTCGGCCAGGCCGTCCGGGTGGTCGATGCGAAAGCCGTCGATGACGCCGCTCCGATACAGACCGAGCAGGATCGCGTGGGTCTCGTCGAAGACGTCCTCGAGTTCTACTCGGACCCCGATCAGCGTGTCGACGTCGAAGAACCTCCGGTAGTTGAGCACCTCGTTCCTGTCCCGCCAGCCGGCGAGCTCGTAGTGCTGTTGCGTCACCAGCGAGCGGAGGTCGCTGGTGTCGCTGCCGGGGGCGAGCGGGAAACAGTGGTCGTGGTAGCGCAGGACGGTCTCCCCGCCATGCTGGTCGAGCGTCAGCTCGTCCGCCGCCAGCGCCTCCTCCAGCGGGCCGGCGAGCACCGGCAGCCCGATCCGGCCGTCGCCACGGTCCCAGTCGACGTCGAACCAGTGGGCGTGCGGTGCCGTTCGGCCCAGACGCAGGGTCTCCCACAGCCGAGGGTTGAGGTACTCGGGGGCCGGCACCGCCATGTGGTTGGGAACCACGTCCACCACGATGCCCAACCTGTGCTCGTGTGCGGCATCGGCCAGCGCGACGAGGCCCGTCTCCCCGCCGAGGTCAGTCGAGACTTTGGTGTGGTCGACCACGTCGTACCCGTGCGTCGAGTCCGGGGCGGCCTGCAGCACGGGGGACAGGTAAAGGTGGGACACCCCGAGCCGGCTCAGGTAGGGGACGACCTCCTCCGCCTGGCTGAACCCGAAGCCGGCGTGCAGCTGGAGCCGGTACGTCGATGTCGGATACCCGCGATCAGCCATGCCCGAGGACGATCATCGAGTGGGCCCGGATCTTGCGACGCGTCCCGGACTTCCGTACGGGGGAGTCCGCGTCACGTGGCGTCTCGTCCGACGTGTCGAGGATCGTGTGCCACTCCTTGCCGAACGGCGCCTTGGGCAGTCTCATCACCGCGTCCTCGTGGCTCGGGTTCAACAGCATCAGGAACGAGTCGTCGGTGATGTCCTCCCCCCGAAGCCCCGGCTCGGTGATGCCCTGACCGTTGAGGAACACCGTCATGGGCTGCACCGTCGGGTCGGACCACTTCGCGCTGTCCATTGGCGTACCGTCCGCGCTCAACCACGCGATGTCCGGCAGGTCGTTGGCGGCAATCTCCCCCGTGAAGAACCCGCGTCGGCGGAAGACCGGGTGCTCGGCTCGCAGCTGCAGGACCGCCTGGGTGAAGTCCAGGAGCTCCTTGTCGATGGAGGACCAGTCCATCCACGAGAGCTCGTTGTCCTGGCAGTACACGTTGTTGTTCCCGTGCTGGGTGCGGCCGATCTCGTCGCCGTGGAGGAGCATGGGCACGCCCTGGCTCAGCACCAGCGTTGCGAGCATGTTGCGCTGCTGGCGCCTGCGCAGGGCGAGGACCTCCGGGTCGTCCGTCGGGCCTTCAACGCCGCAGTTCCAGGAACGGTTGTTGCTCTCCCCGTCTCGGTTGTTCTCTCCGTTCGCCTCGTTGTGCTTCTCGTTGTAGGACACCAGATCGAGAAGGGTGAACCCGTCGTGTGCGGTGACGAAGTTGATGGAGGCGTACGGCGCTCGCCCGTCGCTCTCATAGAGGTCGCTCGACCCGGCGAGCCGGGCCGCGAACTCACCGAGCGAGCTCGGCTCGCCTCGCCAGTAGTCGCGGACGCTGTCTCGGTACTTGCCGTTCCACTCCGTCCAGCGGGGAGGGAAGTTGCCCACCTGGTAGCCACCGGGGCCGACGTCCCACGGTTCCGCGATCAGCTTGACGGTGGAGATCGTCGGGTCCTGCTGCACGAGGTCGAAGAAGGCACTCAAACGGTCGACCTCGTGGAACTGCCGGGCAAGACTGGCCGCGAGGTCGAAACGGAAGCCGTCGACGTGCATCTCGGTGACCCAGTAGCGCAGGGAGTCCATGATCATCTGCAGCACGTGCGGATTCCGCATCAGCGGCGTGTTCCCGGTGCCGGTGGTGTCGTAGTAGAACGCCTTGTCCTCTTCGACGAGCCGGTAGTAGGAGGCGTTGTCGATCCCGCGGAACGACAGGGTCGGACCGAGATGGTTGCCTTCGGCGGTGTGGTTGTAGACCACGTCGAGGATGACCTCGATGTCCGCGCGGTGAAGCTCGCGCACCATCGACTTGAACTCGAGGACCTGGTCGCCGCGCTGCCCCGACGAGCTGTAGGTGTTCTGCGGTGCGAAGAAGCCGATCGTGTTGTATCCCCAGTAGTTGGACCTGCCCTTCTCGATGAGGGTGGAGTCGTTCACGAACTGGTGCACCGGCATCAGCTCGATCGCCGTCACACCGAGATTCGTGAGGTGTTCGATCACCGGGGGGTAGCTGATAGCCGCGTACGTGCCGCGGATCTCCTCGGGGATGTCGGGATGGGTCCGGGTGAGGCCCTTCACATGTGCCTCGTAGATCACCGTCTCGTGGTACGGGTGCTTGGGCGCCCGGTCGTCCTGCCAGTCGAAGAAGGGGTTGATGACCACAGACTTCATCGTGTGCGGGGCGGAGTCCTCGGTGTTTCGCTTCGTGGGGTCGGCGAAGTCGTAGGAGAAGCAGGCGGGAGCCCAGTCGATCGCGCCGTCGAGCGCCTTCGCATACGGGTCGATCAGCAGCTTGCTGGGGTCGCACCGGTGGCCCTGGGGCGGGTCGTACGGTCCGTAGACGCGGTACCCGTAGCGTTGGCCGGGAGAGACCCGCGGCAGGTAGATGTGCCAGACGAGCGCGTCCTGTTCCTGAACGGGGACCCGGGTCTCGGTGTCGTTGTCGTCGAAGAGACAGAGCTCGACCCGCTCAGCGACGTCGGAGAACAGGGCGAAGTTGGTGCCTGCTCCGTCGTAGGTCGCGCCCAGCGGGTAGGGCGTTCCGGGCCAAGCCTCCATCGTTCTCCTTCAATCGTCGGGTCGGTCGGGGTAGGCGGTGATGCACGGCCCGGAGGCTCCAGGCTACGGGGAGGTGCGTGGCTCCGCAGACGCCGGCTGCAGGTGGGAGGTGAGCATCGCCGCCAGCTCCGCTGGTCGGCGCGCCGCCATCACCTCCTCCAGCAGGACTGGCCTGCCGTCAGGCCCGCTCAGCGGAACCCGCCAGTTGGGGTACTCGTCAGTCGTGCCCGGCTGGTTCTGGATACGCCGGTCGCCGACCACGTCGGTGAGGGCCACCGCGAGCAGCCGGGCCGGTGTCCGTGTCAAGTAGCGGTAGAGCGCTGTCACGGTGTCCTCTGTACCCGCGTCGTCGGCGAGCACGCCCTCGTCCCGCAGCTCGTTCAGCCAAGCGGCGCGGTCGGCCTCGTCAGCGGCGCGCTCGTCCTCGACCGGGCGGGTCAGCAGCCCCAGTCGGTCACGGAGCTCGACATGCTCGCCCGCCAGATAGCCCGCGGTCGGCGGCAGGTCGTGCGTCGTGACCGAGGCCAGCGAGCACTCGCGCCACTTCTGTGCCGGCAGCGGGTGTCCGTCAGCGTCGCGCTCGAACCAGAGCAGCGAGGTGCCGAGGATCCCGCGCTCAGCGAGATACGCCCGCGCGGACGGCTCGACGTTGCCGAGGTCCTCGCCCACGACGAGGGCGCCCGCCCGGTGGGCTTCCAGGGCGAGGATCCCGACCAGCGCCTCATGGTCGTACCGCACATAGGTCCCCTGGTCGGGCGATGCGCCCTGGGGCACCCACCAGAGCCGGAAGAGCCCGATGATGTGGTCGATCCGCAGCGCCCCGGCGTGCCGCAGCAGTGCCCGGATCAGTTCGCGGTACGGCGTGTACGCATTCTCCACGAGTCGATCGGGGCGCCAAGGGGGCTGGCTCCAGTCCTGGCCGACCTGGTTGAACTCGTCCGGCGGCGCCCCGACGTGGATGCCTTCGGCGAAGGTGTCCTGAAGGGTCCACGCGTCCGCGCCCGCGTGGTGCACACCGACGGCCAGGTCGTGCATCACACCGACGGCCATGCCGGCTTGCCTCGCGGACGTCTGGGCAGATGCGAGTTGCTCGTCGAGCAGCCACTGCAGCCATCGATGCCGCTCGACGGCTTCGCCGTGTCCGTTGCGGAAGGCCGTGACCTCTGGCAGATCCGGATGGCGGAGCCCGGCCGGCCAGTGGTGCCAGTCGGCTCCGTACCCCTCGACCAGGGCACACCAGGTCGCGAAGTCGTGCAGCGCATCGGCCTCTCGCCGGACATAGTCGCGGTAGGCCCGTTCGCGTTCGGGGGTGCGTGGCACCGCGTGCACGAGCCGCAGGGCGGCGGCCTTCGCGGCCCACACGGTGTCGCGGTCGATGGCGTCGAGCGCGTCGAGCCGGTGGTGAACCTCGGCGCGCAGTGTCTCGGCCTCGGCCAGGTCGACGGGCGGCAGGTCGGCGTACTCGGGGATGTCCTCGACGCGCAGGTAGAGCGGGTTGGTGAACCGGCGTGAGCTCGGGAGGTAGGGCGACGGTTCCATCGGCGGCACCGGCTCGGCCGCCGACAGCGGGTTCACGAGGACGAAGTCGGCGCCGAGCGCTGAGCCCGACCAGGTCGCGAGCGTGGCGAGGTCGGCGAGGTCGCCGACGCCCCAGGAGTCCCTCGACCGCACGCTGTAGAGCTGAGCCGCCAGCCCCCATGCCCGTCTGGTGGCAACCGCCCCGGGGAGGTCGAGGAACGGCGGTGTGACGATCAGCGTGCTCGTCGCCGTCCCGTCGGGCCAGCGCGCGTGGATCGTGTGGTAGCCCAGCGGCAGGTCGCCGGGCACGACGACGGTCGGAGCGGCACCCCCGACGACGGGCGCGTCGACACGCGCATCGTCCTCGAGCTCGAACCATGCCTTTGCCGGGGCGCCCCCACGTCCGCCGAGCGGGACCTCGACGGGGACGCCCTGCCGGGTGACGACACATGGCGGAAGTGGCTGAGTACGCTGCCGGTCCCGGAAGGCGGAGAGCGCCGCGACGGCCTTGTCGGCGTCCCCCGCGTCGAGTCCCAGGGCGGCGAGGACGGCGAGAACCGTGCCGGTGGGCACGACAACCGGCTTGCCGCGCCAGTCGTCGTACTCGGTGGCCACGCCGTAGGCCCTGGCCAGCTCGCGTTGCGCGTCAGTGAGTTCGTGCACCGGACAATTGTGCGGTGCCCTCGAGCCGGTAGACACGGCGGGCGTTCTGGCTGGTGACCAACACGGTGAGGCGTTCGGCGTCCGCCGCGGAGGCCTCTCCGGCGTCGACCAGCTCGTCGAGCAGCCTCGCGAGGCCCCGCCGGAAGAGCAGAGCCGCGAGGTGGTAGAGCTCGGGCAGCCCGAATGCGTCCGAGGAGTAGAGCAGCTTGGCGAACGGGACAAGCTCGAGGGACTCCCGGATGATGCCGGCGGAGAGCACGCCCGTGTTGTGCGTGGCCAGCCCGACGTCCATGAACACGTGCTCGAACACCTGGGCGAGGTAACTCGCATGCCGGTGGAACGGATAGTTGTGCAGCAGCAGGACCGGCACTCCGCGATCCTGGGTCGAGCGCAGGAACCCGGTCAGCAGCAGCGGGTCGCAGTCGTGCAGGTTGACGTCGTTGTCGCCGTACCCGACATGGAACTGCAGGGGCAGGCCGCATTCGACCGCGCTCCAGGCCAGCCATGCCTGCACCGGGGGGTCAGCGATGCGGTAGGAGCCGTCCGCTCCGCGTTCGCAGTCCCTGAGGGCCTTGACGACGTCGTCGATCGCAGGTTTGGTGTCGTCAAGGGCAAGCCCCGTGCGGTAGGCGGCGATGCTCTTCGCGCCCACTGCCGTCGTCTCATGCAGCGCCTGGAGCACGCGTTCGGGTACGGCGTCCGCGGCCGCGCCGGAGCTCAGCAGGTCCTGCGCCAGGGACTCGAGCCGCACGATCTCGTGGGACCGCGCACCGGCCAGTCGCGCGAGCTCCTCCGGGCCTGATGCCCCAGGCGCATAACCGGTGTCCACGAGGAAGTCCTCGGTGTGGGTGGCCTGCAGGAACCTCCTTGCGACCTCCGAGAAGCCGAGCTCTCGTCGCCGGGTCAGGTAGTCGTCGGCGGTGGCGAGAGGTTCGAGGTCGAGGACCGGGGCACACCAGCGCCGTACGGCGAGCCCCGCCATCGAGTCGAACAGCGACGTGCCGAGCGGACTGGGCCGGGTGGCCTCGTTGAGCAGCGACTCGAACTCCAGCCTGTCGAGGTCCCGCATGACGACACCGTGACAGTGGTGGTCGACGAGGCCTGGATCGCCGACATCGGCTCCGATATCGGCTCCGGCATCGGTCACTCAGACCGGCTCCCCCTCGTAGTCCCCTTCCAGGCTGGCCATCCCGCGCGCCAGCCGGCGAGGCACGGAAGGCACCAGGACGACGACGAGCGTCACGACAGCCACCCAGCCGCCCGCGACGACCGGCAGCCACTGGAACGCCCCTGATGTCGGGTAGGGCCAGACGTTGCGATAGAGGGTGTACAGGATCACGAGTACGGCTGCGACCGGGATGACCACCTGCCACTGCGGCACGGCGAGCTTGCGGTCGATGAACACCAGCTTGATGCAGCCCAGGGTGGCGAGCAGGTAGGCGACGAGGAGGATCAGCGTCCCGATGGTGCCGCTCCACAGGAAGGTGTCGAACGGCTTCGCCGCGAAGGCGACAGCGCACACGAGAGCGATGGCAGCGATCACGCCGACGACCAGGCTAGCGGCGACGGCGGGCGTTCCGTGTCGGCTGATGCGCGCCAGCGGCGTGTTCGGTGACAGGTCGCGGGCCACCGCGAACACCATCCGCGAAGCACCCACGACACAGGCGAGGCAGCAGGCGAACGCGCTCACCCCAGCCCCGAGGGTGATGATGTCACCGACCCAGTTCCCTACGTACGAGCTTCCGAGATCGCCCATCAGGGCCGGGGAGCTGATGAACTTCGCGACTCCCTTCGGGTCCGTGCCGAACGCGGTCATCTCGATCGCCGTGACCACAGTGAAGTAGATGCCACCGAAGATGGCCACCCCGAGGATCGCGCGGGGGATGTCGCGGCGCGGGTTGTCCGCCTCCTCGCCCAGCGTTGCCGCAGCCTCGAAGCCGGCGAACGACAGCAGGCCGAAGATGATGCCGAGGAATAGGGTGGAGTTGCTGGTGCCGGACGGGACCTTGAAGATGTCGGCGGTGAAGTGCGCATCGCCCGGTGCATTGCCGACCGCGATGCGGATCGCGACGATCACCGCGACCACGACGATCAGCAGGACCGTGATGCCCTCCGTGCTCAACAGCACCGACCCGGCCTGCTTGGCGGGGGTGATCGCGAAGAACAGGGAGAGGGCGAGCGCGACGGCGCCCACCAGGAATCCGGACCACCACGGCTGGTTGTTCCACACCCCGATCACGTCGAGGAACGAGGAGCCGAAGATCCCGGCGGCCGACGAGGTCACCAGGCCGTAGAACGTGTAGGTGCCGACGAGACCGAGGCCGGCAATGGCGCCCGCATGGGGTCCGAGGGTGGCGCCCGCGAAGACATAGACTGAGCCTGCATGCCGGTAGTACTGGCACAGCCGCACGAACACATAGGCGATCAGCAGTACGGCGAGCGCGGCGAGGAAGAACGCCAGCGGAGTCGCTCGGCCGACCGCGGTCGCCGTACCCTGCGGGTTGATGTTGGCCGCCATGCTCGGCGCCATCAGCGCGATAGAAATCGCGATCGCCGGCCACACCGACAAGCCGCGACGAAGACCGGACGACGGTGGTCTGGTGACCGTCATGACCCCTCCATCCCTGAGCCCGTCCCACGCGCGCTCTGGCTAGACTCCTTGACTCAGTGTGGCCGCGCCGCCTTTGGTTGTCCATGTCTCTTGCCTGGTGAGCGCATCTGTGAAAGGAGGGATCCATGGACGCAGCTGAACGCTTCTCCCGGAGCCAGGCGGCTGGTGAGCTGGTGGACCAGCTGGCGGAACGCGGCGTAGCGGGGGTGGTCACCACGTTCGTCGACAACTCGGGCATCACGCGCGTCAAGGCGTTCCCGCTGTCGAAGCTGCCACAGGTCGCCAGCTGGGGAGTGGGAGTCTCGACGAGCTTCGACCGCTTCCGCGCCGATGACTTCATCGCCGGCTCGGGGCACGGTGAGGAGCCGGTGGGAGACCTGCGGATCATGCCCGACGTGCGGCGCGTGGTGCCGCTCGGCAGCCTGCCGGGGTGGGCGTGGACACCGGGGGACCGCTACCGCCAGTCCGGCAACCCACATGTGCAGTGCAGCCGCCTCCTCCTCCGGCGGCTCGTCGACATGCTTGCCGAGCGTGGCCTCTCGATGCGGGCGACCTTCGAGATCGAATGGGTCATCTCACAAGGACCTGGTGACGACTTCGTCCCGGCGGTGCAGGGACCCGGCTATGGGATGGCCCGCCTCATCGACCAGGCCGACTACTGCCGCGATGTGGTGCAGGCCCTTCGCGAGGCGGGGGTCGACGTCGACCAGTTCCACCCGGAGTACGCGGCCGGGCAGCTCGAGGTCTCCGTGGGGGCCGAGAGCCCCGTCGACGCGGCGGACACCTCCGTGCTGGCACGGTCGACCATCCGGGCGATCGGTCACCAGCATGGGTTCCGCACCTCGTTCTCGCCCAAGGTTGCCGTCCCCGGTGTCGGGAACGGGGGGCACGTCCATCTGAGCCTGTGGCGAGAGGGTGCGAACCTGATGTCCGGCGGCTCCGGGCCTTTCGGCCTCACGCCGGAGGCGGGGGCGTTCTGCGCCGGGATCTTGTCGCGGTTGCCGGCACTGCTGGCGATCGGCGCGCCGAGCCCGGTGAGCTACCTGCGGCTGGTCCCCTCCCACTGGGCCGGCGTCTACGCGTGCTGGGGAGTCGAGAACCGGGAGGCGGCCATGCGGATGGTCACCGGTTCCATGGGGAGCCAGCTGTGGGCCGCGAACGTGGAGATCAAGTGTTTCGACCTGCTGGCCAACCCCTACCTCGTGCTGGCCGGCCTGGTGTTCGCGGGAGTCGCCGGGCTGGACGACGAGCTGACGCTTCCCGATCCCGTCGATGTCGACCCCGCCGCACTCGACGCGGAAACCCTGGTCAGCCGCGGAATCCGCCGGCTGCCCACCTCGCTCGGTGAAGCGCTGGCCGCGTTCAAGGCCGACGACGCGCTTCGGGAGGCGTTGAGCCCCGAGCTCGCTGCCTCGATCGTCGCCATCCGCGAAAGCGACATCGAGCAGTACGCCGACAGCAGTGACGAGGAGCTCGCCGCAGCGACGCGCTGGCTGCACTAACCGGTCCTTGTCAGAGCGAGCCACCGCGTGGCGAGCCCACCATGCGGAAGGTCGAGCGAGTCGGGTCGTGGCTCACTAGGGTGAGAGTGAGCGTGGAGCGCTGACGGAGAGGATGGATCGATGAAGATTGGTCGACTCGCGGCACGGCTCGTCATCGGCTCGCTGTTCGTCGGGCACGGGACTCAGAAGCTGTTCGGGTGGTTCGACGGACCGGGCCTTGCCGGCACGGACGGGATGATGGAGAGCCTGAACCTGAGGCCGGGTCGACGCAACAGCCTGGCTGCGGGCATCACCGAGACGACCGGCGGGGCGCTGCTCGCGGCCGGCCTGGCCACCCCGGTTGCCGGCGCGGGGCTGATCGGGACGATGATCACCGCGATCCGGAAGGTCCATCTACCGAACGGCCCATGGGTCGCGAAAGGCGGGTACGAGTACAACCTCGTGCTCATCGCCGCAGTGATGGCGCTGGTGGAAGAAGGTCCGGGCGACCTGTCGTTCGACCATGCCCTCGGGCTCGACGACTGGCATGGGCCGGCATGGGCCCTGGCTGCGCTCGGCGCCGGCGCCGCGACGTCGGCCATCGTCATCTCGCTCGGGCAGCAGGCCGGATCCTCCGCGTCCTGACTGGAGGAAGGAGGCGCAGAAATGGCGGCCAGTGAGGCGGTGACCACCGCCGGCGGAACGACCCGGGTCGAGCTCAACGGCATCAACGTCATCTCGGAGGATGAGCGCAAGGGCTCACCGAGTGACCTCTTCTGGCCGTGGTTCGCGGCCAACGTTTCCGTGCTTGCGGTGTCCTACGGGTCGTTCGTGCTGGGCTTCGGCGTCTCCTTCTGGCAGGGCGTCATCTTCGGCACGATCGGAATCGTCTTCTCGTTCCTGCTCTGCGGCGTCATCGCACTGGCGGGGAAGCGGGCATCGGTGCCCACGTTGGTCGTCAGCCGGGCCGTCTTCGGGGTCAACGGCAACAAGCTGCCGACGGCCGTGTCCTGGCTGCTGACCGTCGGGTGGGAGACCGCCCTGACTGCACTCGCGACACTCGCCACCGCGACCGTCTTTCATGAGCTCGGCTGGGGAGGCGGCGACGGGACGAAGGTCGCCGCGCTCGTCGTGGTGGCGGTGCTCATCGTCGGTGCGGGCGTCATCGGCTTCGACGTGATCATGCGGATGCAGGCTGTCATCACCGTCGTGACGGCCGTGCTCACCGTCTTCTACATCGCGCTGGTCTGGGACAAGATCAGCTGGCACACCGTCAGCAGCATTCCGTCCGGGTCCGCGCAGCAGGTGATCGGGGGGACGATCTTCGTCGTCACGGCCTTCGGCCTCGGGTGGGTCAACGTCGCGGCGGACTACTCCCGATACCTGCCGAGGAACGCCTCCAGCGGCGGCGTGGTGGGCTGGACGACGGTTGGTGCCGCGCTGGCTCCGGTGCTGCTCCTCGTCTTCGGGTTGCTTCTCGCCGGCTCGTCCCCGGCGCTGAGCTCGAAGATCGGCCTCGACCCGATCGGGGCTCTCACCACGATCCTGCCCACCTGGTTCCTGGTTCCGTTCGCGATCGTCGCGGTGCTCGGGCTCGTCGGGGGTGCCGTCCTCGACATCTACTCCTCCGGCCTCGCCCTGCTGACCCTGGGCGTCCCCATCCCACGCTGGAGCGCCGCACTTGTCGATGGTGTGGTGATGATCGTCGGGACGATCTACATCGTCTTCTACTCGAGCAGCTTCCTCACCGTGTTCGAGGGCTTCCTGTTCACGCTCGGTGTCCCCATCGGCGCGTGGTGCGGGATATTCCTCGCCGACCTGCTGGTCCGTCGCCGCGACTATGTCGAGGCGGACTTCTACGACCCGCGGGGTCGGTACGGCTCCGTGAACCTCGGCCCGGTCCTGGTGATGTGTCTCGCGACGGCGATCGGATGGGGTCTGGTGACGAACACGAACGCGAGCTGGCTCGACTGGCAGGGCTATCTCCTCGGTCCCGTCGGCCTGGGCGGGAGGTCGGGGTCCTGGGCGTACGCGAACCTCGGGGTCATGGTGGCGTTGGGCCTCGGGTTCGTTGGCCAGCTCGTCGTGGGCTCCCAGGCGGTTCGCCGGCAGGAGCAGCGTGCGTGACAGAGGCAGCCGCCGGCCGGACCAGTCGTGAAGCCTGGCTCGTCGTCATCGACATGCAGAGGGTGTTCGCGGACCCGGAGAGCCCGTGGGCAACGCCAGGGTTCAGCGACGTGCTCGCCAACAACCGGGCACTCATCGAGGCGTTCGGAGACCGGGTGGTCTTCACCCGCTTCGTGTCACCGCCGTCAGTCGAAGGCGCCTGGGTCGACTACTACCGGCAGTGGCCGTTCGCCCTCGTCGCCGCAGACGACCCGATCTACGACCTCGTCGAGTCGCTTCCCCATGCCGGCCACCCGGTCGTCAGCCGACCGACATTCGGCAAGTACGACGAAGTGCCCGGCAGTATCAGTGACCTGACGGACCACGCGCCCACACTGGTGCTGACCGGGGTCTCGACCGACTGCTGCGTGCTGTCCACCGCGTTGGCGGCCGCCGACGCCGGCGTACATGTGGAGGTCGTGGCCGACGCCTGCGCGGGACTCGGCCCGGAGGACCATCAGCGGGCGCTGGCTGCGATGAGCCTCTACGCACCGCTGATCTCGGTGACCTCGACAGCAGACGTGCTCGGTGAGCAGATCTCAGCCTGACGTCTTCGACCGGGCGGGCGGATCCCTGTGGGGGTTGGCGATCGGAGACGCGCTGGGAATGCCCACGCAGATGCTGTCCCGCCGTACGATCGTCGAGACGTTCGGGGAGATCCAGCGATTCGAGGCGCCTCGCCAGGACCACCCTGTCGCGTCGGGTCTTCCGCCGGGCACGGTGACCGACGACACCGAGCAGGCGGTGCTGCTCGGCCGGCTGCTGGGCCCAGACGCCCACCTCGACCAGCTCTCTTGGGAGCGCGCTCTACTCGACTGGGAGGAGCGGATGCGCGCTCGGGGGTCGCTCGACCTGCTCGGACCGTCGACCACGGCAGCCCTGCATGCACGCCGATCGGGTACGCCGGCAGACCAGGCCGGGGTCGGGGGGACCACCAACGGGGCGGCCATGCGGATCTGCCCAGTCGGGATCGCCGTGGACTCAACAGATCTGGGCCGGCTGGTGGACAGAGTCGTCGAGGCGAGCATGCTCACCCACAACACGTCATTGGCGCTGGCCGGCGCCGCCGCGGTCGCTGCTGCCGTGAGCGCCTGCCTCGACGGCGCTACGGTCCCGGAGGCCGTCGGTCTCGCCGTACGCGCGGCTGAGCTCGGCGCGGTCAGAGGACGCTGGGTCGCAGGCGCCAGCGTCGCGCGGCGGATCGAGTGGGCTGCCGACCATGGCCGATGGACGTCCGCCCGTAACCTGCCGGACCTCGTCGCCGACCTGGTGGGGACGAGCCTTGCCAGCCAAGAATCCGTGCCGGCGGCCTTCGCGATTTTGGCGGCCTTCCCGAAAGACCCGTGGAAGGTAGTGTGCACGGCGGCGTCGGTCGGGGGCGACTGTGACACGATCGCCGCGATGGCAGGGGCCATGGCGGGAGCGGCCCTCGGGGTGGGAGGGTTCCCCGACGACGCGGTGCAGACAGTCCGCGAGGTCAACCACCTCGACCTCGACGAGCTGGCCGGCGACCTGTTGGCCCTGCGGTGACCACGACATGTCCTTGAGTCTGGATCCGGCCGACACGCGTCCGCGCAGGCTGCTCCTCATGGGCAACATCCCGGTGGACATGGTGATGCGCGTGCCTGCGCTGCCCGAGAGAGGCGACGACCTGCTGGCGGAGTCGGCGGCGATGCGGCCAGGCGGTGGATTCACGGTCCTGGCTGCTGCCGCGCAGGCAGGGCTGGCGGGCTGCTACGCCGGGACGCATGGCGACGGGGTGCTCGGGGGCCTCGTACGCGCAGCACTCGCGGAGATCGAATGCGCAGTGCTGCAACCGCCGACCCGCGGTCGCGACACGGGCTTCGTGCTCGCGCTGGTGGACGCTGCCGGGGAGCGGACCTTCGTCAGCGCGCCGGACGCGGTCGTGCCCTATCCGGCGGACCTGCTGGCGGGTCTCCACCCGACACCGGCCGACCTGGTCTACGTGAGCGGCTACAGCCTCGGTCTCGGGGAGGCGAGTGCGCCACTGGCGACCTGGGTGGGCCGGGTCGCGGAGGACCGGCTGGTGTTCTGCGACCTCGGACCCCGTACCTCCTCGGCCCGGTCCGAGATCCTGTGGCCGGTCCTGCGGCGCGTCGACTGGCTCAGTTGCAACATGCGCGAGGCGGCGCTGCTCACGAGATCCGGCGAGGCAAGCCAGATACTCCGGGAGCTCCGCCGGTGTGCGCCTGGCGCGGGGTTGCTGGTGAGGACGGGGGCGGCCGGGTGCTGGCTGGCGATGCCGGGCGGCCTTCCGAAGCTGTTCCCTGCGCCCACCGTGGGTCGGGTGGTCGACACCAACGGCGCGGGCGACACCCATTCGGGCTCGTTCCTGGCGGCCATCGCCGGCGGCAAGGACCCGGGAAAGGCGGTCCGGATGGCCAACCTGGCGGCGGCCCGTCGAGTTGCGCGCGCGGCGACCTAGTCGGCGAGCAGGTCGAGCCGGAGCCGCTCGAGCGTGCTACCCAGGATCCGGGACACGTGCATCTGCGAGAGCCCGATGAGCTCGCCGATCTGGCGCTGGGTCAGCTCGTCGAAGAACCGGAGCTCGAGGATCCTGCGTTCTCTCGCGGGCAGCCCGCGAAGGAGCAGGACGAGCGACTGATGGTCGTCCACGAGGTCGAGCGCCGGGTCCTGGCGGCCGAGACGTTCAGCCAGCCTGGCGGTAGGAACCCCGCCTCGCTCCTCGTCGAGAGACACCGGGTTCCACGACATCGTCGCCTCCAGGGCCTCCATAACGAGAGCGACGGGCTCATCCAGGAAGGCCGCCAGCTCCGCGGGAGTCGGAGCCTCGCTGAGGTCCTGCGTCAGCTGCTCGGTGGCGGACCGGACTCGCAGATGGAGCTCCTGTAGTCGCCGGGGGATCTTGACGCGCCAGCACGTGTCGCGGAAGAACCGTCGCACCTCGCCGAGGATCGTGGGAACGGCGAACGCCCTGAACTCACATCCCAGGCTGGGGTCGAAGCGGTCGACCGCTTTGACGAGGCCCATCCTGGCCACCTGCGACACGTCCTCGACCAGCTCGCCCCAGCGGCCGTAGCGGTGCGCGAGGTGGTCGGCCAGTCCCAGGTGCAGAGTGACCAGCTCGTCGCGGACCTCCCGATAGCGAGGGTGCCACTCATCGAGGGTGCCCAGCTCGTCGAACAACGCCCGCACGTGCTCGTCGGGGTCCGGCAGCGGCGGGGCCGCGCCCGAGTCGGGCCGAACGACCGACAGGGCGGGTCGCGTCGGTCGACGTACCCGTGCAGGAGCAGGGCCGACCGCCGTGGCCAGCTCCTCTTGAAGGGGCAGACCGGACTGGATCAGCGACATGGCCGACCACCACGCCGTCCCAGCACGAGACACCAGTGGCCGGACGGGGATCTGAGTGGCTGAGTCGGCGTGATCGCCATCGCCATCGCCTTCTGTGTCCGGGGGCTAGGGGCACATGCGCGGCTGTTGACTCAACCAGGCGCCCACCCTAGTAGGCATTCCCGCCAGACACAAGGGTCCGACCACGCATGCTGCGCAGATCGGACATCCACCTGTGGCCGCCGGTGGCACCCGGGGGCGACCGGGCGTGCACCATGTCGGGTATGGATGCGGGTTCCGGGTACAGCGCAGGAGGGCAGGTCTGTGACATGAGGAGTGACGGCGATGACACCTGACCGGTCGCCCGCGCGCCGGCGCGAAGCGGACCGCCTCGACGAGTACCGGCGCAGGCGTGACCCGAAGCAGACGCCGGAGCCCGTCCCGGCAGCCGGCCCGCTCCCGACCGGCAACGACGACACGTTCGTCATTCAGGAGCATCATGCGACCGCGCTGCACTGGGACTTCCGCCTGGAGCGCGACGGGGTTCTCGTCTCGTGGGCCGTCCCGAAGGGGCTACCGACGGATCGCAAGACCAACCACCTTGCGGTCCACACCGAGGACCACCCTCTCGACTACGCCGCCTTCGAGGGAGCGATCCCGGCCGGGGAGTACGGCGGCGGGAAGGTCAGGCTGTGGGACCGCGGCACCTATGAGACGCAGGAGTGGACCGCCGACAAGGTCAAGGTGACCCTGCACGGCTCGAGGGCCCAAGGAAAGTACGTGCTCTTCCATACCGACGGCAAGAACTGGATGATCCACCGCATGGACGATGCTCCTGCGGGATGGTCACCGATGCCGGCCCGGATCGCTCCGATGCTGGCCACGCCGAGCAAGCAGGCCCCGACCGGTGACGGCTGGGCGTACGAGATGAAGTGGGACGGCATCCGCGTCGTCGCGTACGTCGACGGCGGCCGGATCACCCTGCGCACGCGCAGCGACAAGGATGTCACCGGCACCTACCCGGAGCTCCGCCGGCTCGGCGAGGACCTGGGCGCGACGCAGACGATCTTGGACGGCGAGGTCGTCGCGTTCGACGAGTCCGGCAAGCCCAGCTTCGGACGGCTGCAGCAACGGATGGGTATCACGAACGCATCCCAGGCCCGGCGGCTCGCTTCGACGCAGCCCGTGGTCTACATCATCTTCGACGTCATGCACCTCGACGGTCGGTCGACCCTGGAGCTGCCGTACACCGAACGTCGCGAGATCCTGGAGGGCCTCGGGCTCGCCGGCCCGACCTGGCAGACGCCACCGGCACTTGACGGAGACGGGGAGGACCTGCTGCTCGCCACGCGCGAGCAGGGGCTCGAGGGCATCCTGGCGAAGCGGCGGAACAGCACCTACCAACCGGGTGTCCGGTCGAAGAGCTGGCTCAAGGTCAAGAACGAGCGGATGCAGGAGGTGGTCCTCGGCGGCTGGCGCCCGGGCGAGGGCCGGCGCGCGGACACGATCGGCGCACTCCTGATGGGCATCCCCGATGCCGACGGGCTCCGGTACGTCGGCAGGGTCGGCACCGGCTTCGACGCGGCCATGCTGACGGACCTGAAGCGTCGCCTCGAGCGACTCGCACGCAAGACGAGCCCGTTCATCGACGTACCGCGCAAGGATGCCAAGCACGCGCGTTGGTGCTCGCCCACCCTTGTCGGGGAGGTCGCCTACAGCGAGCAGACATCTGACGGCCGGCTGCGCCACCCCTCCTGGCGGGGTCTACGACCCGACAAGAGCCCGCTCGACGTGCGGATGGAGTCGGGGTGACGAACCGGAGACGCTAGCTGCGCGCCTTGTTCTCGACCAGGAAGCCGAGTCGCAGCAGACTCTCGGTGTTCCGCCAGTCGAAGGTCTGCTTCCTGACGGGCTGCGGCACCATCAGCATGGGACCGGCTGAGGCGTCCTCGGTCATCGTGATGATGGAGCCCTCTCCTTCCGGCTCGATGCTGACGCGCACGAGCGCCTCTCCGCCGGGCCAGGCCCGGGCCCGCATCTCGAGCTCCTTCTCCGGCTCGGACTTGGTCGCGATCGTCTTGTCGTTGAAGAGGAACGGCCAGCTGCCGACCGAGTGGTGGATGGAGCTCCCCTCCGCGGGCCAGGTCTCGTCGACGGAGCGTATCCGGGACGCGCCCACGACCCAGGTGGCGTAGAGCCAGCCGTCGGCGAGCACCGCCCAGACGTCAGCCGGTGATGCCTTGACCCGTTTGGAAACCGTGCTGGACACGCTCACAACCTTCCGACTCGATGTGCTGCGATGGCGGCGCGGGCAGCATTGCTGCCTGCCGCGCCGTGAACTCCGCCCCCCGGGTGGGCCGAGGCCGACGCCAGGAAGAGCCCCCTGACGGGCGTGTTGGCCCTCCCGAGACCAGGGATCGGCCGGAACACGAGCTGTTGGTGGATCTCCGCCGTACCACCGTTGATGGCGCCGCCAACCAGACTCTCGTTGCGACGTTGGAGCTCCGGCGGGGTAAGGACGCGGCGGGCCATCACGCGTGAGCCGAACCCGGGGGCGTACTTCTCGATCCGGGACTGCATCCGATCGGCCATCCGCTCCGCGTCGTCGTGCCCCCAGGTCCCGCTGATCCCTTCGTCGCCGGCGTCATGGTGGATCTCCTGCGGCACGTGGGTGTACGCCCACATCGACTCGGTTCCCGCCGGTGACCGGGTCGGGTCCGTGCTGGTCATCTGCCCGACCAGGAGGAACGGCTCGGCGGGAACGGTGTGTGCGGACAGCTGCTGCAGAGACGCGGCGAGCTGGTCGGTCGAGTCGGCGACGTGCACGGTGCCCGGAACCAGCTCCGGTGGGGACTCCCACGGCACCGGCCCGTCGAGCGCCCAGTCCACTTTCACGGTCGAAGGGTCGAGCTGGAAGCGCTTCATATTGCGACGTGTTCTCGGGGGAAGGTCGTCCCAGTCGACCAGCCCCCCGTACAGGTTGGGCGCCACGACGTCCGCGAGGATGGCGCGCCCGGCTCGCAGGGTGGCACCGTTGTGCAGCGTCACCGCCTTCGCCCTGCCGCCCGTGACGATGACCCGGTCGACGTGGCTTTCACACCGGATCTCGCCGCCGTGTGCCTCGAGTCGCCGGGCCAGCGCATTGCTCAGCTCGCTGGCACCGCCTTCCGGCACCGGGAAGCCGACGGTCTGGGCGAGCATCGTCATCAGCAGCGCCATCAGGCCGGAACCTGTTGCGTCGAGAGGGATGTCGGAGTGTCCGGCGCTGCCGGCCAGGAGCAGCCGCGCCTCCTGGCTCGAAAAGCGTTCTTCGCCCAGCTGCAGTGCAGGTTCGACGAGCATCCGTACGTAGGCGAGCCCGCCCACGCGGGGCAGCCGCATGAGGGTCTTGAGTCCCCCCAGCACCGGCGGGAAGGGGCTCATCAGCGCCTGGACCAGGGCAGGTCCGATGCGCTGCCACTCTGCGTGCAGTTGCCTCCACTGGTCGCCGTCGCCCGGTGAGCTCCGGTCCAGCCCGGCCGCCGTACGCTCGACGTCGTCGTACAGCAATGCCCACCGACCCCCGGGCAATGGGTGTCCCAGTACGGCGGGTGCGCGGCGCCAGACGAGACCGTGATCCTCGAGCCGCAGAGCGGTGATGACGGGTGAGGCTGCGCCCAGCGGGTAGAACGCGCTGAAGGTGTCGTGGACGAAGTCAGGGTGCAGCTCACGGTCGCTTCGGACCGCTCCTCCGATCTGGCTCTGCGCTTCGAGGACGAGCACCGACCAGCCGGCGCTCGCGAGGATGTTGGCCGCGACAAGCCCGTTCGGTCCGGATCCGATGACGATGGCATCGGGTGCAGCCTCACCCATGCGGATCCTTCCGTCGACGTCGCTCGGCGCTTGGGGCCGCTCTCTCGGGACTAGCCCGACTCACGAGTACCCCGAATCGGGGCGACTATTACCGGCATCGCCTTCAGCGCCTTCGGCCGGCAGCACGCCTTCCGCCGGCACCACCTCGCGTCGGTCGTCCACGAGGCGCCGGGTCAGCCGGCGCTCGTCGAGCAGCTGGAGCAGGGGCAGCACGACGCGCCGACTGGTGCCGAGACGTACCCGGGCCTGGCTGGTGGTGAACGGCTGGGGCAGCTCGTGCAACAACCTGGCTGCCGCTCGATCGGCACCGGGCAACAGCACGACGGTGTCAGCCAGGCGCAGCAGACGCCCGGCCCGACCAGCCGCGGCGATGGCCCTGCTGTCGAGTCCCAGTGTCGCCAGCCGGGTGACGTCGGGCGCGGCGAACGGCTGCTCCGCGAGCTCTGCTTCGAGCTGCTCCAGAGCCTGCAGCAGTGGCCCGGGCAGGGTCGCCCGGGGGTCCACCACGCGACCCTCGACCACCTCCAGTGGCGGGGGCAGGATCGGTGCGACGAGGTCGGGTGTCGGCAGGCCTAGTCGGCGGGCGGCCGCCGCCAGAGGTAACCCGGGGTCGAGCGGGTGGGAGCGGATGCGGTCGTCGACGAGGCGCTGGATGGCCTGCCGGAGCCGAGGCACCTCGCGGCGGTCGAGGAGCCAGCCTCGGGCAGCCACCGCCACCTCCTCCGCGGTCTCGTCGATGTCGACCCCGTAGCGGCGCAACGACGAGGCTCGGGCGACCCGTCGCCGGCGCAGCTCGTCAGCAAGGTCGGGGACGCCGGTGGTTGCGGCCAGTGCCGACGTACGGCGGCCGGCAGCGCCACGGCGGTCGAGGGCAGGAGGATCCGGGTCGAGCACCGTCGCCCCCAGGAGCCGCCGGCTGCCCGGGTCCCGGAGGATGAGCCGGTCACCCACCCGGAGCGGCAGTGCGTTGGAGAGCCGCAGCCGATGGAGGCTTTCTCCGAGCAATCGGCAGCGCACCCCCCGCGAGGCTGCGCCGATGTGAAGCAGCGGTCGCTCCGGCAGCGGCTCCGGGCCGTCGACCCGCACGTCGACCACATCCGTGTGGTGCCACCGGCCGGGCGTGACGAGCACGCTGCCCCGCCGGAGGTCTTCGGGTGCGCCGCCGCCGAGACGCAGGGCGACCCTGGCCACACCATGCGCGATGTCGGCCGGCCGACTCAGCATCTCGATGCCGCGCACGCGGACCAGGACGCCGTCGAGGGCGAGCTCGTCACCGACCTCGATGTGGCCGGCCGCCAGGGTCCCGGTGACGACGGTGCCCGCCCCGCTGATGCGGAACGACCTGTCGACCCAGAACCGGACGGCGGCATCGGACGAAGGGGTCGGCAGCCGGCGTACCAAGGCGGCGATGGTGCGGCGAAGCTCGTTGAGCCCGGTACCGTCCCGCGCGCTCACGGCGACCAGGGGTGCCCCCCGCAGGGAGGTCTCGGCGAGGTGTTGACCGGCTCGGGCCATTGCCGGAGCCGGGTCGGTGAGGTCGGACCTCGTCACCGCGACCACGCCATGCCTGACGCCGAGAGCGTCGAGGGCTGCCAGATGCTCGGCCGCCTGCGGCATCCAGGGATCGTCGGCGGCCACCACGAACAGCACTGCCGGGACCGGGCCGACGCCCGCGAGCATGGTCGACACGAAGCGCTCATGACCTGGTACGTCGACGAACGCCACGTCACCGACGTCCGGAAGCGACATCCAGCAGTAGCCGAGCTCGATGGACAGACCCCGGCGGTGTTCTTCGTCGAGACGGTCGGGATCTTGTCCGGTCAGCGCGCGGACCAGTGTCGACTTGCCGTGGTCGACGTGACCCGCCGTGGCGATGACATGCACGGACTAGTCCTTGGCCGCTCGGCGGACGGCCTCGGTGAGCAGCGCGTCATGCTCCGGCTCGACGGCGACCAGGTCGAGCAGCAGCCTTCCGTGGGCAACGTGTCCCATCACGGCAGGCGTACCGTCTCGGAGCCCGGCGGCCAGGCCGGCCGGCAGCGCAATGGCCGCGCTCGCGAGCTCGACCCCCGGGGCGCCGCCGCCCCCGATGACGGCGGATGTCGCCACCGGCTCGGCGTCGACCACGTCGGCCAGATCGTCGCAGATCGCCTGTGCCCGGACCAGCAGACCCTGCTGGTCCCGGGCGAGCGCCCGAGCCACGGGTGGCACCGGTCCGACGAGCGTCGCCTCGAGGGCCGCCAGGGTCAGCTTGTCGACCCGGAGGCTCCGGGCGAGGGGGTCGCGGCGTAGCCGCTGGACGAGCTCGGCCTGGCCGAGCACCAGTCCCGCCTGGGGCCCTCCCAAGAGCTTGTCCGCAGACGCGGTGACGAGTGCGGCGCCTGCCTTCAGGGTGGTCGCGGCATCCGGCTCGTCGGGAAGCCGAGCATGCGGCGCCAGCAGGCCCGAGCCGATGTCGACGACGAGGGGAACCGGCAGTGCCGCCAGCTCGGCAACCGGCACCGACGCGGTAAACCCGCTCACGACGAAGTTCGACGGATGGACCTTGAGGACCAGCGCTGTCGAGTCTGTGATGGCCGACGTGTAGTCGTCGAGGCGGACCCGGTTCGTCGTACCCACCTCTCGAAGCACGGCACCGGAAGCCGCGAGCAGCTCGGGTATCCGGAAGCCGTCGCCGATCTCGACCATCTCGCCGCGCGCCACGATGACCTCTCGCCCGGCCGCGAGAGCATGAGCGACGAGAGAGAGCGCAGCAGCGCCGTTGTTGACGACGAGGACATCCTCGGCGTCGGGCGTCGCCCGGGCCAGTGCCTCCAGCGCGCCGTGCCCGCGGCGGCCGCGACGCCCGGTCCGGAGGTCGAGCTCGAGGTCCGTCGCCCCGGCGGCAAGCAGGAGCGCGTCCTGGGCGGCCTTCGACAGAGGCGCCCGGCCGAGGTTGGTGTGGACCACCACTCCGGTCGCGTTGATGACTTGGCGCAGGCTCGCGGCCGCCGGAGACAGGGTCTGCAGGACCTCGACCACGACCGCACTCGGGTCGAGCTCGCCGGCGCGGCAGCGCGCCAGTGCGGCGACCACCGCCGACTTGACGACCTCGGGACCCAACCGCTCGGCAGCCTCCGCTATCCGGTCGTCGGAAAGCACGACGTCGGTTCGAGGTACGGCACGGCGCGGATCCTGCAAGATGGTCGACCCCCTCTCGGTCCCGCAGCCAGCGGATGGCGGAGGCACCCGCTGGCTGCGGGTGGCGGAGGCGGACGGGAATCGAACCCGCCTGACCGAGATGCTCGGTCACAACGGTTTTGAGGACCGCGCCCATCACCAGACGAGGTACGCCTCCGTGGACAGCGTAGGCACAGCGAGGGACACCCGCTTCGGGCCCTCACCGCCGTGAGGTGCCCACGACGTGCGGCGCAACCAACGGCGGCGCCACCCACACGGTGGTGTTCCGCAGTCGGGAGACGTCGAAACCGGCATCAGCCAGCACCTGGCGGGTCTCCCGCGTGACATGGCACCCGGCCGCCAGGCGTGACCACAGCGGGTCGAGGCGGTCCTGCCAGGAACGCAGTCGGCTGTCCGGCGCGGCGTGGACGTGTTCAAGCACGTGCAGGGTCCCCCCGGGGCGGAGGACGCGACGCAGCTCGCCCGCCGCAGCAGCGGGGTCGGATACCGAACACAACACCAACGCTGCCAGGACGGAGTCCACGCAGGCGTCGGGAAGCGGGAGCGCCTCGGCGACAGCGCCGACAAGCCAGGTGGGGACCGGTGTCCGGTGGACGCGGCCGGCCGAGTAGGCGCGCATCGAGGCGTCGGGCTCGACTGCGACGACCTCGGTGACGCCCTCGGGCAGGTGGGCGAGGTCACGCCCCGGCCCGAGCCCGACGATGAGGAGTCGGCCTTGGGCCCCGGTCAGCGCCTCCGCCCTCCGTCGCCCGTAGCCCGTGAGCTCGCCGAGCGCGGCCACCCCGGCGAAGACGAAGGCGAAAGTCGGGTGGGCGTCGCGCATGCCTTGGACCCTACGTCGATGCAGCGCCCGTCCCGGGCCATGCGTGACCTCGCGCCCGACCGCCTCAGGGGAGTTTGGGTGGTGCACCACCCAAACAGCCCTCAAGCCACCCAGATCTGAGTGGCTTGAGGGCAACCTGAGTGGTGCACCACCCAAACGTCCGGCGGGAGCGGCGACCCCGAGCGGGTCCGCCTGGCTTGCCAGGGAAACGCCCGGCGGGGGGAGCGGCGACGGCGAGCGGGTCAGCGGCGACGCCGAGCGGCAGGTTCGCGGGACAGCTCCGCTGCGTTGGCGAGCACCAGCGGCACCAGGTCCTCGGGCCTGTCGACCAGAGCATCGTCGACGGCCTGATAGGTCCAGTGACCGTCCCGGCGCCGGCGCAACCGGAAGGCGCCGTCCCACGCAGCGGCGACCAGCATGCCGTCGACGTAGAACCCGAAGCCGCTGAACATCGCCCGGACGTCGAGCCGGGGGATCTCAGCCAGCGAGTCGGCGGCCCGGTCCCTGATCGCGCGCTCGACGGCTCCCATCTGGCCATTCTCGCTCTGGTCCGACCCTCAGGTGGCGGGGTGGTCGTACAGGACGTCCAGCACGCCGCCCGAGTAATGGAAGCCGAGCCTGCGGTTGCTGGCCAGGATCGGTGCGTTGCCGTCCACGTTGTGGGTGATGATGCTCGCCCAGCCGGCGTCCCGGAGGGCGACGGCGTGCCGCGCCTTCAAGACCGTCGACAGGCCACGACCCCGATACTCACGCTCGATCGCGGTCAGGAAGGTGTTCAGCCTCCGCCTGCTGCGGTTACGCACCATGACCGACGTGAAACCCACCATCTCGGACCCCTGCCAGGCGCCCATCACCTGCCAGGGCTCGGAAAGGAGCGAACGCAGCACCGGGAGCGGCACCGGATCCGCGCCGCCCGACTGGTCAGGGGTGTCGAGGAGCAGCCGGTTGAACAGGTCGCCGAACGTGCGCCACTCGCCTTCGCCGACCTCGGAGCCGAACGGTCGGATACTGACACCGTCGACGTCTGCCGTGGCCAGCACTTCCAACATCTGGGCGGAGGCCAAGTCGAGCCGGCTCTCGAGGTGCAGGTTGCCGGCTCGTAGACCGTGAGCGAGGGCGACGCTTCGGCTCTCCTGGTCGTCTGCGTCCATCTGCAGCAGGACCCCCGGGAGCCGCTCCGGGCTGCACACCTCGAGGATGGACCTCCACAGCCGACCGCCGATGCCATTCCTGCGGAACTCGGGGCGGACGAACAGGTATCCACCCCCTCGATGGCCGTCGCAGACACCGGCGCCGGTGGCGGTTGCGAACCCGGCCGGGGCTCCGTCCAAGGTCGCCATGAAGACCCCGATCGGGACGTCCTCGGCGGCAGCAGCGACCGAGTCGCGCAGCAGCTCCTCGCTCATCCAGACCGGGTTCCCGGCGTTGAGCGCGTCGAGGTCGTCCTCGTCCTCCGCGGGCCTCACGACGATGCGGTCAGACGAGTCCACCGGCGGATCGTCGCACATCAGATGTGCGGATCGCCGTACCGGGCTAGCGTTTGTCCTGGGCAAGGTGCCGATGACGTGAGAGGAGCGGCGTCGTGGGGGTCAGGACCTTCATCGGCTCGTGGCCGGTGGTCCGGCAGGCCACCGGGGACGACGTACTGGGCAGGGGAGCGGCCGTACAGTCCGCGCGCAGTCAGGCGTGGCACGCCAGAACGGCCGACGCCGACCGCGTCGTCGACTCGATCTGCCCATACTGCGCAGTCGGCTGCGGGCAGAAGGTGTTCGTCAAGGACGAGAAGGTGACGCAGATCGAGGGCGATCCCAACAGCCCGATCTCGCGGGGGAGGCTCTGCCCCAAGGGAAGCGCCAGTGCGCAGCTGGTGACCTCACCGGGCAGGGTCACCAAGGTCCGCTACCGGCGTCCCTACGGCACGGAGTGGGAGGACCTCGACCTCGACAAGGCCCTCGACATGATCGCCGACCGCGTCATCAAGACCCGCCGGGACTACTGGCAGTGGGAGGTCGACGGTCAGCGGGTACGACGTACGCTCGGCATCTCGAGCCTCGGAGGAGCGACCCTCGACAACGAGGAGAACTACCTCATGAAGAAGCTCTACACCGCGCTGGGGGCCATCCAGATCGAGAACCAGGCGCGTATTTGACACTCGTCCACCGTCCCCGGTCTGGGGGCGTCGTTCGGGCGGGGAGGCGCCACCACCTTCCAGCAGGATCTGGCAAACGCCGACTGCATCCTGATCCAGGGCTCGAACATGGCCGAGTGCCACCCGGTCGGCTTCCAGTGGGTGATGGAGGCCAAGGCCAAAGGCGCGACCGTCATCCACGTCGACCCACGCTTCACGCGCACCTCGGCGGTCGCCGACATCCACGCGGCGATCCGGGCCGGCACGGACATCGTGTTCCTGGGGGCCCTCGTCAACCACGTGCTGAGCAACGACCTCTACTTCCGCGAGTACGTCGTCGCCTACACCAACGCACCTGCCATCATCACCGAGGATTACGTCGACTCCGAGGACCTCGGCGGGCTCTTCTCGGGGTATGACCCGGAGACCCGGACATACGACAGTGACTCCTGGCGGTACGACGACGGTGGCGACGACACCGCCGAGCACAGTGGGGATGGTGGACCCGGGGACCATGACGGCGCGGCTCACGAGACAAGCCGGTCCGAGGCTGCCGGTTCCGGTGGCCCGAAGGTCGAGGCGTGGCCGCTCCGTGACGAATCGTTGGAGCATCCGCGCTGCGTGTTCCAGATCCTGAAGCGGCACTTCGCCCGCTACACACCCGAGATGGTGCAGGACGTCTGCGGCATCCCGGCGGAGCAGTTCGCGAAGGTCGCCGACGCACTCACGTCCAACAGCGGACGGGACCGGACGAGTGCGATCTGCTATGCCGTCGGCTGGACGCACCATGCCAGCGGGGTTCAGGTCATTCGCACCGCCGCGATCCTGCAGCTGCTGCTCGGGAACATCGGGCGGCCCGGTGGCGGGATCATGGCTCTGCGTGGACACGCGAGCATCCAAGGCTCCACCGACATTCCCACGCTGTACAACCTCCTCCCCGGCTACCTTCCGATGCCGCACGCGCAGCAGCACCAGAACCTCGACGACTACGTCCGGCTGGACGAGGGGGCTGCCGGCTTCTGGGGCAACATGCGCAGCTACGTCGTCAGCCTGCTCAAGTCGTACTGGGGCGAATCCGCCACCGAGGAGAACGAGTTCTGCTTCGACTACCTGCCGCGCCTGACCGGCGACCACGGCACCTACCAGACGGTGCTCGAGCAGATCAGCGGCAAGAGCAAGGGCTACTTCCTGGTCGGTGAGAACCCGGCCGTCGGGACCTCGAACGGCAACATGCAGCGGCTCGGGCTGGCCGCGCTCGACTGGCTGGTGGTCCGGGACCTGGTGATGGTGGAGTCGGCCACGTTCTGGAAGGACGGGCCGGAGATCGAGACCGGGGAGATGACCACCACGGAGATCGGCACGGAGGTCTTCTTCCTGCCCGCCGCCGCCCACACCGAGAAGAGCGGCACATTCACGAACACCCAGCGCCTCCTGCAGTGGCACCACAAGGCCGTCGAGCCGCCCGGTGACGCGACTAGCGACCTGTGGTTCTACTACCACCTCGGTCGCCGCATCCGCCAGAAGCTCGCCGGCTCCACCGACCCGATGGACCGGCCGCTCCTCGACCTGGTGTGGCAGTACCCCGAGGAGGGCGAGGAACGCGAACCCAGCGCGGCCGCGGTGCTTCGCGAGATCAACGGCACCGGCCCTGACGGCGCGGCCTTGTCGGCGTACACGGAGCTGAAGCCGGACGGGTCGACGAAGTGTGGCTGCTGGATCTACTGCGGCGTGTACGCCGACGAGGTGAACCAGGCCGCCAGGCGGAAGCCGGGTCGCGAGCAGAGCTGGGTGGCACCGGAGTGGGGATGGGCGTGGCCCGCCAACCGCCGGATCCTCTACAACCGTGCATCCGCCGACCCGGACGGCAGGCCGTGGAGTGAGGGCAAGGCCTACGTCTGGTGGGACGAGGAAGCGGGCAAGTGGACCGGCCACGACGTGCCCGACTTCATCCCGGACCGCGAGCCGCACCATGTGCCGGAGGAGGGCGCCTCCGGACCCGACGCCATTGGTGGCTCGGACCCGTTCGTCATGCAGACGGATGGGAAGGCGTGGCTCTTCGCTTCGGCCGGCCTGGCCGACGGTCCGCTGCCCGCTCACTACGAGCCGCCGGAGTCGCCGGTCCTCAACGAGGTCTACGCCCAGCAGGACAACCCGGCAAGCAAGCACTACGAGTCGCCCGTCAACGACGCCAACCCCTCCGGCAGCGACGTGTTCCCGTTCGTGTTCACGACGTACCGGCTCACCGAGCACCACACGGCGGGAGGCATGAGCCGCACGCTGCCGTTCCTCTCGGAGCTTCAGCCCGCGTTCTTCTGCGAGGTGTCGCCGCAGCTGGCCGCCGAGCGAGGTCTCGAGAACCTCGGCTGGGCCACCATCGTGACCGCCCGCACCGCCATCGAGGCGCAGGTGATCGTCACCGAGCGCATGCGCCCGCTCCGGTTGGCAGGTCGGGTCGTGCACCAGGTCGGGCTGCCGTACCACTGGGGGCAGACCGGCCTGACGACAGGTGACTCGGCGAACGACCTCGTGAGCGTCACCGTCGACCCCAACGTCAACATCCAGGACAAGGTCGGGACCTGCGACATCCAGCCGGGCCGACGGCCACGGGGGCCGTTGCTGCTGGCGTACGTTGCCGACTACCGCCGTCGAGCCGGGATGGACGACGTGGACGTGGGCCACGTGCTCGACGCGAAGGAGGGAGAGCCGTGACCTCGCATCGCCTGTCCGGCCCGTTGCACGAGGTCAGTGCGGAGGCCGGGTACGCTGCCCCGCCGCCACGAGTGGGGTTCTTCACCGACACCAGCGTCTGCATCGGCTGCAAGGCCTGCGAGGTCGCCTGCAAGCAGTGGAATGGTGTTCCCGAGGACGGGTTGCTGCTGACCGGCATGTCGTACGACAACACGGGCCAGCTGGACGCGAACTCCTGGCGCCACGTGGCGTTCATCGAGCAGTCGGCGCCTATCGTCCCGGTCCTCGACAAGGAGGCAACGATCGAGACCAGGAGGGCACCGACGGATCTCGGAATGCCGAGGCTGCGTCCGAACGACCCTCAGGGCACCTCCACCAACGACACGGACCTGCGTTGGCTCATGTCGTCGGACGTCTGCAAGCACTGCACCCATGCGGCCTGCCTCGACGTCTGTCCGACTGGCGCCTTGTTCCGTACGGAGTTCGGCACCGTCGTCGTACAACCCGATGTATGCAACGGATGCGGCTACTGCGTCCCCGCTTGTCCGTACGGCGTGATCGACCAGCGCAAGGAGGACGGCCGGGTCTTCAAGTGCACGCTCTGTTACGACCGTCTCAAGGTGGGCGAGGAACCGGCCTGCGCCAAGGCCTGCCCGACCGAGTCGATCCAGTTCGGCGAGCTGGACGTGCTGAGGGAGCGTGCCGACCGGAGGGTGGCCGAGCTGCATGCCCAGGGCGTCGACGTGGCGCGGCTCTACGGCCAGGATCCCGACGACGGGGTCGGCGGGGACGGTGCGTTCTTCCTGCTGCTCGACGAGCCCGAGGTGTACGGCCTGCCGCCGGACCCCGTGGTCACGACCCGTGACCTGCCGTCGATCTGGAGGCACGTGGGAGCGGCGGCGCTCACGCTGGCGGCTGCCGGTGTCGCGGCGTTCGCCGGGAGGCGCCGATGAGGGAGCCACGGGTGGTCCCCGACGTCGAGCCAGCGTCGTACTACGGTCGCCCGATCCTCAAAGCCCCGGTGTGGAAGCAGCCCGACGTCCCCCTCTACCTCTATCTCGGCGGCGTGGCCGGGGCTTCCGCGGTCCTCGCCGAGGGCGCGGCCCTGACCGGGCGGCCCGCCCTCGAGCGGGTGACCCGGCTTGCTGCGGCGGCCGGTGCGGGCCTCGGCACCGTCGCGCTCGTGCACGACCTCGGACGCCCGGAGCGGTTCCTGAACATGCTGCGGGTGTTCAAGCCGACGTCGCCGCTGTCCGTCGGCTCCTGGATACTGGCGCCGTTCGGTGGGCTGGCGGCCGGCGCGGCGCTGTCGGAGGTGACGGGCCGGCTGCCGTGGCTCGGCCGGCTGGCCGGCGCCGGCGCGGGCCTGCTCGGCCCGGCCCTGGCGACGTACACCGGTGCCCTGATCAGCAACACGGCGGTCCCGGCCTGGCACGCGGCGTATCGCGAGATGCCCTTCCTCTTCGCGGGCAGCGCGTCCACAGCGGCGGCCGGCATCGCGCTGATCGGGACACCGGTCGACGAGGCGGGTCCGGCCCGGAGGTTGGCCGTGGTCGGGGCGGGCGTCGAGATCGTCGCCGCCGAGCTGCTCCTGAACCGGCTGGGGATGGTCGGTGAGCCGTACCGGCAGGGCCGACCGGGGAGGTTCATGAAGACGGCCCGCAACCTGACCATCGCCGGGGTGGCTACCGCCCTGCTCGGACGTCGCTCGCGGTCGCTGGCCGTGGCGGCCGGCGCCTCGTTCCAGGCAGCTTCCGTCCTCACGAGGTTCGCCGTCTTCCAGGCCGGGCTCGCCTCAGCCAAGGACCCCAAGTACACCGTCGTACCTCAGCGGGAGCGGATCCGCGAACGTACGCTGGCCGGGTGACCGGCAGCCTTGCGCATGTCCGACTGACACAGACCGCCTCGGGCGGAGGCTGTGCGTGCAAGGTCCCCCCCGGCGAGCTCGAACGCATCCTCGCCGACCTGCCCGCCTCGCGGCAGGCAGGGGATCTGATCGTCGGCCTCGAGAACGGAGACGATGCGGCCGTGGTCCGTCTGGACAGCGCTCGGGCGGTGATCCTCACTGCCGACTTCTTCACGCCGGTGGTCGACGATCCTTACGACTGGGGCCGCATCGCTGCCGCCAACGCCTTGTCGGATGTTTACGCGATGGGCGGGGACCCGCTGGTCGCGGTGAACCTGCTCGCCTGGCCGCGCGAGACGCTGCCCTTCGAGCTGGCCAGCGAGGTGCTCCGAGGCGGGGCCGACGTGTGTGGAGAAGCGGGCTGCCACCTCGCCGGTGGTCACAGCATCGACGATGTCGAGCCGAAGTACGGGCTGGCCGTGACCGGCACCGCCCACCCGGACCGGCTGCTCCGCAACGACGCCGCCACTGAGGGTCTGCCGCTGACCTTGACGAAGCCGCTCGGGCTGGGGGTGCTCAACAACCGGCACAAGGCGACCGGGGAGCGCCACGACGGTGCTGTCGCCGTCATGACGACCCTCAACCGCGACGCGTCACGGGCCGCCCTGGCCGCTGGCGCCGTGTGCGCCACCGACGTCACCGGGTTCGGTCTGCTCGGCCATCTCTACAAGCTCGTGCGGGCCAGCGGCGTCTCGGCTGAGCTCGACGCCAGTACGGTGGCATACATCGAGGGAGCGCGCGAGGCGCTGGCCGACGGATTCGTCCCGGGGGGCAGCCGGCGCAACCTCGAGTGGGTCAGACCGCACCTCGACTCTCGAGTCGACGAGTCCGAGCTCCTGCTGCTTGCAGACGCGCAGACGTCAGGGGGCCTGCTGGTCGTCGGTGAGGTTCCCGGCTACCCGGTCGTCGGCCGTACGACGGCTCAGCGCTCAACCGCCATTGTGGTCCGGTGACCCGGAGCCGGACCGGCGGGGTCGCGCGGCGCTACGCCGGGCCTGTCGCGACTCGAGGTGGTAGGCGTGGATGATCGCGAGCACCAGGGCTCCCACGGCCCCGGCCGCGATCAGGACCACGGTGGTCGCAACCCAGGGAGTGCCGTGGATGTCATGGGCGCGCAGCATCACCGCGCACACCACGCCCGCGGCCAGGACCACCCCGACCGCGATGAACGCCACCAGCCGCCGCATGTCAGCTGCCCCGCAGCTTGGGCAGCACCTCGTCGCCGTACATGCGGATCATTTCCGCGTAGTGCGGCCCCATGTTCGCCACGTAGATGTCGTCGAACCCGACCTCGAGGTACGGCTCGAAGGCGCGCAGGTGGTCCACGGCGTCCGGGCCACAGGCCACGGATTCCCCCGTCATCTCGGGCGTGACGAGTGACGACGCCTGCTCGAAGTGCTTCGGGGAAGGGAGCACCTGCGAAAGCTCGCCCGGCAGGCCGCTGTTGGCCCATAGCCGGTGGGCGATCTCGACGCCCTGCTGGCGGATCTCCGCGTAGCAGACCTTGAGGCCGGCCTGCAGCGGTTTCCCCTGCCCGCCCTCGGCGCGGAACTGCTGGACCAGGTCCTTATCCGGCGTCGTCGTGATGTACCCGTCCGCGATGCGGGCGGCGGCGCTGACCGCCTTCGGCCCGAAGCCCGACATGTAGATCGGCGGGGGCGTCTCCGGCAGCGTGTAGATGCGCGCCGTGTCGACGGTGTAGTAGGTGCCACGGTGCGAGACGACATCCCCGGTCCAAAGCTCACGGATCAGCCCGACGGCCTCCTCCAGCATCTCGAGCCGGACGTCGGCGCTGGGGAAGGCCTGGCCGAGGATGTGCTCGTTCAGCGCCTCGCCGGTGCCGATCCCGAGGGCGAACCTGCCGTCCAACAGGACGGCGCTGGTCGCCGCCGCCTGGGCCACGATCACGGGATTGATGCGCATCGTCGGACAGGTCACGGCGGTGGTGACCGGCAGGTCGCACACCTGTGAGATGGCACCGATCACCGACCAGACGAACGGGCTCTGCCCCTGCTCGTCGTTCCACGGGTGGTAGTGGTCGCTGATCCACAGGGCGTCGAAGCCCGCGTCCGCGGCTCGCCGAGCCTGGTCGACGAGCTCGGCAGGGGTGTACTCCTCACAGGACAAGAAGTATCCGAAGCGCATGGGCGACTCCTCCGGTTCGGGTGGACCTCAGGGGTTCAAGTGCCCCGCCGACGGGGCCGCGAAACCCCTCTTGTCGCGCCGGCTCAGAGGTTCTGGTGGAGGCAGAGGACGTTGCCGTCGGGATCGAGGAACCAGGCGGCCCGCTCAGACCCCAGCACGCAGACGTGGTCGACCGTCTTCAGCCCCGGGAGGTCGTAGTCCTCGAAAACCACTCCTCGGTCCTCCAGATCGGTGATCGCGGCGGGCACGTCGTCGACCTCGAAGCTCAGCGCGGTGTGCTGCGGCTGGGAGCCGGCCGGACGGGTCAGCAGCCCGAGGGTTGCTCCGCCTGCCAGCTCGAAAATCAGGCTGCCCTCGAGGTTTTTGCCCTTGAACGGTAGGCCCAGGACATCGCCGTAGAACACCTGCGCCCGTTCGGGCTCCGTGATGGCGAGCATCGTGGTGGTGGGGCTGCTGGCAAGGGACATGGCATACCTCGTTTCGGTACGACGAATATCCCGCGGACCGGACCGTTCGGCAAGCGGTTCCCGGAGTTCGGTTCAGGGTGTGCGGTCAGGCGGTCCTGAGGTCAGGCGCCTCCTCGATCGCCTTCTGCTAGAGGCGCACCGCTTCCTTGACCTTGTCAGATGTCATCGCCAAGCTGACGGCGTAGTAGAAGATGACCAGGCTGAACGCGGCAACGAACGCAAGGTCGACCCAGTCGGGGGGACAAGCTCAGCGCCGTGGCCGTAGCGACCCAGCAGCCCGAGGATCGTCATCCCGATCAGCCAAGGCCAGATTCAAGAGGCAGCGCGCCAGTCGACGTCCTTGCGGTGCACGTCGTCTCGGCGGCGCAGCTCGACCTCGAAGATCACCCGCCCGACGAAGATTCCGGCCAGCAGTTTCCAGGTGGCCTCGAAACCACCCCAGTAGATGATGAGGTTCGCGAAGATGAACCCGGCCGGGTTGAGCACCTTCGGCCAGGGGATCCGATACGCGCGGGCGCGCTCGGGGTCTCGGTCCTGCAGTGCTGCGAGCGCGATCGGGGCGAAGCCATACATGATGGCGGTGGCAGAGGTCACCAGCCCGACCAGCGAGCTCCAGCTGGGGAACGGCAGGAAGGCGAGGAGACCGGGCACGAATGCGAGCAGGATGGAGCCGACCGGCACCTTGCGCGACGACGTCCTGGTCAGCCACTCCGGCATCACGTCGTCCTCGCCGAGCGCGTAGGAGATCGCGCCGACGTCCCCAGGTAGATCAGTCCGGTACCGGCAGGGGAGATGACCGCGTCGACGAGAAGGATCTTCGCGAGCCAGCCGGCGCCGACCGCAATCGCGAGCGTGTAGAAGGCGGAGTCGATGGTCCCCGGGCCGAGCGGGTGCTGCCACCCGTTGGCGAGGTGGGACGGGTTGAGTCCCCCGATGAACGCCATCTCGATGCAGATGTACAACGCGGCCCCGGATCAACATGGCGGTGATCACGGCACGTGGCATGGTCCGCTGGGGATCCTTGGCCTCGCCGGCCATTCTGCACCGCCTGCTCGAAGCCCTGCAGGGCGAACACCACCCCGGCCGGCAGTGCCGCGAAGATGCCGTGGGCTCCGTACGGGGCGAAGCCGCCACCGGCGGTGAAGTTGCTGATGTGGAACGTCAGGATGACCAGTACCACCACGGTCAGCGCAGGAACTGCGATCTTCCACAGGACTATGACCGAGTTGCTGTCGGAGAGCAGCTTGGCGCCCATCACGTTGATGATGGTGAACACGAGCATGGCAGCCGCGGCAATGATCAGACCGCGCCCGTTCAGGGTGCCATTGGAGTTCAACATGGAGAAGTGCTGCTTGGTCCAGTCCGTACCGTCCAGATACGAGATGCTCGCCTCAACCTCGATGGGAGCAATCGTGACCGCCTGCAGGTATGCCGCCCACCCGGCCGTGAAACCCGCGAGTGCCCCGAAGCTGAAGTAGGGGAACCGGGACGTGCCACCGGCGACCGGATAGGCGGTCCCCAGCTCGGCATGGATCAGCGCCAGCACGATGAGCATGAAGGCCGCCAGCACCCAGGAGATGATCGAGGCACCACCTGCCGACTCGGCCGCGAAGAGCGCCCCCAGCAGCCACCCGGAGCCATCCAGTATCGGCTGGGAGCGACTTCGCGATTTGGGTCCAGGCTCGTCCTTGCTCGACTTGGCGTTCGATGTCCAGACGGAGTGGGCTCCCACATGTTCGGCACAGCCTGGCGTTCACTGCGGGATACTCGCGTCCCCCGATCGCGACGGTGGCGAGGGCTTGGGTCTGGGTGTTGGTCATGTCGACTCCTTGAGTGCCCGACTGGTGCGGGCTAAGGCCCTACGAAGCTTGCTGCGGTCGATCCCTTCACCCTTTCCAAACGCCCAGAGCCCCATTCGCACAGGTCGGGCCTACGGATCAGCCCGTCACGATTCGCCAGGCTGCGTCTCATCGATGCCTCGCGGAAGCTCCTAGGCTTGCCGCGTTTCACCTGCCTTTCCTGGTGGTTCGACCACCGGGCAGTGTCCACAGAAGACAGCCGTGTGAGGCAGTCCGATTCCAGTCGATCGGCCCCAACCCCGAGCAGCTCTTCGGCCGCCGCGCCAAGTTGTGAACTGCCCCGGGTCTCGTGGAGAGTCTGATTCCCCGGAGGATGGGGGTCATGCCGGCACAGAGGAAGTATCCGCAGGAGTTGCGGGAGAGGGCTCCAGCACCACTCAGAGCATGCGCGTCGCGGCGCGGATCTCGGTCGCCGGTGCGCCGTCTGACCGGCTTTGTGAGATGAGGCGGCGCGGCGGCGCGAATAGGGAAACTTCCCGATGTCGGCGAACACCTTAGGGGTTCAGAATCGAGGGAGTAAGCGAGGAAGCCGTCACCTGCGCGATCACGTGCGTCAACAGGGAGTACGACCATTCTGCCGATCGATTCCGACTTCGCCGTCCGCCTCACCCGCGCCGATGCGCAGCCCGCGCTTCCGCATGTTCACCGCACCCGACCGCGACCTTGCGTCGTCGGCGGCCGCCAGTTCCCGAGCGGCCGGGGAGGCGGCCGCGTGCCGCCGCCACGAACAGTCGTCCAGGGGCCCGGTCAAGCCCGCCGCAGCGCGAGCTCCTCCTGGTCGACTTCGCCTCGGCCCGCCCGCGACGGTGAAACCAGCGGCGACCCAACGGCTGAGCTCATCAGCCTTTCCAATATCAGGCTGGCGACCTGACAAGCCCGCCGAGTCACAAAGGAGACCACAATGTTCCAGAATCCTCCTACACCAGGTTCGGCAGGCGTCATTGACCGGCGGCAGCTGGAGAAGTCTGTCTCCTGGACCCGCCGTGAACGGCTCCGGTTGCTGTGGTACCGATTCCGCCTGACAGTCGTGGAGATGAACTACGCCACCCGGCGAATGGTCGAGCTGCAGTCGTTCGGAGGTTCGCGGTGCTGATATCTTCCCCACCTGGCCAGACGCCGGGCGCGAAGTGGCCCGCGAGGCAGGCCCATCAACAGAAGGCCCCGTCCCGCAGCGGGACGGGGCCACCATGCAGGAACCTGCCTGGCCGTGGGCCTGGCCGCCCCGTCAGTGTCTGGGCACCTCCGGCTCCTCGCCATGCTCCGCCTGCCGGTCGACCAGGTCCATCATTTCCTCGGTGGGCAGCCTGGTGGCCATGGCCCAGTAGAAGATCACCAAGCTGAACACGGCGATGAGCAGCATGTCCCACCAGAATGGGATGTTGCCGGTGTTCCCGTCCGCCGGAGAAGGGTACTGGCCCTGCCAGGAGATGATGCCCACGCCGACCAGCCACACCGGCAGCCACACCGCCGACTTCCAGTCCAGCGGCGGTCGCTCTTTGTCGAGCGCCATGCCGATGCCGATCAGCACGTACCCGATCACCAGCACGATGCCCAGCTTCCAGACCACGACGAAGCCCGACCAGTAGATGAGCAGGTTGGCTACCACGAACGCGGCCGGGGTAAGGAAGCCGGCGGCCGGCATCCGGTAGGGCCGGTCCGCATCCGGCACCTGCCGGCGGAAGGCACCCACGGAGAGCGGGGCGCCGGCGTACATGAGCACGCTCGCGCCGACGATGATGCCCACCAGGTCTCGCCAGCTCGGGAACGGCAACAAGAAGACCAAACCGAACAGGAACGCGAAGATCAGGCCGACCCACGGGATGCCGTGTCTGTTGACTCGACCGAAGATCTGCGGTGCGTACCGGTTCCTAGCCAGGCCGTAGCTGACCCGCGAGGTCCCCGTCGTGTAGATCAGGCCTGTCCCGGACGGGGAGATGAACGCGTCGATCCGCAAGATGTGCGCCAGCCACGCGAGCCCGACCAGGGACGCCACGGCGGCGAACGGCCCCGCGTTGATCGCTGGGTCGGTGATGTGCTGGAGCCCGTGCGGGATTACGCTCGCGGGCAGCGCACCAATGAACGCGATCTGCAAGCCGATGTAGATCACGGTGCCGATCACAATTGAGCCGATGATCGCCCGCGGCAGGTTGCGGCCGGGGTCCTTGATTTCGCCGGCGAGCTGGTCGGCCTGCTCGAAACCCGAGTAGGCGAAGATGATGCCCGACAGCGGCAGGGCCGCGGTCAGGCCCCTGATGCCGCCGGGGAACATGCTTTGTCCCCCCGCGGTGAAGTTGCCCGGGTCGAACTTGAACATGAGCACGATGATGGCCAGGATCGGGACCGCAACCTTCCACCACGTGATGACGTTGTTGACCTTGGCGAAGATGCGCATGGCGAGGAAGTTGATGGCGGTGAATACCGCCATCAGTACCACTGTCACCACCAGCCCGGTATTGGTGATCTTGTCCGTATCTGCGTTGTACAGGCTCGGCCAGTAGTAGGAGGCATAGGTGACGAACGCGTAGCACTCGATCGGTGCAATGGTGACCGCCTGCAAGTACGAGAAGAAGCCGAACCCGATGCCGGCGACACTGCCGAACGCGAAGTGCGGGAACCTGGCCGTCCCACCGGAGACCGGGTACATCGCGCCGAGCTCGGCGTGAGCGAGGGCTAGGACGATGATCACGACTGCGGCGATGATCCAGGCCAGCCAGGCACCCCCACCGATCAGCAGCGCTGCAGTCAGAGGAGCGAACAGCCAGCCGGAGCCGATGATCGATGTCTCGGATGCCCAGGTGGCGCCGATCAGGCCCAGTTCCCGTCTGAAACCGACGTCAGTCGGGGCTACCCTTTCGGGCGCAGAGTCAATTGCCATGTTTGAACCTTCCCTCTCCGGTTCGCATGCGGGGCGGTATGACGTCGGGCCTCATGGTAGTGGAAGTTGCGCCTCGTGGTAATGGTCAGAAGCGGTCGCACGGCTTCGTTTCGGTAACGCGAGTCAGCCCCCAGAAGCCGATGCCTCTGTTCAGCTCGCCGCGATGACCTTCGGGGAGGATCGTGTCGGTCGCCACTTCTTCACCTCTTCGCTCGAGGTCGCGCCGGTCAGGGCGCGGACGTCAGGATTCTCTCAGCAAGAACTTGCCACCAAATGGTCCGCTGCGCACGTAGTGAGCGTGATTTTCGTCGACGTGTCGCCGTGACTGTGGACAAATCGACACGATCGTCGTCCCTGAGCAGCGGCTGTCGCGGGCTGACGCTGGCGGGCGCTAGCCGGGGCCGGAGACGTAGGACTCCAGCTGGTCGCGCTCGAACTCGAGCTCGTCGATGCGGGACTTGACGACGTCGCCGATCGACACGATCCCCTGGAGCTCACCGTCGGTCACCACCGGTACGTGGCGGATGCGGCGTTGCGTCATCAGCTTCATGAGCTCGTGCACGGACTGGTGCGGCTCGGCGGTGACGACCTCGGCCGTCATCAGATCGCTGACCGGCCTGTCCAGGACGCCGGGGCCATCGGCGAGGCCACGGACGACATCGCGCTCCGAGACAATTCCTGCCACCGGCCGCTCACGCGTTGCGACGAGGACGGCGCCGATGTTCTTCTCCACGAGCAGTGCCACCAGGTTCCGCACCGTGGTGTCCGGGGACACCGTGATCACCTCAGCGCCCTTCGTCTTGAGCACCTCGTTGATCCGCATCGTTCGCCTCCCGGTCCCGTCCGTCCTGCTCAGCTGTCCGATGTGTCAGCGCGCCGGCAGGTCGGCGTACGCTGCGGATGTCCCTACCTGCGAAGATGGCCGATGTGTCGACCGTACTCGAAGCCGGATCGGTGCGCACGGTTTCCGGACCCTGGCCGGCACCCGTGCTGGTCGGTGGCGCGATGGGGTGGATCACCTTCGCACTCGTCGTCGACTCGCACTCGACGATCGCCGTCCAGCGCCTCCTCGGCCTCGTCACCTGGGGCGTGCTGGTTGCCCTGCTGGCTCGTGAGACGCCGCTGGTGCGGGTGCAGACCGCAGTCGTCGTGGTGTTCGCATCCCTGGTGGAGTACACGTTCTCCCCACTCCTCGGGGTTTACCTCTACCGCTTCCACAACGTGCCCGCCTATGTGCCTCCGGGACACGGCCTGATCTACCTCACGGCGCTCGCCATCGGCCGGACGCTGTTCGTGCGCGCCCATGCGCGGGTCCTCGTCTGCGCCGTCGTGCTGGTGGGCGGATCCTGGTCGCTGTACGGCGTCGCGCTTGCCGACCGGAGGGACGTGCTCGGCGCGTTCTGGTTCGTGTGCCTGGCCGCCTTCCTGCGATGGGGACCGTCGCGCGCCTTCTACGTCGGGGCGTTCCTGGCCGTCAGCTACCTCGAGCTTGTCGGCACCTCGTTGGGTGTGTGGGCCTGGCAGGCCCACGACCCGACCGGGATCGTGTCGATCGGCAACCCGCCCTCCGGGGCCGCCGGCGGCTACGGCTGGTTCGACCTGGCTGCCATGGTGCTGGGTCCGGCCATCCTGGTGCGAGCAGCTGCCTTCAGCGGCCGTCTTTGTCCGGGTCGGCTCCCCGCTGCGGCTCTGCCGCCATGCGTCGACGCCGAGCACTGAGGTCGTCAAGCGGGCCGCTTTGGCCTTCTGAACCAGGGGCTGAGTCGGTGGGTAGCGCTCCGATGAAGGCCATCACCTGCTCGTGCAGGCGCCCGTTGGTGGCGAGGGCGTTTCCACCCCCGGGTCCCGCCGTACCGTCCAGGCTGGTGAACCGGCCGCCGGCCTCCTCGACGATGACCGACACCGCCGCCATGTCATGCAGCGCGAGCTCCGGCTCGGCAGCGATGTCGACACCGCCTTCCGCCACGAGCATGTAGGACCAGAAGTCGCCGACCGCGCGGGTACGCCAACAGCGGCGGGTGAGGGCGAGGAAGTCCTCGAGGCGGCCGTGGCGCTCCCACGCCGACAGTGACGCGTAGGAGAAGTGCGCGTCCTCGAGTGCCGCCACGTCCGAGACGTGGCAGGCGGTGGCCGAATGGAGCGACTTGCCGTTCCAGGCGCCGCTGCCCTTGGCGGCCCACCAGCGGCGTCCCAGCGCGGGTGCCGTGACGACTCCGGCCACCACCTCGTCCTCGACCATCAGCCCGATCAACGTCGCCCAGATCGGCACCCCCCGGATGAAGCTCTTCGTGCCGTCGATCGGGTCGATCACCCAGCGCCGCGGGCCCCAGCCGGTT
Organism: Nocardioidaceae bacterium; assembly: GCA_033850885.1. Classification (GTDB taxonomy): domain Bacteria; phylum Actinomycetota; class Actinomycetes; order Propionibacteriales; family Nocardioidaceae; genus JAWWPG01. The sequence goes on from JAWWPG010000009.1 coordinate 48,865, forward strand.
GCGCCGGCCTCCTCACCGAGCACAGCGTCGCGGGGGCGGGCGCGCCCGAGCGTGCGTCGCAGCACGTCCTCCACGCGCTCGTCGGCGTCGGACACCGGCGTCAGGTCGGGTTTCGTGACGACGTGCAGGTCTAGTGCCTTGAAGCGGTCCATCGTCAACGAGTCGGCATCGTCGGCGAGGACATGCGCCAGCCGCACGTCGTCGGTGTGGTCGGGCGGCATACCGGTCAGGCTATGCCGTGCGCCTTTGACACCGCCGAAAGGCGCGCTGTTGAACCTTCCGACGTGGCGGGCCGTACTACCACTACGCTCGCCGGAGGCGCGAAGTGCTTCCTGACCCGCCAGGAGACTGCATGATCCCCAAACAGATCCATGGGCTGCCGGTTCACCCCCTCGCGGTTCATGCACCGATCGTGCTGATCCCCCTCGCGGTCCTGCTTGCCATCCTGTTCGTCATCCCGCGCACCCGCGCCTGGGCCGCCCTCCCGATGGCGATCGTGGCCGTCGCTGCTCTGCTGTCAGTCGAAGTCGCGCGGATCAGTGGCTACAACTTCAAGGCGCACTTCGCGGCGCTCGGCGGCAAGGGGTTCAGCCAGTCCCTCATCGGACGGCTCATAGCAAGCCACCAGAGCAAGGCCAACGTGCTCTTCTACCTGATGATCGTCTTCGCGATCGTCGCGGTCGTGGTGTACCTGCTGTGGCTGCGCCCGCAGTGGTCGCCGGTGAAGGCCGAGTTCACCGGCGTACTCCAGTACGTCGCGTGTGGGGTGCTGGTGATCGGCGCCCTCGTGATCGCGGTCCAGGTCTACCGGGTCGGCGAGGCCGGATCCAAGATCGTGTGGAACCCGGACGGCACCCAGAGCTACAACTCGAGCGCCGTCCTCACCCCCCGTTGACCCGTCGCAAAATTGCCGTTGACCCGTCACAAAGTTGCCGTTGACCCGTCACAAACTTGCCGTTCGGCCGTCACAAAATTGCCGTTCGGCCGTCACAATCGCCGTGCCCCCTCACGTCTTTGGTGGACGCCCAATTCTCCGACGGCTCAACCCCGACTTTCCGACGGCTCGACCCCGATTTTCCGACGGCTCAACCCCAATTTTGTGACGGCTCGACGGGAGGGTCAGTCGCCGCCTTCGCGGCTGGCGAGGAGCCGACGGAACGAGGCGACCCGTTCCGGGTCGACCCGTCCTTCGGCGACCGCCCCGTCCAGGGCGCACTCGGGCTCGGAGGCAGCATGGGTACACCCGCGGGGGCAGTCCTCCGTGATCAGGTCGAGGTCCTCGAACGCCCCGATGAGCTCGCGGGGGTTGACGTGCGCGAGGCCGAAGCTTCGGATGCCCGGGGTGTCCACCACCCAGCCGCCAAAGGGCAGCTCCAGCGCGTACGCCGACGTGGAGGTATGACGACCTCTGCCGGTGACGGCGTTGACGATGCCGGTGGACCTCGTGGCCCCCGGGACCAGCGCGTTGACCAGCGTCGACTTGCCGACCCCCGAGTGGCCGACCAGCACGCTCACCTCGCCACGCAGGCGTTCGACGACCGGTGAGAGATCGTCGCCGCGCCGGGTGACCACCGATGAGACGCCCAGGGCCCGGTACACGGACAACAGCTCCTCGGGATCCCCGAGGTCCGACTTGGTCAGGCACAGCAGCGGCCTCATTCGGGCGTCGTAGGCCGCGACGAGGCACCTGTCGATGAGCCGGGTCCGGGGTGGCGGATCTGCGATGGACGTGACGATGACCAGCTGGGTCGCGTTGGCGACGATGATGCGCTCCACCGGGTCGTCGTCGTCGGCGCTGCGCCTCAGCACGGTCGTCCGGTCGCGCACCTCGACGATCCGGGCCAGTGACCCCTCGTCGCCCGAGGAGTCCCCGACCAGGCGCACCCGGTCACCAACGACGACTCCCTTGCGCCCAAGGTGCCGGGCCTTCACCGCGAACACCGTCCGGGGGTTAACCTCGTCGCTCATCCGGACCGTGAGGCGCCCCCGGTCGACCGTGACGACGAACCCCGAGAGGGCATCCGGGTAGGTGGGGCGATCCTTGGTGCGCGGCCGCGTGTTGCGCCGTGGTCGCTCGAAACGCTCGTTGTCGTCCTCGTCCCCGAAAGCCTCCGGGCTCACCCGGCCATCGCCACCCACGCCTCGGGGAACCCGGGGAACGTCTTGGCCGTGGTCGAGACGTCCTCCACCTCGACGCCGGGAACCACCAGGCCCAGCACCGCTGCCGCGTGGGCGAGCCGGTGGTCGCCGTACGTCCGGAACCGTCCCCCGTGCAGCGTGGCGGGCCGGATGTGCAGACCGTCGGCCGTCTCGTGCACGTCAGCGCCGAGCCTTCGCAGCTCGCTGGTCAGCGCTGCGAGTCGGTCCGTCTCGTGGCCCCTGAGGTGCGCGACGCCGCGCAGGTACGACGGTCCGCGGGCCACTGCCGCGACTGCGGCCAGCACGGGTGTTAGCTCACCGACCTCGTGCAGGTCGATGTCGACCCCGTCGACACTCCCGGACCCTGTGACGACGAGTCCTACCGGGGCGGGCGCGACCGTGGCACCGAAGAGCGCCAGGATCCAGCGCAGCTGGTCGCCGGGCTGGCTGGTCTCGACCGGCCATCCCCGGACGGCGACAGTGCCGCCACGGACGACGGCCGCGGCGAGAAACGGTGCTGCGCTGCTCAGGTCGGGCTCCACCTCGACGTTGACGGCCTTGACCGGCCCGGGAGACACCGCCCACCTGTCGGGCTCGCTGTCGTCCACGCTCACACCTCGTTCGCGAAGCATGTCCACGGTCATCGCGATGTGGGGCAGCGATGGCAGCGGCTTGCCCACGTGACGGAGGTCGACACCCAAGTCGTAGCGAGCGCCGGCGAGCAGCAGCGCAGACACGAACTGGCTCGACGCGGACGCGTCCAGGGTCACCGTCCCGCCGCGCATCCGTCCGCTGCCCGACACGGTGAACGGCAGAGCGGCCGCGGGAGTTTCGATGTCGGCACCCAGGATGCGAAGCGCGTTGAGCATCTCGCCCATCGGACGGGCTCTGGCGGCCGGGTCACCGTCGAAGGTGACTTCGCCGGTCGCCAGCGCGGCGACCGGCGGCACGAACCGCATGACCGTGCCGGCGAGCCCGCAGTCGATGCTGGCCGGCCCGCGGAACGGGTGAGGGGTGACCGTCACCGACCCCCCGTCCGGCTGCTCCTCGATGCCGCAGCCCAGGGCACGCAGGGCGCTCATCATCAGCCGGGTGTCTCGGGCGAGGAGCGGCCGACCGACCGCGGACGGCGAGTCGGCAAGGGCGGCGAGCAGCAGGGCGCGGTTGGTCACCGATTTCGACCCCGGAACCGTGACGGCGGCGTTCAACTGCGAGGCGCGGTACGGCGCCAGCCAGACGCCTCGGCTCGGGCTCGTCACGAGACACCACCCTACCGGGGGACCTACCCGGGGGGACGAGGTCGGACGGTCAGCTGTGAGCGAGCTTCGCCGCTCGCTTCGTCGCCTTCGAGGCCTGCTTCTTCGCCCTCGCCGCCTGGTTCTGAGCCCGCCAGGACAGGCCAGGGCGCCCCTCGGTGTCGACACTGGCCAGCAGCAGCCCACCGAGCATCGAGACGTTCTTGAAGAAGTGGACACGCTGGTTCGCCCGCATCTGGGGGTCGCTGTCCTCCCAGAACCGGTGACCCGCGAACGTCGTCGGGACCAGCGTCGCCGCGAGGGTGAGCGCGCTCAGCCGCGGCCACCGCCCGGTGGCCAGAGCGGCGCCGGCTCCGATGTGGATCAGGCCGTTCGCCCGCACCATCGTCTTCGCGTCGAGTGGCACGGGTGCCGAGCCGGTGGCCTTGGCGAGCAGCGGCTCGAGGCGGTCTGTCACCGGCTTGGCTCTCTCGGCGAGATAGTCGGCGTTCTTCAGCGAGTTGATCCCGCCCGCGATGAACATCGAGGCCAGCATCGGCCTGGCAACCAGCCTGACAAGAGTCATGCTCCTATTCATACCTCATGGCGCGAGCCTGTGCAGATCGCGAGGGAACAAGGTGACCTCGCGGATGTTGGGCGCCTCGATGAGCCGGCTGGTCCAGCGCTCGAGCCCGATGGCGAAGCCACCGTGTGGCGGGATGCCGTACCGGAACGCGTCGATATAGGCCTGGTACGGCGCGAGCGGCAGGCCACGCTGTTGGAGGGCAGCCACATAGTCGGCGTACCGGTGCAGCCGCTGCGCACCGCTGACGAGCTCGATGCCGCGGAAGATCAGGTCGAACGCGCGGGACCAGTGCGGGTCCGCCGGATCTGGGTGGCTGTAGAAGGCCCGGTTGAGTGTCGGGTAGCCCTCGACCACCACGAAGTCGCTGTCGTGGACCTCCTTCGCCCATGAGCCGAGAGCGCGCTCGTGCTCGGGCGCCAGGTCGGGCTCGTCCGCCGGTGCGCCCGCGATCTCGAGCGCCTCCCGGAAGTGCACGATCGGGAAGTCGGCAGGCACCTCGGGGATGTCAGCACCGAGGAGGGCCCCCACGTCGGGGGCGCGCTCCCCGATCGCGGAGACCATGCCGGCGATGACGTCGCGGAGCACGCGGATCACGTCGCGGTGGTCCTCGATGAAGCCGAGCTCGACGTCGAGGGACACGTACTCCGCAAGGTGCCTGACCGTGTCGTGAGGCTCGGCGCGGAACACCGGGCCGACCTCGTAGACCCGCTCGAAGACCCCGACGAGCACCTGCTTGTAGAACTGCGGCGACTGGGCGAGGAAGGCCGGCCGGCCGAAGTAGTCGACCGCGAAGACGTTGGCGCCCGACTCGGTCGCTGACTCGACGAGCTTCGGGCTCTGCACCTCGGTGAACCCGGCTGCGTCGAGCGCGGCGCGGAACCCGTGCAGGGAAGCGGCCGCGAGGTGCCACTTAGCCTGCTGCCGAGGATGCCGCCAGGTGACCTGGGCATGGTCCAGCATCGTCGGCAGGCTCGCCGTGATGGTCGGGCGCCACAGCTCGATCGGCGGGGTGTCGGCCGGGTCGGTCAACGCGCGGAACACCGGGTCGACCACCTCGACGCCGCCCGGAGCCTGCGGGTTGGCGCTGACCACGCCGGTGACGTCGACCGTCGTCTCCTCGGTCAGCTGGTCGACCTCCGCGAGCGTGGCGGCGTCCTTGACCACGATTTGGGCGAGGCCCGTGCGGTCGCGGACGACCACGAAGGCCAGCTGCGACAGCCTGCGCCGCCGGTGGACCCAGCCGCTGATGCGGACCGGCTCGCCGGCTCGGTCGGCGTACGCCGCAAGGTCGGCCGCCAACGTGCGGGGGAGTGGTGAAGCGCTCACGATGCCCTCCAGAGTCGGTTGCCCTCGAGCCGCGGGCGACGGGCAATTTCGCGGTGCCACCACGGCTTCGCCGATCTGGAGAGAGCGGCCTTCGTTGACGCCAGGCTCGGGAGTGTCTTCGTCATCGGGTCGCAGTCCGCCTTCTCAGCTGGCGGCGGCTCTCTGGGCTGCGCTGGCCGATGACTACTCGTCTCCGTCGACGCCTGCGCCCACCCTAGCGCCCGAGCTTGACGGGTCAACGCCGGTGGGTGGTCCATGGCAGGCTTGGGACTATGTGTGGCCGCTATGCCTCGAGCCGGAAGCCGGAGGACCTCGTCGAGGAGTTCCGCGTCGACCGCGTCGACGTCGCGGCGCCGCTGGAGCCCGACTACAACGTGGCCCCGACCAAGGACGTCTACGCCGTCTTCGACCGGGTCCCTCGAGACGCCGGCCCTGATCCGCAACCACAACGTCGGCTGTCGGCCGTCACCTGGGGGCTGGTCCCCTCCTGGGCGAAGGACAGGTCGATCGGGTCTCGGATGATCAACGCCCGGGTCGAGACGCTTGCCAGCAAGCCGGCCTTCAAGCGGGCCTTCAGCATCCGCCGATGCCTGCTTCCGGCAGACGGCTACTTCGAGTGGTACCCGACGACCAAGCTCGGGCCGCGCGGAAAGCCCGTCAAGCAGCCGTTCTTCATCCGCCCAGCCGACGGGGGGATCCTGGCGATGGCGGGGCTGTACGAGATATGGCGCAACCCGCAGGTGGCCCACAAGGACGACGAGGGTGCGTTCCTCTGGACGGCGACCGTCATCACGACCACAGCCGAGGACGCGCTTGGCCAGATCCACGACCGGATGCCGATGCTGGTCGAACCGGCCAGGTACGACGAGTGGCTGGACGCCCGGGTCACCGAACCGGAGAAGCTGCGCGACCTCCTGGTGCCGGCCGCGCCGGGCAGGCTCGAGGCCTTCCCGGTGTCGACGGACGTGAACAACGTCGTCAACAACGGTGCCCAGCTCGTGGAACCGCTCGCGGCCGAGGGCGGGCCTGATGCCCTCTTCGAGCTATGAGCGAGGTTCGGGTGATCTCGACCCCGGTCGGCGACGCTCGGCTGCACACGGACCGCTCGCGCCATCCCGTGGCGGCACTCGCGCTCGGTCACGGCGCCGGAAAGGGCGTTGAGGCGCCCGACCTCGTTGCGCTCGCGGCGGCGTTGCCGGCCCAGGGGGTCTCGGTTTACCGGATCGAACAGCCGTGGGTGGTGGCGGGCAAGAAGGTCGCCCCCCGCCCGGAGACCCTCGACGTCGCCACCATCTCGTGTCTGAACGCGATCCGGGTCCGCCGCCCGCTCGTGGTCGGTGGCCGGAGCGCCGGGGCGAGGTCGGCCTGCCGGTTGGCGCGGTCGATGGGTGCGGTGGCCTGCCTGGCGCTGGCCTTCCCCCTGCACGCGCCGGGTCGACCCGAGTCGACGCGACTGCCTGAGCTGCTGGGGGCTGACGTCCCGACGCTGGTGGTCCAAGGGGAGCGCGACCCGTTCGGCACTCCCGAGGAGTTCCCCGAGTCCATCGAGCTGGTGGTCATCCCGGAGGCGGACCACGGGTTCGCCGTACCGGCGCGGTCCGCACTCGACAGGGAGCAGGTTCTCGCCCTGGTCGTGGAGGCCGTCGTCGAGTGGGTCACCACGCGCGTGGCCTAGCTCTCGTCGTACGACGGGAGGCGGGACCCGCGGAATGCCTTGCGGGCAACCGGTGTTGAAGCACAAGCAGGCCGCAGTAGCGGTCGTGTTTGCTCAGTGGTAAGCGGCTGGAGGTGAGGGCGCGTGCAGGCGACACTGACGGCGCCTTCGCCCCGGCGGCTAGGCTTGCCCGTGATGACCCAGACCCCGGAAGCCGAGAACGACAACGAGAGCGTCGAGGAGAGGACAGCGCGCTTCGAGCGTGACGCGTTGGTCTACCTCGACCAGCTGTACTCGGCCGCCATGCGGATGACGCGCAACCCGCAGGACGCCGAGGATCTGGTCCAGGAAACCTATGCGAAGGCATTCGCGGCGTTTCATCAATTCCGTGAGGGCACCAACCTGAAGGCGTGGTTGTACCGGATTCTGACGAACGCCTTCATCAACACCTACCGCAAGAAGCAACGGCAGCCGATCCAGGATTCGCAGGAGCAGATCGAGGACTGGCAGCTCGCGCGCGCGGAGACTCATACGTCCGCCGGTCTCAAGTCAGCGGAGGCGGAAGCCCTCGACCACCTCCCGGACAGCGATGTGAAGGCGGCCCTGCAGCAGATCCCCGAGGACTTCCGGCTGGCCGTCTACCTGGCAGACGTCGAGGGCTTTGCCTACAAGGAGATCGCCGAGATCATGGGTACGCCGGTAGGCACCGTGATGTCACGTCTGCATCGGGGTAGGAGCCAGCTCCGGACGTTGCTCGCAGACTACGCACGAGAGCGCGGCTTGGTCCGCGGCGAGGCCCCGGTGGCAGTGGAGGCGGACACATGACCGGGTACGACGACGACGTGGACCCGTGCGCGGACGTCCTGCGGCGGATGTACTTCTTCATCGACAACGAGCTCGCTGACGCCGACTCCAAGGAGATCCGTCAGCACCTCGATGAGTGCGGGCCCTGCCTTCGTGAGCTCGACGTCGAACGGGTTGTCAAGGCGTTGATCGCGCGTTCGTGCGTCGAGCACGCACCTGTGGAGCTCCGTCAGCGGGTGATATTCTCCATCCGCCAGGTGCAGGTCGAGCTCAGGCAGGCCAACCCCGGGCCGTTCCCGAGTTCCAACGCCTCGACGGACTGAGCCGCCCCACACCAGCCAGAAACCCCCGCAGGCGAGCCCGGCGGGGGTTTTTGGTGTTCGAACGGTACAGCGCGTGGTCGTTCAGGTGTTGGGGCGCTTTCCGTGGTTCGCCTTGTTCTTGCGGCGCGCGCGGCGCTTGCGACCGGTCTTGCTCATCGGGCCTCCTGGGTTCTCGGGGTGCCGGCCAAGTCTGGCAGATGGCCGGGTCAGCACCCAACTTGCGACGGCTGAACGGCAACTTTTGCGACGGGTCAACCCCAATTTTGCGACGGCTGAACGGCAAAAGGCGAGGCCCGGGTTGCAGCCCATTAGCGCCCGGGTGCTGGCAGGCCGCACAGGTCGACCCCAGCCGGCCGCTCCGGTCGTGACAGTGCCTGACGAGGTCCGCTCATCCCCTCGGTCATCGAGGGGTTAGGCGCGGATCCTTGCACGTGCGTTGCGCCTCTTGAGGGCTCGCCGCTCGTCCTCGGACATCCCGCCCCATACCCCGTGATCCTGCCCGGCCTCGAGAGCCCAGGCGAGACACTGTTCGCGCACCTCGCACCGACGGCAGACGGTCTTCGCTTCCTCGATCTGCAGGATTGCGGGACCGGTGTTGCCGATCGGAAAGAACAGCTCCGGGTCTTCGTCGAGACACGCGGAGCGGTGGCGCCAATCCATGGCGTGGGGCTCCTCACTGGCCGGTCATGAGCGGGTCATGACTCCGTTCACTCGTGAAGGGATTCACGAGCCTGTCCTCTCGTCATCGCAAGCAATGGCGATTGGGGTGACGCAGGCGTCCGGGCGTCAGACATTCTCCTGCAACACGATCGTCGCAAGATACAGCGCCTAGCACAACCCCCGCGGCGCTGTCATCTTCCTCACAATACCGCGCGGGACGGCTAGTCTTTCCCGTTGCAGCATCCAGTGTAGAGGTTCGATCCCAGAACCGCAGGGGGACTTTCGGGGGCTGTGGACGAGGCGGCGCGGCAGGTCCCGGTCCGCACGTCGTCGGCCCGGTACGCACTAGGCTCGACCCCGTGACCGCCCCCGACCCGGCCGTTCTGCGTTTGCTGCGAGTCGCGGCCCTGGTGGTGCTGCTGGAGGCCGCCGCGCTGGTCGCGATGGCGGTGGTCGAGGTGGCATCCCTCGCGTCCGACCGGCTCGTGATCGGGATCACCACGACGATCTTCTTCCTCGTCTACGCACTCGGGCTGGTCCTCGCGGCCAGGGCGCTGGCCCGACTGCGGAGCTGGGCCAGGGCGCCACTCCTCCTCGCCCAGCTCATCCAGCTCGGCCTGGCCTGGAACTTCCTGGGTCCGAGCACCAACTGGGTGGCGGTGCTGCTCGCCGTACCAGCCCTGTTCGTCGCCGCGATGCTCGTGCTCCCCGCGACCACCGTCGCCTTGTACGGCGCACCGCAGCGCGACGATGCGCCTACGCCGTAGCCGTCAGGCCTGCTTCGTCTCAGCGAAGATCTTGGCGATCTCGTCGATCTTTGCGAGCAGCTCGTCGGCCTTGGCCGCGTCAACGCTGCCCTTGGTGCCGGTCGCGCCGGCCAGCTTCGTCGCCTCGTTGAAGAGCGTGTGCAGGTGGGGGTACTTCTCGAAGTGCGGCGCCTTGAAGTAGTCGGTCCACAGCACCCAAAGGTGATGCTTGACCAGCTCGGAGCGTTGTTCCTTGATCAGGATGGCACGCGTCCGGAAGTCGTGGTCGTCGTTGTCGGCGAGCTTGCCGATGATGGCCTTCACGGACTCCGCCTCGATGCGCGCCTGCGCCGGGTCGTACACCCCGCAAGGCAGGTCGCAGTGCGCGGAGACGGTGATGGTGCGCGGGAAGAAACGAGCCAACATAGAAGATCCTCTCGAGTGAGCACTAGGCGAATGCAGACTAGATTTCGACCCTACCGCTGGTCAGGAGGTGGCGCTTGAGCGCGATGTCGCTCGGGCTGGCCGTCGTGTCAGGACGTTCCATGGAGCCCACGCTGTACGACGGCGACCGGCTCCTGATCTGCTACGGCGCAGCACCCCGGCCGGGGCGTCTCGCCGTCGTCCGCCTCCCGGACCGCCCGGTGGCCGTCAAGAGAGTGGTGGGCCGCGTGGACGGCGGGTGGTGGGTCGAGCGAGACAACCCCCTGATGGGGGTCGACTCCGCGCAGGTCGGCGCCATCCCGGACGAGGACGTCGTGGCCTGTGTGGTGGTCCGGCTGTGGCCGCTGCGGCGGCGCAGGCGCAGCCGGGCGTCGCGCAGCAGTGACCGTTAGGCTGCTCCAATGCTCGCCGTCTACGCGGACTCCATCAACTCGGAGGACCCCCTGTCCGGCCTGGTCGTGGGCGAGCGTCCGGAGCCCGTCGTACCCGACGGCTGGACGACCGTCGAGGTCAAGGCTGCCGCCCTCAACCACCACGACCTCTTCTCCCTGCAGGGGGTCGGGCTGCCTGCGGACAGGCTGCCGATGATCCTGGGATGTGACGCGGCGGGCCTCGACGAGGACGGCAACGAGGTGGTCGTGCACGCGGTCATCACCGACCCCGGCTGGATGGGCGACGAGACCCTGGACCCCAAGCGGTCGCTGCTCTCCGAGCGCCACCAGGGCACCTTCGCTGAGCGGGTCGCGGTGCCGCGGCGCAACGTCGTCCCCAAGCCCGCCTCGTTGTCGTTCGAGCAGGCAGCCTGCCTGCCTACCGCCTGGCTGACGGCGTACCGGATGCTCTTCACCCAGGGGCGCCTCCGGCCGGGCGACAGCGTGCTCGTGCAGGGCGCCGGCGGGGGAGTGTCGACCGCGCTCATCGCACTTGCCAGTGCGGCCGGCTTGCGGGTGTTCGCGACGAGCAGGGACGAGGCCAAGCGGTCCCGGGCACTTGACCTCGGGGCCCACGAGGCCGTCGAGCCGGGTACCCGGCTGCCGCACCGCGTCGACGCGGTGATGGAGACCGTCGGAGCGGCCACCTGGCGGCACTCGATGACGTCGCTGCGACCGGGAGGCACGCTGGTGATCTCGGGTACGACGTCCGGCGCCGTGCCCGAGAACCCCGAGCTGACCCGGATCTTCTTCCTGCAGCTGCGGGTTCAGGGGTCGACGATGGGCACCCGAGATGAGCTGCATGCGCTGACCGAGCTGCTCGACCTGAGTGGTGCCCGCCCGGTGATCGACCGCGAGCTTTCCCTGACGGACGCGCGAGAAGGGTTCGCAGCGATGCTCGACGGGGAGCTCTTCGGCAAGGTGGTCTTCACCCTCCGTTGACCCGTCGCTAAGTTGCCGTTGAGCCGTCGCAAAGTTGCCGTTGAGCCGTCGCGAAGTTGCCGTTGAGCCGTCGCGAACAATGCTTGAGCGGGAGATCCGCGGCGAGGGTCGCTTCCCCTGCAGTTGAGCCGTCGCAAAGTTGGCCTGAACGTCGGCACGGAACCGGGATGTGGCCCAACTTTCCGACGGGTCAACCCCAATTTTGCGACGGGTCAACGGCAATTTTGCGACGGGTCAACCGGGGAGCCAGGCCAGGCAGGAACGCCCGGCGCAGTCGCGCAGCCGCCCGAGCTGGTCGAGCAGCGCCCGCTGTACCGAGGCGTAGCGGGGTTGTCCGTCGACGCTGGACATCTCGAACGGGTCCCGGCTCCTGTCGTACAGCTCGATGTCACCGTTGTCCCACCTCAGCAACGTGTAGCGGTTGGTGCGGACGCCCTGGTAGAGCCAGGTCGGCGACGTCCCGTGGACGGGGGCCGCCTCCAGCGGGACGATGCGGTCCCGGTTGTCGGGCAGGCTGCCCTGAGCGAGCGGCAGCAGCGACTCCCCGTCGAGTACGCGTCCCGGGCGGGTGTGGGTCATCTGCGCGATGGTGGCGGCGATGTCCACCGTCGTCACGGCCTGTTGGCGAACCACGCCATGTGGGATCCCCGGGCCTTCGATGATGAGCGGGACCAACACCGACGGCTCGTAACCCAGGATCTTGTTACGCCACCGATGCTCGCCGAGCTGGATGCCGTTGTCGGACGTGAACATGATGTAGGTGTTGCGATACTGCCCGGACGCCTTCAGCTGCGCCACCAGGTGCGCGACAGCCCGGTCCACGGACTGGAGTGCCTCGATCCGCTGGATCCGGTCGAACCGCAGAAGGCGCAGCTGGCTGGGAGTCAACAGCGGCAGCCTCCGCATGAACGCGGACTTGTCACTCATGTTCGCCTCGTTGACGGACGGGTCCCGTAGCGGCGCCAGGTCGTCGTAGGTGCCCCGGTCGACGAGCTCGGGCCTCGGCGGGTGCCAGCAGCCCTCGCGCTCGCTTGCGGGGATCCCCGCGATTGTGCACTCGGCGTGCGGTGCGACGTACGAGACCCACATGAAGTACGGCCGGTCGGAGCCATGGAGCTCGCGAACCAGCTCCGTGCTGGTGTGGTCGAAGAGGTCGGTCTGGTAGACGTGCGGGTACTCGACGATCGAGCCGTTCTGGTTGAGGATCACGTCGAAGTAGTCGTAGACGTGGGTGAGCGAGCCGTCCCAGATGTCCCACCCGGGAGGCACCTCGTGCGGGTCGCGTTCGCCGTACTGGTTGAGGTACTTGCCCATGAAGACGGTCTGGTAGCCACGGCTGCGCAGCCACACGGGCAGCGTGTTCGAGCTGTCGAGCTTGTAGTAGCCGCCGCGCGGCCAGGCGTTCCCCTGGACGCCGTTGTTGTGCGAGTACTGGCCGGAGAGCACCTCGGCCCGCGCCGGACAGCACAGCGGGTACGGCGAGAGCATCTGGGAAAACGTCGCGCCCTGTCCGGCCAGCAGCCGCTCGGTGTTGGGCATAAAGCGCAGGTCGTCCATCCGCATGTCGTCGGTCATGACGAGGATGACGTTGGGCCCGTGCACCGCGGGGGGCGGCTGGCCGAGTGCGCTCAGGCCGAGCGTGGCGAGGAAGACGGCCAGCGCCAGCCCCCAGAGCCGGCGTTTCCTCACTCGTCTGGGTCGTCGTCGAGACGGGAGAGCCAGGTCGCGAGGCGCTCCACGGCGGTCTCGAACTCAGGGGAGAGGTCCACGAACTCCTGCATGCGGTCGGCAACCCACGAGAGGGTGACCAGCTCGTCCCCCCGCCGGTCCGTCAGCTCCTCGATCCCCCGGTCGGTGAAGTACATCGCCGCCTCCGAGGCTTACGCGAAGGCCCGGTCGAAGATGCCGGCGAGCTCCTCGAGGTGCTGTGCCTTCTGCCCGCAGGCCGGGGCTGCCGAAGCTATCCGCCCGACGAGGTTGAACGGTACGTCGACGCCGAGCTCGGGCACCAGGTTGAGCGCCATGTGTGGCCACGGACCCATGTTCGCGGGCTCGTCCTGGACCCAGCGGATCTCGGCCAGGTTGGGGTACTTCGCGAGCTCCGCCTTCACTTCGTCGGTGGGGCGAGGGTAGAGCCGCTCGAGCCGGGTGATGGCGATCCTGTCTTCCGCTTCGCGCTTCTTACGCTCGACGTACAGGTCCCAGGTGATCCGGCCGGAGCACAGCACGAGTGTCCGAACGGCTGTGGGGTCGGCGACGTCGTCTCCGATGACCGGCCGGAACGTGCCCGTCGTGAAGTCGGAGGGCATCGAGGCGGCGTCACGGCGCTTGAGCATCGACTTCGGCGTGAAGACCACCATCGGCCGGTGGGTGGGACCGAGCGAGTGTTGGCGAAGGAGGTGGAAGTAGCTGGCCGGTGTCGAGGGCTGAGCGACCGTGAAGGCGTCGCCGGCCGCCAGCGTGAGGAAACGCTCGATCCGGGCGGACGAGTGGTCGGGGCCCTGCCCTTCGTAGCCGTGGGGGAGGAGCAGCACAACGCCCGATTGCTGCTGCCACTTCGCCTCGCCGGACGCCACGAACTCGTCGATGATCGTCTGGGCGCCGTTGGCGAAGTCGCCGAACTGCGCCTCCCACAGCGTGAGAGCCTCCGGGCGCGCGACCGAATACCCGTACTCGAAGCCCATCGCGGCGTACTCCGAGAGCAAGGAGTCGTAGACGTGGAAGCTGGCCTGGTCGTCCGACAGGTGCTGCAGGGGCGTCCACTCCTCACCGGTCACCCGGTCGATCACCGTGGCGAAACGCGACACGAACGTGCCGCGCCTCGAGTCCTGGCCGGAGAGGCGGACCGGCCTGCCCTGCATCAGCAGCGACCCGAAGGCGATGATCTCCCCGGTGCCCCAGTCGATCGGGCCATCGGCGATCGATGCCGCCCGACGCTGCAGCTGCGGGAGCACCTTCGGGTGCACGGTGAAGCCAACCGGAGCCGAGACGTGGGCGTCCGCGATGCGCTTCATCACTTCGGGCGTGACGGCCGTGTCGTCGCTGCCGGTGGCCGCGCCCTTGGTCGGGTACTCCGGCACGGTGACGTACTCGTCGGCCTGGCTCTTGGCCTCCCGCACCTCCGTGAAAACCGCCTCGAGCTGCTTCTGGTAGTCGCGCATGGCGGACTCGGCCTCTTCGATCGTGATGTCGCCACGACCGATGAGAGCCTCGGTGTACAGCCTGCGGACGGAACGCTTCTTCTCGATGAGGTCGTACATCAGCGGCTGGGTGTACGACGGGTCGTCGCCCTCGTTGTGACCGCGACGCCGGTAACAGACCAGGTCGATGACGACGTCCTGCTTGAATGCCTGCCGGTACTCGAACGCGAGCTGGGCGACTCTGATGCAGGCTTCCGGATCGTCGCCGTTCACGTGGAAGATGGGGGCCTGCACCATCCGGGCTACGTCGGTGCAGTACAGCGAGGAGCGGGAGGAGGACGGCGACGTCGTGAAGCCGACCTGGTTGTTGACGACGAGGTGGACGGTGCCCCCCGTTCGGTAGCCCCTCAGCTGCGAGAGGTTGAGGGTCTCGGCGACGACGCCCTGACCGGCGAAGGCCGCATCCCCGTGCACCAGCAGGGGTAGCACGGGGTAGGCACTTCCCTTGTTGAGCAGGTCTTGCTTGGCTCGTGCGATGCCTTCGAGCACCGGGTCGACGGCCTCGAGGTGGGACGGGTTGGCCGCCACGGAGACCTTGATCGTGTTGCCCTTGCCGGATCGGAACTCACCCTCGGCGCCGAGGTGGTACTTGACGTCGCCCGACCCCTGCACGGTGTTGGGGTCGATGTTGCCCTCGAACTCACGGAAGATCTGGGCATAACGCTTGCCGACGATGTTCGCGAGGACGTTCAACCGGCCACGGTGCGCCATGCCGATCGCCACCTCGTCGAGTCCGCTCTCCGCCGCCGCCTCGCATATCTCGTCGAGCAGCGGCACCGTCGTCTCGGCGCCCTCGAGGCTGAACCGCTTCTGGCCGACGAACTTGGTTTGCAGGAACGTCTCGAAGGCCTCGGCCTGGTTGAGCTTGTGCAGGATACGTAGCTGCTCGTCACGCGGCGGCTTCGTGTGGGGCCGCTCGACGCGCTCCTGGATCCAACGACGTTGCTCCGGGTCCTGGATGTGCATGTACTCGATGCCGGTCGTGCGGCAGTAGGAGTCGCGCAGGATCCCGAGGATGTGCCTCAGCTTCATGAACCTCTTGTTGGCGAACGACCCGCTCGCGAACTCCCGGTCGAGGTCCCACAGCGTGAGACCGTGGGTGCCGACGTCGAGGTCCGGGTGGCTGCGCTGCTGGTACTCCAGGGGGTCGGTGTCGGCCATCATGTGACCGCGCACCCGGTAGGCATGGATCAGCTCGAGGATCCGGGCCTGCTTGCTGATGGCGTCCTCGTGGCTCGCGGAGATGTCCGGCGCCCAGCGGATCGGCTCGTACGGGATTCGAAGCGCCCGGAAGATCGTGTCGTAGAAACCCTCCTCACCGAGGAGCAGGGCGTGGATCCTGCGCAGGAAGTCCCCCGACTGCGCGCCCTGGATGACGCGATGGTCGTAAGTCGACGTGAGCGTCATGACCTTGCTCACCGCGTTGCGCGCGATCGTCTCCTCCGCCGCACCTTGCCACTCGGGCGGGTACTCCATCGCGCCCACGCCCAGGATGGTGCCCTGGCCACTCATCAGTCGCGGGACGGAATGGTTGGTGCCGATCGTCCCGGGGTTGGTGAGGCTGACGGACGTTCCCTCGAAGTCGGCCACCGTGAGCTTGTTCTCGCGGGCTCGCCGTACGACATCCTCGTAGGCAGTCCAGAAGGCGGCGAAGCCCATTTCCTCGGCGGCCTTGATGGCGGGAACCATCAGCTGGCGGGAGCCGTCCGCCTTCTGGATGTCGATGGCCAGACCCAGGTTGATGTGGGCCGGCTTGACCAGGTTGGGCTTGCCGTCGATCTCCTGGTAGCTGTAGTTCATCTCGGGCATCGTCTTGAGCGCCTGGACTGCGGCGAAGCCGATGATGTGGGTGAAGGACACCTTGCCGCCGCGGGCGCGCGACAGGTGGTTGTTGATGACGATCCGGTTGTCGATGAGCAGCTTGACCGGAAGGGTTCGGACGCTGGTGGCGGTTGGAACCGTCAGGCTGGCGGCCATGTTCGCGACCGTGCGGGCGGCGGCGCCCCGGAGCACCACATGTTCCGGCTCCTTGCTCGGCGGCTGGGCCGGGGTCTCGGCGGGTGCCTCCTTCGGGTGCGGCTTCGCGCTGGCCGGTGTCGACTGCTTGCGGTCCGGCGCTGCTCGCTTCTGTTCAGGGGCTGCCGGCTTTTGCTCAGGGGCTGCTCGCTTCTGGTCCGGCGCTGCCTTCTTCTGGTCCGGCGCTGCCTGCTCCTGCTCCGGGCGGGCCGGGCTGGTGGCGCGCGTCGCGGAGGCAGCCGGGATCGCCGGCTTGGCGTCCGCCGGGGTCGGCGCCGCGGCGTCCTTGCCGTTCGGGCCCTCGCCGTTTCCATGGTCGCCCCGGCTCGCGAACAGCGTGCGCCAGTCGTCGCTCACCGACGCGGGATCGTGCTGGTACTTGTCGAACATTTCATCGACAAGCCATTCGTTCGGGCCAAAACCACTTGCTGGATCTGTTTGCGTGGACTCGGACACGGCCTGAGTTTCGCCTCTTCTGCTTCAGCGCTTGTTCGGGGGACAGGCACAAGGCTAACTCTCGCGCGCGCTTATCCGCAGGGAGCGTGACCGGAGTGACGCTGTGAGCACTCTCATACGGGCACCGGCGGTAGGGCCCCAGGCGCCTGGGCGATGTCGGACAACCGAGACGGTCAGCGCTCGAGGTAGAACTGCACGACCGGTGCGAGCAGCGCCACAATGTCCTGCTCGGGCGCCGAAGCGAGTGGCTCCGCCCGGACGATGGCGGACAGGAACGCGTAGCCGAGCAGCTGCGCGAGCATCGCGGCCAGCGTCGCCGGCTCGACGTGCAGAAGCGGCATGACCTGCCGCTCGATCACATCCTCCAACAGTCTGCGCGCCATCACCGAACCCTCGTCCGTGGTCGCCGCGGCCCGGAAGAATGCCTGTAGCTGGTGACTCGTGGTTGGGTCCCGCCAGGCTCGGACGAAGATCGTCACGATGCGCTCGCCGAGCTCATCGTGCGGTGCTCCTTCGAGGGCTTCCACGACGTCCCTCAGCGGCTGTTGCGGGAACGCCACGGCAGCCAGGAACAGCTGCTGCTTGCTGCCGTAGAAATGGCGGATCAGAGCCTGGTTCACACCCGCCCGGTCGGCCACCGCGCGCAGCGTCGTTCCCTGGTAGCCGAGCTGTGCGAACAACGCGCGGGCCGAGGTCACGATATCCCCCGCTGTCGTCGTTGGCCCCGGTCGCCTGCCCGCTGGTGTCATCAACGGCTCCCTCCACGGGTTGACCTCAACCCGCACTCTAACCCATAATTATTCGTATGACTAATTATGTGGTTGAGGCGACTAGCCTCTCCATCGTCCGCGGATCCGCACAGGTCCTCCGCGGTCTCGACTTGACGGTGTCGGAGGGTGTCATCACGGGCCTGCTGGGACCGAGCGGTTCAGGAAAGACCACGCTGATGCGTGCGATCGTCGGACTGCAGGCCGTCCGGGACGGCCGGATCCTGGTCCTCGGGCGGAACGCGGGTACGGCGTCGCTGCGGTCCGACGTCGCTTACGCGCCGCAGGGCACGTCCGTCTACCCGGATCTCAGCGTTGTCGAGAACGTCGGCTACTTCGCTCGATGTGTGCACGCCAAGGAGGAGGACGTCGACCGAGTGCTGAGCCAGGTCGAGCTGACGCCGTACGCCGACCGGCTCGCCCGGTCTCTGTCAGGGGGACAGCGCTCGCGCGTCAGTCTCGCCATCGCCCTGCTCGGGTCGCCGCGACTCCTCGTCTTGGACGAGCCCACGGTCGGCCTCGACCCGGTGCTGCGGGAGCAACTGTGGCGCCTCTTCGCGGAGCTGGCCGAGGACGGGGTAACCCTGCTGGTCTCCAGTCACGTGATGGACGAGGCCGAGCGGTGTGACGACCTGCTGCTGCTGCGCGACGGGAAGCTGCTGACCCAGGAGAGTCCCACGTCGCTCAAGGAGCGGACCTCGACAGTCTCCCTCGACGCCGCGTTCCTCAGCCTGGTCTCGACTGGGTCGGAGTCATCGTGACGCTCACCGCAACCTTCGCAACCGCCCGGCGGGTCGCCCTGCAGCTACGCCACGACCCCCGCACCGTGGTCATGCTCGTCGCCGTGCCATCCCTGCTTCTCGCCCTTCTGCGTTACGTCTACGACTCGCCGGCGGTCTTCGCCCAGCTCGCCCCAGCGCTTCTCGGGGTGTTCCCGTTCGTGCTGATGTTCCTCGTCACCTCGATCACCACCCTGCGGGAGAGGACATCGGGCACCCTCGAGCGGCTGATGACGACACCGATCGCGAAGCTGGACCTGCTCGCCGGGTACGCCATCGCGTTCGGCGTCGTCGCCATCGTGCAGGTCATGATCGCCGTACTCGTCTCCGTATCGCTGGGCCTCGACGTGGGTGGCACGTTGGGGTGGCTGCTGCTGGTGGCAGCTGCCGACGCCCTGCTCGGTGTTGCGCTTGGGCTGCTCGCGAGCGCGTTTGCGCGCACCGAGTTCCAGGCTATCCAGTTCATGCCCCTCGTGGTCTTCCCGCAGCTGCTTCTGTGCGGGCTGTTCCAGCCCCGGTCGCAGATGGCGACGGTCCTGCAGTGGGCGTCGGACGTGATGCCCGTGTCGTACGCCGTGGACGCCCTGCAGCGTGTCGCCCGAAACGGTCATGTCAGCGGGGACTACACGCGCGACCTCGTCGTCGTCGGCTGTTGCGTGGTCGCCGGACTCGCGCTCGCCGCGGCGACGCTTCGCCGGCAGACTCCCTGACGTCAAGCCCGTGACGTCACGCGGTGCCGACGTAGGCCGCGAGGTGCTCGCCGGTGAGGGTGGAGCGGGCGGCGACGAGGTCGGCAGGTGTGCCTTCGAAGATGATCCGGCCCCCGTCGTAACCGGCGCCGGGGCCGAGGTCGATGATCCAGTCGGCGTGCGCCATGACCGCCTGGTGGTGCTCGATGACGATCACCGACTTGCCTGAGTCGACGAGCCGGTCGAGCAGCCCGAGCAGGTTCGAGACGTCAGCGAGATGCAGGCCGGTGGTCGGCTCGTCGAGGACGTACACGTCGCCCTTCTCGCCCATTCGCGTGGCCAGCTTGATCCGCTGCCGCTCGCCGCCGGACAGTGTCGTGAGCGGTTGGCCGAGGCTGAGGTAGCCGAGCCCGACGTCGACGAGCCGGTCGAGGATCTTGTGCGCGGCTGGGAGTTTGGCCTCCCCGTCGCCGAAGAAATCCTCGGCGTCGGCCACCGACATCGCGAGCACCTCGCTGATGTCCTTGCCCCCAAGCCTGTACTCCAACACCGACGCGTCGAACCGCCTCCCCTCGCAGACCTCGCAGGTCGTGGCGACGCCGGCCATGATCGCCAGGTCGCTGTAGATGACGCCGGCGCCGTTGCAGTTCGGGCAGGCACCCTCGGAGTTGGCACTGAACAGCGCCGGCTTGACGCCGTTCTCCTTCGCGAACGCCTTGCGGATCGGGTCGAGCACCCCCGTGTACGTCGCGGGGTTGCTCCGTCGCGAGCCGCGGATGGCGCCCTGGTCGACCGACACCACACCGTCCCGCCCGGACACCGAGCCGCGGATCAGGGAGCTCTTGCCCGAGCCGGCGACGCCGGTGATGACGACGAGCACGCCGAGTGGGACGTCGACGTCAACGTCCTGAAGGTTGTGGGCGTCGGCGCCGCGGACCTCGAGCGTCCCGTCGGATGTCCGTACGTCCTCCTTGAGGGCGGCCCGGTCGTCGAGGTGGCGACCGGTGATGGTGTCGCTTCCCCGTAGCCCCTCGACGGTTCCCTCGAAAACCACCTTGCCGCCGTCGCTGCCCGCCTTCGGGCCGAGGTCGACGACGTGGTCGGCGATCGCGATCGCCTCCGGCTTGTGCTCCACGACGAGCACCGTGTTGCCCTTGTCGCGCAGCCGCAGCAACAGGTCGTTCATCCGCTGGATGTCGTGGGGGTGCATCCCGATCGTCGGCTCGTCGAAGACATACGTGACGTCGGTGAGCGACGACCCGAGGTGGCGGATCATCTTGGTTCTCTGCGCCTCGCCACCCGAGAGCGTTCCGGACGTCCGGTCGAGGCTGAGGTAGCCCAGCCCGATCTCCACGAACGAGTCGAGGGTCGCCCCGAGTGCTTCGAGCAACGGGGCCACCATCGGCTCCTTGAGCTCGCGAACCCACTTGGCCAGATCGCTGATCTGCATCGCGCATGCGTCGGCGATGTTGATTCCCTTGATCTTCGAGGACCGCGCCTCCTTGCTGAGACGCGTGCCGTGGCAGTCGGGACAGGTGGTGAAGGTGACCGCCCGCTCCACGAAGGCGCGGACGTGTGGCTGCAGCGAGTCGACGTCCTTGGCGAGCATCGACTTCTGGATTCTCGCGATCAGCCCCTCGTACGTGAGGTTGATTCCGTCGACCTTGATCCTGGTCGGCTTCTTGTACAGGAGGTCGTCCAGCTCCTTCTTGGTGAACTTTTTGATCGGCTTGTCCGGGTCGAAGAATCCGCAGCCGGTGAAGATGCGCCCGTACCAACCGTCCATGCTGTAACCGGGGACGGTGAGCGCGCCCTCGTTGAGCGACAAACTGTCGTCGTAGATCTGGGTGAGGTCGATGTCGTTCATCGAGCCTCGGCCCTCGCAGCGCGGGCACATGCCGCCGAGGATGCTGAAGCTTCGCCGCTCTTTCGTCGTGCGACCGGCGCGCTCGAGCGTGACCGCACCGGCGCCGCTGATCGAGGCGACGTTGAAGGAGAACGCCTGGGGCGAGCCGATGTGCGGCTTCCCGAGCCGGCTGAAGAGGATGCGCAGCATCGCGTTGGCGTCGGTGGCGGTGCCGACCGTGGAGCGGGCGTCGCCGCCCATCCGCTGCTGGTCGACGATGATCGCGGTCGTCAACCCGTCGAGTACGTCGACCTCGGGCCGCGCCAGTGTCGGCATGAAGCCCTGTACGAAGGCGCTGTAGGTCTCGTTGATCAGCCGCTGCGAGTCCGCGGCGATCGTGCCGAAGACCAGAGAGCTCTTGCCGGAGCCGGAGACGCCGGTGAACACCGTCAGCCGACGCTTCGGGATCTCGATGCTGACGTCCTTGAGGTTGTTCACGCGCGCGCCCTGCACCCGGATCAGGTCGTGGCTGTCGGCAACGTGCGGCGCAGGCGACTGCGTGTCCGCCCTCGTGGCCATGCTCATCGTGTCTCCATCTGTTCGGCGGGGGCGCCTCCGCGGTCTCCGTCGGCCTCGCCGGAACCAGCGGTACGGCGTGGCCAGCGCACGCGGGTCGAAGCCGGTGCGAGCGGCGAACCGATCACCCCGCTGTTACGG
>JAWWPG010000043.1:0-4803 GCA_033850885.1 Nocardioidaceae bacterium
GTGGGTCATGAGCGGGTCCTCCGGGTCGGTAGATGAGCGATTTCGACGTTTCTCATCCTGCCGCCGGACGACCCGCTCGCCTCACATCTGACCCACCGGAGTGTCTACAACGTCATGCCCCGCAACAACTAGACGACTGCCGAAGACATGTCCCAGATGCGGCACACCGGTCCCCACCCGGCCCACCGGCCGACCAGCCGTCTGGTGTTCCCAGGCCTGCCGAAGGGCCGCCTACGAAGAGCGCAGAGCCGCCGCCCGCGGCGCCATCGCGGTCACGGTCGTGGAGCGGCCCAGCATCGTCGAACACAACCTCAGCGAATGCGTGGCCCGGGTCACTCGCTCACCCGCTGCTTGCCGACGGGTACTCCAGACCCTCACCACCCTTGCCGAGAACCAGAACATCCTCACCGACCCCAAATGGGAGTCGACCATCCGTGCCGCCGAGAAGCTGGACGCCGCCAACAAACGAAATCGAGGCGGCCGACGCTGGTAGCGGTCGCTCCACTCATCGCGGCCCTGCGGGCGAACTCCTGCTTCCACCCGCTCACACCAACATGGGACTCCATCCCCGCGCATGAGCATGGCTCCCGGAGTGGTCGGCAAGGACGACTCCGCCTTACCCGTACACATATGTCCGTTCGGTGAGGACGTCAAGCCCGGTGGAGCCCGGCTCACTGGTACGTGCCACAGCCCTCTACGGATTCTGAACCACTATCTCGGGCCCGACCGCAGCCCGGCGGTCAGCGACCCATCGGGCAGAAAGGCATGTCGTGTGCCGGGCGAACATGGCGGGGATGCTGGCGGGTCCGCTCGCAATGTGTCACGCGATGGGATAGATCCGGCAGCCAGGTGCAGGCTGCCGGCTGCTGGCCTCGTTGAACGGGTCCCGCCGTCGAGCATGATGGTCGGGACGGCCGTCCGTGCGTCATCGAGACGGCGTCCGGCACTACCGACAGGATCAGTTGTAGATCCCGATGCAGTAACGGGAAAGGCGGCATCTCCTAGCCCCTCACCAGGCTGTCAGCACTCCAGCTTGTCGATGCTCGGACGGTCGTCAATAGCCTTCGCGTTCGTCACCGTGATGTGTGTTGTTGGGATTCCGCCTCCGACGGCATCGTCGTCGATGGACTCGAGGTCTGGGCTGTCCACATTGGGGGCCGCGCTGGTGCCTGAATGGCCATCAGGATCTGGCGGGCCGACATCCCTGGGTGGAGTTCTTCGACGCTCATTGTGATTGGGGAGGCTACGTTGTGCAGCGGGATGGCGCGTGGCGTCGCTCGTGCCATACCCTCCTCCATCAAGCCCGAGACCCCCGGGTCAGGTTGTGGCCGGAGATCTTTGCCGGGCGCTGGTCTGCGGCGCTGGGGATGCTACTCCGTTTGTTGTTCTGCTTGGAAGAAGGAGATCTTGCCGTCGGTCTCGAGCACGGCGATGTCGACGTCGGAGAGTCGGCGGATCCCTTGCTCGCGTGCCGCCTCCATCATGTCGTCAATGGTGAGCCGTTGCCTGGCCATCGCGTCAGTCAGCGGGGTGCCGTTTCGCACGACAATGAGAGGGGTGCCGCGGATGAGGGGTCGAAGCCGTGGCCACCGCCACGACGTGTAGGACAAACCGATGGTGAGGAGCGCGAACACGCCGATGGCGAGGAACGCAGACGTGAGCGAGAAGTCCTGCTGGGTGACCGCCGACTGGATAAGGTCTCCCATGGTGACGTAGACGAGGAGCTCGAAGGTGGTGAGCTCGGAGAGGCTGGCGCGGCCGACGACTCTGGTGACGAGCCAGAGGAACCCGAAGACGATGACGGCTCGGGCGATGATCTCCATCGGGCGACCTGGCCTTTGCTATCGGATGGTCATGGCAGCAGCCACGTGGTGTAGTGGATCGAGTCGGCGGCCTGTCCGTGGTTCATGACAGCCACCGTCGCAGTCTGTCCAAGCAGGTGGTTGGGCTCGAGATAGGGCTGGACGTACGCGTCGTACATCACCTTGAAGGTGTCCCCCTGGGACGGCGCCGTGAACGTCATATAGACGAAGCTGCCGTCCCGGGTGGTGGCCGACGGTGTCGGGTAGAAACCCTGGGTCTCGAAGAGATCGAAGTAGGCTCCGGTGACCGCGATGGTGAGCTGTCCCTTGAAGCCGCCGGGATGGGTGATCTCGAGTTCCCAGAACGTGTCGAGACCCGGTCGCGCGGTGCCCGGGTAGGAGAGCTGCACACGGTAGCCGTTGCGGGTGCTGACCGCAACGGAGGTGTGGCCCCCGAGAAGCCCGACGGCGCCAGCGACACACGCCAGCAGAAGAAGCCCGATAAATATGCGACTTGCTACCCTCGAGACACCGCGGTGCCCGGGCCTTGGTATATCAGCCAGTGTGGAGTCGCCGTCAGGCACCGTCCCAGCGTCTCACGACCCGAGTGTGAATCCTGGAAGGTCGACCACACGCACGTCTGCGTCATGTCGGGTCTCATCTTCTAACGCCGATGATTCGTGCCGCTAATGGACAACGGGGTTGAGGTTCTCACGATCGAGCAGATCCAGCGTAGGTGAGCGCTTGATCTTGTCAGGAGATGCGGTCGTCTTCGTGGGGGTTGATGCTCGTCTGGTCGCGGGGAGTCGAACCACCAGCGGGGCGTCCCGTGTCCGGCTCCTCTCCGTGGTCGATCCGACCGGTCTCCCCGCCTTCCTTGTCGGCCTGGTCTTCCCCGCGACGGTTGATGCTCTCACCCACGTTGTCGGGGGCTTGGTCGTCGGAGTCGAGGGTGTCGCCACCGGCCGGAGGCGGACCCTCACCGGGCCGCCTGGGCTCTTCGGTCGGCCCCTCACTGCCCATCGCACGCGGAACCCCAGCGGCAACCTCATCATCGCCCGTGCTCCGGTCGTCATACGGCGGAACCGCGCTGCCACCCAGGTCGATATCACCCCCTGGGTTCGGGTTCGGGCCACGGCTGTAATCGTTGCCGATCCGGTCGCCCTTCGGTGCATTGACGCCGTCGTCATCAGCCGACGGAACCTCGCCTGGGCTGATCGGTTGTTCAGTCACGGCTCTCCTTCATAAACGAACGAATTCGCGCTATGCCTCATCGTCGCCTACAGCCTCGCGCAGAGCAACAGCAGATCAGATGCGGCGCCAACGCTCGACCACAAACCAACTGGGTCATGCCGCAAGATCTATGACCAGCAGCTTGTTCGGGTTCTGGTGGAGCGCCCCGGTTCGCTGAGCCTTTTGACCGTGTTAAGCCTTACCGTCGGTGGTGAGTTCGTCCTGCGCGGCGATGACGATCTCCTCGCAGACGGCACGGAGTTTGACGTTGCTGTTCTGCGAAACCCGGACCAGGAACGCGAACGAAGCATCCTGCGTGACCTCATAGCGGCCCATCACCAGCCCGATCGCCACACCGATCGCCTTACGGGTCGCGAGAGCCTCGTGGAGGGTCTCAATTGTTCGGGAGTAGCCCAGCGCAACGGCCGCGTGCACCGCGAACAGCTCAGCGACCTCATGCGCCGCCTCGTGCAAAGCGCCAGATCGCTTCGAGTACAGATTGAGCACCCCGAGGGTTTTGCCGTCACGTTGCAGAGTCAGCGCCACCTGGGCCCGGGTGTCCAGCCCCAACGCCAACGGACCGTACCGGGGCCAGCGCGAGTCAGTTTCGAGGTGCTCCGCGGTCACATCGCGATGGGCACTGACCGCCTCCACTGTGGGGCCCTCGCCGAGTTCGCTCTGAACCTGGTCGAGGCGCACCGCCACCTCGTCCGTCGGTGCCAGCGACTCGATGTTTCCACCAACTCTGACCACCGTAATGCTGGCGTAGTCCACCCCGTGCACAGTGTCTTGAGCGGCATGCGTGATGTGCCGCATCGTTACATCGAGGTTCTCCGGCACGTCCAGGCAGTTCGCCACATCCTTGATCACCTGGACCAGGTTGGGGGCGGGCAGTTCCGTCATGCGCGACCGGTCCCTTCCATGTGGGCTACGCCCCCGTTGCCCAGAGTCTTGCACAGCAACACTCGCCTCTTACCGTGCTGCGCGACTCTCATGCCGCGGGAACTTGCCACCCGGACGCCGGCAACTCTGCCCCTGAACGACCACGGCACGTCGGACGGCCGGTCAACGTTCGCCGCCGCACACGTCACACCGCCGACGCCCCAGCCGGCGGCCTTCCGACCCCAGGGCGTCAGTCTTCACGCGTCGCCGACACGGCCGCGATACCTCCACGCTTTACCCCACACAAATGAACGGGTGAACACCCGACACGGCGAGAACCGCGAGCACAGCGACTGGCTGGTCTAGCCTGTTCAGAGGGCGCATTAGGTGAATCAGAGACCCCGGCGAAACCCCCCTTCGAAAATCAGCGGGTTCGGGGTTCGAGTCCCTGATGGCGCACCAACTCCCAGGTCAACGGCCTGTGGCTGCAGCGCGGCTGAAGGCCAGCCACAGTTTAGCCACAGAATGCAAGCTGGCTCGGCCCTCCCGTGGATGCCGCCCGGTCGTAAACGTGTGGACGGTAACGGAGACAGGCAAGCCGCAATCTCTTCCTCGGTCCTTCGGCGCGTGGACGTCGCAAGGGTTTGGATCGCCGCCTTTCGACTGGTGCGCACTGGCTGACATGGGCTTGAAGGGCGGGTCGCCTGCCTAGGATTCAGACGTGACACCCACCCAGCTGCGGGCATTCGTAACCGTCGTGCGGGACTGCCCAGGCTCTGGTTGACACCGAGGGCGGGTTGTTCTCAGGCCGCGGGTGCGGCTGAGTAGATGGTCTCAAACTCGGTCGGGGTGAGTCTGCCGAGGGCGGCTTGTCTGCGTCGGCGGT
>JAWWPG010000016.1:0-162650 GCA_033850885.1 Nocardioidaceae bacterium
GCGGATCCCGCGACCGACGACTACCTCGCCGGCATCAACCTGTTCGGCTTCGACTCCCTCGACCACAACTCGGCAGAGGTGGGCTACCGCACCCATCCTGCTGCCCGCGGCCAGGGAATCATGCGAGAGGCGATGAGTCTCCTGCTCGGGCAGGCGTTCCGCCCTGAGGCTGACGGCGGCTACGGACTCGACCGGGTGAGCCTGGACGCCGGCGACGGAAACATCGGCTCGCAGGCGGTCGCCCGCACCAGTGGCTTCGTCGAGACCGGGCGGGACCGAGCCTGCTACCTGAGGTCGGACGGTCGCGTCGTCGACCTGCTCCGCTTCGACCTGCTGGCCGACGAGTGGCGCAGCATGCACCAACTGCCCCTAAGCTGACCCGACCGCGCTGGAACGGTCATCCGGTGCGCAAGGATGGGCCGATGGTGACGTGGTCCGCCCCGGGTCGGGTGACCCTGGTCGGCGAGCACGTCGACTACAACGGCGGCCCGGTCCTGCCTTTCGCGATCGACCGCCGTACCCAGGTCACCATCCGCCGGCGGGCCGACCTGCGGGTGATCGTGACCTCACAGGGGGTAGGCACCGCTGAGATCTCGAGTCCGCTGTGCCCGGGATCCGACAGCGGATGGGAGCGGTACGTCGCAGGAGCCCTCTGGGCCTTCAGTGTGGGTGCCAGGCGCGACGTGGACGGTCTGGACATCGACATCGCGAGCGCCCTGCCTACCGGTGCCGGTCTGTCGTCGTCGGCCGCGATCGAGTGCGCCGTGCTCTGCGCGCTGAACGACCTCAGCGGCGTCGACCTGACGCCCCGCCAGATCGCCGACCTGGCCCTGCGCGCCGAGCGGGAGTACGTCGGTGTGCCGTGCGGGCCGATGGACCAGTACGCGGTCATGCTCGCGGAGGTCGGCCATGCGTTGTGTCTCGACAGTGGGTCTCTCGACACCGAACAGGTCCCGCTCCACCTCGACGCCGCAGGGCTGACCCTGCTGGTCGTCAACACCCGGGTCCGCCACGCCCTTGGCGATGGGGCATACGGCGACCGCCGGACAGCGTGCGAGCAGGCCGCGGCGATGCTGGGCGCCGACTCGCTCCGGGATGTCACCGTGGACCGGGTGCTGGGCCTGCCCGACCCGGTGCTGCGTCGTCGGGCTCATCATGTGGTGACCGAGATCGCCCGCGTGCGAAAGGTCGTCCGGCTGTTGAGGAGCGGCCGTCCCGGGGAGATCGGAGCTCTGCTGACCGCCTCACACCGGTCCCTGTCCGACGACTTCGAGGTGTCCTGCGCTGAGCTGGACACCGTGGTCGAGGCGGCGCTGGCGGCAGGTGCTCTCGGGGCACGGATGACCGGAGCAGGGTTCGGTGGGTCGGCGATCGTGCTGTGTCGTTCGGCCGAGTCCGCAGTGGTCGCCGACCGGGTCTTCGAGACGTTCGAGACCTCCGGCTTTCGCGAGCCGGACGTCTGGCCGGCCGGCCCCGCGGCTGGGGCGCGGCGACAGACCCGTTGACAGGTGGCGACGCGCCGCTTCCAGATGGCGGTCAGGCTAGGAGACCGGCTCGCTGAGCAGTCCCGTCCGGCGAGCGACGGCGACTGCTTCGGTACGGCTGCCGGCACCCAGCTTTGACATGATGTTGGACACGTGGACACTCACCGTCTTGGCGCTGATGAAGAGAGTTCGGGCGATCTCACCGTTGCTTCGCCCCTCCGCCACCAGGGCGAGCACCTCCTCCTCGCGAGCCGTGAGCGCAAGGTCACGCGTCGCCGTGGGAGGGTGTCGACCGGCGCTGCCGCGACCCCCCAGCACCCTCAGCTCGCTGAGCAACGGCTCCGCGCCCAACCGGCTCGCGACCTCGCGGGCCGACGAAATCTCCGCCGAGGCCGCCGTGGATCGACCGGTGGCTCGCAGCACCGCCGCCAGCCGGGCTCGCGACCGAGCGGTCTCGTAGACGTGCCCGAAACGCTCGAAGGCGGACACCGCCGCACGCCAAGCGTCCACGAGCTGGTCCTCAGTGACCGGGTCCACGCCCGAGAGCCAGCGCAGCCGAGCATGCTCAGCGCGACCGCGCGCGAGCCAGGCCTGTCCTTCCGGACCCATCTCGCGGGTTCGCCGGGACAGCCGCTCTGCGGCGGCCTCGGTGCCAGCGATCAGCACGTCACCGCGACCAGCCAGCTCGGTGCGCTCGGCACTGGTGACGTGTGCGGCCGCCATCGCCAGCTGCCCGAGCAACAGCGCGTCCAAGCGGATCCGGGCTGCCCACACGGGCGTCTGCCAAACAGTGGACACGCTGGTCAGGACGTCCTCGTGGGTGGCGATCGCGGATCCCAGGTCGCCTTGGTATCCGTACAGGTCGATCGCCGCGACACCACTGAGCACCCCGACGAGCCCGTCACGAAGCCACCACGAGCGGATGCCGGGCAGGAGGTCGAGCGCCTCGAAGACGCCCCGACCGGCCGCGACCTCCATGCCGGTTGCCCGCAGCAGCGCCTCGGCCAGCTCCGGGGCTGCTTCACCGGTGATGTCGGCGGTGCGGGCCGCGAGGTCCCAGTCGCCGACGACGTACGCCGTGGTTGCGATCATCCACCTGGCCTCCAGCCCATAGGGTCCCCACGGGAGCCCCGCCTGGAGCGCCCGCTGCCGGGTCTGCTGGTAGATCTCCAGCGCCCGCGGAACCTTGCCCAGCTCGTAGTGCAGGCCGGCCAGGTTGAACAGGCTGCGCAGCTCGACACTGACCTCTCCGCTGGCTCGGGCCTCCTCGACAGCCGCGACCAGGGCCGCCTGCGAACGCTCCGGGTCGCCCGCCCGCTCGGTGATCCGCGCCAGCGTCGTCGCGGCGTCCACGGCGATGTCGAGCCGCCCGATGCTGCGGGCGAGAACCTGGGCCTGCCCGGCCCAGCGGGCCGCGTCGTCGTCCCGGGCCCGGTTGGCGTTGGCGTTGGCGTGGATGTTGAGGATCTGGGCGCGCAGCTCGTCAGCGGCCTCCGCAGGCACCAGAGCCACGGCCTCCGTGGTCAGGGCGAGGACGTCGACCTTCGAGTCGACCAGCATCGCCGTACTGGCCACCGTCAACAGCATGCGAGCCCGGTCCAGCGGGCTGGCGTCGGGCGCCAGCACACCAAGCTGGTCCTGCGCGAGCGCGAGAGCGCGGAAGACATGCCCAGCGGAGACCGCCGCAGCACACGCCCGCATGGCCAGGTCTACCCGGTCGATCGGCTCGTTGACCGGGGCGCTCTCGTCGACGCCGGCCGCGACATCGGGGTCGGCGAGCAGCTCGATGGCCAGCTCGTAGTGCCGGGCGGCCTCTTCGGGACCACCGACGGCCATGGCTTCCTCACCGGCACGCACGCTGGCCCGGGCGGCAGTGACGAGGTCATAGGCGGCTCGGGCATGGCGAGCCAGCTCGGCGGCGGTGCCGGGGATGTCGTGTGCCTTCAAGGCTCGGGTGTACGCCGCATGCAGCCGAACCCGTTCACCGGGAAGAAGGTCGTCGTACACGGCCTCGGCGAGGAGAGCATGACGGAACATGTAGCGGTCTCCAGCTCCCGGGACCAGCACATTCGCCTCGACGGCCGCGCGCAGCGCACCGTCGAGGTCGCCGTCGCGAAGGCCCGAGGCGTGCGCCAGCAGGGTGTGGGAGACCTGACGACCGGCCACGGCCGCAGCCCGCACGGCAAGCCGGCCGTTGTCGTCCAGCCGGTCCAGCCGGACCAGCAGCAGGTCGGCCAGCTCAGCCGGCAGCGAGCCGCGGTCGTCCCCGGCTGCGGAGACCAGCTCTTCAGCGAAGAACGGGTTGCCCTCGGCTCGCGCGACGATGCGTCGCACCTCGCGCTCGGGCAAGGGAACCGGCTGCAAGTGGGAGATCATCGACCTGATGTCGGCCTCCCCGAGACGCTCGACGTGTACTCGGGTGATGGTCGAGAGCCGGTGCCACTCGGCCAGCACGGCACGCAGCGGGTGTCGACGGTTGAGGTCGTCGGTGCGGTAGGAGACCACTAGGGCGAACGGCCGGATGATGGGGCGGGTCAGCAGGAAGGTAAGCAGCTCGCGGGTCGACTGGTCTGCCCAGTGCACGTCCTCGACGACGAGCAGCAGCGGTGAAGAAGTGGCCAGCTCGGCGAGCGCCTGCTGGACGGCGTCGAACATCGACGCTCGGTCGGTGGGCTCGGCGTGACCATCCGGACCCGCCATCGTGCGGTGGTTGGGCAGCAGCCGCTCGAGTACCGCGCTGCGCTCGACCAGCGAGCGAGCCGCCTCGGGCGCATCGCTTGCGAGCCGCCCGAACGCCTCGGTGAAGGGCAGGTATGGCAGGGCGCTGTCGCCGAAGTCGAGGCAGTGTCCGACGAGCACGCGCCAGCCTGCGGAGGTGGCCAGCTCGGAAAGCTCGGCGAGCAAGCGGCTCTTGCCGACGCCGGCGTCTCCGCCGAGAAGCACCTTGCCGCCCGGGTCGCCGCCGAGCCCCACCGCGTCGGCGAGAATCCGGACGGTGTCCGTTCTCCCGACCAGAGGGCTCTGGGCGATCTCGGGCGGCATACCCGCCATCATGGCGAAGAGCTCCGACACGTTGCCAACCGACCACACGTCACCAATCGACGCTGGGGGGGCCGGCGCCTCGAGGGTACGCACATCAGCTCACTGCGGGGTGGTGCTGACCCGCCGCCCGAGTGTGCCGCGCGAACGGCCACGCCAGATGACGCTTGTGGTGCTGGTGTGGCCGGCGGTTGTACTGCTGCATCGCCCGCTCGCGACGGTGCTGGAGCTCGGACTGGATGAAGGTCTCTGCGATCAAGGCACCCATGATCATTTTCTTGCTCCTTCTGTTCTCCTGCGGGGTTTCCCGCTGATGACTCGACGATGCCTGGCTAAGGGGGGTCGACACATCGGCAGTAATCCCTATCTCCCGGGAAGCTCGTCCGGAGGGCCTTACGCGGCTGGCGGGCACGCCTTAGTCGACGCATCTGCCCAGCGATGGGTGGCGCTATCAGGGGAGCGGTAAGCCGCGGGAACTACCAGCTGACCGGGTGCGGCCGGCCCTCGTCGTACCCGGCGGCCGACTGGACACCGATGACGGCCCGGGCGTGGAACTCAGTGATTGATCTGGCCCCCGCGTACGTGAAGGCGCTCCGAACTCCCGCGACGATCATGTCGACGAGGTCCTCGACCCCCGGCCGCGCCGGGTCGAGGTACATCCTCGACGACGAGATGCCCTCCTCGAACAACGCCGAGCGGGCGCGCTCGAAGGCGGACTGCTCGCGGGTGCGGTTGCGTACGGCGCGCGCGGATGCCATGCCGAAGCTCTCCTTGTAGAGCCGGCCGTCGGAGTCGTGTAAGAGGTCGCCGGCGCTCTCGTGGGTGCCGGCGAACCATGACCCGACCATCACGCTGGCCGCGCCCGCGGCGAGAGCGAGCGCGACATCGCGCGGGTACCGGATTCCTCCGTCGGCCCACGCGGAGGCACCCATCTCGCGGGCGGCGGCCGCGCACTCGAGCACTGCGGAGAACTGCGGGCGCCCGACGCCGGTCATCATCCGTGTCGTACACATGGCACCCGGCCCAACTCCGACCTTGATGATGTCGGCGCCTGCCTCCGCCAGGTCCCGAGCCCCTGCGGGCGTCACGACATTGCCTGCCGCGACGGGGACCCGGACACCGGTCTCCACGGCGTGCTTGTCGCGAGCGACCAGGGCGAGAGGAAGCGCGTCGAGCATCTTCTCCTGATGACCATGCGCCGTGTCGACGACGAGGACGTCGACCCCACAAGCGAGAATTTTGGCGGCCTTCGAACCGACATCACCGTTCACGCCGATCGCCGCGCCGACGATGAGCCGTCCATCGCGGTCGATGGCCGGTCGATAGATTGCGGAACGCAGAATCCCTTTACGGGTAACGACCCCCAGCATCTGGTCGCCGTCGAGAACAGGCGCCACGTCAAGATGGTGGCTCGCCATCATCTCGAAGGCCTCGTTCAGGTCCTGGTCCTTCCTGACGGACATCAGGTCGGTCGTCATCACGTCCGCAACCCTCGCGAACCGGTCGACCTCGAGGCAGTCGTGCTCGGTCACGATGCCCAGTGGACGGCCGCCGTCGAGGACCACTGCAGCGCCGTGCGCGCGCTTGCCCAGCAGAGAGAGCACTTCCGTGACGACGGCGTTCGGCCCGACCTGGATAGGCGTTTCGAAGACGGGGTGCCGACCCTTGACCCAGGCCACCGCGTCCGCGACGACGTCCCTGGGGATGTCCTGGGGCAGGATGGCGACCCCTCCACGCCGGGCCATGATCTCCGCCATCCGCCGACCCGAGATCGCGGTCATGTTCGCCACGACGAGCGGGATCGTCGTACCGACTCCGTCGGGCGTGCTGAGGTCCACGTCGAGCCGCGATGACACGTCGGAACGCGACGGCACCATGAACACGTCCGAGTACGTGAGGTCGTACGACGGGCGTCCGGCGCCAAGGAACTTCACAGCAGCGAGCCTAGCCGTGGCGGACAGCCCCGAGCCCGGCTCAGCCGCTCATTGCCTTCTGGAGGTCCTCGTCGAGCGCCGCCAGGAACTCCTGGGTCGTCAACCACGGCTGGTCCGGACCGACGAGCAGCGCGAGGTCCTTGGTCATCTTGCCCTCCTCGACGGTCTCGACACAGACGCGCTCGACCGTCTTTGCGAACTCGACGACCTCAGGTGTCGAGTCCATCTTGCCGCGCTGCTCGAGGCCACGGGTCCACGCGAAGATCGATGCGATGGGGTTGGTCGACGTGGGTTTGCCCTGCTGGTGTTGACGAAAGTGGCGCGTCACCGTGCCATGGGCAGCCTCGGCCTCCACCTTCCCGTCGGGCGTCATCAGCACGGACGTCATCAGTCCCAGCGACCCGAAGCCCTGGGCGACGGTGTCGGACTGGACGTCACCGTCGTAGTTCTTGCACGCCCAGACGTAGCCGCCCTCCCACTTGAGCGCGGAGGCCACCATGTCGTCGATCAACCGGTGCTCGTACGTCAGACCTGCTGCCTCGAAGTCTGTCCGGAACTCGCTCTCGAAGACCTCCGCGAAGATGTCCTTGAACCGACCGTCGTACGCCTTGAGGATCGTGTTCTTGGTCGACAGGTAGACGGGGAACTTGCGTTCGAGACCGTAGCGGAAGGAGGCCCGCGCGAAGTCCCGGATGGAGTCGTCGAAGTTGTACATCCCCATCGCCACACCGCTGCCGGTGAACTTCGCCAGCTCGAACTCCATCGGCTCCCCCTGGCCGCTCGGCGTGTAGGTGAGCGTCACGGTGCCCGGGCCGGGCACGACGAAGTTCTGCGACTTGTACTGGTCCCCGTGTGCATGACGCCCGATCACGATCGGCTTGGTCCAGCCGGGCACGAGCCGCGGGATGTTCGAGATGACGATCGGCTCGCGGAAGATGACGCCACCCAGGATGTTGCGGATCGTGCCGTTCGGCGACTTCCACATCTGCTTGAGCCCGAACTCCTCGACCCTGGCCTCGTCGGGCGTGATCGTGGCGCACTTCACTCCGACGCCGTGCTCCTTGATCGCGTTGGCAGCGTCGATGGTGATCTGGTCGTTCGTCTCGTCGCGCTTCTCGATGCTGAGGTCGTAGTAGAGCAGCTCGATGTCGAGGTACGGGTAGACCAGGCGCTCCTTGATGAACTGCCAGATGATCCGGGTCATCTCGTCACCGTCGAGCTCGACGACGGGGTTCTTCACCTTGATCTTGGCCATGCAGGACTCCCACCGGTCGACGTACCGCAGATTGCTTGATATCAAGATACCTGCTGAGATGACCTGCCGCGAGGCCGGGAGGTGGCGAGAGTGGTCCCACCACGGCGAGCATGCCGAGGGGGCCGCTGCTAGCGTCGGGACGGCGTACGAACGGTGCGCAGATGCCTGACGAGGAGCGAGCGACGTGTCTGAGACCCCCGTGAAGGTCGCCGTGACGGGTGCCGCCGGCCAGATCGGCTACAGCCTGCTGTTCCGCATCGCGAGTGGCTCTCTGCTGGGTCCCGAAATGCCAGTCGAGCTCCGGTTGCTCGAGATCACACCGGCCCTCAAGGCACTGGAGGGCGTCGTGATGGAGCTCGACGACTGTGCCTTCCCACTGCTCGCCGGTGTCGAGACCGGTGACGACGCCGACGTGATCTTCGATGGTGCCAACCTGGCCCTGCTCGTCGGCGCCCGGCCGCGCACCAAGGGCATGGAACGTGGTGACCTGTTGGAGGCGAACGGCGCCATCTTCACCGTGCAGGGCAAGGCGCTCAACGACCATGCGGCCGATGACATCAGAGTGCTGGTGACCGGCAACCCTGCGAACACGAACGCGCTGATCGCCATGAACAACGCTCCTGACCGAGCGCGGGATCGCTTTGCCGCGCTGACCCGCCTCGACCACAACCGGGCCATCGCCCAGCTTGCCAAGAAGACGGGTACAGCGGTCACCGGGATCGCCAAGATGACGATCTGGGGCAACCACTCCGCGACCCAGTACCCCGACATCTTCCATGCCGAGGTCAACGGGGCAAATGCTGCCGAGGTGGTAGGCGATCCGGACTGGATCGAGAACACGTTCATTCCCACGGTGCAGAAGCGAGGTGCCTCGATCATCGAGGCTCGGGGGGCGTCGAGCGCGGCGAGCGCTGCCTCGGCAACCATCGACGCCGCGCGAGACTGGCTCGGCGGGACGGTGGAGGGCGACTGGACCTCGATGGCCGTCGTCTCCGACGGCTCGTACGGCGTGCCCCAGGGTCTGATCTCGTCGTTCCCGGTCAGCACGTCGAGTGGTGACTGGTCGGTCGTGCAGGGTCTCGACATCGACGACTTCTCGCGGGCCCGGATCGACGCCAGCACTGCGGAGCTCGATGAGGAGCGGGACGCCGTCACGTCGCTGGGGCTCATCAAGAAGCACGGCTAGCTGCGCCGACGCGCCGACGCGCCGGCTCCTCCGGACCAGGGCACGCGCCCGGCTGGGCGGCTGATGGGTGTATCCAACAGGACTGCTCGCGCTCTTGACAGGCATGAACGCCAGGACTCTCGATAACGCCACGCTCCGAGTCGACCGTGCCGGCGACGTCCGATGCGCGGCCGATGCTCTCGCGGCCGGCACCGTCGTCGGTCACGGCTTCGCGAACATCTACATGATCTCGGCTCGCGCCGACGCAGCCACCGTGCGGCGGGTCAACACCATGGTCGGCCGGCCGACTTCCCAGGTCGGCAGCATCTCCACCACCCGGTCCCGCATCGCCGAGATGTGGGACTGGGACCGAATTCCCGCTCCGCTGAACCGGCGGCGCGTTCTCGGCGTGATGGATGCGTTCTTCGGGCTCGGGCCGTTCGGGTTTCGCGGACCCGCGGCAGCGCACATCCCCGCCCACCTGTCGTTCGTCGAGGCCGGCATCCGAGCGACCGAGGTGGTCGCACCCGGATACGCCTGTCCTTCCAACGAGTTCCTGGAGCACGCGCTCGAGGCGACCCAGGACAAGCACCTCCACATCACCTCGGCCACCCGCTCACGACAGGTCAGCGCCGCGGATGACTCGCCGGCGCACTGGAAGGCGCGCGCCCTGCGCGCGGAGTTCGGGGACCAGCTGCTCATGCTGGAGCACGAGGATGAGCAAGCCACCCGCCGCCGCTATCTCGGTTACCAGCCGATGTCGACGACGGTCCTGGCCTTCCACCGAGTCGGAATCCCCCAGGCCGGGAGGCCGACGCTCGTCCTCGAGCGACACGGGTCGCTGCATGTCCACCAGGTCAGGCAGCAGCTCGACGAGCTCGGGTTCGGGTTGACCCTCGCGCCTTCTGCACGCAATCGGCTGCTGCTGCGCGACTACGCCGTGGCCGACCGGGTCGCCTCCTGACCGGGCCCCTGGGTGGAGACGCCTGACTGCATGCTCTGACGTCGGCGGATGCCCTGCTGGCGCCTTCGTGGGAAGGCACACCGTCTTGACATGGCCGCCGTGACGGAGTCAGGATTTGGGGAACATGTCTCGCATGGCGATGTGGAGTTGCATCATCTGCAACTATGTCTCCTCGGTGAGACTCCCAGGCACGGGCAGGAAGGCAGCGGATGGCGGCAACAGTCCCGGCTCGCGCCCGGGTGGTGGTCATCGGGGCCGGCATCGTCGGTAACAGTCTGGTCTACCACCTGGCCAGGCTCGGCTGGCGCGACATCGTGCAGATCGACAAGGGGCCGTTGCCCAACCCCGGCGGCTCCACCGGACATGCGTCGAACTTCATCTTCCCGGTCGACCACTCCCGCGAGATGACCGACTTGACGGCAGACAGCGTTCGTCAGTACCGGGAGCTCGGCGTCTTCACCCAGTCGGGCGGCTTCGAGGTGGCGCGCACCGAGGAGCGGATGCAGGAGCTCCGCCGCCGGATGTCGTCGGCCAGGTCCTGGGGCATCGACTCCGAGCTCGTCAGCCCACAGCAGGTTGCCGAGAAGGTGCCGTTCCTCGACCCCTCCGTCATCGTGGGCGCCTTCTGGACGCCGAGCGTCGGCGTGGTCGACTCGCTGCGGGCGGGGACGATCATGCGCGAGCGGGCGCAGGAGACGGGTGCGCTCACCGTGGTGTCCACCGTGGAGGTCACCGGGCTCGCCGTCCAAGCGGGCCGCATCGCGCGGGTCAACACGACAGGCGGTGACATCGAAGCCGGGTCCGTCGTCGTGGCGTGTGGTGTCTGGAGTCCCAAGATCGCCAAGATGGCAGGAGCGTCCATCCCGCTCACACCGGCCGTGCACCAGATGATCAGTGTCGGGCCCGTTCCCCAGTTCGCGGACACCGTGGGCGAGATCTCGTTCCCGATCATCCGCGACATGGACACGTTCTGCTACGAGCGTCAGCACGGCGGTGACATGGAGGTCGGCTCCTACGCCCACCGCCCGATCCTCCACGACCCGGAGGACATTCCCTCCATCGACCAGTCGAAGCTCTCGCCCACCGAGATGCCGTTCACCGCCGACGACTTCGACGTCCAGCTCGAGCGGGCCCTCGAGCTGATGCCCGACGTGCTCGGGAACCCGAAGGTCGAGATTCGGTATGCGATCAACGGCCTGTTGTCGCTCACGCCGGATGGGTACCCCATTCTCGGCGAGACTCCGGAGGTGGGCGGGTTGTGGTCGGCAGCCGCGGTCTGGGTCAAGGAGGGACCCGGCGTCGGGCGGCTGGTCGCGGAGTGGATGACAGACGGCAACCCGGAGTACGACGCCCATCAGTCCGACATCGCCCGCTTCTACCCGTGCCAGCGCAGCAGGTCCCACGTCAAGGCGCGTACCTCGGAGGCGTTCAACAAGACCTACGGGATCGTTCACCCCTCCGAGCAGTGGGCGAGCGACCGCAACGTCCGGCTCTCCCCGATGAACGCCCGCCAGCGCGAGCTCGGCGCTGTGTTCTTCGAGACCGCAGGGTGGGAGCGGCCCTTCTGGTACGAGTCCAATGCCGCGTTGCTCGCAGAGTACGGCGACGCGGTGATGCGTCGCGAGGCCGAATGGGATGCCCGCTGGTGGTCGCCGATCATCAACGCCGAGCACCTCGCCATGCGCGAGCGGGCCGGCATCGTCGACCTGTCTGCGTTCGCGATCTTCGACGTGGTGGGCATGGGCGCTCTCGACGCCGTACAGCGCATCGCCGTCAGCCAGATGAACGTCGCGCCGGGGCGGGTCGTCTACACCTCGATCCTGGATGACCGTGGCGGAATCCGCTCGGATCTGACGATCATGCGGCTTGCGGACGAGCACTTCCGAGTGGTCACCGGCGGGGTCACCGGCAATGTCGACCGCAAGTGGTTCGCCGATCGGATGCCCGCCGACGGCACCGCGCGGGTGATGGACCAGACGTCGGCGTACACGACGATCGGGCTGTGGGGGCCACAGGCCCGCAGCATCCTCGGCGAGCTCACCGAGAGCGACATCAGCCACCAGGCGTTCCCGTTCGGGAGCTGCCGCAACGTCGAGGTAGGGCCGCTGTCCGTCCTCGCCTCTCGGATCTCCTACGTCGGAGAGCTCGGCTGGGAGCTCTACATCCCCATGGAACAAGGCGCTCGGCTCTGGGATCTGGTCAGCGAGGCTGGCGCGCCGATGGGCCTGGTGCCGGTCGGGATCGGTGTCTACGGCACGACCGGACGGATCGAGAAGGGTTACCGCGCCCACGGAGCGGAACTCGACACGGAACGCACCATCGTCGAGGCGGGCATGATGCGCCCGAAGGTCAAGGACGCGGACTTCGTGGGCCGTGAGGCTTACCTCAAGCAGCGCGCCGAGGAGCCGCTGACCGTCCTGTGCTCATTGACCGTCGACGACCACACCTCAGCCAACGGAACCCGGCGCTACATGCTCGGAGGTGAGCCGGTGCTCAAGGCCGACGGTGAGCCTCTCGTCGACGGTCACGGCCGACGGTCATATGTGACGTCCGCCGGATCCGCCCCCTCGCTCGGCAAGCACATCCTGATGGCGTACCTGCCCCCCGCCCAGGCCGTCGTGGGCACGTCCCTGGGCGTCTCCTACATGGAGGAGCGCTACCCGGTGACGGTCGCAGCCGCCGACGCCACCCCTCTGTTCGACCCCGCAAACGACCGGATCCGGGGTTAGCGCGATGACGAACGTCCTGGTGTGCATCAAGCGGGTTCCCGAGACGTCGGGCCAGATCCTGCTGGCGGCAGACGCGATGTCGGTCGATGCGCGTCACGTCGGCTACACGGTGAGCGCCCATGAGGAGTGTGCCGTGGAGGCGGCCATCCAGATCGCCAGCGCGACCGGCGGGGAAGCCACCGTGCTCAGCCTGGGTTCGGGGGACTCGGTCGAGCAGATCCGTGACGCGGTGGCGGTCGGCTGCACGTCCGCGATCCTCGTCGAAGCCGACGGCGAGCGCTTCGGGCCGGGTGACGTCGCGAGTGCGATCGCCGAAGTCGTCACGACGCACGAGGCTGCCGACAGCGCGTTCGACCTCATCCTGGTAGGCAACGACGCCGCGGACACCGGCGACTTCCAGGTGGGCGTGCGGCTCGCCTACGCGCTCGGTCGCCCGGTCCTGACCGGCATCTCCACGGTAGAGGTCGTCGATGGCGCGGCGGTGGCCCGTGGCGACGGTCCCGATGGCACCGAGGTGTTCCGCCTGCCGCTGCCCGCCGTGATCGCCATCCAGGAGGGCGGGATCACCCCGCGATACCCGTCGATCCCCGGCCGGATGAAAGCAAAGCGAACCGCTGTCGAGACCGTGGCCGCGTCGGTGCAGCCGGCGGGGTCGGGACGGGTCGGCCTGAAGCTCCCCCCGACGCCGCCGAGCGCCGTCGAGATCCTCGGTGAGGGAGCCGCTGCGGCTCCCGCCGTCGTCGACCTGCTCGTCACCCTCGGCGTGGTGTCGTCGTGACGCTCGTCCTGGTGGAGACCGACGCCACGGGAGCCACGGAAACCTCCCTCGAAACGCTGACGTTTGCGCGGGGCGTGGCCGCCCGATCCGACTCCGCTGCGCTGGAGGCCATCATGGTCGGGCCGCTGTCCCCCGACGTGAGCGACCACGTGCTCGACCAGATGCGGGAGCAAGGCGTCGCCGTGGTGCATCACGCCGAGGGCGGCCAGCTGTCGGCGTACGCCGCAGCGGCGTGGGCGGCAGCCGTGGTGGAGACGGCCACGAGCTCGTCGACGCGTGTCGTGATGGCCGCAGGGACCCCCCGCGGCAGCGAGGTGATGGCTCACGTGGCGACCCGGCTGCAGGTGCCGATGGCCGCCAACGTTGTCGCCGCGGACGAGACCCAGCCGCTCGTCGTGTCGCGCCAAGTGATGGGCGGATCGGTGTTGGAGGAGATGCGGCTCGACGGTGACCTGGCCGTGCTCACCGTCGCTGGGCACTCCACGTCGGCTCGCCCCGCTGAGGAGCCCACCGAGCCGAAGCTCGTGACGTTCGAGCCGGCGCTCACCGACGCCGACCTGGTGGCTCGAGTCGTCAGCATCGAGGAGAGCGAGAAGGCCGACACGGCCGGCCTGACCAATGCGAGGGTCGTCGTGGGTGGCGGCCGGGGGGCGGGCAGCGCCGAGGGCTTCGCCGACCTGTTGGAGCTGGCCGACCTCCTCGGCGGCGCGCTCGGAGTGTCCCGGGTCGTCACCAGCCTCGGCTGGCGCCCCCACCACGAACAGGTGGGGCAGACCGGCAGCCGGATCGCGCCCGACCTGTACGTCGCGTGCGGCATCAGCGGAGCGATCCAGCACTGGGCGGGCTGCCAGAGCGCCAAGACGATCCTCGCCATCAACACCGACCCGGATGCCCCGATGGTCACGAAGGCGCACTACGCCGTCATCGGCGACCTGCACGAGATCGTCCCCGCCATCAACGAGGAGCTCCGAAGGCGGCAGGCCCACCCCGCCTGACGGAAGCCCCGCACCCGCGGCCACCATCCCCCGCCCACCACCCCCCGCCCCTCCGCGAATTGCGGGATAGTCTCCCTTCTTGCGCGCCGCGGGCGTCGACTATCCCGCAATTCGCGGGGGCTCAGGGTTAGGCTGGCGGGCCGTCGACGTTCACGGTCGAAACCCCACCGCCGGCCCGCGCGATCACGGCCACGGAGGGCTCGCCCGTGGGGTTGCTCTCGCGATGGACCGTGTACGCCGGCACGTGCACGAAGTCTCCCGCCTCGGCGTCGACGTAGCCGTCGTACCCGGCGAACTCCAGCCGCAGCACCCCGGACACGACGAAGAGACTCGTCTCGTTGCGATCGTGATGGTGCCAGCCGGAGACCGCGCCAGGCATGGTCTCCACCCGGCCGGCCCACAGGTTCTGCACCTCGAACGCACACATGCGCGCCATCCCCGGGGTGGGGTCCGCCGGCACCAGGTCGGTGGCCCGGATCACCTTGACTGGCTCAGCCATGCTCCGCCTCCTCCTCCCGCGAATTGCGGGAAAGTGTCCCTTCTCGGGGGCGCCCGCAGGTCGACTATCCCGCAATTCGCGGGGAGGGTGTGAGGGGTACGCCGGTTACTTGAGCCAGGAGTCGGCCAATGCCTGGTTGTCGCCGATCCATTTCTGGGCCGCGGCGGTCGGGCTCATCCCATCCTCGGCGATGTACTTGGCGACAGTGTTCTGGTCGGTATTGGTCCAGTGGAACTTCTTCACCAGGTTGTATGCAGGGCTACCAGACTTGGCGAAGTTCGTCGAGACGATCTTGTCGAGGTGGTACACCGGATAGTCGCACGCAACCTTCTGGGGATTCGTGTCACAGCCAGGTTTGTACGGCGGCAGCTTCACCTGTTTCAACGGGACCTCCGACAAGAACCACTGCGGCGCGTAGAAGTACCCGATCACCCAGGTGTGGTTCTTCTCGGCCGTGCGGAACGCCTGGATGAGCCCGGCCTCGGAGCCGGCGTATACGACCTTGAAGTTCAGGTGCAGGTTAGCGATGAGGGCAGCGTCGTTCGTCACGAAAGAGGGGTCGCCATCGAGGAACTGGCCCTTTCCGCCCGACTCGGAGGTCTGGAAGTTCTTGGCGTACTTGTTGAGGTTCTTCCAGTTCAAGATGTCGGGGTGCGCCTTGGCGAGCCACGGCGGCACATACCAGCCGATCACGCCGAGGTTGCCGGTTTGGCCGGCCGTCTCCGCCGTGTGGCTGCCCTTGATGTACTTGCTCACCAGCTCGGGATGACCCCAGTTCTCGAGGACGACGTCGACCTCCCCACTGCTGAAACCGGCCCAGGACACGTCCTCTTTGAGGTTCTTGTACTGGACGTTGCATCCGAGCTTCGTCGCGGCAAGGTCGCCGACGACGTACGCATCGGCCTCGTATCCCACCCATGGGTTCACCGCGATGTTGAAGTCGCCGCAGCTCGTGCCACCGGACGGCTGGCTCGCGTTCTTGATGGTGCTCCCGCCGCAGGCGGCGAGGGCCAGCGAAAGCACCCCGGTCACCGCCAACGCCCTGACGGACCTGCTGCCCACGTTGTTGATCATGTCTCTCCTTACCGACCCAGCGTCCGCTGGGTGAACTATTGATGCGCGGCGCTGCCGCCACTCCTCATGGCGGCCCTTCTGGTGATCCGGTCCAGCATGATGCCCAGCAGGACGATGGAGATACCTGCCGCGATGCCCTTACCGAAGTAGGGGTCGGGTTTGTCGAACCCCTGGACGATGTCGTATCCAAGTGCACCGGCCCCGACCAGTCCGCCGACGACGACCATGGCCAGCACGTAAAGCAGTCCCTGGTTTGCCGCCAGCACGAGAGAGCTCCGCGCCATGGGCAGCTGCACCCGGGTGATGATCTGCCAACGGGTGGACCCGGACGACTGGGCGGCCTCGATGGCTGTGGGTGAGACGCCGCGAATACCGTCCGCGACGAGCTTGATCGCTGCTGGGGCCGCATAGACGACACCGGCCACGATCGCCGTGAAGCGCGTCGGTTGGAACAGTGCGAGCGCCGGCACCAGGTAGACGAACGGAGGCATCGTCTGGCCGGCATCGAGGATCGGGCGAAGCAACCGGTCGGCGAGCCGGCTGCGACCCATCCAGACCCCGAACACGACCGCCAGGACCATGACCAGGATGGTGCCGACCAGCACGGACGTCAGTGTCACCATGCTGTCCTGCCACAGGTCCAGGTAGTAGATGCCGGCCAAGCAGACCAGCGAGGAGACAACAGCCCAGACGCCGCCGAGCAGCGCCGCGGCCGTCAGGATGACGGCAGCAACGAGCCACCAGGGAGAGTTGGCGATCAGGTCCTGCAGCGGGTTCAGCAGGATGTAGCTGATTTGGTTCTTGATCTGGTTCGTCTCCGTGTCGAGGTTGTTGGTGATCCACGTGCTCACCGAGTCGACCCTCGTCTGGAGTGGTGTTCCGAGGTCGACGCCGGTCGGGAAGTTCGCGGCCCACAGGTAGGTGCGGGAGATGTACACGGCGACAAGGGCCAGCACTCCGGTCACTGCGAGCACCGCGATGCGCAGCCGCTTGTTGCCCCCGCCCGCTCTGGCGAGCCGCTCCGACCGCTCACTGATGGCCGTCGTCGTCCGGTCCAGCATGATGGCCATGATCACGATGGCGAGCCCTGCGACGAAGCCCTGACCGACCTGCAAGGCCTGCAAGGCCTCGATGACAGGCTTCCCCAGACCGGGTCCGTTCACGAAGGCGGCGATGGTGACCATGGACAGGGCGGCCATCATCGTCTGGTTCACACCGACGA
Organism: Nocardioidaceae bacterium; assembly: GCA_033850885.1. Classification (GTDB taxonomy): domain Bacteria; phylum Actinomycetota; class Actinomycetes; order Propionibacteriales; family Nocardioidaceae; genus JAWWPG01. Next base: position 17,139 of record JAWWPG010000016.1, read on the forward strand.
TGATCGTGCGCTTGGCCATCGGCACCTGCACCTTCATGAGGCGTTGCAGCCGGGTCTGGCCGAGGGAGTTCGTGGCCTCGATGGCGCTGGTCGGCACATCCCGGATCCCGTGCGCGCTGATCCTCACCACAGGAGGTAGCGCGTAGATGAGTGTCGCGATCAGGGCAGCCTGGGTGCCGATCCCGAAGAAGAGGACCACCGGGAGGAGATAGACGAAGGACGGGAACGTCTGCATGACGTCGAGCACCGGTGTCACGATCGCGGTGGCGGTCCTGCTGTTGCCCATCCAGACTCCGAGCGGCAGACCCACCACCAGACAGACGAGCACTGCGGCGAACGTCATGATGAGCGTGTCGATGCTGTCCTGCCAGTAGTTGAGGGCGCCGAAGGCGAAGAAGCACACCACGACAAATGCGGCGATTCGCCACCCCGCCGTCGCCAGAGCAGCCCAGCCGGCAAGCGCGATGACGCCGAGCCAGCCGATCTGCGGAACCGGCCTGGGAAATGCCGGGATCGAGAGCAGCTCCTGGAGCCAGGTGATCACCGAGTTCGTGAAGTCGCCCACCTTCGTGCACGCCTGGACGAACACGCTATGGCTGTTCTGGATGGCGTTCGCGTGTCTGGTGATCCAGTCGTGGGTGCTCGTGGTGATCGACGTGCCGAGCGGTTCGGTGTAGTGACCCCGGGTGAAGCTCCACACGACCACCCATACGGCGACCAGGGCAAGCAGCCATACCCACCGCGGCGCCCGCCGCCACCCCACCGACGTGGGGATCGCCGTCGTCTTGTTACTGGCCGTCGTGGAAACGCTCATGGCGAGATGCTCTCCTCGGCGACAACCAGGCGGAAGATGGCGTCGTCGTCGACGATCCCCACCAGCTTCCCGTCGTCGACGACCTGCACCGGGTGGTCGGAGGCGAGCGCGGCTCGGGCCGCGTTGCGCACGATCATGTCCGAGGGCATCACGGGACCCTCGCGCGAGTCCTCGGGAGTGGGCTCCCGCATCACCCACTTCAGCGTGAGCACGTGGGCCCGCGGCACCTCGCTGACGAAGTCCCGAACGTAGTCGTCGGCGGGAGCGCCGACCACCTCGTCCGGCGTACCGATCTGAACGATCTCGCCGTCGCGCATGATCAGGATGCGGTCGCCGAGCTTGAGCGCCTCTTGCAGATCGTGGGTGATGAACACCATCGTCTTTTGAAGCTCTTCCTGCAGCCGGATGACCTCGTTCTGCATGTCACGCCGGATCAGCGGGTCCAGGGCGGAGAACGGCTCGTCGAAGAGCAGGAGCGACGGATCTCCGGCCAGGGCGCGGGCGAGCCCGACTCGCTGTTGCATGCCGCCTGAGAGCTGGTCCGGATACGAGTTCTCGTTGCCCGCTAGCCCCACGAGCTCGATGATCTCCCGAGCCTTGGCGCGACGTTCCGTCTTGGAGACCCCCCTGACCTCGAGTCCGTATGCCACGTTGTCGATAACCCTGCGATGCGGCAGCAGACCGAAGTGCTGGAAAACCATCGAGACATGGTTTCGACGCAGACGGCGAAGAACCGATCCGGAGGCTTTCGTGACGTCCTGGCCGTCTATCTCCACGGTGCCGGAGGTAGGTTCGATCAGTCGGGTGAGGCAACGCACGAGTGTTGACTTCCCCGATCCGGACAGACCCATGACGACAAACACCTCGCCGGGAACCACCTCGAAGGAGATGTCCTTCACCGCAGCGACGCAGCCCGTCTTGGCGAGCATTTCCGACCGTGGCAGATCGGCCTCCGGCGAGCCGATGATCTTTCCGGCCCTCGGGCCGAACACCTTCCACAGGTGCTGGACCGACATCGCCAGGGGCGAGCTGCGGCCCCCGGCCGGCCTACTCTGAGCCGACTCTGGCGTGCTGAGAGTTTCGGTCACGATGGAGCCTTCACTTTCCTGCGTCCTGCCTGGAGGGCGGGTCGAGTGGCATGCTGTCGCGATAGCGGTAGTACGGGACGTCTGCGGCGGGGAGCGGGGTGTTGCCCAGGATCAGGTCAGCAGCCTTCTCGGCGACCATCATGACTGGAGCGTAGATGTTTCCGTTCGTCACATACGGCATCACGGACGCGTCGACCGCGCGAAGTCCTTGGACCCCGTGAACCCGCATGCTGCTGGGATCGGTGACGGCGAGCTCGTCGACGCCCATCCGGGCGGTGCACGACGGATGCAGCGCCGTCTCGGCGTCTCGGGCGACCCAGTCGAGGATCTCCTCGTCGCTGCTCACCGAGAGCCCGGGCGAGAGCTCGCCGGCGTTGTACGGCTCGAAGGCGGGCTGGTTGAGGATGTGGCGCGCCACCTGCACCGCCTCGACCCACTCGCGCCGGTCGGATGATGTCGACAGGTAGTTGAAGCGCAGAGCCGGGTGCTTCCTCGGGTCGCGCGACGTGATCCGCACGCTGCCTCGTACGTCGGAGTACATGGGGCCGACATGGACCTGGTACCCGTGGCCCTGGGTGGGCGCGGACCCGTCGTACCGGATCGCGACCGGCAGGAAGTGGAACATCAGGTTGGGGTAGTCGACGTCGTCGTTACTGCGGCAGAATCCACCGCCCTCGAAGTGGTTGGTCGCCCCGAGTCCGCGACGGAAGAGGAGCCACTCGAGGGCTATCCTGGGTCGGTTGCGCCAGCGCAGCCCGGGCGCGATGGAAACCGGTTTCTTGGACGCATACTGGATGTAGACCTCGAGATGGTCCTGCAGGTTCTCACCCACGCCGGGCACGTGCTGCACCAGCGGGATCCCGAGCCCCTCCAGGTGCTCGGCGTCTCCGACACCTGACAGCTGCAACAGCTGCGGGGTGTTGACGGCCCCACCGCACAGGATCACCTCGGCCGCCTTCGCGCGCCGGGCCAGCCGGCTGCCGCGCAGGTAGTCCACCCCGACCGCCCTCGAGCCGTCGAAGACGATGCCGGTGACGAACGCGAGGGTCTCGACCCGGAGGTTCGTCCGGTCCGTCACGGGGTGCAGGTACGCGCGCGCGGCGGACAGCCGGCGGCCTCGGTGCAGGTTGCGGTCGAACCTCGCGAAGCCCTCCTGCCGGTACCCGTTGACATCGCTGGTCAGGGGGTAGCCGGCCTGCTGGGCCGCCTCGAAGAACGCCTCGAACAGGGGGTTCTGGGCGGGACCGCGCTCGAGGACGAGGGGACCTTCACCGCCCCGCCAGGCGTCGGCGCCCGCGAGGCAGGTCTCCATCTTCTTGAAGTAGGGCAGGCAGTGCAGGTAGTCCCAGCTCTGCATGCCTGGCTCGGCGGCCCAGCGCTCATAGTCGAGCGGGTTGCCGCGCTGGAAGATCATCCCGTTGATGCTGCTAGACCCGCCGAGGACCCTGCCCCGGGCGTGGAAGACCTTGCGCCCGTTCATGTACGGCTCGGGCTCCGTCTCGTACCGCCAGTCGTAGAAGCGGCTTCCGATGGGGAACGGCAGTGCGGCGGGCATATGGATGAAGGGGTCGATCTTGAAGTCCGAGTGGCCAGCCTCGAGCACCAGGACGGACGTCGACGGGTCCAGGCTCAGCCGGTTCGCGAGGGCACATCCTGCCGACCCGCCGCCGACGATGACGAAGTCCCAGGTGGTGTCCGGGCCGGCCATCACTCGTCGCCGAACCAGCGCTGCACCTGGGGACGAACGTTGTGCCAGATGTGCTTGGTCTCGCGGTACTCGGCGATCCCGTGGGCGCCGAGCTCTCGGCCGAACCCGGACTGCTTGTACCCGCCCCACTCGGCCTGCGGGACGTACGGGTGGTAGTCGTTGATCCAGACCGTCCCCATCCGCAGCCGGCTCGCGACGCGTTCGGCCTTCCCGCCGTCCCGCGTCCACACCGCGCCCGCCAGCCCGTAGATGCTGTCGTTGGCGATCGAGACGGCCTCGTCCTCGCCGGAGAAGGCCTCGACGGTGAGCACCGGCCCGAAGGACTCCTCCTGGACCACGGCCATCGTCGACGTACACCCGTCGAGGATGGTGGGGAGGTAGAAGTAGCCGCGGGCAAGCTGGGGGTCGTCGGGACGCGTACCTCCGCAGCGCAGCACCGCCCCCTCGGCGAGGCCCTTCGCGACATAGGCCTCGATCTTGTCTCGGTGGGCGGCCGAGATCAGGGCGCCGGTCTCGGCCTTCTCGTCGAAGGGCCCGCCGAGCCTGATCTGCTCCGCCTTCGCGACGAGGTCGTCGACGAAACGCTGCTTGATGGTGTCCTCGACGACCAGCCGGGCCCCCGCCGAACACACTTGACCCGAGTGCAGGAACACGGCCGTCAGCGCGAAGTCGAGGGCTACGTCGTAGTCGCAGTCGGCGAAGACGACGTTGGGGTTCTTCCCTCCGAGCTCGAGGGCCACCTTCTTGACCGTCGACGCCGCCGCCGCCATCAGGGTGCGGCCGGTGGTCAGGCCGCCGGTGAAGGACACCAGGTCGACCGCCGGGTCGTCGGCGAGCGGGGCGCCGACAACCGCCCCGGCACCAAGCACGAGGTTGCCGACGCCCGGTGGAAGGCCCGCCTCCTCCAGGTACCGCATCAGCAGGATCGCGGTTGAGGGTGTCAGCTCGCTCGGCTTGAGCACGAAGGTGTTCCCCGCCGCCAACGCCGGTGCGACCTTCCACGATGTCTGGAGCAGGGGGTAGTTCCACGGGGTGATCAGGCCGCACACCCCGATCGGCTCGTGCACGACACGGCTGCGGACGTCGGGTTGGCCGGTGTTCACCACCCGCCCCGCGCCCTCACCCGCCACCTGGGCGTAGTAGCGGAAGACGCTGACCACGTCGTCGACGTCGTACTCGCTCTCGACGAGGCGCTTGCCGGTGTCGAGCGACTCGGCGCGGGCGATCTCGTCCTTGTGGTCCACCAGCAGGTCGGCGAGAGCGTCGAGGACGCCCGCGCGGTCCTGGACTGAGCTGCTCGGCCAACCCGAGGCGTCGAAGGCGCGCCTGGCAGCCGAGATCGCCTGCCGGGTGTCGACGGCGGAGGCCTCGTCCACCTCGCCCACGAACGTCCCGTCGGCCGGACAGCGGATCTCGCGGGTGCCGCCTTCGGCGGCCGAGCGCCACGACCCGTCGATGTACAGCTCGGGCACGGTCACCTCCGTCCGCTGATCACACACCCAGTTGCGTATCAGGCAACCCACTGTGATCTACGCAACAAGATAAGCAGGCCGGAGGCTGCCTAGTCAAGCAGCCGTGGCCCGCTGGGCGAGCCCGCTGTCCCTCAGGTCAGGCCCGGGGCCGCCAGCCGAGCCGGAACGACACGTCCTCCGCAGCCCGCATGACCGAGTGCGCAAGCTGCGGGAGCCGGCGGGCGTCGATCCGGAACGTCGGACCGGAGACGCTCATCGACGCGATGGTATCGCCATGACTGTTGTGGATGGGTGCGGCGACCGCCGTCAGACCGATCTCGAGCTCGTCGATCGCGATGGCGTACCCGCGTGCACGGACCTCCTCCAGCTCACGGACCAGAGCCTGGATCGAGGTGATCGTGTTCGCGGTGAACCTGCGTAGCTCCCCGGCCTCGCCGGCCATCGCAGCCGGGTCCAGCCCGCTGAGCAGAACCTTGCCGTTGGACGTTGCATGCAAGGGGATCCGTTGACCGACCCAGTTGTGAGCCTGGAGGGCGGAAGAGCCAGCGACCTGGTCCATGTAGAGCGCGGCGCCTTCGGAGAGTACGGCCAGGTTCACCGTCTCACCGACCTGCTGGGCGAGCAGGCGGGTGACGCCGTGACTCTCCTGAACCAGGTCGAGCCTCGACGTCGTGGCTCCGGCGAGCCGCAGGATCCCCATCCCGAGGCGGTACTTGCCGCGCCCGTGCTGCTGCTCGACGAGCGACCGCTGCTCGAGGGCGTTGACGAGCCGGAAGGCTGTCGACTTGTGGACCCCGAGCTCAGCCGCGAGCTCGGTCACGCCGGCCTCGCCGGAGCGGGCCAGGATCTCGAGGATCGTGATAGCCCGGTCGACAGACTGCACAGTGCTGGCAGTGGCGACCGACCCGTCCAGCTCGGCCGGGGTGTTGCTCATGACGCGACAGTAATGCATATAAAGCGACAACGGCCAGCGCCGCGGGCGATACTGCTGCCATGAGCAGTTCGGTCGCCGGGTTCGGGCCTGACCCGCAGGACGCCGAGTTCATCCTCACCCTCCGATGCCCGGACCGTCCAGGTATCGTCCACGCCGTCTCGGGTTTCCTGCTCGCCCGCGGCGGCAACATCCTCGCCAGCGCCCAGTTCGGGGACCCCGAGACCGGCCGGTTCTTCATGCGGGTGCAGTTCCTCATCGAGGCCTGCGACGTCAACGCCGCAGCGCTGAGCGAGCAGTTCGGCACCGCGGTAGCGGAGCCGAACTCGATGAGCTGGGACCTGTTCTCGGCACGCACCCCCTACCGGACACTGATCATGGTGTCGCGGTTCGGCCACTGCCTCAACGACCTGCTCTTCCGCTGGAGTACCGGCGCCCTCCACATCGAGATCCCCGCGATCGTGTCCAACCATCGTGACTTCGAACGGCTCGCCTCGTCGTACGACATCCCCTTCCACCACATCCCCGTGACCCCAGAGACCAAGAGCGATGCCGAGCGGCGAGTGCTCGAGCTGGTCGACGAGCTGGGGATCCACCTGGTTGTCCTGGCCCGCTACATGCAGGTGCTCTCGGACGAGGCGTGCCGGCGACTCTCTGGGCGGGCGATCAACATCCACCACTCGTTCCTTCCGAGCTTCAAGGGCTCGCGGCCGTACCACCAGGCGCACACGCGAGGCGTGAAGCTGATCGGTGCCACGGCGCACTACGTGACCGCGGACCTCGACGAGGGCCCGATCATCGAGCAGGGCGTCGCCCGCGCCGACCATACGATGTCCCCCGAACAGCTCGTCAGCATCGGTCGCGAGGTCGAGAGCCGAGTGCTGTCGCAGGCGGTCCGCTGGCACTCGGAGCAACGCGTGCTGCTCAACGGCAGCAAGACGATCGTCTTCCCCTGACGCCGGTCTTCCGCGAGGGAACAGCGTCGACAGGTCCGGCAGGTGTGTTTGGGTGGTGCACCACCCAAACAGACCCGGAGCCACTCAGATCCGGATGGCGTGAGGGCAACCTGGGTGGTGCACCACCCAAACGGACTCGCAGCCACTCAGATCCGGATGGCGTGAGGGCAACCTGAGTGGTGCACCACCCAAACGCAACGCGGGACTTCAAAAGCGGCGCGTCGGGGTCGCCGACAAAGGGCACCCCCCGACGGACCGGCGGCCGGAACGCGCCCGAGGCCCAGCTAGTCACCGAGCTCGGCGCGGCGCCGGACGACGTACTCCTCGAGCTCCTGCCGGATCGCGTCATCGAGCGGCGGCTGCTCGTACGACGCCAGCTTGTCCTGGTAGATCTTGGTCGCCCTGGCCGCCGTGTCGAGTCCGCCGTTGCGCATCCACCTCTCGTAGTTGTCGGACGAGGAGAGCAGCGGCCGGTAGAAGCAGGTGCGGAAGCGCTCCATCGTGTGCATGGCGCCGAGGAAGTGGCCGCCATGGCCGACCTCCTCGTGGGCGCCGAAGGCCAGCGAGTCCTCGTTGATCTCGAGCGGCGTGAACTCCACCTGAAGCATCTGCAGCAGCTCGATGTCGACGATGAACTTCTCGAAGCCCGCGACCAGGCCACCCTCGAGCCAGCCGGCCGAGTGCATCACCCAGTTCGCGCCGGCGAGAAACGTCGGCAGCATGGTCATCAGCGCCTCGTAGCCCGCCTGGGCGTCCGGCACCTGGCTCGATGTCAGCCCGCCGCCGGTCCGGAACGGCAGCCCGAAGTGGCGGGCGATCTGCCCGGTGCAGAGCAACCCGACGGCCGACTCGGGAGTGCCGAAGCTTGGCGAACCCGACTGCATGTCGATGTTCGAGAGGAAGGACCCGAAGATCACCGGGCAACCCGGTCGGATCAGCTGGCTCAAGGCGATACCTGACAGCGCCTCGGCGATCTGCTGGACGAGTGCGGCGGGCACGGTCACCGGCGACATCGCACCCATCAGGATGAAGGGGGTCAGCACCACCGGCTGGTTGGCCGCCGAGTACTCGAACTGTGCGTCGAGCATCCGGTCGTCCCACCGCAGCGGCGAGTTGCAGTTGATCAGCGAGATCGACACGGGTGTCTCCTCGATGACATCCCTGCCGCCGAAGAGGATCGCCCCCATGGCGATCGTGTCCGCGGCGTTGACCCCCGAGACGACGTTCCCCATGTACATCTTGTCGGTGAGGGTCTGCAGCGCATACGTCATATCCAGGTGGCGCGAGTCGAGCGGCGTGTCGTTCGGCTCGCACACGACACCGCCGGCGGAGTCGAGCGCGTCGAAGGACTGGGCCAACCGGCAGAAGTTCTGGTAGTCCTCCATGGTGGCATCGCGCCGTACGTCGCCCTGCCGCACGAACGGTGGCCCGTAGACGGCTCCGAACGCCATCGAGCTGCCGCCGATGTGGATCGAGTGCGCGGGGTTGCGAGCCTGTACGTCGAACTCCCGGGGCGCCTTGGCCACCTGCGCGAGCACGAACTCCGGGTCGAGGAACACGGTCTTCTCCTCGACCCGCTGACCCGCGCCACGGAACAGGTCGAGGGCTCGCTCGCTCACGAACTCGACCCCGATCTCGGTGACGATGCGCCGCCAGCCGCGGTCCAGCTTGTCCATCGCATCGGCGGAGAGCACCTCGTAGCGGGGCATCTTGTTCTCGAACACACGCACTCCTTCTGGGGCAGCCGAAGCGGCTGGTCGCCATTATGTGGAACCTAGGTTCCATATTGTGGTTTCATTGTGGTCTACTTTTCCCATGGAGGGAAGACGCACCGGCCAGATTCCAGGGGTCCTGCCGGTCAAGAGTGCACCGGAGGACGCAGTCGTGACAACGAACGGGACGCAGGCGGTCGACCGCGCGGCGGAGCTGCTCAGCCTGGTCGTGCTCTCGGACGAACCCCAGGCGCACGCGGACCTGGTCGCGCGCACCGGACTCGCGAAGTCGACGGCATCGCGGCTCCTCCAGGCGCTCGAGCGGCACCGGCTGCTGTTCCGGGACGAGGCGGGCAGCTACCAGGCCGGTCCCCTGTTCGCGCTCTACGCCACGCGTCATGAGCCGTCGGACGAGCTCACCAGGCTGGCGCGCCCGACGCTCGAGCGGTTGAGCAGCGCGACCGGCGAGACCGTCAACCTCGCGGTCGTGCGCGGCAACGCCGTGGTCCAGGTGGCCCAGATCGACTCGACGTTCATGCTGAGCGCGATGAACTGGGTCGGGGTCGACGTACCCCCGCACTGCTCGGCACTCGGAAAGGTGTTCTACGCCGAAGGCAGCCTCGCCCTCCCGGTGACGCCGCTGAGCCGACGTACTCGCAACACGATCACCAGTCTCACGGCGCTCAGGCGGCAGCTCAGACAGGTTCACAAGCAGGGGTACGCCGTCACCCGCGGCGAGCTCGAGATCGGGCTCGACGCCGTCGCCGCCCCCGTCTACACCCGGGGCGGCGAGATCGCGGCGGCAGTCGGCGTCTCGGGTCCGTCGGACCGAATCAGCCACGAGCTGCCAACGCTCGCCAAGCTCATCAAGACCCAGGCACGGTCACTGTCGGCCCTGCTCGGCCACCAGGCAAGAAAGGAAGGCGCCGCATGACGCCCGATGAGATTCTTCAGTCGCTGTACGACGAGACGCTGGTCGGCAACGGCCCCGCCGTGCGGGACCTGACCAACGAGGGGCTCCGGACCGGCATGCAGCCGGAGACCATGCTCTTCGACGCCTTGATCCCTTCGCTCGAGGAGGTCGGGGCCCGCTTCGAGAGAGGCGACTTCTTCGTGCCCGAGATGCTCATCGCCGGCCGGGCGATGAGTGGCGCCCTCGACATCCTTCGCCCGCTCCTCGCCGAGACCGGGGTCGAAACCGTTGGTACGTTCGTGATGGGCACGGTGAAGGGTGACGTCCACGACATCGGCAAGAACCTCGTCAACATCATGCTCGAAGGCGCCGGCTTCCACGTCATCGACCTCGGCGTGCAGGTGCCCCCGGAGAAGTTCGTCGAGGCCATCAACCAGTACCACCCCGACATCGTCGGCTTCTCGGCGTTCCTGACAACCACGATGCCGATGTTCAAGGCGAACATCAACGCGCTCGAGAAGGCCGGGCTTCGCGACAAGGTCGTCGTGATGGTCGGCGGCGCGCCGGTGACACAGGAGTACGCCGACGCGGTGGGCGCCGACGCCTATGCGGCGGACGCCTCCCAGACCGTCAAGAAGGCAAAGGCTCTCGTCAGGCAGCACCGGGACAAGGTGACGGTGTGACCGAGACGCACCACACGACCCTCAGCTCGGCGACTCGCGAGGTAACCCTCGGCCACGACATGCCGTTCTGTGTCATCGGCGAGCGGATCAACCCGACCGGTCGCAGGATCTTCCAGGAGCAGCTCCGCGCGGGTGACCTGTCCGCCATCGAGCGAGACGTGAGGGCGCAGGTCGCCGGCGGCGCGATGGTGCTCGACGTCAACATGGGAGTGCCGCTGACCGACGAGCCGGCCCTGCTCAGGCGCGCCATTACGATGATCCAGCAGCTGACGGACCTCCCGATCTGCATCGACTCGTCCGTGGTGGAAGCGCTTGAGGCCGGCTTGTCGGCGTACCAGGGAAGGGCTCTCGTCAACTCCATCACCGCGGAGGACGACCGGATGGCCGCCATCCTGCCGATGGTGAAGCACTACGGCGCCGCCGTCATCGCGCTGCCGAACGACCATGACGAGATCCCGATGGAGGCCGACAAGCGCCTCGAGCTGACCAGGAAGATCCTCGACACCGCAGTGGACACGTACGGCCTGACACTCGACGACATCGTGATCGACGCCCTGGCGATGCCCATCGGAGCCGACCCGACGATCGTCAACGTGTGCTACGAGACGATCTCGCGGATCCGTGAGGAGTTCGGCGTCAACATGACGCTCGGTGCGTCGAACGTCTCGTTCGGGATGCCGGGCCGGCACTCGATCAACGCGACGTTCCTCCCGATGGCGATCGGCGCAGGCCTGACCAGCGCGATCATGGACGCGCGGACCCCGCAGGTCGTCGAGGCCGTCAAGGCCGCCGACCTGCTGCTCGGCCGCGACGAGTGGGGCGGCGCCTGGATCGCCGCCTACCGGTCCAGGCTGGCGGCGGAGACGGCGGCCGAGCAGGCGCCGGCGGCTGCCGCGCCATGAGCCTCGGCGCGGACGACGACCGCCCGCTCGCGATCGACGAAGGGGATCTGCTCGGTCGCGAGGGGCTGATCGTCCCTCCGGCCGGCCGCACGACGCGCGAGGCGGCTGTCCACGACGGCACGGGCCGCGTCCGACTGCACTTCTCGCCCGCGGAGCGTGAGTTCCGGGTGCCGCCCGGAGTGAGCGTCTTCGACGCGGCGAGCTGGAACGGGATCGCGATCGACTCGACCTGCGGCGGGCACGGAACCTGCAAGAAGTGCAAGGTCAGGATCCTGGACGGCTCGGTCGCCGTCTCCCGGCTCGACGTCAGGTCGTTCACCCCTGAGCAGCTTCAGGGCGGCTGGCGGCTGGCGTGCCTCGCGCAGGCCACCCGCGATCTCTCGGTCGAGGTCCCGCCGCTCATCACGCGGCCGAAGGCCGCAACCGTCGGAGTCGGCCGGCAGGTGATCCTCCGGCCGGCCATCCAGAAACGCTATGTCGAGCTCAGCGAGCCGACCCTGCAGGACCAGACCACCGACCTGGCTCGTCTGCTCGCCGCGATCGACGACCTCGAGCTGCGGGTGGACCTGCACACGCTGCGCAGGCTGCCCGGCGTGGCGAGAGCAGCCGACTACAAGCTGACGGCGGTGGTCGTCGACGACGTCCTCATCGACGTCGAGCCGGGTGACACCACCGAACGGCGCTTTGCCATCGCGTTCGACCTGGGTACGACGACCGTGGTCGCCACCCTTCTCGACACCTCGACCGGGACTCCGGCCGCCGTGGCCTCGATGCTCAACAAGCAACAGCCGTTCGGCGGTGACGTGATCACCCGGATCAGCGCCACCATGATGGACCCCGATGCCCTCGACAAGCTGACGGAACTGGCGCACGCCACACTCGACCAGCTCGCGGACGAGGTCTGCACCGAAGGTGGTGTCGACCGCGGCGAGGTCTACGAGATCGCCGTTGCGGGCAACGCGACCATGACGGCACTCGCCCTCGGGATAGACCCCGAGCCGCTCGGCGTGGCGCCCTTCGTGATGTCGACGGCCACCTTTTCGGAGCTGCTCGCCTCGGACCTCGGCGTCTCGGTCCACCCACGGGCACGCGCCGTCGTACTGCCCGCCCTCGGCGCCTACGTGGGTGGGGACATCGTCGCCGGCATGCTCGCGTCGGGGATGGACCGGGACAAGCGCATGCGTCTCTTCATCGACGTCGGGACGAACTGCGAGATCGTGCTGGGAGACGGCGAGCGGATCCTGTCGACCGCGGCGCCGGCCGGCCCCGCCTTCGAGGGCGGCGCGATCAAGTGCGGCATGCGGGCTGCCGAGGGAGCCATCGAGGTCGTGAAGATCACCGACGACGACGTCGCATGCCAGGTGATCGGCGACGTCGAGGCGCAAGGGCTGTGCGGCTCGGGACTCGTGGACGCGGTCGCGGAGCTCGTCAAGCTAGGGTTCATCGACAGCAGCGGCCGGTACGTCAAGGACGATCTCGCGGCCACCATCGCGCCGGGGGTAGCAGCTCGCCTCGGGCATATCAACGGCGAGCGGGTCTTCGCGCTCGCCTGGCGACCCGGGCATGAGGGGGAGATCTCCGAGTCCGTCTTCCTCAGCCAGCGGGACGTGCGCGAGCTGCAGTTCGCGAAGGCGGCCATCTCGACCGGATGGACGCTGCTGCTGGAGGAGCTGGGCGTCGAGCCCTCCGACGTCCAGCAGGTACTGCTCGCCGGGTCGTTCGGCTCGTACCTCTCGCCGGCGAGCGCCGTACGCATCGGTCTGGTGCCGAGGCTTCCCGTGCTCCGCATTGTCAGCGCCGGAAACGTGGCGGGCGAGGGAGCGAAGATGGTGCTGCTGAGCATGCAGGAGCGCAAGGGCGCGCTGGCGCTGCTCGAGGAGGTGAGATATGTCGAGCTCTCCGACCGTAGCGACTTCAACGACAAGTTCGTCGACCAGCTCGCGTTCCCCGGCTGAGCGTCCCGCCGACGGCCCCCGCCCGCGTCCGAGCTGCACCGTCGCGGTGATCGCCTGCGGTGCGATCGCCCAGCCGGTCAGCGGGATCGTCCAACGGAGGAACCTGCCGGTCGACGTGTACCCCCTACCCCCCTTGCTGCACAACCGCCCCGAGCTCATCGCCGGCGAGGTCGAGCGGCTGGCGGCTGAGCTGGTGGCGCGTTACGACAGGGTCGCGGTGGGGTACGCCGACTGCGGCACCTACGGGGCCCTGGACGCCGCCTGTGAGCGTCTCGGGGTGCGACGACTGGCGGGCCTGCATTGCTACGACGTGTACGGCGGTGCGGACCGGATCGCCAGGCTATTCGAGGAGCAGCCCGGCACCTACCTGCTCACCGACTTCCTCGTCCGGTCCTTCTCCCGGACGGTTCTGGCGGAGCTCGGACTCGACCGTCACCCGGACCTGCGGGACGCGTACTTCGGCAACTACACGCGAGTGGTCTGGCTGGCTCAGGATCCCGATGACGAGCTCAAAGCCCTTGCTGCCAAGGCTTCCGAGGCGCTCGGTCTTCCGCTGACGATCATCGAGACGGGAAATCTGGGCTTGGAGCGGGAGCTTCTCGAGCTCGTCGGCGAGACGTTCACCGCAGCAGATCCTGCCGCCAGTGCTCGGTCTCTGCCACTTGGTTGAACGTGAAGAGGTGCAGCCCGTCCACCCGCAGGCCCGGGTCCTCGAGAACGGAAGCCGCCCGGCGGAGGAACTTCTCGGGGTTGAAGCCGCCCGGCGCGGCGATCCGTGCGAACATCCCGACATGTGAGCCGAGGAACCGCATCGACTGTCCCACGCCGATCTTGGTCGCCATCGACAGCAGCTTGGTTCGCTCGACTGGTCCCGGCAGGCCCACCAGCACAGGCAGATCGACCCCCCGCCGGCGCACCCGCCGGATCCAGCTGCCGATGGTCTCCGGGTCGAAGCACAGGTTGCTCACGATGTACGTCGCGTGCAGACGCTTGTCCCACATGGACTGGATCGCCACGTCGTCCTCGATACCCGGATGGGACTCCGGGTAGCCGGTGATTCCCACCTGGGCGAACGGCCGGCCCATCTCCGAGAGGTCCCGGAGCATCGCCAGCGCACCTTCGTACTCACCTGCGGGCGGGTCGGCGTCCCCTGCCGGGCAGAAGACGTTGGCGACGCCGATGCTGGTCAGGCGGGCCACGATCTCGGCCAGCTCGGAGCGGCCCGAGATCATCCGGGCCGCCAGGTGGGGTACGACGTCGTACCCCTGGCTGGTGAGCCGCTCGGTCAGGTCGAGCGTCGACGAGATGCCTTTGGCGGGGCTCGCGGTCACCGTGATGCTGACCTCGCGGGGCACCGACTCGACGACCACCGACTCGATTCTCGCTGTGGGGAGCACCTCATAGCGGGCATGTCGCAGCGCGAACGTCAGCCAGCCATCCCCGGCAGATCTGTTGCGCATTAAACAACCCGATTCTCCATACGCACCAAGCGTGAGGACACTCTAGTGACGCGGCGGTCCGGAAGGAAGGTCGGGCTCAGGGCTTGGGCCGGTTCGGGATCAGCACGGCGAGGGCGAGCAGCAGGCCGCTGCAGATGCCCAGGGTCGCCAGGTCGATGAGCCGGCGCCGGACCCGAAGCATGCCAGCGCGGTCGTCCGGCAGCACCATCCGCATCACGAACGCCAGTCCGAAGCCCAACCCCATCAGCGTGGAGCCCGAGCGCCAGGCCCCGAGCGCGACCGCGCCGAGCCCAACGAGGAGCGTCCCGACACAAACGAGATAGAAAATCCCGCCCGTCGTCGACGGCTTCTTCAGCCAGTTCACGCGAGGGCGGCCGCGCGCTCTGCCGCCTCGACCACGTTCGTGAGCAGCATGGCCCGGGTCATCGGGCCGACCCCGCCTGGCATCGGCGCCACCGCCCCGGCGACGTCGTACGCCGCCGGGTCGACGTCTCCGACCAGCTTGCCGTCGACCCGCGACGTCCCGACGTCGAGGATCGTCGCTCCCGGCTTGACCATGTCGGAGGTCACCAGTCCGGCCACGCCGGCGGCGGCGACGATGATGTCCGCCCGACGCAGGTGGTCGGGCAGGCCGCGGGTGCCGGTATGGCAGAGGGTCACCGTCGCGTTCTCCGTACGGCGCGAGAGCAGCAGGCCGAGCGGTCGACCCACGGTGACGCCGCGTCCCACGACGCAGACCTCGGCGCCCTTGATCGGGACGTCGTAGCTGGTCAACAGCTCCACGATGCCCCTGGGGGTGCACGGCAGGGTGGCGTCGTACATCAGCACGAGCCTGCCGAGGTTGGTCGGGTGCAGGCCGTCGGCGTCCTTGGCCGGGTCGACCAGCTCGAGGGCGCGCTGTGTGTCGAGGTGGCCAGGGAGGGGCAGCTGCACGATGAAGCCGGTGCACGCCGGGTCGGCGTTGAGCGCCTCGATGCGCTCCTCGAGGAACGCCTGGGCGATGTCGGCGCGATGGTGCTCGCGGATCGAGGCGATCCCGACCTTGGCGCAGTCGCGGTGCTTCCCCGCGACGTACGCCCGGCTGCCGGGGTCGTCGCCGATGAGCACGGTGCCGAGGCCAGGGCGGATGCCGTGTTCGGCGAGCCGGGCCACCCGCTCGGTCAGGTCGGCCAGGATCGCGGCAGCCGTGGCCACGCCGTCAAGGAGCTGTGCGGTCACAGGGTGGATTCTCGCACGGAGCCCGCCACCTCCCCTGCCTCCCGCCCCTTCCCTCGCCTTCCCCGCCCCAACCCCCGCGAATTGCGGGAAAGTACACCTCGGATCCCGTCCGCGGAGGTGGACTCTCCCGCAATTCGCTGGGGGGTTGGTGGTCGCCCGGGGCTTGGTCGGTGTTTTCCACAATCCTCGATCCGCGGACCGCCGTCCCCAGGCTTCGCGATCGACCTGTCGGCGGACTCCGGCAGCGCCCATGCTGCCCGGATGAACGACAGCCTGCTGAGGTCCGAGGCGCTCGCGCTCGGGCTCACCGACCGACAGCTGCATGGTCCGCACTGGTCGCGCCTGAGCCATGGCCTGTTCACGCCACCCAGCACCGCCCCGGCTCCACTCAATGCTCGTTGCTCCGCGCTGATGAAGGTGCTCCCCGCGGGTGCTGCGATGGCACACCTGAGCGCCGCACAGCTGTACGAGCTGTGGCTGCCAGGACTGCCGGCGTGGTTGCCCGTGCTGGCCGTGCTGCCCCCGGGCGAGCTTCGACCCGAGCGGGCGGGCTCTACGTGTTCCGTAGTCGGGCCGCCCTCCCACCGCCGGTCAGCGTGGGTGGAGTGGCCGCCGTACCCCCGGAGGTCTGCGTGGGTCAGCTCGCCGAGGACCTCTCCCTGGTCGACCTGGTCATCGCGATCGACAGCGCGCTGCAGCGGAAGCTCTGCACGACGGCCGACATCACCGCCAGCCTCCGCTCCCGACAGCGCGGGCTGCCCAACCTCCGGCAGGCCCTGGCGCTGTGCGACGGACGCAGCGAGTCGCCCTGGGAGACCGTGCTGCGGCTGCTTCATGTCACCGCGGGCTTCGAGGTGGATCCGCAGGCGGACATCCGTCACGACGATGGAGGCTTCATCGCTCGGGCCGACCTGCGGATCAGGGGAACCAGGCGGCTACCAGAGTACGACGGCGCCGGCCACCGCGAGCGGGAGCAGCATCGGCTGGACCTGGCCCGTGAGAAGGCCCTGGCCCGCGAGCACTGGGAGCGCTATGGGTATGTGGCCAAGGAGATCCTCGGCGAGCCGGAACGCGTCATCCGGGACGCCGAGCAGGCCCTTGGACTCCCCCATGACGGAGGCCGCCTCGCCACGTGGTGCCACCTCGTCGGTCAGTCGAGCCTCACGCCGGAAGGCTGGGTCCGGCTGCTGCGCCGTCTTCACCGGTTCAACCGGCCGCGGCGCGGGCGGAAGCTCTGAGAACCTCCGCGAAATGCGGGAAAGTACACCCCAGGGAGGCCGGTTGGAGGTGCACTTTCCCGCAATTCGCGGGAAGGGGGGTCAGTGGTAGAAGTGCCGGGACCCGGTCAGGTACATGGTCATATCCGCCGCCTGCGCCGCCTCGACGACCTCGTCGTCGCGGATCGAGCCGCCCGGCTGGACCACGGCCCGCACCCCGGCGTCGGCCAGGACCTGCAGCCCGTCCGGGAAGGGGAAGTACGCGTCCGAGGCGCCGACGGCACCGCGCGCCCGCTCGCCGGCCCGGGTCACCGCCAGCCGGGCGGAGTCGACCCGGTTCACCTGACCCATCCCGATACCGACCGAGGCACCGTCCGCGGCGAGCAGGATCGCGTTCGACTTGACCGCCCGGCAGGCCCGCCAGGCGAACGCCAGGTCGGTGAGCTGGGGGCGGTCGGCGGCTGCGCCACTGACGAGCTTCCACCCGACCGGGTCGTCCCCCTCGGCGTCCATCCGGTCGACAGTCTGCATCAGCACGCCTCCGCTGACTCCCCGGAACTCGACCGGGTCCGGGTGGGCGTCAGGCGGGCACTCCAGGACCCGGATGTTCTTCTTCCGCGTCAGCACCTTCACGGCGCCGTCCTCGTACGCCGGCGCCACGATCACCTCCGTGAAGATCTCCGAGACCTGCTCCGCCATCGCGACGGAGACGGCCCGGTTCACCGCGATCACGCCGCCGAAGGCCGAGACCGGGTCGCATGCGTGCGCCTTGCGGTGCGCCTCGGCCACGTCAGCGCCGATGGCGATCCCGCAGGGGTTCGCGTGCTTGATGATCGCGACCGCGGGGTCCGCGTAGTCGAAGGCGGTACGGCGGGCGGCATCCGTGTCGACGTAGTTGTTGTACGACATCTCCTTTCCGTGCAGCTGCTCGGCGCCGGCCAGTCCGCCGCGCCAGTGCCGGTACAGCGCCGCTCTCTGGTGTGGGTTCTCCCCATAGCGGAGGACGGCCGCCCGCTCCCACGTCGCCCCCGTCCAGGCCGGGAAGCCCGTCCCGTCGCCGGTGTCGACCAGCACGTCTCCCATCCACGAAGCCACCGCCACGTCGTACGACGCGGTGTGCGCGAACGCCTGCGCCGCCAGTCGTCGACGCTGCTCCAGGCTGAAGCCGCCGAAATCCAGCGCGGCCAGCAGGTCGTCGTACTGGCGCGGAGAGGTGACCACAGCCACCGACGGATGGTTCTTGGCGGCGGCACGAACCATGGCCGGGCCGCCGATGTCTATCTGCTCCACGCACTCCTCCGGCGCGGCGCCCGAGGTGACCGTCTGCGTGAACGGGTAGAGGTTCGAGACCACCAGGTCGAAGGGCTCGATGCCGAGGTCGGCGAGCTGCGAGACATGCGACTCCAGTCGGCGGTCCGCCAGCAAGCCGGCGTGTACTCGTGGGTGCAGGGTCTTCACCCGCCCGTCGAGGCACTCCGGGAAGCCGGTGAGCTCCTCGACGGGTGTCACGGGGATGCCTGCCGAGGCGATCCGCGCTGCCGTCGAGCCAGTCGACACGATCGAGACTCCCGCGAGCGACAACGCCAATGCCACCTCCTCGAGGCGGTCCTTGTCGTGGACCGAGATGAGAGCGCGCCGGATCGGGCGTCTGCCCTCGGTTTCAGGGAGCACACTGCTCACGGGATCGTGACCTTCCTTCCGCTGACGGTGAAGCCTTCGCGCGCCATCCGGCCCACGCAGTCGACGAGCATGACCCGTTCGGCAGCCTTGATCCGCTCGGTGAGGCTGTCGATGTCGTCGTCATCGGCGACGCGTACGGCGACCTGCTCGACCACGACTCCGGTGTCGATGCCTTCGTCGACGACGAAGAGGGTCGCCCCAGTGACCTTGACCCCGTAGTCGAGCGCGTCACGGGGTCCGTGGATCCCGGGGAAGGACGGCAGCAAGGCGTTGTGCGTGTTGACGAACCGGCCGCCGAACCGGTCGAGAAACGCAGGCCCGACCAGCTTGAGGAACCCAGCCGACACGACGAGGTCGGGCTCGTGCTCGGCGACCGCGGACGTCAACGCCTTGTCCCAGACGGCTCGCTCGTCGTACCCCTCGAGGGCGACGACGAACGAGGGGATCCCGGCTTCCTCAGCACGCTGGGCTGCCGGGGTGCCGTCGCGGTCGGCCCCGACCGCGACGACGACGGCGCCGTACGCGGGTTCCTGCGAGGCGTCGAGCAGCGCCTGGAGGTTGGTGCCTGTTCCGGAGACCAGGACCACGAGGCGAACGGGCACCGGTGCCTTCCCCTTGGAGCCGACGCTGTGCGAGCGGGTGCTCGTCGGACGTGACGACGGCGCCCACGATAGCGAGTGCCCCCGTCTGCCGGTCAGTCGACGTCCCTCGTGAGCTCCAGTGGCTGGGTGATCTCCTCGTCGGGACTCCGGCGCCGGCGGAACCTGAGCGCGCCGCCGAGCCACCGGTGCGCGACCGGTGCGATGACGCCGCCCAGCGCGAAGGCGACCGCACAGACCAGGGTGGTCGCGAGGACGTCGGGTCCGACGTCCTGCATCCGGCCGGGACCCACGGACCCGGTCGCCAGCAAGGTCATCAGCCCGAAGGCGACGCCGCCGGCGAGGCCCGCGAGCGCGCCCCGCAGGGCAGCATGGTCCACGCCGTAGACCGGGTAGCGACGGTTCGCCAGCACGCCGGCGACCGCCCCGGCGATGACCGGAAGGGCAATCAGGCCGGGCAGCCAGCGGGCATCGGCGGACGTGGGGAGCGCCGCGAGGACCGGGAAGTCGGGCAGCAGACCAACGTGCACTCCGCTCGGGGACACGTGTGTTCCGGTGCCAACGGCGAAGCCTGGGCCCGCCACGAAGGCACCGGCGCAGAGCACCGCGTTCGGGACAGTTGCGGCGCCGACCAGGGAGAGGATCACCCCGCCCACGAGGCCTCCGTGCATCCCTTCGGCCAGCCTGAGCGCCGTCGAGACGTGTACGACGAGGGAGCCGGTCAGGATGACCGCACCTACCGCCGCCATCACCAGGAAGCCGCCTGCGCCGCCCACGAAGGCGGCCCGGGCCTCCTCGGGGAGTCGCGCCCAAAGCGGGGACCACTCGCCCGACCCACGAAGCAGACCCACGCCGCCGCAGGCCCCCGCGACAGCGAGACAGGCGGCGGACGCCCGGAGCACCGGCGCGTGGACCCCGTCGACGTTCGCGACGACGGCCGTGACGGCGCCGACCGCCCCGTAGGCACCGGACATCGCGAGCGTCGCCACACCGACGTCGGCCAGCGACCGGACGCGAGACGTCGACGCCGCCCAGCGGCCGGCGCGGTAGAGGGCGTAGGCACCGGCCAGCAGGAACCCCAGCGGCACGGCGTTCACGGACAGACCGGAGCCGGCCAGACCCGAGCCGTTGCTGAGCAGCCAGGCGAGCGCGCCAACGCCCGCGGCCTGCCCGAAGGAGCCAGTGTCGGCCGCGAACCAGCCCGCCGCACTCACCGCGACGCACAGCAGCAGACCGCTAAGGGCCACCCCGGCCGAGCCGAGGGCGGCCACCAGCACGCCGGGGCGCTCCGACGGCGCCGCCGCCGACGTCACGCGCAGGATGGGTCTCGAGAGCAGGTCGGTCATCTCGACCATCGTCGCGGAGCCTCGTGCCCAATCGCGGCTGACACGCCGCCGACGAGGAGCAGGGCGCGCCGACGGCCAACCGGCCCGCCGAGGTTCGACCCGTCCAAGGCCGGATCGTCTACCGTCGTACGTCACGAGCCATTCCGTCCCGAGGAGCGCCGTCAGTTGTCGCGAGCCACCGACTTCGACGACATGTACGCCGGGTCCCGCGACCGGCTGCTCCTCGAGCTGTACGCCTACGGTGGCGACGCCGACGCCGCCCAGGACGCGCTGAGCGAGGCGTTCATCTCGGCGAGCCGGCACTGGCACCGCCTGGCAGCCCTGGGGACGCTCGACCCGTGGTTGCGGGAGCGGGGAGTCCGCCGCCTCGACCGGCGACCGCACCCGGGGTCACCGGGTACGGCGGTCCGCGAGTCCGATCCCGCTCGGCCCGGCGCCCAGCCCAGCGCCGAGAACAGGCGGCTCCTCGCGGCGCTGGCGTCCCTCGACCGGACCAGCCGGCGGCTGCTCATCGTGCGCCGCCTGGACGACACCGACCTTCCGTCCGCGGCCCGCGAGGTGGGCCTCACCGACGCCGGCGCCGAGCAGGCGCTGGCCCGGGCCTCCTCCACGCTGCACGGGAGCGGCATCGACGCGACGCCCGCAGGCCTGCAGGCCCGGCTGACCCGGCTCGCCGACGACCTGGCGGGTCGCGACCAACCCCCCGCACGCACCCTGCGTCGGATGGGAGCGCATCGCCGCTACGCGGCCACCACCGTGCTCGGTCTCGCCCTGGTTGTGGTCGCCGCCGCGGCGGGAGCCGTCAGCGCCTCGCACCCGCTCGGCAACCCGTCCGGGATCGGCGAAGGCCATCCCCCTCGGTCGACGCCTTCCGGAGGGTCGGTCCCGGCGCCGAACCTCGGAGCCGGTCAGCTGCTCACGGCCGGCCAGGTGTCCGCGGTCGGCGGTGCACGGTGGAACCGGCTGCCGGCGGTGCCGAGGGTGGCGACGTCAACCGTGTACGGCGGCTGTGTCGAGGCGGCGGACGACCCGCCACCCGACACGTCCTGGGTCCGCTCCTTCGCGCCGGCAGCACGCGGATCGGCGACGCAGGTCCGAGAGGTCCTTCAGCAGGCTCCCTCACCCGTCGAGGCGCAGCGCGCGTTCCGGCGGGTCGTCACGGCCTTCGGGGTGTGCCCGGGACACCACCTCGTCGGGTTCTCGGCCGTCCGGAGGCTCGGTGAACGAGCCCGGCTGATCCATCTGCGACTCCCGACACGCGGCGGGTCGACCGGTCAGACCGTCGTCATCGCCACATCTGGCGCTGCCGTTACCGTCGTGTACGAGGAGTCTGCCCCCGGGACGGCGGCTGGGTTCACGTCGCTCGAGCTGGCGCAGCTCGGCGGCATGGCCGTCAACGACGTGTGTCCGCGCAGCGGTGGCAAGTGCGCCTCGCCGCCGTACCCGATCAGGAGCCTCCCGCCCCCGCACGGCGGCACCCCCCATGGATTCCTCTCCGTCCTCGATCTTCCACTCGTGCCGGGCGTCACGTCGCCGTGGAAAGGGACCCGACCGGAGCTGGTCAGGGACAACCCGTCGGCCACGGCGTGCGACGGGACGGACTTCGCCGGGGCGGGCGCGAGGTCGGTGACCTCACGGCGCTACGTCATCCCCCCGGAGGCCAGGCTGCCCACGGCCTTCGCCGTCACGGAGACCATCGGCAGGTTCAAGCGACCCGTGCTGGCGAAGCAGTTCCTGATGGGCGTCGCCGCGCAGGTGTCGGCGTGCCACCACCGGCAGCCGACCCTGTCGGTCACGCGGTCGGGCTCCTTCTCCTCCGATCGCATGAGCGGGCGGGTCTGGCAGGTCCAGCAGACCACGAAGAAGCGGGTCACGACGGTCTGGATGGCGCTGGTCCGCAACCGCGGCGAGACGGCAGAGGTGACGTTCACGCCAGCCGGGGCCTACGACGGGTCACAGGCCGCCTTCACCCGGCTCGCGGAGCGGGCCGCGGCTCGGCTGGGCGGCTGAGCGGACCGCCAGGCTCCTGCCCCGCCGGCTCGGCGGGCCGGCAGGTCGCACCGGGTCGCCCCCGGTCGCACCGATCCCAGCCGCGTTCGGCGACCAACCGATCCGGCTAGCCGTCGGGCAGCAGGTCGCGGATCAGCTGCGCAGTCTCCGAAGGAGTCTTGCCCACTTTCACGCCAGCGGCTTCGAGGGCCTCCTTCTTGCCCGCGGCAGTGCCGGAGGAGCCCGACACGATCGCGCCCGCGTGCCCCATGGTCTTGCCTTCGGGCGCGGTGAACCCGGCGACGTAGCCGGCGACCGGCTTCGTGATGTGCTCCTTGATGTAGGCGGCAGCGCGCTCTTCGGCGTCGCCGCCGATCTCCCCGATCATCACGATCGCCTTGGTCTCCGGGTCGTCCTCGAAGGCCTGGAGGCAGTCGATGTGCGTGGTGCCGATGACGGGATCGCCTCCGATGCCCACGGCGGTCGAGAAGCCGATCTCGCGGAGCTCGAACATCATCTGGTAGGTCAGCGTGCCGGACTTCGACACCAGCCCGATCGGTCCGCTCCCGCTGATGGTGGCGGGCGTGATCCCGGCCAGCGCCTCCCCGGGGGTGATGACGCCCGGACAGTTCGGCCCGATGATGCGGGTCTTGTTCCCGGTGGCCTGGACATGCGCCCAGACCTCCGCCGTGTCCTGCACCGGCACGCCCTCGGTGATCACCACGAGCAACGGGATCTCGGCATCCACCGCCTCCATCATGGCGTCCTTGGTGAAGGCGGCGGGGACGAACACCACGGAGACATCGGCACCGGTCTCCTCGATGGCCTCGGCGACCGTGCCGAACACCGGCAGCTCGAGGTCGCCGTGCGTGACCGTCGTGCCGGCCTTGCGGGCGTTGACTCCTCCGACGATGGTCGTCCCTGCCTTCAGCATCAGGGCCGTGTGCTTGGTGCCCTCACCGCCGGTGATGCCCTGGACGATGACGCGGGACTCGGAGCTCAGGAAGATCGACATCGCTCAGCTCCTCACGCGCTGGCCAGCTCGGCGGCCCGGTCGGCCGCGCCGTCCATCGTGTCGACGAGCGTCACGAGCGGGTGGGCGGCCTCGGTCAGGATGCGCCGACCCTCCTCGACGTTGTTGCCGTCGAGGCGGACGACGAGCGGCTTGGTGGCGGCGTCCCCGAGGAGGTCGAGGGCCCCGACGATGCCGTTGGCGACCTCGTCACACGATGTGATCCCGCCGAAGACGTTGACGAAGACCGCTCGCACCTGCTGGTCGCCCAGGATGACGTCGAGGCCGTCCGCCATCACCTGCGCAGAGGCACCGCCGCCGATGTCGAGGAAGTTCGCCGGCTTGACGCCATGGTGCCGTTCACCTGCGTAGGCGACGACATCGAGCGTCGACATGACCAGTCCCGCCCCGTTGCCGATGATGCCCACCGCGCCGTCGAGCTTGACGTAGTTCAAGCCCTTCGCCTTCGCCTTGGCCTCCAGCGGGTCCGCGGCCGCCGTGTCCTCGAACTTGAGGTGGTCCTGATGACGGAAGCGGGCGTTGTCGTCGAGCGACACCTTGCCGTCAAGGGCTTCCAGGGTGCCGTCACGGAGCCGGGCCAGCGGGTTGATCTCCACGAGGGTGGCGTCCTCCTCGGTGAAGACGTCCCAGAGCTTCTCGACCAGGCTCACGGCCTGGTCGGTGAGATCGGCGGGAAACCCGGCAGCAGCGACGATCTCGCGGGCCACCGCCGCGTCGACACCGGTGCCCGGGTCGATCGGGATCTGCTTGACCGCGTCGGGGTTGGTCCTGGCCACCTCCTCGATCTCCACGCCGCCCTCGACACTGGCGATGCACAGGTAGGACCTGTTCGACCGGTCCAGCAGGAATGAGAAGTAGTACTCCGCGGCGATGTCAGCCGCCGGCGCGACCAGCACCCGGCTGACCGTCAAACCCTTGATCTGCATGCCGATGATGTCCCGCGCCCTCGCCGCTGCCTCCTCAGGCGTCTTCGCGAGCTTCACGCCGCCGGCCTTGCCGCGGCCACCCGCCTGCACCTGCGCCTTGACGACGACAGCGCCTCCGAGCTGCTCGGCGCCCGCGCGTGCCTCCTCGGGGGTCTCCGCGACGACTCCGAGAGTCACCGGCACGCCATGCTTGGCGAAGAGCTGCTTGGCCTGGTACTCCATCAGATCCACGGTGACGGCCGTCCTTTGGCTGTTCGGCGGGACAGGACATTGCGGAGCCTAACGCTGCACAGCCCTCTGCGAGACTCGGGGTATCCGTCCCCCCGGGAGGCTCGATGGTGTTCGACAGGCACTTCGCGGGAACCCGTCGCTTCATCGACGGAGACGGCGTATCGCTCAACGTCCTCGAGGCAGGCACACCGGACGGACCCGTCGTCGTCCTCGTCCACGGCTTCCCGGACACCCACGCCGTCTGGCTCGCCACGATCGCCCGGCTGGCCGACGACTTCCGATGTCTCGCGTACGACGTTCGTGGGGCGGGCAAGTCGGGTGTGCCGACGTCACAGGAGGGATACCGCCTCTCCCATCTCGTCAACGACCTGGTCGCGGTGGTCGACGCCATGTCTCCCAACCGCCCGGTCCACCTGGTGGGTCACGACTGGGGGTCGATCCAGGCCTGGGAGGCGGTTCTGATGGCGGGGTCCGACCCACGCCTGCTGGGCCGCATCTCGACGTACACCTCGATCAGCGGTCCGAGCCGGGGGCACTTCGCAGCCTGGGCGCGCAGGTCGAGCCGCGCGGACTGGGCCCGCCGCCGCGACCTCGCTCGGCAGCTGGGGCACTCGTGGTACCTGCTGGCGTTCCAGGTGCCCGCCCTCCCGGAGCTGGCGCTGCGCCGGCTGCTTCGCGACCCGCAGTCCGCCCGCCGGTTCCTGGGTTCCGGGCACGCCGCGCCGAGCGTGGCTCGCGATGCCGTGAACGGCCTCGGCCTCTACCGGGCGAACCTTCGGGGCGGTGGACCGCATCGTCGTTCCCTGCGGACCGATGTCCCGGTCCAGCTCATCGTTCCGCTCCGCGACCCGTTCCTGACTCCTGCCGTGTACGACGACCTGCCGCGCTACGTCCCGCAGCTGACCCGCCACGACATCGACGCCGGCCACTGGGTCCAGCACAGCCATCCGGACGAGATCGCGCAGCTGGTCAGCGACTTCGTGCGCGCGAAGCGGTGACCTGAACAGGACCTCGGCGCAGGCGAGGCTCGGCTTCGCGGTGGCGGGACGGTCGGCCGCCCCCTGGGTCAGGTCTGCGGGGCCATCGCGGCGTTGACCCAGTCCACGACGTCCTGGGTCTTGGCGCCCGGCGTGAAGATCTTCGCGACGCCGGCCTGCTCGAGGAGCGGGATGTCGCCGTCTGGGATGATGCCACCGCCGAACACCAGGATGTCCTGGGCGTCCCGCTCCCTGAGCAGCTCCAGCACCTTCTTGAAGAGGGTCATGTGCGCGCCGGAGAGGACGGACAGCCCCACCATGTCGGCGTCCTCCTGGATGGCGGTGTCGACGATCTGCTCCGGAGTCTGGTGGAGGCCGGTGTAGATGACCTCCATGCCGGCGTCCCGAAGCGCCCGGGCGATCACCTTGGCGCCGCGGTCATGCCCGTCCAGCCCCGGTTTGGCCACCACGATGCGAATCGGGGCCACCCTCGCTCACCGCCTCGTTGCTCGCCGACACTCCAGCGCCATCGTACGGCCTGCCGACCCGGCCACCGGCCGGGCCGGCCTGGCCGGGTCAGCCTCGCCGGGCCAGCCTGGCCAGGTCCGGCTCGCCGGTCGCTTGCTTCCCTGTCGAGGAACATCCCGGCGCAAGGGCGGTCTCACCGCGAGAAGGTCAGACCAGCCGTCAGCCCGGTCACGATGCGCGCCGTGAGCAGGCCCTGACCGAGCCCGACCTCCACCAGGTCGTCGAAGACCTTCGCGTTCCTTGAGGCGGCCCTGATGCCGGCGCCGGCGACCGCGGGCATCGACACCAGGCGAGAGGCCACCGAGGTGTGTCGGAGGTGCCGGCCCAGCAGCGACCTCACCGCTGCCCGGTGGATGTCGCCGGCGGTACCGCTCGAGCCGCTGTCGAGCGCCTGCACGGCCGAGCGGCCGGCCAGCACGCCCGTGACCACGGCGTAGTAGATCCCCTCGCCGGTCATCGGGTTCACCAGGCCTGCCGCGTCGCCGGCCAGCAGCAGCCGGCCGCGCGGTTGCCGCCACACCCACGACGAGAGCGGCAGGTGGTGGCCGAGCCAACCGGTCGCACTCGTGGTTGCCCCCGGCAGGAGCTCCGCCAGCTGCTCCACCATGGCCCGCCGGGTGAGCGGTCGGAGCCCGGGCCGTAGCAGCTCGCCGTACCCGACGTTGGAGATGCCGTCGCCGCGGTCGAAGGACCAGGCGTACGACGGTTGGCGGCGCCTCCCGAACGCGATGACCTGGCGACCTGCCCGGCCAGGAGGCGTGGGTGCGTAGCCACGCAGCGCAATCGCCTGCCGGGGGGCCCGCGCCAGCCCCGCCGCCGAGCGGACCAGGGAGTGCGCCCCGTCCGCCCCCACCACCACCCGGGCGCGGACGTCACCGTCCAGGACAACGTCATCGGGCCCGACCGCGAGAGTCCGCACCCGGTGGCGCCGCAGCACCGCCCCCGCGCGGACAGCCGACTCGACGAGCCGGTGGTCGAAAACCCGCCGGGGCACCACGAAGGCCGGCCGCGCCATCTCGCGCGTGACGCTGCTCCGCCCGTGGCCGAGCTGCAACGTGGACACCGGCGTCCAGTCCTCCAGCAACCCGGTGACGCCGACGCCCGAGAGGACGTCCAGCACGTGCGGTGCGATGCCGTCGCCACAGGACTTGTCGCGCGGGAAGTCGGAGCGGTCCAGCATCAGCACCCGGAGTCCGGGACGGGCGGTGAGGGCGCCGAGGGCGGCAGCGGACCCCGCCGGCCCGGCGCCGACGACAACCAGGTCCCATCCCGCGCTCACGGCGCGCGCCCGGTCACGAGGGCGGCTGATGCCGTACGGCTTCTCATCGGGCGATCATCAGCAGGACGTCGACCGCCGCGATCGCGATCGTGGCGCGGAACGCCGCGCCCCCGGACCACCGCAGTCCCACGCAGGCGAGTCCGATCGTGACCGCCAGGGCGACCAATGTCCACACCGGCGGCGCACTGCCGGGCCCGAAGACCACGACCGACGACGCCGCCACCAAGACGACCGAGGCCAGCGCCTGCGCCCGGCTCCGCCCCAGCCAGTGGGGCAGGCCCCGAACGCCGGTGGCGGCGTCGTCGGACAGGTCGGGGAGGACGTTCACCAGGTGTGCGCCGACGCCCAACAGGGCACCCCCGGCCATCAGCCAGGCCGGGGGAAGGACCGGCGGGTCGAGCGCCAGCCAGACGACCGCCGGCAGGGTCCCGAACGCTACGGCATACGGCAGCCAGGACATCAGCGTCCGCTTGAGCCCGAGGTTGTAGGCCCAGCCCGACCCGACGCCGAGCACCAGGTGCGTGAGCCCGGACGACAGCCCGCACAGCAGGGACAGCACCACGCAGGCCACCACCGCGGCGCTCAGCGCGACCCGAAGCGTCGACTGCTGCAGTGCACCGGTGGCGAGTGGTTTGTCGGCCCGGTGAACCATCCGGTCGCGGCCAACGTCTATCAGGTCGTTGGACCAACCGATCGACAGCTGACCGGTGAAGACCGCAGACGTGACCAGCACCCCCGTCCCGAACGGGTGGCCTGCATCGACGGCGAGCAAAGCGGTCACCGCCGTGACCGCGGCGGTCGGTTCAGGATGACAGGCTCGTACCAGCAGCCGCAGGGACGCCGCTGACGACTGGCTCGGCACGACTAGAGAATAGACCGGCCTAGAGTGACCAGATGATGCAGATCCGTGCAGTTCGCGGGGCGTTGCCCGAGCACCGCCACGCTCAGCAGGAAGTCACGGCCGCGTTCGCTGACGTGATCTTGCAGGAAGGCGTCGAGCGCTCCCTGCTCGAGCGCCTGCACGCGAGCGCCGGAGTCAGCTTCCGGCACCTGGCGATCCCGCTGGCGGACTATGCGTCGCTCCACGACTTCGGGGAGGCCAACGACGCGTTCATCGAGGCTGGGGTCGAGCTGGGTGTCCGAGCGGTCGTCGATGCGCTGAAAGCTGCCGACCTGACCCCCCAGGACGTCGACCTCATCATCTCCACGACCGTGACCGGCATTGCCGTACCGTCCCTGGACGCTCGCGTCGGAGCCCGCATCGGCCTGCGGCCCGACGTGAAGCGGGTGCCGATCGTCGGCCTGGGATGCGTGGCAGGGGCCGCGGGCCTCGGGCGGCTGCACGACTACCTGGTCGGTCACCCGGACGACGTCGCGGTCCTGCTGTCCGTGGAGCTGTGCTCGCTGACCGTCCAGCGGGACGACCCGTCGGTGGCGAACCTGGTGGCGAGCGGCCTGTTCGGGGACGGGGCGGCCGCGGTGGTCGCCGTCGGGAGCAACCGGGCATCGGAAAGCGATGACGTCTCCACGAGCCAGAGCCCGCCTCAGCCGACCGTGCTCGCCAGCCGAAGCAGGCTCTACCCCGACACGGAACGCGCACTGGGCTACGACATCGTCGCCACCGGCTTCAAGATCGTGCTCGGCGCCGAGGTGCCCGACCTGGTGCGCACGTTCCTCGCCGGCGACGTCGACGACTTCCTGGCGGACCACGGACTGCGGCGCGGCGACATCGAGTGGTGGGTGTGCCATCCGGGCGGGCCGAAGGTCGTCGAGGCGATCGAGACGGCCCTCGCGCTTCCGCCGGAAGCCACGGCGCTCACCTGGGAGTCCCTCGACCGCGTGGGGAACCTGTCGTCCGCGTCCGTGCTGCACATCCTGGAGGACACGCTGCGGGTACGGCCGCCCCGAACGGGGTCGTACGGCATCGCCATGGCCATGGGCCCGGGTTTCAGCGTCGAGCTCATCCTGCTCCAGGCCTGACCGATGGGCGGCCCGACGAGCCTCGTCCTCTTCACCGTGCTCGTGCTCCTCGTGGGCGTCGAGCGCCTTGCCGAGCTTGCCGTGTCGAAGCGAAACGCAGCATGGAGCATCAGCCGCGGCGGTGTGGAGACCGGGCGGCGGCACTACGTCGTCATGGTGATCCTGCACACCGGGCTCCTCGTCGGCGCGCTGGTCGAGGTCTGGGTCCGGCGGCCGGCTTTCGTCCCCCTCCTCGGCTGGCCGATGCTGGCGCTCGCCCTGGCATCACAGGCTCTGCGCTGGTGGTGCATCGCCACCTTGGGCCCCCGGTGGAACACCCGGGTGATCGTCGTACCAGACCTGCCGCTGGTTCGACGTGGACCGTACCGCTGGTTCCCGCATCCCAACTACGTCGCCGTGGTCGTGGAGGGCTTCGCCCTGCCCCTCGTGCACTCGGCATGGATCACCGCGACCGTGTTCACGGCGGTGAACGCCGCGCTCCTCTCCGTCCGGATCCGGGTCGAGAACTCGGCCCTGCGCCTGCTCCCGCAGCACTCGCGAGAGCCGGCCTGATGCTCGACGTGCTGATTGCGGGCGGCGGACCCGTCGGGCTGGCCACCGCGTTGTACGCCCGCCGGGCGGGCCTCGACGTCGCGGTGTGGGAGCCGAGGCAAGGCAGCATCGACAAGGCGTGCGGCGAGGGCCTGATGCCCGGCGCGGTGGCCGCCCTCGCCGGGCTCGGCGTCGATCCGGACGGGCACCCGCTGCGCGGTATCCGGTACCTGGCGGAGGGCGCATCGGCACAGGCAGACTTCCACCGCGGGTCTGGCCGCGGCGTGCGACGCACGGTGCTGCACACGGCCCTGCGCGAGGCCGTCGATGCTGCGGGGGTGGCGGTCGTCCCCAGCCCGGTGCGCGACGTCGTCCAGACCGCGACCGGTATCCACGTCGACGGCACGGCGGCGCGCTACCTGATCGCCGCCGACGGCCTGCACTCGCCGGTCCGACGGGAGCTGCGGATGCAGGCGCCGGTCGGCCGGCGCCGCCGGTTCGGGCTGCGCAGCCACGCCGCCATCGCCCCGTGGACCGACCATGTCGAGGTGCACTGGTCGCCGACGGCGGAGGCATACATCACACCGGTCGGTCCCGACCTGGTCGGGATCGCCTTGCTGACCAGCGTGCGCGTGGCGTTCGACCAGCAGCTGCAGGGCTTTCCCGCCGTGCGGGAGCGACTGGTCGGGTCCGCGATGTCGCAGGTCCGCGGGGCCGGGCCGCTCCGCCAGCGGTCGCGACGCCGGGTGGCAGGCCGGGTCCTACTCGTGGGAGACGCCAGCGGCTACGTCGACGCGCTGACGGGTGAGGGAATCTCGCTCGGGATGGCACAGGCCCGCGCGGCGGTCGCCGCGATCCGCGCCGACCAACCGTTGCGGTACGAGTCCGCCTGGCGGCACATCACCTGGCGTTACCGGTTGCTGACCGGCTCGCTCCTCGGAGCCTCGCGACTCCCGCCGGTACGGCGGGCGATCGTGCCCGCCGCATCGGCCCTGCCCTGGGTCTTCGCCGCCGCGGTCAACGAGCTGGCCAGGCCGGCATGACGTCGTACGGGATCGAGCGGGTCGTGCTGCTCGACGACGAGGGGCGCGACATCGGGTCGGAGGACAAGGCGACGGTCCACCGACGAGACACCCCGCTGCACCTGGCCTTCTCCTGCTACGTGTTCAGCGTCGCGGCGGAGCTGCTGGTCACTCGTCGGGCGACTGACAAGCTGACGTTCCCTGGGGTTTGGACGAACACGGCCTGCGGGCACCCGGCCCCGGGGGAGGGCTTCCTCGACGCGGTCCGGCGGCGTACCCGTCAAGAGCTCGGGCTCTGCCTGCGGGATCTGAAGGTCGTGCTGCCCGGCTTCCGCTACCGCGCGGAGATGTCCAACGGCATGACGGAGAACGAGATGTGCCCGGTGTCGGCGGCCCGCGCCGGGGACGACAGCCTGCTGGTGGACGCGTCGGAGGTGGCCGAGACGACCTGGGTGCCGTGGCTCGGCTTCCGCGACGACGTGCTGACGGGTGCTCGCGTCGTGTCGCCCTGGTGCCTCGAACAGGTCCGGCAGCTCGCCGCCCTCGGAGACGACCCCTCCGGGTGGCCGGCGGCCGCAGTGTCGGATCTGCCGCCTGCCGCTCGGCGGCTCCATAGCGTTGACATGTGACCTAATAGTCACCTATAGTTTTGCCTCGTGGACGAGGTGTTCAAGGCTCTTGCCGACCCGACGCGCCGGAGCCTGCTCGACGAGCTCTTCCGGCATGACGGGCAGACGCTGACGGCACTCGAGGAGCGGTTCGAGATGTCGCGCTTCGGGGTCATGAAGCACCTCAGGCTGCTCGAGGAGGCCGGACTCGTCGTCACCCGGCGGCGGGGTCGCGAGAAGCTGCACTTCCTGAACCCCGTCCCGATTCGGCTCGTCCACGACCGGTGGGTGAGCAAGTACGCCGAGCCCTGGGCCGCCATGCTCAGCGGCCTCAAGACCAGACTGGAGAGTCCGATGGAGAAGGTGTTCGAGATCTACATCCGCACAACCCCGGAGCGCCTGTGGGAGGCGATCACGGACCCCGACATTCGCAGCAAGTACACGTTCGGCCTGCGGACCGACTCCGAGTGGACGCCAGGCTCGCGCTTTGAGCAGCGCCACCCGAACGCGGCCGAGATCCTGGGGGAAGGGGAGAACCTCGAGGTCGACCCGCCGCGTCGGCTGGTGCAGAGCATGCGGGCGCTCTGGAGCGACGAGGTGAAGGCCGAAGGCACGTCCCGCGTCACCTGGGAGATCCAGCCGATCGGCGACTCCTGCCGACTGACCGTCACCCACGACCAGCTCCGTGAAGGCGCCAACGACCAGCTCTACGGCGGCTGGCCGATGATCCTCTCGGGACTCAAGACCTGGCTCGAGACCGGTGAGCTGCTCACCACTCCCGGGTCGCTGATGTACCGCTGACCGGCTGGGTCTCGCCACTGGGCCGAGGGGAGGCGAGAGCGCGCTGGAGTGTCTGCGTCGCCACGTACGATGTCAGACGACATGTCAGCGCTGTTCCCGCTCCCCCGCCTCATCGACCCCAGCTCGGCGGAGGAGGCGGCCAACGCCGCGGCGAACCTCGCATTCGACCAGGGTGAGGATCGCCCCACCCCGCCACGCGGGCCGACGGCCGAGGAGCTCCTCGCGGGGTTGAACGAGTCGCAGCGCCGCGCCGTGACGTCCGAGGGGCCGGCCCTGCTCGTCGTCGCCGGAGCCGGGTCCGGCAAGACCAGGGTGCTGACGCGGCGGATCGCGTGGTTGGTGGGTCAACGCGACGTACATCCCGGATCGATCCTGGCGATCACGTTCACGAACAAGGCAGCCGCCGAGATGCGCGAGCGGGTGGTCGAGCTCGTCGGCGGCCGCGCCAAGATCATGTGGGTCTCGACGTTCCACTCGGCTTGCGTCCGCATCCTGCGCCGCGAGATCGCCCGGCTCGGCTACGGGTCCAACTTCTCCATCTACGACGACGCCGACTCGCGGCGGCTGATGACCCTGGTGTGCCGTGACCTCGACCTCGACGTCAAGCGCTACAACCCCCGTGCCGCGCTGAACTGGGTCAGCAACTGCAAGAACGAGCTCGTCGACGCGGCTGCCGCGACGGCGAAGGCGGAGAACCATCTCGAGCGGACGTTCGCCGAGTGCTACGTCGCCTACCAGGAGCGGCTGAGGGCCGCGAACGCGCTGGACTTCGACGACCTGATCATGACCACCGTGCACCTGTTCCAGCGGTTCCCCGAGGTCAGGGAGACCTACCGCCGGCGGTTCCGTCAGGTGCTCGTCGACGAGTACCAGGACACCAACCACGCGCAGTACATGCTCATCCGAGAGCTCTGCGCCGGTGGTGTCCCACGCCGTACGGCCGATGGCGACCTGGTGGGCTCCGACGAGACGCCGCCGGACGACCCGCACGCCATCGCCCCCGCGGAGCTGATGGTGGTCGGGGACGCCGACCAGTCGATCTACGCCTTCCGCGGTGCCAACATCCGCAACATCCTGCAGTTCGAGAAGGACTTCCCCAACCCGCAGACGGTGCTCCTCGAGCAGAACTACCGCTCCAGCCAGACCATCCTCAACGCCGCGAACTCGGTGATCTCGCGCAACCCCGGCCGGAAGCCGAAGAACCTCTGGTCGGACGCCGGTGATGGTGAGCGCATCGTCGGCTACGTGGCCGACAGCGAGCGCGACGAGGCGCAGTTCGTGGCGGAGGAGATCGACAGGCTGACCGACGCGGGAGCCGCGACACCGGGTCAGGTCGCCGTCTTCTACCGCACGAACGCCCAGAGCCGTGTCTTCGAGGAGGTCTTCATCCGGGTCGGCCTGCCCTACAAGGTCGTCGGCGGTGTTCGGTTCTACGAGCGCCGCGAGGTCCGCGACGCGCTCGCCTACCTGCGGCTGCTGGACAACCCCGATGACGCGGTCTCGCTGCGGCGGATCCTGAACACGCCCAAGCGGGGGATCGGCGACCGCGCTCAGGCGTGCGTGGACGTCCTCGCTCAGCGCGCGGGCATCTCCTTCTGGGCGGCCCTCCAGCGCGCCGCCGAGGCGCCCGGCATCGTCACCCGCTCGCTGAACGCCATCGAGGCCTTCGCCGCGATGGTCTCGGAGCTGCAGGCCATGGTCACCCGAGGGGCCCGACCCGACGAGGTGCTCGAGGCGGCGCTGGACAAGTCCGGCTACCTCGCGGAGCTCGAGGCCTCCACGGACCCCCAGGACGAGAGCCGGGTCGAGAACCTCGGCGAGCTGATGGCCGTCGCTCGCGAGTTCGCCGACGAGCGCGACGAAGCGACGGTCGGTGAGTTCCTCGAACGAGTGGCGCTGGTCGCGGACTCCGACCAGATCCCCGACGAGGACGAGTCCGGCGGCGTGGTCACCCTGATGACCCTGCACACCGCCAAAGGCCTCGAGTTCCCCGTCGTGTTCCTGACCGGGCTCGAGGACGGCGTCTTCCCGCACGCCCGCGCGCTCGCGGACCCGAACGAGCTGGAGGAGGAGCGGCGCCTCGCCTACGTCGGGATCACCCGGGCCCGTGAGCGGCTCTACCTCTCGCGAGCCATCGTGCGGTCGGCATGGGGGGCGCCGCAGCAGAACCCCGCGTCACGATTCCTCGGCGAGCTGCCGGACGGGCTCGTCGACTGGCGGCGCACCGAAGCGGCCCAGACCATCTGGGGCAGCTCCTCGGCGTCCAGCCGCTACGTGTCGTCGGGCGGGTACGTCCCCCCGACGGGGGCTGCCGGGGTACGTCGTCGTACCCCCACCATGCCGCCCCCGAAACCGACGGGGGGCACCCGCCCGGTGCCGTCCCTCGAGCCGGGCGACCGGGTGCTGCACGACTCGTTCGGCCTGGGCACCGTGGTGAACGTCCATGGTCAGGGCGAGCGGGCCGAGGCGCACATCGACTTCGGGTCGAGCGGTGTCAAGCGACTGCTGCTGCGCTACTCCCCCGTCGAGAAAGTCTGACCGCGCTCGTCGACCACCCGACGGCTCATCGAACCGCGTTTATCTTCGGCTATCGCGGTTTAGTTTTCCCTGCGAATCCAGAAGATGCCGCATAAAAGATTCTTGCGGATGCGACGGGTCGACACATCATCTGATGCGGACGACCACTTCCGTGTCATACTCCTTCTTCAGAGGCCCTCTGCAAGCCCCTAGCAGAGGCCCTGAGCGCGAGCCCCCATCATCCACGCGGGTGATGGGGGCTCTACACCCTCAGGATGAATGCATTCTTGAGATGAATGCGCTCGGTTTGAGCACGCTTCAGCGGTAACGACCCTGCAATGACAATGACGAAAGCCCCGAACACAATGGCCGGGGCTTTCGTGCCATGCTGCCGCGTTTTCCGGCAACCCCCTCCGACCGCCGAATTCTGCAGCTTCATATCTGACTCGCAACCCCCGACGAGTCAGTTAACACACTATCGACGGGGCGTGTTCAGGGGGCAGGGTCAAAGGTCCCGAAGGACAAGTTCACGCCTTCATTATGTAAAGATTTATCGCGGGGAATGCGCTTCGAGCCATCTTCGGAAAGGCTGGATCTGCTACCAGAAGACGGCGACGGCGACGTTCACGACGGTGAGCAGCACCAGGCCGTAGAACAGCCCGCCAGGCACTCGCTCCTTGCTCCGGTTTGCCCAGCAGAGCACGGCGACCACGAGCCCGACGGCGAGCTTGACGCCGACCTTGGCGTGGTTGACCTCGGCACTCTGGCCTTCGAGGACGCCGACCAACAGCAGGCCGGTGACGACCTGGGTGAGGGCGCCGAGCAGCATCGCCGAGTTGACGACCTTCACCTCGTCGCGCAGCTGGACGATGGCGCCACCGAACAGGGCGGCGAAGCCCAGCAGGTGCACCACCAGCAGCAGGTTGCGCAGGACGTCCACCTCAGCACCCGCCCGCCCCGGTCGGTGCTGCGGTGACCAGGTCGGCGTACTCGGGGTGCTTCCTGAGGAACCGCAGGACGTACGGGCATACCGGGCGCAGCCTTAGACCCGTGTCCCGGACCCGGTCGAGCACCTCCCGGACCAGGATGCCGGCCAGTCCCTGGCCCTCGAAGGCTGGGTCGATCTCGGTGTGCAGGGCCACGAACACGTCACCGCGGACCTCGTAGTCGAGCCGACCGGCACGTCGCCCGTCGACGGTGACCACAAAGCGCTGTTCGTCGGGCAAGTCCGTGACCTCGAGCATCGCCCCATCATCGCGGCTCAGAGCAGCCGACGCTCGGTGGCCCACCGAGTGAGCTCGTGGCGACTCGACAGCTGGAGCTTGCGCAAGACGCTCGAGACGTGGGTCTCGACGGTCTTGATCGAGATGAAGAGCTCCGCGGCAACCTCCTTGTACGCATAGCCTCTCGCGATCAGCCGCATCACCTCCCGTTCACGCACAGTGAGCCGGTCGAGGTCCTCGTCGACCTGGGCCACCTCGAACCGCCCCGCGAACGCGTCGAGCACGAAACCCGCCAGTCGCGGGGAGAAGACCGCGTCGCCTGTGTGCACACGTCGCAACGCGGCGACGAGGTCGTCACCCGTGATGTTCTTGGTGACGTAGCCGCGCGCGCCACCACGGATGACCGCGATGACGTCCTCGGCAGAGTCGGAGACGCTCAGCGCCAGGAACTTCACGTCGGGCAGCCGGGCGGCGACCCGGCTCAGCACCTCGGTTCCGCCTCCGCCTGGCAGATGTACGTCGAGGAGCACCACGTCCGGGAGCGTGGCGGTGATCACGGCCACCGCGGAGTCGACGTCCTCCGCCTCGCCGACGATCTCGACCGCAGCGGCGAGCTCGGCCTTGACACCCGACCGGAACATCGCGTGGTCGTCGACCACGACGACGCGCATCTTCTCACTCACCGGGCTCCTCCTGTCCCGACTGACCGGCCTTGTCGGTGGGCATCCACAGCCGTACCTCGGTGCCGTCACCGGGCTGCGACCGTACGTCGGCACCGCCTCCGTGCCTGGCCATCCTGTCGACGATCGACCAGCGAACCCCCATCCGGTCGGCTGGCACGGTCGCCGGGTCGAAGCCTGCGCCGCGGTCCCGGACGAAGATCTCGACGCCGTCCCGGCCCGCCTCGCCGTAGACGTCGACCCGCCCGGCGCCCGAGTGCTTGGCCGCGTTCAGCAGCGCCTCTCGGGTAGCGGACACCAGCGGCGCCAGCCGGTCCCCGACCGGGATGTCGCCGACGACGACGATCTCGACGACCATCCCGTGCGCGTCCTCGACCTCCGCCGCGACGTCCTTGAGAGCGGTGCCGAGCAGCAGCCGCTCACGGTCGGCCGGTTCGAAGAGCCATCGCCGAAGCTCGCGCTCCTGCGTGCGCGCAAGCTGGGTCACGGCCTGCGGGTCGGCCGAGTGTCGCTGGATCAGCGCCAGCGTCTGGAGCACCGAGTCGTGCAGGTGCGCCGCGACATCCGCGCGTTCCTGGGTCCGCACCCGCTCGGCCCGCTCGTAGTGCAGGGCGCGGTTGGTCCGCAGCAACCAGGGCCCGACGACCAGGGCCACCCCGACGACGGCCAGCACCAGGCTCGCGAGTGCCGTACCGAGCGCCCCCCTGACACCGGACTGGAAGACGGCCAGGCTGATCGCAGCGCCGAGGAGGAGCACCCCGGCCAAGGTGCGCAGCCACGTCTTCCAGCCCCCGGAGGTCGCCAGCCACGCGTATCGGGACGTCTCGTCGGCCTGCCACCACAGCAGGACGACGCCACCGCTGCCGACGAGTGCAGGCCAGAAGACGCGCGCGCTCAGTCCGAGCCCGAGTCCCTGCAACAGCGCGACCACCCCGAGGAAGCAGACGAGCAACGAGACGACGACCGCGGCATCCTGGCGTTGACGGGGCATGGCCATGGTCCGAAGGCCCCGCCGGGTTGCGGAGGAGACACCCGGCGGGTCCGCGGCGGCGAGCTGGTCAGCGCTTCGCACCGGAAGCGTGAGCCAGAGGCCCGCATAGAGCACGGCTCCGAAGCCGCCGAGCAGCGCAAGCAGCAGGAAGCCGATCCGCACGCGCAGCGGCGGCAGGCCGAGGTGCTCCGCGAGACCGCTGGCCACCCCGCCAAGGAACCTGTCGGTGGGGTCGCGAAACGCCCGCCGGGGCTCGCGCATCGTTGTCATCGCCTCAATCATCGCGGGTTGGGCACGGACAAGACCATGAGTGGTGACCCCTGACGGGGCCCTTCGTATCTCAGGGTTCGTCGTCCAGAAGCCAGGGTCTTCCCCAATACCCGTTCGGCGTGGCTGCCCGCAGGCTGGGCACATGACCAACATGACAAGCTCGGACGCCTCGCCGCGCAACGACTTCTGGCAGCGCTTCCGCGACCTCGGCTCACTCCGCAGATCCACCGAACACCGCGGAGTGGCCGGTGTCGCGGAGGGGCTGTCTCGACACTTCGACATCGACCCGATCATCATGCGGGTGTTCTTCGTGGCTCTCACGTTCTTCGGGGGCGCCGGCATCATCTTGTACGCCGCGCTGTGGCTCACCGTGCCGCGCGACGACGCCATCCACTCGATCGTGTCCGGGCGGATGCACCGCGACCCGCAGGCCCTGATCACCACCGGCCTCGCAGTCGGCGGGGTCGGCGCGGCCGTGGCGATGCTCGGATCGATCAGCTGGGCGGTGCCGCATCCCTTCTCGTTGCTCCTGATCGTCGTCGTGGCGGCCGTCTTCGTCGTTGCGTTCACCCGGCGTCGCGACAGCCAGTGGTCGCCGCCGAACGACGGGGGACCGTTCTCGCCGGTGCCATCCACTGACGAGCCGGCCGGTCCCGATGGGAGCACCGACATGATCCGTGTCGACTCGCCGTCGGAGGGCACGGTGGCCACCCGCGCCTGGTGGCAGCGCGACGACGGTCCGCCCCCCGGCGTGGTGCCGCCTCCGCCGGGTGCAGTGCCCCCCACGCCGAGGCGACCGAAGTCGCACCTCTTCGGGCTCACCATGGCGACGATCGCGCTCGCGCTGGCGGCCCTTTGGATCTTCGACGCCACGTCGTCGTACGACCTGAACCCCTCCGTCTATCCCGGCACCGCGCTCGGCATCATCGCGCTCGCCCTCCTGGCGGGGACGTGGTGGGGACGGTCCCGCGGTCTGATCGCCATGGGCATCCTCGCCTCGCTGTTCACCGCGGGTGCGGCGTTCGCGGGTCCCGGGCCGTACGGCGACCAGGTCGCAATCCCGACCACGGCCAGCCGGCTCGAGCCGACGTACACGCTGGGGATCGGACAGCTCAGGCTCCACCTCGACCAGATCTCCGACATCGAGAACCTGGCGGGCCGCCACGTCACCGTCGATGCGAGGTTCGGCCGGGTCCTCGTGGTCATTCCGTCGTCGCTCGCCGTGACCGTCGACGCCAACGTCGACCACGGCCGTATCGAGGGGCCGCCCGGCGTGCAGGACGGGAGCAACGGAAGCGAACACGTCCTGATGACGCCACCGGCCGCTGGCCGACCCGCCCTCTCGCTCAGTATTCATCTCAGGTTCGGGCAGATCGAGATCGACAGGCTCGCCTGCCCCGGCGCCGCGGTGTCGGCAGCCGGCGAGAGCACCTCGGTCTGGAAGGGAGGTCACGATGTCGCACCGGCATGCAACTGACGCCGTGTCGCTCGTGTTCGGTACGATCTTCGCCGGTTTCACCATGGTCTGGGCGCTGTCCATCTCGAACCACCTTCATCACGGTGACGCGTGGTGGGCCGGACCGCTCGTGCTGATCGTCGCCGGAGGAGCCGGTCTGGTCGCGTCGCTGCGACCAACCCGACCCGCCGGAACCGATGACGACGCGGCGGCGCACGGCTAGCCGGCGCCGGGCTAATTGGATGGCGCGGCCAAGGGGCGCATCTCTACCGTGGACGGTGTCATGCGTTCCCTTCCTCTTGCCGATCCCGGCGTGCCCGACACCCGTTCGCCGGCACGCTATCTGTGGTGGGTGACTCGAGGGCAGTGGCCGACGGTCATCGGGGGCGTCACGTTCGGCACGATCTGGATGGTCGCCCAGTCCGTGATGCCCGCGATCATCGGCAAGGCGATCGACGCGGGAGTCGCGGGCGACGACCTGGGGCAGCTCTGGCTGTGGGCCATGGTGCTGCTGGGGGTCGGGTTCGTGCAGGCGGCCGCAGGCATCATCAGACACCGCTTTGCGGTTGCGAACTGGCTGATCGCCGCCTACCGGACCGTCCAGGTGCTGGCCCGCCACACGGTGCGACTCGGTGCGACCCTGCCGCGACAGGTGTCGACGGGCGAGGTCGTCTCCATCGCGTCCTCGGACCTGGCGCAGGTCGGTAACGCCATCGAGGTGATGGGACGTGGCGCTGGTGCGGTGGTCTCCTTCATCGTGGTGGCGCTGATCCTGTTGCACACCTCCACCACGCTCGGGCTGGTCGTCCTGATCGGGATGCCGGCTCTGCTCTTCCTGCTGGCGCCGCTGCTCAAGCCGCTGCAGAAACGCAACATGGCCCAGCGCGAGATGATGGGCCAGCTCAACTCGCTCGCCTCCGACATCGTGGGCGGTCTGCGGGTGCTTCGCGGCATCGGCGGCGAGGAGGTCTTCCACCGCCGCTACGCCGCCGAGTCCCAGCGGGTGCGCGCGGCTGGAGTCAAGGTCGCCCGGCTGCAGTCTCTGCTCGACGCCTTGCAGGTCCTTCTTCCCGGGATCTTCGTCGTAGTGGTGGTGTGGCTCGGCGCCCGGTTCGCCGTCGAGGGCGAGATCACTCCGGGCGAGCTGGTGGCCTTCTACGGCTACTCGGCGTTCCTCATGATGCCGCTGCGTACGGCGACCGAGGCCGCCAACAAGGTGATCCGCGGCCTCGTGGCGGGGCAGCGGATCTGCCGCGTGCTGTCGGTGGAGCCGGAGGTACAGGACGTGGCGGAGGCCGGCACCGCCTCGACCCTGGCGGATCTCGTGGACGTACAGTCCGGGCTCGTCGTCAAGCCAGGACAGCTGACCGCGGTCGTGGCCGAGCGGCCCGACGAGTCGGCAGCCCTCGCCGACCGGCTCGGGCGCTTCGCCGAAGGGCCCGTGCTCCTCGACGGAGTGTCGCTCTCCCACCTGGACCGGCACTTCGTCCGCCGGTCCATCGTCGTCAGCGACGCCAACGCGACGCTGTTCTCCGGCAGGCTTCGTGAGGAGCTCGATCCTCGCGGCAACGCCACCGACGACGAGATCATGGCGGCGATCTGGACGGCCTCGGCCGAGGACGTCCTCGACCTGCTCGACGGGGGGCTGGAGTCCCTGGTCGAGGAGCGAGGCAGGTCTTTCTCCGGTGGCCAGCGTCAGCGTCTCGTGCTGAGCCGCGCGCTGACGCTCAACCCCGACGTGCTCGTGCTGGTCGAGCCGACGTCCGCCGTGGACGCTCACACCGAGGCCACCATCGCCCGCCGGCTGTACCGGCACCGCGCCGGACGCACCACCGTCGTCACCACCGCGAGTCCGCTGCTGCTCGACACGGCCGACGAGGTGGCCCTGGTGCTGGACGGCCGAGTCGTCGTGACCGGACGGCACCGTGACCTGCTGGCAGACCCTCGGTACCGGCGAGTAGTCACCC
Organism: Nocardioidaceae bacterium; assembly: GCA_033850885.1. Taxonomy (GTDB): domain Bacteria; phylum Actinomycetota; class Actinomycetes; order Propionibacteriales; family Nocardioidaceae; genus JAWWPG01. The sequence goes on from JAWWPG010000016.1 coordinate 58,802, forward strand.
GAGGGGAGGACCGAGATGAAGCATCTGCTGCCCATCGCTGACGGCCCGGCCGTCCGCCGCTACGCGGTGAGCCTGAGCCGCAAGCACCCGCGCCGGCTGTGGCTCGCGGTGGCCCTCCACCTGCTCGCGGCCGTCGCCGGGCTCGCGGCCCCTCGCCTGGTCGGTGACCTCGTCCAGGGTGTGGCGACCGGAACCACGGTCTCGAACGTGGACAAGACGGTCGCCGCCATCGCCGCGTTCCTGCTGGCCCAGACCGTCCTGACCCGCTATGCCCGCTACCTGTCGTTCGCGCTCGGAGAGACCGTGCTGGCTGACCTACGCGAGGACTTCGTCGAGCAGGCACTCGCCCTTCCGGTCAGCACGGTCGAGCGGGCGGGCACGGGTGACCTGCTGACCCGCACGTCTCGAGACATCGAGGCACTCGGCTGGTCCGTGCGCTTCGCCGTTCCGGAGACGATCATCGCGCTGGTCACGACCGTCTTCGCGGTCGGGGCATGCGTCCTGGTCGGCACCTGGGTCCTGGTGCCGTTGATGATCGCCGTTCCGCTGTTGTGGGGCGCCACCCGCTGGTACCTGCGCCGCGCGAAGGATGGTTACCTGCGCGAGTCGGCGTCGTACGCCGCCATCAACGCCAGCGTGGCGGAGACGGCCGAGGGAGCCCGCACGGTCGAGGCGCTCGGGCTGGAACAACGCCGCCTCGAGCGGATCGAGGCCGACATCTTCGAGGCTTTCGGCGCCGAGCGGTACACGTTGTCGCTGCGGACGATGTTCTTCCCGGCAGCGGAGATCGGATACCTCCTCCCGACGGTCGCCACCTTGCTGTTCGGCGGCTGGCTCCATGCGCGTGGGCAGGCATCACTCGGCGACGTCACCGCGGCGACGCTCTACGTGCAGGCGCTCATCGACCCCGTCGACCGGCTGCTCTCCTGGCTCGACGAGCTGCAGATCGGCGGGGCGTCGCTCGCCCGGTTGCTCGGTGTCGCCGGGGTGCCGGACGACCGGACGGTGAGCGGGAGAGAGCCGATCGACGAGCACATCGACGCTTCGGCTCTGCGCTTCGCCTACACGGACCGCGACGTCCTCGACGGGATCGACCTGCACGTGTCGCCAGGTGAGCGGATCGCGATGGTGGGCCCGTCCGGGGCCGGGAAGTCGACGCTGGGGCGGCTGCTCGCCGGGATCCACCCACCACGACGCGGCACCGTGACCGTAGGTAACGTCAACATGACCGAGCTGCCCCTGGACTCCCTGCGTGGACATGTCGCGCTGGTGACACAGGAGCACCACGTCTTCGTCGGAACCATTCGCGACAACCTCGCGCTCGCGCTCGACGACATCGAGTCGGACGAGCGGCTTCGCGGCGCGCTCTCGGCGGTGGACGCCCTCGAATGGGTCGACCTGCTCCCGAACGGCCTGGACACGTTGGTGGGGAACGCGGGGCACCAGCTGACACCCGCGCAGGCCCAGCAGCTGGCCCTGGCCCGGCTGGTCCTCGCCGATCCCCATACGCTCGTGCTCGACGAGGCGACCTCGCTCATCGACCCGCGCGCAGCCCGCCACCTCGAGCGCTCGATCGCGGCCGTTCTGCACGGCCGAACCGTCGTGGCGATCGCGCACCGCCTCTTCACGGCGCACGACGCCGACCGGATCGCCGTCGTCGAAGAAGGCAGGATCTCCGAGAGCGGCTCACATGACGAGCTCATCGCGTCCGGCGGGTCCTATGCAGCCCTGTGGCACTCGTGGCACGGAGACTCGGACCATCGCGATGACGTGCCGGCGGGGCGGGACGAGCGGGTCTACCAGGCGTAGTCCTCGGGTGCCGGCTGGTAGCCGGGGAAGATCTCGTCCAGCTGGTCGAGCACCGACTGGTCCAGCGTGAGCTGCTGTGCCGCCAGGGCGGAGTCCAGCTGCTCCATCGTCCGCGGGCCGACGATCGGGGCGGTCACTCCCGGACGCGTCAGCAGCCAGGCCAGACCCACCTCGGCCGGCTCGTGGCCGATCTTCTCGCAGAGCTCCTCGTACTGCTCGATCTGGTTACGGTGCTCCTCGAGCGAGTCGGCTGCCCGCCCGGAGGTACGGCGATGACCCTCGCGTTCCTTGCGGATCACGCCGCCGAGGAGGCCGCCGTGCAAGGGTGACCATGGGATGATCCCGAGTCCGTAAAACTGGGCGGCCGGTACCAGCTCGCGCTCGATGTCGCGGACCAGCAGGTTGTAGAGCGACTGCTCGCTGACTAGGCCCATGAAGTGCCGGGAGGCGGCCGCCGCCTGAGCCTGCCCGATGTGCCATCCCGCGAAGTTCGAGCTGCCGACGTAGAGGATCTTGCCCTGCGCGACGAGGACCTCCATGGCCTGCCAGATCTCGTCCCAGCGGGTGTCCCGGTCGACGTGGTGCATCTGGTAGAGGTCGATGAAGTCGGTCTGCAGCCGCCGCAGGCTCGCGTCACAGGCTCGGCGGATGTTCAGGGCGGACAGCTTGCCGTTGTTGGGCCAGTCCCCCATGTCGCCGTACAGCTTGGTGGCGAGCACCGTCCGCTCGCGCCTACGGTCGCCCTGGGCAAACCAGTTGCCGAGGATCTCCTCGGTACGTCCCCTGTTCTCGCCCCACCCGTAGACGTTCGCGGTGTCGAAGAAGTTGATGCCGTAGTCGTGGGCCTTGTCCATGATCGCGTGCGCGTCGGCCTCCTCGGTGACCGGGCCGAAGTTCATGGTGCCGAGGCAGAGTCTGCTCACGGAAAGACCTGAGCGTCCCAAGTGTGTGTAGTCCATGCCCCCCATCTAACCCGCAGTCCACCGCACCCGCAGTCGGCGCGCACTCATCCAGGTTCGCAACGCCACCGGCTTCCGGACGCCGTACCCGCGAGCTCATCGCATCCAGCAGGTCCGAGATGACGCTTGTCCGCTGCGGTGCGATGATTCGAGCGAGCATCGACACCAAGGAGCCGACGATGTCCGGAGACGCCGAAGAGGTGACGAAGGTCCCTCGAAAGATCTACGAGAAGGAGCTGCAGCGCCTGCAGGCAGAGCTCGTGATGATGCAGGAGTGGGTCCGCGTCGAGGGCGCCCGGGTGGCCGTAGTCTTCGAGGGTCGTGACGCCGCGGGGAAGGGCAGCGCGATCAAGCGGGTGACCGAGTTCCTCAACCCGCGCATCGCCCGCATCGCCGCGCTGCCGGTGCCCACTGAACGCGAGCGCACTCAGTGGTACTTCCAGCGGTACGTCGAGCAGCTGCCCGCCGCCGGCGAGATCGTGCTCTTCGACCGTAGCTGGTACAACCGCGCCGGAGTCGAGACCGTGATGGGCTACTGCACCCCCGAGCAGCACTACCGCTTCCTGCGACACTGCCCGATCTTCGAGCGGATGCTCCTCGAGGACGGCGTCCTGCTTCGCAAGTACTGGTTCTCCGTCAGCGACGCCGAGCAGGAGCGCCGGTTCCGGTCGCGGCTCACCGACCCGATGAGGCAGTGGAAGCTCTCACCCACGGACGTGCAGAGCCTCACCCGCTGGGAGGACTTCTCCCGCGCGAAGGACGAGATGTTCACCCATACCGACACGCCTGAGTCGCCCTGGTACGTCGTCGAGGCCGAGGACAAGCGGCGCGCCAGGCTGAACATGATCGCGCACCTGCTGTCGGTGATCCCGTACGCGTTGGTGCAACGGGAACCGATAGAGCTGCCCGAACGGCCGCCGACGGCGGGTTACCGGCGGTCACCGAGAGAGCTCCAGACCTACGTCCCCGATCATGCGGCCACCTTGGTCGGCGGCTGACCGCCTTTCTCTTGGGTTGCGCTCAGGAGCCTGACCTAGGGTTGCGGACGCCGCGCGACCATGCGCCGCGGCATCACGAGACCACGGGAGAGAGTCCCTGATGAGGACACCGCCAGGCGTCGCCAGGGCCGCCCTTGGCGTGCTCCTGACAGCATCGCTCACCGCCCTGCTCTCGAGCTGCGGCGGGAGCTCGGGCAAACCGACAGGCACCCCGCCTCCGACACACCGGCACCGCGTGCCGACGACCCCGGCCACGACAACGCCCTCAACCGCTCCTACCCACGGCGGGATGGCAGCCACTGCGACCAAAGTCTTGACCTTCATCGTGGAGAACCACTCCCAGACGCAGATGCAAGCCGGGATGCCGTACCTCAGCCACCTCGCCCAGAGGTACGCCTACGCCAGCGACTACAGCGCCATCACCCATCCCTCGCTGCCGAACTACCTGGCCATCGCCGGTGGCTCCACCTTCGGTGTCGCCGACGACGCATACCCGTCGACCAACGCGGTCAAGGTGGGACCGGCGACATCGGTGTTCGACCAGGCGCTCGCCAGCGGACACACCGCCAAGACCTACGCCGAGTCGATGCCGGGCAACTGTGTGCTCACCTCGTCCGGCCTGTACGCCGTGAAGCACAACCCGTGGGCATACTTCGACGCCGGTCGCGCCAACTGCCTCAAGTACGACGTACCGTCCGGAACCCCCACCTCGGGTGCCCTCGCCAGCGACGTCGCCAACGGCACCTTGCCCGACGTGGGAATGGTCATCCCGAACCTGTGCAACGACGCCCACGACTGCTCGCTGTCGACCGCCGACAGCTGGCTGCAGAGCTGGCTGCCGAGCATCCTCAGCGGTCCCGACTTCACGTCAGGCCAACTCGTCGTGGTGATCACCGCAGACGAGGACAACCACTCCCAGAACAACCATGTCCTCACCGTCGTGCTGGATGCAGCAAGTCAGGGCGGCCGGACCGTGTCCGCTCCGCTCAACCACTACTCCCTGTCGCGCCTCTACTCCCAGATCATCGCCAGCAACCCGTTGGGCCAGGCCCGAACCGCTCCTGACATGTTGGCGGCCTTCGGACTCTGACGGCCGGACCTACGATGGTCTACTCCCACTCGATCGTGCCGGGGGGCTTGCTTGTGACGTCGACGACCACCCGGTTGACCTGGCGGACCTCGTTGGTGATCCGGGTGGAGATGATCTCGATCACGTCGTACGGGAGCCTCGCCCAGTCGGCGGTCATCGCGTCCTCGGACGTGACGGGGCGCAGGACGACGGGGTGCCCGTAGGTGCGGCCGTCGCCCTGGACGCCGACGGAGCGTACGTCGCCGAGCAGCACGATCGGGAACTGCCAGATGTCCCGGTCGAGGCCGGCCGCAGTGAGCTCGGTCCTGGCGATCGCGTCGGCCTCACGCAGGATCGCCAGCCGTTCCGCCGTGACCTCCCCGATGATACGGATGGCAAGGCCTGGCCCGGGAAACGGCTGGCGCCAGACGATCGCGTCCGGCAGCCCGAGCTCCTCACCCACCCGACGGACCTCGTCCTTGAAGAGAGTCCGCAACGGCTCGACGAGGGCGAACTGCAGGTCGGCGGGCAGTCCCCCGACGTTGTGGTGGGACTTGATGGTCGCGGCCCCGACGCCACCACCGGACTCGACGACGTCCGGGTAGAGCGTGCCCTGCACCAGGAACTCCACCGGGGCACCCCCGTCGTCCGCCTCGGCCACGATCTGCCTCGCCGCGCCCTCGAAGCTCCGGATGAACTCGCGGCCGACGATCTTCCGCTTCTGCTCGGGGTCGCTCACACCGGTGAGCGCCGCCAGGAAGTCCTTCGACGCGTCGACGACGTGGAGCCGCACGCCGGTGGCAGCCACGAAGTCGCGCTCGACCTGCTCGGCCTCGCCCTCGCGCAGCAGTCCATGGTCGACGAAGACACAGGTCAGCCGCCCGCCGATCGCGCGCTGGACGAGCGCCGCGGCCACCGCCGAGTCGACCCCGCCGGACAGGCCACAGATCGCCCGCTTGTCCCCCACCTGGCGACGGATCGCCTCGACCTGCTCGTCGACGACGTTGCCCATGGTCCAGGTCTGACGACACCCCGCGACGTCGTACAGGAAACGCTCGAGCACCCGCTGGCCGTGCTCCGTGTGCAGCACCTCGGGGTGCCACTGGACGCCCGCGAACCCCCGGTCCACCGCCTCGAACGCCGCGACCGGGGTCCCGGCCGTCGTCGCCAGCGCGGTGAACCCCGGTGGCGCGACCGTCACGGAGTCGCCGTGGCTCATCCACACCCGGTAGCCGCTCGGCAGCCCCGCCAACAGCGTCCCGGGCTCAGCGATGTCGACGAGCGTCCGGCCGAACTCGGACATCCCGGTACGGCGGACCTGGCCGCCCAACGCCTGCGCCATCGCCTGGAAGCCATAACAGATGCCGAACACCGGCACGCCCGCCTGGAGGACGGACCCGTCGAGCCGGGGGGCTCCCTCGGCGTACACAGACTGGGGACCACCGCTCAGGATGATCGCCTTGGGGCCGCGAGCCAGCATCTCCGCGACGCTCATCGAGTGCGGCACGATCTCGGAGTAGACGCGTGCCTCACGGACCCGCCGGGCGATCAGCTGGGCGTACTGCGCCCCGAAGTCGACGACAAGGACGAGATCATGGTCGACGCCCACGCGTGGCCCCCTCGGATTGGGGTCAGCCGGCGACATCCGGCCGGCGCCCAGTCTATCGATCCGCCACTCGGTTGGCGGTCGTCGACCCGTCTCCCGGCTGCGAGGGCGCCGGCCCCACGCGTCCTCTACCGTCAGTTTCATGCCACCCGACGTCATCGCTGAGCGATACGAGGTCATCCGTCCGGTTGGCCGGGGCGGCATGGGGACGGTGTGGCTCTGCCGGGACAAGCTGCTCAACCGTGACGTCGCCCTCAAGCAGATCGGCACGGTGCCGGGCGAAGGGGCGGCGAGTACCGTCCGGGCGATGCGAGAGGCCCGGCTGTCGGCGGCGCTCAGCCACGAGAACGCGGTGTCCCTCTACGACATCGTCCACCATGACGGCTCCCCGTGGCTGGTGATGGAGTACGTACCCTCCCGGACCCTGGGAGAGATCCTGAAGCAGGACGGACCCTTACCGGTCCGGCGCGTGGTCCGCATCGGCGCCCAGCTCGCCGCGGCACTTGCCAGTGCGCACGCCCTCGGTATCGTCCACCGCGACATCAAGCCGGGCAACGTCCTGGTCGGCGCAGACGACCTGGCGAAGATCAGCGACTTCGGCATCGCCCGCGGACACCAGGATGCGCGCCTCACGCAGACCGGGCTGGTGACCGGCACCCCCGCCTACTTCTCACCCGAACTGGCCCGGGGAGGTGACCCGAGCCAGGCGTCCGACGTCTGGGGGCTCGGAGCCACCCTGTACGCCGCGATCGAGGGCGCTCCGCCGTACGGAACCCAACCGAACCCGCTGGCTCTGCTGGCGAGGATTGCCACAGAACCGCCCCCACCACCGCCGGCTGGCGCAGGAGAGCTGAAGAGCACGCTGGCAGCCATGCTCGACCCCGACCCGATCACCCGGATGTCCATGAGCGCAGCCCACGGCGCCCTGGAAGGGCTCGCCCATCCCAGCGACGCGACGGCGGCGCGGGCTCGCGAGCGGGACCGGGCCTACACCGACACCACCATCCACGACCATCCAGCCGGCTTTCTCGCCGCCACTCTGAAGCCTGGGCAGCGCGACGCGGACCGCCCACCTGACTCGCCGGCACTGCCGCCGCCGGCTGATCCTGGCGAGGAACGTGCCACCCGGCGGCCGTCCGTCGCCCTGGTGGCCGTCGGGCTGCTGGCTGCCCTGATCCTGGTCGCCGGGGGCGTCGCTTTGCTGTTGGCGCTCACGTCCGACGGGTCTGGGGATCGGGCCACCCCGCCGCTCACTCCTCGCCACCATCGCAGCCCTCACGGGTCTGCTGGAGCCACCGGTGGAACCGGCTCCGGAGCCGGCGGCTCGTCGGCCTCGAACACACCTTCGACGACCGCGACCACGACGGCCGCTCCCCCACCGTCACAGCCCCGGCGTGGGGGTCGCGCGATGGTGAGCTTCGTGACGACGTACTTCCACACTGTCCCGGCGGACACGAAGACCGGCTGGCAGGAGCTGGCGCCGTCGATGCGGCAGGTTGGGAAGGGCGCCTACGAGAGCTTCTGGGGCTCGATCGACTCGGTCGACGTCGCGCACGCCCACGCCGTGCCCGGTGCGAAGGCCGTCGAGTACCAGATCACCTACCATTTCTCCGACGGGCGGGTCGTGCTGGAGCGACAGCGCCTCGACCTGGCGCCGCACGGCAACAGCTACTGGATCACCAAGGACATCGTGCTGAGCTCGACCACCCTGAGCCAGTAGTCGGCTCGTTCAGCGCTCAGCGTGACGGACCTCGACGACGGGCAGCCGCAGGGCACCCGGCGCAGCTTCCGGGACGGCGGGACGGTGCGGCGGCACGGGCGCGACGCGCTGGTACGGCGACCCGAGGCTGGGCCGCGGGTCGCGGTCGCCCTTGTTGGGCCAGCAGGCCATCGCCCGCTCCGCCTGGGCGGTGATGGTGAGCGCCGGGTTGACGCCGAGGTTGGCCGAGATGGCCGACCCGTCGACCACGTGCAGCCCGGGGTGGCCGAAAACACGCTGGTAGCCGTCGACCACGCCCGACTCGATGCTGTCCCCGATGGCGCAACCGCCGATGAAGTGGGCCGTCATCGGCCGCTTGAACGGCTCCCCGACGGTGCCGCCCGCCGTACCCTGGACCAGGCGGGCCATTCGCCGCACCGCCTCGTTGGCAACCGGGATCCAGGTCGGGTTGGGCCGGCCGTGGCCCTGCCGGGACGTGAGCCGGCGACGGCCGGTCAGTCGGCTGCGGCGCGTGTAGGTGGTGATCGAGTTGTCGTGCGACTGCATCACCAGGGCGATCACGGCTCGCTCCGACCAGTGGCGCAGGTCGTACAGGTGCCGCAGGTCGCGGCGCTGACGCCACATCTCGCGAAGCCAGACCCGCCAGCGCGGCACGCCCGCCTCCTCGTCTGTCAAGACGGTCTGCAACAGGCTCATCGAGTTGCTGCCCCGTCCGTAGCGCACCGGCTCGATGTGCGTCTGCGCATCCGGGTGGAACGACGACGTGATCGCGACGCCCCGGCTGAAGTCGACGCTCGGGTCGCGCGAGACGGCACCGAGGATCGACTCTGAGTTGGTCCTGGTGAGATGACCGAGCCTGGGAGACAGCCCCGGCAGCACGTCCTCGTCACGCATCCGGTGCAGCAGCCGCTGTGTTCCGAGCGCCGATGCGGAGATCACGACCTGCTCGGCGCTCATCACCTTCGGCCGCCGGACGGTGGCCGCGTCGACGTGCCCGCCCGCTCTCGAGGTTGGCCTGGACCGCGTGGGGACGGTGCTCACGTCGTACCCGCCTCCGGGCCGCGGCGCGACCCGCGTGACCGTGGTCAGCGGGAGCACCGTGGCACCGGCGCGCTCCGCCAGGTGGAGGTAGTTCTTCGGGAGCGTGTTCTTCGCGTGGTGACGGCACCCCGTCATGCACTCGCCGCACTCGAGGCAGCCCCGTCGATCAGGGCCCGCCCCCCCGAAGTACGGGTCCGGCACGGTCACCCCCGGCGCACCGAACAGGACGCCGACCGGGGTGAGCCGGAACGTGTCGCCCACCCCCATCTCGTCCGCCAGCGCGCGCATCACGTCGTCGCTCGGCGTCATCGTCGGGTTGGTGACGACCCCGAGCATGCGCTTCGCCTGGTCGTAGTACGGCGCCAGCTCGGCGCGCCAGTCGGTGATCGAGCTCCACGAGGGGTCCTGGTAGAACGCGTCGAGGGGCTCGTAGAGCGTGTTGGCGTACACGAGAGAGCCGCCGCCGACGCCCGCACCCGACAGGATCACGCAGTCCTTGAGGACGTCGATCCGCTGGATGCCGTAGCACCCGAGGGCCGGGGCGAAGAGGAACTTCCGCACGTCCCATGAGGTCTTCGGGTACGACGACTCGTCGAACCTGGCGCCGGCCTCGAGCACCCCCACCCGGTACCCCTTCTCGGTGAGCCGCAAGGCGGTGACCGAGCCTCCGAAGCCGGACCCCACGACGAGGACGTCGAAGTCGAGGTTCATGGCCGGTGCAACCACTTCATCAGCCTCAGCGTCGCGGTCAGTGTCGCGGCGAACCCCTGCTCCGACTGGCCGGGCAGCGGCCGGAAAGGCAGCAGGCGTTGAGTGGCGACCGTCTGCGCCTGCGTGAAGCGGAGGATGCCGTCCGGCCCCTGGCGCCGTCCGAGCCCCGAGCTGCCCATCCCGCCCATCGGCGAGTCGAGGGAGCCGAAGCCCGCCGAGTAGCCCTCGTTGACCGTGACCGTGCCGCATCGGATCCGCTGCGCGAGCGCACGGCCCCGCCGGGTGTCCCGGGTGAAGACGCAGGCATTGAGGCCGTACGGGCCCTCATTCGCCCGGGCGACCGCCTCGGCCTCGTCGGTGAACCGATAGACAGACACGACGGGCCCGAACGTCTCGTCGCCGAAGCAGCTCATCCCGGGGCGGACCTCCGCGAGGACGGTGGGCGCGTAGAAGAGCGGCCCCACGTCGGGACGAGGGTGACCGCCGGCCAGCACCTGGGCCCCCTTCGCCCTGGCGTCCGCCACGTGCCGCACCACAGTGTCGAACTGCCGCTTCGAGACGAGGCTGCCCATGTCGGCGTCGAAGTCGAGCCCGGCGGACAGCCGCATGGCGCCGACCCGCCGCAGGAACCTCTCGAGGAACCGGTCGTAGACCTGGTCCGCGACGTACATCCGCTCCATCGAGACGCACAGCTGGCCGGCCGACGAGAAGCATGCCCGGACGGCACCCTCAGCGGCCCGGTCGAGGTCCGCGTCGCGGAGCACCAGCATCGGATTCTTCCCGCCGAGCTCGAGGCTGGCCCCCACCAGGCGCTCGGCGGCCCGTACGCCGACCTCCCGCCCCGTCCTCGTCGAGCCGGTGAAGCAGACATAGTCCACGTTGTCGACGACCGCGGGGCCGATCACCGGACCTTCACCAGCCACCACCTGCCAGGCCGCCGCAGGCATCCCCGCCTCCCGGAGCAGCCCGACCCCGAAGAGTGCCGACAGGCAGGTCTGGGAGTCGGGCTTGTGGACGATGGCGTTTCCGGCGGCCAGGGCCGCGAGGCCGTCGGACAGCGCCATCGTGAAGGGGTAGTTCCACGGGGAGATGATCCCCACGACACCCTTCGGCTGCCGGTGCAGGTCCACCCGGGTCAGCCACGGATAGAGTCCCAGCCGCCGCGACGGCCCGACCTGGCGCGCCGCCCGCCGCGCGTAGTAGCGGGCCGTCAGGGCGGCATGGGCGACCTCCTCGAAGGCATGCTTGCGAGCCTTCCCGGCCTCCAGCTGGATGAGGTCGAGAATCTCGTGCTGGCGGTCGAGCACGAGGTCATGGAACGCCAGCAGGACTTCGCTGCGTTCCACCACCGGGACCCGCGCCCACTCGGCCTGTGCCGCCCTGGCGCGCTGCGAGGCCAGCGCCACGTCGGCCACGGTCGACACCGCGATCGCGGCTATCGGCTGGCCGGTGAAGGGTGCGTACGTCGTGCAGAACTGCCCCGACGAAGCCACCAGCGGCGCCGTCAGGAGCCTGGAGACGGAAGGCTCCAGGGCATACGTGGCCGTCGGGTCGAGCTCAGGATCGCCCGGCGTGACCGCCGGCGCGTCGGGCGGGTCGGGGCGGTCGGCCATCTGCCGAGCGTAGCGCCGAGTCTGACAAATCGGCCTGTCTCAAGTATCCTTTCGGCACGAGGCAAGAGGTTGTGGCTCGCCCTTAACATTCCATCCGGCGCTTCGGGCGCAGGTGCCGGAACCTCTTCCGGTGCCCGGAGGCTCGCACCGCCGACATGCTGACGGATGGCGTATGGCGCTCGACCGCAGGCGGTAGTCGCTCCCTGTTCACGCCGGGTGCCATACGATGGCACCGGACAAGGTGGGATGGAATGGAATGGACTAGATGGTGCAGCCGGTAACGACCAACAAGACGAGCATGTTGCTCAACCCGCTCCCGGAGCCCACGCCCCAGCGCACCTACGTGACGTTCGGTGTGGAGCGGGGCGGAACCAGTCTTATCGCGGGCGTCCTGAGGGCGCTCGGCCTCTATCTCGGCGACATTCCCGAGGGGAACAACGAGGACAAGGCCTTTCACAACAAGCCGCTCGGGCAGATGAAGGCGACGATCGCCCGCCGCAACGAGGAGTTCGACGTCTGGGGCTGGAAGTACCCCACCGCGTCCGCCTATCTTCCGGTGCTGTCGAAGTCGATCCGAAACGCCTTCTTCGTAGTCGTCTACCGAGATGTCGTCGCCACCGCCCTGAGCCGCGCGCAGTGGGACGGGGAGTTCATCCGGCGTAACGGGCGGATGTCGCTTCACGAGACGAGCGCCGTCATGAACGCCAACACGGGGTTCGCCCTGGCGACCCGGCGGCCGGTACTCCTCATCAGCAGCGAGAAGGCCGCTCTCCACACGAGTGACCTCATCGACGAGCTCGCGGACTTCCTGTACGTCGACAGGCCGGACGAGGAGCTGCGCGCCAGGATCATCGACTACTCCGAACCGGGCCGTTACAAGAACTATGACGACTACTTCCCATCGCCTGACCACGTGAACGGTGCCGCCGAGACCGGGCTGACCATGGAACAGGTGAGTGGCCAATGAGGATCCTGCTCTACAACTGGGTGCAGTTCGACGACATCGAGAGCCGCGGCGGCGGCGTCCGGATCTATGAGAAGAACCTCGTCGAGCACCTCGTCAGCAGCAGTGACCACGAGATCTACACGGTGACCTCCGGGCTGGAGCACGACTTCCTCGACCCACAGATCCGCATCGAGCCCACGACCAACGTCCACGGGTCCCGCGTCAAGTCCTACACGGTCGTCAACTCGACGGTGATCGCACCCGGGCACCACGCGTTCGGCTCGGCGCATCTGTTCGACGAGGGCGAGATGCTCGGGAGGTGGCACGACTTCCTGGAGCGGCACGGACCGTTCGACGTCATCCAGTTCGACTCGCTCGAAGGCGTCCCCTTCACGTTCCTGCGCATCCACGAGCGTTTCCCCAACACCCGGGTGCTCCTCTACGCGCACAACTACTACTTGGTCTGCCCGCAGGTGAACCTGTGGAAGGAGGAACGCGTTCACTGCAGCGACTACCACAAGGGTCGCGACTGCGTGAACTGCATCCCGAACCTGCCCAACCCCCACGAGGTGCTGCGCGCCCACCAGGTGTCCCGTGTCCTGAGACGGTCGAAGATCACCCCTAACACCAAGGGCTATGCGCTTGCCTACCGCATCTACGGGCAGCTACGCAGTGGCCGTTACTCGCGTATCAGCCGCCCCCTGCTGGCCCCGCTGCTCGGCCCGGCGCTGATGAAGCGCCGCAAGCGGATGCAACAGAACCGGCAGCACCAGGAGTTCGCCGGCCAGATCCCCACGAACCCGATGAAGCCCGTCGAGCCCGTCTCGCTGAGCCTGGCCACGCGTTTCGTCTCACGACGACAGCGAGGCGTCAACACGATCAACAACGAGGTCGACCTGGTCCTGGCGACGTCGCACCGGGTGCTCGACGTGCTCAGGGCACATGGCATCGATGACGGGAAGATGGCGGTGGCGTACGCCGGCACCCGGGCCGCCGAGCAGTTCTCGAGGGCCGAGCTGCGCAAGGAGCTCCAGGTGCAGGGCGAGCTGACGATCTGCTTCCTCGGCTACATGCGGCGCGACAAGGGTTTCTACTTCCTGCTCGAAACGCTGGAGGACTGCCCATCGGACCTGAAGTCGAGGATCAAGCTCGTCCTCGGCGCCAAGACGGCGGACCCGGTGACAATGAAGAGGCTGATCGCGCTTTCCGACCAGATGGCGGACATCGTCCACTTCGACGGATACACCCATGAACAGCTGGAGACGATCCTCGACGGCGTCGATGTCGGCATGATCCCGGTCCAATGGGAGGACAACCTGCCTCAGGTCGCGACGGAGATGGTCGCTCACGGGGTCCCACTCATCACCTCGCACCGCGGCGGCGCGAAGGAGCTCGGCGGGGACAACCCCGCCTTCGTGTTCAAGTCGTCCAACAAGGCAGCCCTGATCGAGATCTGGCGGCAGCTGATCGAGGGCGAGCTGCAGCCGGGCGACTACTGGGAGTCGGCGGTCAGCCTGACGACGATGGACGACCACCTGAACCGGCTGATGGAGCTGTGGGCCAACCCGGAGGCCCCGCAGCTCGACGTACGCCCGCAGGTCGACCCATCGGAGCACAAGACCCACATCCACGAGATCGAGGACGACGACGAGGACGAGCAGGGCATGCGCCTGGACTCCCACCCCACCGGTTTCTCCCTGGACGACGGCGACCTGCTCTCCTCGGACGTGACCAGGAGCCACTTCGAGGACGACCGCGTTCCGGCCGGCGGCGACGCGGAGGTCCTCGACTCCGACCCTGCCATCCAGGCCGCGAACTCGATACCCGAGGCGGCCAAAGAAGCGGCGGCCACCACCCAGTCACGTGCGGCGCAACCGCTGGGCGACGAGCAAGGCGACGCGTTCTAGACCTGCTCAGAGCAGAGCCGCGCGCAGCAGCGCCAACCCGTCGAACACGTCGACGAACCGCGTCGTGAGTGGGGCGAGCCCGATCCGGATCCCGTCCGGCCTGCGGAAGTCAGGGATGACCCCATGGCTGATCAGCTCGTCGGTGAGCCGACGTGCCTCGCGATGGGTGAAGGTCAGGTGGGATCCACGACGCTCGGCGTCACGGGGTGAGGCGAGACCGACTCCGCGGGCGGCCAGCCAGCCGTCGTACAGGGCGACCGCGAGACTCGTCAGCGCCTTCGCCTTGTGGCGGATCTCGCCGATTCCTGCCCGAACGATCATGTCGGCCCCCGGCTCGACGGCCGCCAGCGAGAGCACCCCGGGGGTGCCGGTCAGCCAGGCCTGGATGTCGTCCCGCGGCTGGTAGCCCTGAGCCATGTCGAACATGTCCGCCCGGCCCCACCAGCCCCAGATCGGCTGGGAGAGCTCGGCCTGGCGCGCGGTGTTGACGTAGGTGAAGGCGGGGCCCCCCGGGCCGGCGTTGAGGTACTTGTAGGTGCAGCCGACGGCGAGGTCGGCGCCGGCGGCATGCAGGTCGATCGGGACGGAACCGACCGAGTGGCACAGGTCCCAGACGGTCAACGCGCCCGAACCGTGCGCGAGGGCCGTGAGGCCCGCCATGTCGACCAGGGCCGCGGAGCGGTAGTCCACCTGCGACAAGACGGCGACCGCCACCGACTCGTCCATGACGACCCGCAGGTCGTCCGCCGTGACGCCATCGGGGCCGCGCTCGTCGATCCAGCGGATGTCGAGGTCGCGCTGTCGAGCCAGTGACTCGACGACGTAGCGGTCGGTGGGAAAGTCGTCGCGGTCGATGACGATGGCCCGCCTGTCCGGCCGGGCATCGAGAGCTGCGCTGATCGCCTTGTACAGCGACACCGTCGTGTTGTCGGACACGACCACCTCGCCGGGAGCCGCGCCGAGGAGCCCGACGCCGATCAGGTCACCGACCCGCGCCGGCAGCTCCATCCACGCCTCGCGCCAGGATCGGATGAGGCCGGCCCCCCACTCGCGGGTCAGCACCTGCTCGACCCGGCGCACGGTTGCCTTCGGGAGTCGGCCCAGCGAGTTGCCGTCGAAGTAGATCAGGGAGTCGTCCTCGATCACGAACTCCTCCCGGTACGACGCGAGCGGGTCGGCCGCATCGAGAGCGGCGCAGTCCTGCCGCGTCGGTACCGGTCTCACCCCACGAACCTACCGTTGAGCCGTCACATTCTTGGGGTTGAGGACGGTCCTGGTGCGGCCGCCGAGCGTGTCGCGGCGGTCGCGGTCGTAGGGGTTGATGCGTCGGGCCTCCGCGACCGCCTGCGGGTCGAGGTCGGCGACCGCGATGCCCTCCTCGGCCTCCACCTTGGCCACCGGGCGGCCCTGGGGGTCGTAGATCGCCGTACCTCCGCTGAAGCTGAGTGACCCACATGGCCCCGAGAGCCCGGAAAGAACCACGTAGAAGCCGTTGTCGAGGGCCCTGGCGGCGTAGTAGAGGTCGCGCCGGTGCTCGCTGCCGACGACGTACGCCGACGGGCAGACGTAGGCCAGGGCCCCTGCGTCGGAGGCGGCGCGGGCGTGCTCGGGGAAGCATCCGTCGTAACAGATGCCGAGCCCGAGCGGCCAGTCGTGCAAGATGACGGCGGCGCCCGACGTGCCGGCCGTGAACAGCATCCGTTCCTGGTCCCACAGATGCTGCTTGGAGTACGCCACCGTGGCCTCGCCGTCCGCGGCCACCGCCAGGATCGACACGGTACGGCGACCGTCCGGCTGCCTGAGCGACGCGCCGACGATCACCGCGGCACCGATGCTGCGGGCCGCCTGGCGCAGCGGGTCGAGGCGAACGTCGTCAGGGGTCACGTCGCATGCGTCCGGGTGCGCACCCAGGACGCGCGGCTCGTACCCCGACAGGAAGAGCTCCGGCAGAACGACGAGGCAGGCGCCCGCGTCGGCTGCCATCCCCACCCAGCGTGCTGCGGACGCCACGTTGTGCTCGACGTCACCGGCGCGCGACACCGCCTGCACGGCCGCCACTCGAAGCGGCTCGCGCGGCAGCCGTCGGTCGTCCGACGTGATGGCCGTTGTCACTGCAGGACGACCTCGACCCGCTGGAACTCCTTCAGCTCGGTGTAGCCGGTCGTCGCCATCGACCGCTTGAGCGCCCCGACGATGTTCATCGTCCCGTCGGAGACCGAGGACGGGCCGTGCAGGATCTCCTGCAGGCTGCCCACGGTGCCGATCTCTACCCGCTCACCGCGAGGAAGCAGCGAGTGCCGAGCCTCCGCGCCCCAGTGGAACCCGCGCCCCGGCGCCTCGATCGCCCGCGCCAGCGGCGATCCGATCATCACCGCGTCGGCACCACACGCGATGGCCTTGGCGACGTCCCCGCTGCGCCCGATCGAGCCGTCCGCGATGACGTGGACGTAGCGTCCGCCGGACTCGTCCAGGTAGTCCCGTCGGGCGGCAGCGACGTCGGCCACCGCGGTGGCCATCGGAACGGCGATGCCGAGCACGGTCCGCGTGGTGTGCGCCGCGCCTCCCCCGAAGCCGACCAGGACGCCGGCCGCCCCGGTGCGCATCAGGTGCAGAGCCGCCTGGTGCGTGGCGCAGCCGCCGACGATGACCGGCACATCCAAGTCGTAGATGAACTGCTTGAGGTTGAGCGGTTCCGCCTTGCCGGAGACGTGCTCCGCCGAGACCGTGGTCCCCCGGATCACGAAGAGATCGAGGCCGGCCTTGATGACCGACTGGGCATGCTCCTTCGTCAGCTGTGGGGACAGCGCCCCCGCCACGGTGACCCCCGAGCCCCGCAGGTCCTTCACCCGCCCGACCATCAGGTCGGGCTTGATCGGCTCCGAGTAGATCTCCTGGAGCCGTCGGGTTGCCTCGTTGCCCCGCAGGCTGGCCACCTCGTCGAGCAGCGGCTCCGGATCGTCGTACCGGGTCCACAGGCCCTCGAGGTCGAGCACCCCGAGCCCCCCGGCCCTTCCGAACGCCACGACGGTCTCGGGGGACATGATCGAGTCCATCGGCGCCGCCACGACCGGGATCTCGAAACGATAGGCGTCGATCTGCCACGCGACGGACACCTCATGCGGGTCGCGAGTGCGGCGGCTCGGCACGATGGCCACGTCGTCGAAGGAGTACGCGCGGCGACCACGTTTCGCGCTGCCGATCTCGATGTCCATGCGTCCCCTCGGAGTCGGTCGTGCCTCAGCGCGCCGAGTAGTTGGGGGCTTCGACCGTCATCTGGATGTCGTGCGGGTGGCTCTCCTTGAGACCCGCCGAGGTGATCCGCACGAACCTGCCACGCTCCTGCAGCTCGGGGACGGTCCGGGCGCCGACATAGAACATCGACTGATGGAGTCCTCCGACCAGCTGGTGGGCGACGGCTGCCAGCGGCCCGCGGTAGGGCACCTGCCCCTCGATGCCCTCCGGGACGAGCTGGTCGTCGCTCGTGACCTCAGCCTGGAAGTAGCGGTCCTTCGAGAACGACTGTCGGCTGCGAGAGGACATCGCCGCGAGGGAGCCCATTCCGCGATAGCTCTTGTACTGCTTGCCGTTCACGAACACCAGGTCTCCGGGACTCTCGTCACACCCGGCCAGCAGCGCCCCCACCATGACCGTGTCGGCGCCGGCGACCAGGGCCTTCGCGATGTCGCCCGAGTACTGCAGACCGCCGTCGCCGATCACCGGTACGCCCGCCGGCCGGCAGACCTGAGCAGCCTCGTAGATGGCCGTCACCTGTGGCGCCCCGACGCCGGCGACAAGCCTCGTCGTACAGATCGAGCCTGGGCCGACGCCGACCTTGACCCCGTCGGCTCCCGCGTCGATGAACGCCTGCGCGCCCTCGCGGGTGGCGACGTTGCCGCCGATAACCTGCACCTCGCGCATCGCCGGGTCGGTCTTGATGCGTTTCACCATGTCGAGCATCACGCGCACATGACCGTGCGCGGTGTCCGCGACGAGGACGTCGGCGCCGGCCTCGACGAGCGCCGTGGCCCGCGCCCAGGCGTCACCGAAGTACCCGATAGCGGCTCCGACCAGCAGCCGCCCGGCGGAATCCTTCGACGCCTGCGGGTACTGCTCGGACTTCACGAAGTCCTTGACGGTGATGAGGCCGGTCAGATGACCCTCGTCGTCAACCAGCGGAAGCTTCTCGATCTTGTGCTTGGCGAGCAGTCCGGCGGCATCATCGGACGTGATCCCGGCCGGGCCGGTGACCAGGGGCATCGGCGTCATGATCTCGCGGACCAGACGCTCCCCCCACTCCGAGACCGGGACGAAGCGCAGGTCGCGGTTGGTGATGATGCCACACAGCACGCCGGCGTCGTCGACGACGGGCAGGCCCGAGACGCGGTAGCGCCCGCACAAGGCGTCGAGCTCGGCGATCGTCGCGTCCGGGCGGACGGTCACCGGATCGGTGATCATGCCGGACTCGGATCGCTTGACGAGATCCACCTGGCTGGCCTGCTCCTTGATCGACAGGTTGCGGTGCAGCACCCCGAGCCCACCCTGGCGGGCCATCGCGATGGCCATCCGGGACTCGGTCACGGTGTCCATCGCACTCGACAGCAGGGGGACCGCCACCGTCAGGTCGCGGGTCAGCCGCGTGGTGGTGTCGATGTCGCGCGGCAGCATGTCCGTCTCGCCCGGGAGGAGCAGGACGTCGTCGAACGTCAGTGCCAGGGTCGCGAACTTCTGCGGCACGTGCACGGGGGCGGGGTCCATGCGCCTATCGTACGAGGCGCCCCGGACCTTGGGCGGGCGCTCCGGTGCCGGCGTGGCCGATAGCTGGTCTCGGCGCAGGCCGGCCGACAGCGTGCCGACCAGGCCCGGACCGACGGCAGGCTGCCGAACGTCAACCTCGGCTCGGAGCCGAACCGGCCCAGCCAGGCAGGTAGGGCGGCGGCGGACCCTGACGGTGCTGGTGATGGCGGTGGTGACGGCGCTGGTGTTGGTGCTGGCCGGGAGTGCCATGCGTGCCAGGGTTGACGCCGTCCCGGTGGGACGAGTGCCCCCCACCGGAAGGGTTTGCGCTCTGGTCACCGGGGCTGGCTCCGTAGCCCCCCCGGTCGCCGGGGTTGTCGCCGGAGTGGCTCGGCAGCCCAGGCAGGCCGGAGTGCCGCCCAGGTCCGCCGGCGGTCCTCGGCGGGGACGCACCGTCCTGCCCCGAGCCGTGACCCCAGCCCGGGTGTCCGGACGTGGCACTCCCCGAGCCACCGTTGCCGCCCGCGTGCGTCGCGGTGTCACCGGCAGCAGAGTGTCTCCCGGACCCCCCGGTCGCCGTGCCGGCCGGGCCTCCACCCGGGATGTGGTCGCCGGGGCCGGCAACCACGCCGCTCGGAACCGTCGAGATCGGCATCGAGCCCTCGATATCCCATCCCGGCAGCTGACCGCTGCCGGTCGGACCGAGCTTCCAGACGTGCTTGCTCATGTACTTGCTCATGTAGTTGAGCGGCGCCAGCGGATCGTGGGACACCGCCGTCGCAACCCCGGCCGACGACAGCATCAGCGCCACGGTGGCAGAGATGGCAAGTCCCCCCTTGCGGGTCCGGCTCATCTGCAGCCGAAGCGGCGCCAACGGGTCGGCGGGGATCGGCGTCTCATCGATCGCGGTCACGAGCATGGCGAGGAAGGCGAGGGTCAGATCGTCACCGTCGTCGAGGTCACGCGAGCCGAGCCGGTCCAGGGAGGTTTCGGTGGCAAGCAGGTCCTGCAGAGATTCGCTCATGGCTCTCCTCCTGCCGCCTCAGCGGCAAGCTGCCTCATCTTGGTAAGGGCGCGGTGCTGCGCGACCCGGACGGCTCCGGCCGTCATCCCCAGGGCGGCTCCGGTCTCCTCGGCGCTGAGACCCGCAGCCACCCGCAACAGCATGATCTCTCGAAGGTTGGGCGGCAGCTTGTCCAGCATCGCGGTGGCGGTCGCCACCTGGCTGGCCATCACCACGCGGTCCTCCGGCGTCGGTTGGACGTCGGCTGACTCGGGAAGCTCCTCGATCGGGATCGGATGGCGGTGCAGGGCCCGCAGCGCGTCGGCTACCTTTCGGGCGGCAATCCCGTAGACGAAAGCCTCGAACGGCTTGCCCCGGTTGCGATAACGGGGCAATGCCGAAAGTACGGCGATACAGATCTCCTGGGCGACGTCGTCCGCCAGGTCGATACCGCCTGGATAGCTGGCCAGCCGCGCCCGGCAGTACCGGTGGGCCACGACCCGTACGCGCTGCAGCAGCAGCTCGATGTCGGCGCGGCCACCATCCTGGGCTCGTGCGGCGAGCGTGCTGAGGTCACCAGGCGTGGGCTTGCTGGTCCGCTGCACGGCTGAGGAACCCTTACGAAGCATCGAGGGCCTGACTGCACGGGCGCCCGCGAGAAGCTCAGGCCCGCTCACGGCAGGTCGTTCGGTCTGGGAAACAGTAACCTCACGCCTGGGCGTTGTCACTGTCCGAACGCAGCCGTTTCACCCACCTCCGGCTGATCCCGCGCATCGAGCCGGAGGCGGAACCCGGGTCGGCTCCGGTCGGGAGCCGACCCGGGAGAGGATCAGTGAGAGTGGCTGTGCCCGTGGCCGTTGCTGCCGTTGTCCTCCTCGGCCGGCCTCTCGACGACGAGCGTCTCGGTGGTGAGCAGCAGTCCGGCGATCGAGGCGGCGTTCGTGAGTGCCGAGCGCGTCACCTTGACCGGGTCCAGGACGCCCTGCGACACCAGGTCGCCGTACTCACCCGTCTCGGCGTTGAAGCCCTTGCCCGGACCCGCCTCGCGGACCTTCGCGACCACCACGTACCCGGGCTGGCCACCGTTCTCGGCGATCCACCGCAGCGGCTCGTCGATGGCTCGGGCCACGATCCTGGTGCCTGTCTTCTCGTCGCCCGAGAGCCCGAGGCCGTCGGACAGGACGGCGCCGGCGTGGACGAGAGCAGACCCGCCACCGGCAACGATGCCCTCCTCGATGGCGGCCCTGGTCGCGGAGACGGCATCCTCGATCCGGTGCTTCTTCTCCTTGAGCTCGACCTCCGTGGCCGCGCCGACCTTGATCACGCAGACGCCGCCGGCCAGCTTGGCCAGCCGCTCCTGCAGCTTCTCGCGGTCCCAGTCGGAGTCGGTGTTCTCGATCTCGGCCTTGATCTGGTTGATCCGGCCTTGCACCTCGGCCGAGTCGCCCGAGCCGTCCACGATCGTCGTGTCGTCCTTCGTGACGACGACGCGACGAGCCTTGCCGAGCACCTCGAGCCCGACCTGGTCGAGCTTGAGCCCGACGTCGGGGGTGACGACCTGCGCGCCGGTCAGCGTCGCGATGTCCTGCAGCATCGCCTTGCGGCGGTCGCCGAACGCGGGGGCCTTGACAGCAGCCGCGGTGAAGGTGCCGCGAATCTTGTTGACGACAAGTGTCGAGAGCGCCTCGCCCTCCACGTCCTCGGCGATGATGAACAGCGGCTTGCCGGACTGCACGACCTTCTCGAGCAGCGGAAGCAGGTCACCGATCGACGTGATCTTGCCCTGGTTCACGAGCACGTACGGCTCGTCGAGGACGGCCTCCATGCGCTCGTTGTCGGTGACGAAGTACGGCGAGATGTAGCCCTTGTCGAACTGCATCCCCTCGGTGAACTCGAGCTCGGTGCCGAACGTGTTCGACTCCTCGACCGTGATCACGCCGTCCTTGCCGACCTTGTCGAAGGCCTGGGCGATCAGCTCGCCGATGCGGCTGTCCCGGGCCGAGATGGTCGCGATGTTCGCCATGTCCTCGGTCGTCTCGACGTCGCGCGCCAGGTCGCCGAGGGCCTTGTTGACGGCTTCGACCCCCTTCTCGATGCCGCGTTTGAGGTCCATCGGGTTGGCACCCGCGGCCACCGCGCGGAGGCCTTCGTGCACCATCGCCTGGGCGATCACGGTCGCGGTCGTCGTACCGTCCCCGGCGACGTCGTTGGTCTTGGTGGCGACCTCCTTGGCGAGCTGGGCGCCGAGGTTCTCGAACGGGTCGTCGAGCTCGACCTCGCGGGCGACTGTGACGCCGTCGTTCGTGATCGTCGGCGCACCCCACTTCTTGTCGAGCACGACGTATCGGCCCTTGGGGCCGAGGGTCACCTTGACGGTGTTGGCGAGCGCGTCAACTCCACGCTCGAGGGCCCGACGAGCGCGCTCGTCGAACTCAAGAATCTTGGGCATGTGTGCGAGTCCTTCGTGTCTCAGCCGGGCGTCGACAGCGGCTCACGCCGCCGGGCCGTCGGATCTGATGGGCTCCGCCGACTGCGCCCCGGAGCCCTGAGCGGGACAGCCAGGGCGCAGTGCGGCCGGAGTTCGGTGGTCTTACTTCTCGATCTTGGCGAGCACGTCGCGCGCCGAGAGGATGAGGTATTCCTCACCCGAGTACTTGATCTCTGTGCCGCCGTACTTGCTGTAGATGACGGTGTCACCCTCAGCAATGTCGAGCGGGATTCGGTTGCCGCTGTCGTCGATCCGGCCTGGACCGACTGCTAGGACAGTCCCCTCCTGGGGCTTCTCCTTCGCCGTGTCCGGGATGACCAGGCCGGAGGCCGTGGTCTGCTCGGCTTCGTTCGTCTGAACGACAATGCGGTCTTCGAGAGGCTTGATGCTTACAGACACTTGCTGACCTCACCTTTCACTTCGATAAGAGAGGTGTGCGATTTCGGATGGGAGTGCGAACGGACACGTCGTCGCGGGTGCCGTGAGCCCTTCGCGTCTGGCACACTCGCTGCGAGAGTGCCAAGGTCGAATCTAGCACTCGGCTCCGGCGAGTGCCAACGCCCCCCGGTTGTCCGTCGGAATGCGGTTTTTGCCCCAGGCGGCTCCGCCAACGATCGCGTCGGGCCTCCCCGGCAAGCCGAACCCGTCAGCATTCGTCGAGGCCCGAGCCTGACTGGACCCGGGACGGACACCTGCGCGAACATGCCCGGTGTGGATGCCGCCGCTTTCAGGTTCCTGCTGACCCCGACGGGGCAGCGGCTGCTCGCCGAGGCCATGACGGACGACGGCTCCGACCCGCTGGCACTGAGCGAGCGGCTGCGCAGGACGTGCCCGGGCCACCGACCCGAGCAGGTGGCCGCGGCCACCACCCAGGCCGCCCTCCGTCGGGCGGCTGCAGCCACGTTCGGCGAGGACGCCCGGCGGATGTACTTCACGCACATTGGCCTCGAGCAGGCGACGAACCCACTAGTCTCCACCCACCGTGCCACCCGAGCCGGCGGCGGGGGGGTCAACCTCCTCGACATCGGCTGCGGGATCGGGTCGGACCTGGCCGCGTTCGCGCGGGCCGGGTTCCGGGTCACCGGCCTGGACCGGGACCCGGCCACGGCACTGGTCGCCGCCGCCAACCTCGAGGCGCTGGACCTGCCGGGCGCTGCGCGGCAGGGCGAGGCCGAGAGCAGCGACTGGAGGACGTACGACGTCGTCTTCGCCGACCCGTCCCGCCGCCACGGGTCGATCCGGCTCTTCGACCCGAAGGCGTTCTCGCCCGGCTGGGACTTCGTCCAGGGCTTGCTGTCGACGGGAGCCGCAGACTCGAACCGGCGCGCTGTCGTCAAGCTCGCGCCCGGCATCGACCACGCCCTGATTCCGGCGCATGCCGAGGCCGAGTGGGTCAGCCTCGGAGGTGAGCTGAAGGAGGCCGTGCTCTGGTCAGGCCCGCCGGTCGACGGAGGGGAGCCGGCTTGGAGGCCTGGGCGGGTGCGTCGGCGCGCGACCGTGTTGACCGCCGGCGGCCCGACCCGCTCCCTCACCGACCGGGACGGTCCGACCGAGCCGGCTGCCGTCGGCGACGTCGGCGGCTTCGTCTACGAGCCGGACCCGGCGGTCATCCGCGCGCACCTGGTAGCGGCGGTCGTCGCGGACGTGCAGGGATGGCTGCTCGACCCACACATCGCCTATGTGTCGTCCGACCAGGACGTCCACACCGGCTTCGCGCGGCGGTTCCGCGTCGTCGATGTGCTGCCGTACAAAGAGAAGCCGCTTCGGGCGGCGCTGCGCACCCGCAACGTCGGCGCGCTCACGATCAAGAAGCGCGGGGTGGCCGTCACGCCCGAGGACCTGCGTCGGCGGCTCGGGCTGCGTGGTGACGAGCAGGCGACGCTGATCCTGACCCGGACGCCGCGGTCAGCAGCCGCGCTCCTCGTCGAGCCCCTGGAATGACACCGGCAGCTGTCCCCGCGCCGCCGTCCTCCCGGTGAGCACCGCGACCAACGCGCGCATGGCGTCGACGTCGGCGCCGTAGAGCGCGAGCTTCGCGACGCTGGCCTGCGAGCCGGCGAGCACGTACGGCGTGTCGAGGCTCACCACGACATCGGCGTCCGCCGGGCCGTAGCCGTAGCCGACGAGCGCGACCGTCGTACCTCCAGGAGCGACCACGAGGCCGGCCCCCCTCGCAGCCTGGGTGAACGCCGCCACCGGTACCGAGTCCCCCACCGGGGTCACTTCTCGGCCGACGTAGGGACCACGGCAGGCGCCTGCGACGAGGGTGAGCGCGCGCGCGGAGACCCTTCGGGACAACGCGTCATGCGCGCCGATCGCAGCCTCGACCGGCGGCTCCTGATGCTGTTCGTGCATCATGAGCGCGACCGTCTTCGCAGCCGCCTGCTCGACGCGGCTGCGGGGGCGAACCGTCCCGGATCGCGTCCAGGATGCCCTGGTACGCCGCCGGGAGATCCGCCGGCATCAGGAGCAGGTCAGCACCCGCCTTCAGCGCCTCGACAGCCGCGCTCGACGAGGAGAAGGTGTCCGAGACGGCCGCCATGTTCAACGCATCGGTGGTGACCAGACCATGGAACCCGAGCCGAGACGTCAGCAGGGACACGTCAGCCCTGGAAAGGTCGGCCGGCACACCAGGGTCGACGGCCGTGAGAGCGATATGGCCGATCATCACGGCGCTGGTGCCGGCCCGCACCGCCGCGGCGAACGGCGCGAAGTCGCGCGCTTCGAGCTGGTCGAGGCTGCGGTCCTGCACCGGCAGCGTGTCGTGGCTGTCGCTCGTCACGGAGCCGTGGCCGGGGAAGTGCTTGATGACCGACACGATTCCCGAACGCTGGTAGCCCCGCTCCGCCGCGACGACCTGCGTGGCGACCGCTGCGGGCCCGCCGCCGGCGGACCTGCTTCCGATCGTCGGGTCGGCGGGTCCGATCGTCACGTCCGCGTCGGGTGCGAACACCATCGTGAAGCCGGCCGCCCGGAGCTCGTCGCCGCTGGCCCGGGCGGCGGCTGTGGTGAGGGCCGGGTCGTCGGCGGCGCCATAGCTCATGAACGTCGGGAACTGGGTCAGCGGTGGACCGACCCGCTGCACGATCCCGCCCTCCTGGTCGGTCGAGATGACCAGCGGCCAGCCGCGATGTGCAGACTCCTGCAGCTGCTCGTTCGTCGACACCAGCCGGCCGGCGCTCGCGATGTTGTCGGTCAGCTCGATCACGCCGCCGAGGTGGTACCTCTCGACGAGGCTCGCCGGGGCCGCGGTTCCGGGGTATGTCGCGACGATGACCTGGCCCGCAAGCCGAGCGTCCGAGAGTCGGGACACGGCATGCTGCGCTGCCCGCCACTCGCCCTGTGTCGGCCCCCAGCCGGTAGGACGGTCCGCCGGCCGCACGGCCGCCTCGGGGTCGAGCTGCACCTTCGACGTCGGCTGCGACGGCGCTCCGGCCGACGGGGTGGTCGGCTGGCAGCCCAGGGCGGCGAGGACGACGAGTGCGGACAGCCCCCCGACGTACCGACTCCCGATCCGTGCCACGTCGCCCTCCCGCCGCGCCGCCGCGACCGGGACGCTCTCACTTCAAGAACGCGTGGCTCGTGCGTCCGGTTGCCCGACCTCACTGAGGGGGCCGGCCTTCTGCGCGTGCCTGGCGCGACAGCTCCAGCCGCATCACGACGGCGTCGGTGCCGTCCGGGTAGTAGCCGCGGCGGGTCCCGATCTCAGCGAAGCCATGGCGGCGGTAGAGCGCCGACGCCGGCGCGTTGTCCCAGGCCACCTCGAGCATCATCTGGGCGCATCCGGCGCTGGTGGCGCGGCCGACCAGGGCTTCGACCAGGCGGGAACCGATGCCGCGACGCTGGTGCTCGGCCGCCACCGCGACCCGTACCAGGTCCGCGGTGTCCGCGATCACCATCAGCACGCCATATCCGCAGAGAACACCCTCCGAGACGGCGGCCTGCATGATCCGCGTGTCGCCGGCAGCCTCGAGCTCGGCGCTCATCGCGGCCCGCGACCACGCATTCACCCCGAAAAGTGCCGCATCGAGCAGGCTGAGGGGGTCGAGGTCGCGTGCAGACGCGTCGCGGACCGTCACCAGTGAGCCGGCTCCGGTCATGTCACACGCTTGGCGGCCGTGGGTACGGCGACGTCCGGCCGCCTGAGGTACAGCGGCACCGTGGGCATCGCCCGGGCGGCACCCGATGCGACGAGCCGGGCCAGGTCGGCGGCACGCGGCAGGTGGGGTTCGACGCGGTTCGGGAAGTCGGCGGGGTAGAGCAAGGGGCCGTTCCCGGCGACCGGCAGCAGGGTCGCCACGGTTGCGGGGAGGTCGACAGCCGGGTCGCCCGAGCGCTGGGTGGGCGACGAATAGGCCGCCCAGTACACCTCCTTGCGCCGGGCGTCGGTGGCAACCAGGAACGGCCCGGTCACCTGCACGGCATACGCCACCACGTCGAGCGTGCAGAAGCCGAGAACCTCGATGCCGAGAGCGGCTCCCATTGCGGTGGCGGTGGCGAGTCCGATCCGCAACCCCGTGTAGGGGCCCGGGCCCACCCCGACGGCAATGCCCGTGAGGGCCCTCGCGTCGACTCCTGCGTCGTGCAGGACCCGGTCGATCGCGGGGGCCAGAAGCTCCCCGTGCCGGAGCCGGTCCTCGACGGTCGACTCGGCGAGGGTCGCGGTACCGTCGTGGACGGCGACGGTGACGGCGTTGGTGCCGGTGTCGAGGGCGAGCAACATGGCGCCGGCCGGCCTAGGGCCGGGCCTCCCCGCGCCCCTCGGCGGCGACCTGGTGCAGCGGCACACCTGCCCAGCGGGGCCCGACCCCTTCGAGCGTGATCTCTCGCGGCTCGTCGTCGGTGTCGAGGTCGGCGGTCGCCAGCGCCGGGCCTTCGTCGTCGCCATCGCGGGTACGGCGTCTGCTGAGATGGACGCGGACCCGGTTCTCCGACAGCGTCTCGGCAAGGCCGTCGCCCCACTCGACGACCGTGACCGCCTGCTCGAGAGTCTCGTCCAGGTCGAGGTCGTCGAGCTCCGCCGACCCGTGCAGGCGGTAGGCGTCGACGTGGACGAGCGCCGGGCCGCCACCCGATGAAGGATGGACCCGGGAGATCACGAACGTCGGAGAGGTGACGTCGCCGCGCACCCCGAGCCCGGCGCCGATGCCCTGCGCGAACGTCGTCTTGCCCGCCCCCAGCTCCCCGCTGAGGACGACGACGTCCCCGCCCGTGAGCAGGCTCGCGAGACGCCTGCCGACGGCCCGGGTCTCGCCTGCGCTCAACGCCGCCACCTCCAGCGGCGGCGCCGACGATGCGCCTCCCGCCCTGCCGGCGGTCATCCGGACTGCACCGTCTTGAGCAGCAGGGCGAGCTCATCGTCCACCACCTGGTAGCGCTCGATCATCACGAGGTGACCGGCGTCCGGGATCTCGATGAGGCGGGCCGCGGGGAGTGCCTGCGCCATCCGGCGGCTGAGCGCCACTGGGGTCAGCAGGTCCTTGTCACCGCAGATGATCGTGGTGGGTGGCCACGCGTCGGTGAGGAACACCCGGGTCTTGTCGAGTCTCGCGAACTCGGGGTAGAAGTTCGCCAGCACGTCGATCGGGGTCGACGACAGCATCGAGTCCGCGAAGTCGACGTACTCCTGCGGCACGGCTCCGCCGAAGGCCAGGCGTCGAGTCAGTGCGGACGCGTACCCCGAGCCGAGGCGACGTCCCCGCTCCACGAGCTTGGGGGCCCGAGCCAGCAGGGTCAACATCGACGGTGAGGCGTCGTTGAGCATGCGCGCAAGGCCGGGTGGCAGCCCGAAAGCGATGTCCCCCATGCCGTCCGCGCACGTGGACACCAGGGCGACGCCGACCACTCGGTCGCCGAACCACTCCGGATAGAGGTTGGCCAGCGCGAGGATCGTCATACCGCCCATCGAATGCCCCACGAGCACGACAGGTCCCTCCGGTGCCAGCTCGTCGATCACCAGACCCAGGTCCTCGCCGAGCCTGTCGATGGTGGAGTTCTCGCGGCGGGAGCGTCCGGATCGGCCGTGCGAGCGCTGGTCGTAGAGCACCAGCCGGTGCTCCTCACGCAGCGCGAGGCGCTGGAAGTGCCAGCTGTCGAGGTTCAGCGCGAAGCCGTGGACGAAGACGACGGTCGGAGACCCCGTGGCGGGCTCGGACTCGGGCTCGTCGACCTCGGCATAGAGCGCGACCCCGTCCGTCGTCATCACGGTACGGCGCTCGCCACGCAGCGACCCCAGCGGAACCTCCGTCCCGGAATGCCGGCGGGCCATCCTCCTGCGTTGGGCAAGGACGCCGGCCGTCGTACCCGCGGCGACGACGCCGACGAGCGCGCCCGCCAGGCCGGCATAGCGCTTGACCGGCGACTCGCTCATGAGTGGCCTCCGAGATAGCGCCGCGGCACCCTGGCGCCGATCCGGGTGACGACCTCATAGCCGATCGTGTCCGCGGCGACCGCCCAGTCCCGCGCAGACGGCGCACCCTGATCCGGGTCGCCGAAGAGCACGACGCGATCTCCGGCGCGGGCAACGTGGTCACCGATGTCCACCACGAACTGGTCCATGCACACCCGGCCCGAGATCGTGAAGGTCTCGCCGTTGACGAGCACCGGCCCACGGTTGGAGGCATGGCGTGGGATCCCGTCCCCGTACCCGAGCGGGACCAGGGCCAGCGTCGTGGGCGAGGTCGTCGTGTACGTGTGTCCATAGGAGACCCCCTGGCCGGCGCGAACCCGCTTGACCAGGGCGAGGTCCGCCTCCAGGCGCATCGCCGGCCGCAACGGCACCGGGCTCGAGCCGTCGGCGAACGGCGAGACGCCGTAGAGCGCGATGCCGGGTCGCACCATGGTGAACCACGTGTCGGGAAGGGCCAGCACCGCGCCGGAGTTCGCGAGATGGAGGTGTTGCGGCTGCAGGTCGGCAGCGACCACGCACTCGACCCCCGCCTCGTATTCGAGGATCTGCGCCTTGACGGACGGGTGGTCGGGCTCGTCGGAGCACGCGAGGTGCGACCAGACTCCGGTGATCTCGACCAGCCCGGCGTCCTGGGCGGCCTTGGCGGAGTCGACGAGCCAGGCCCAGGTGTCCGGGTGTGCACCGCCCCGACCCAGCCCGGAGTCGAGCTTCAGCTGGACCCTGGCCCGCGTACCGGCGGCGCGGGCAGCGGCGCAGATCTCGTCTAGCTGGGCCACCGAGTATGCCGACACGTCGACGTCTGCCGCCAGTGCGGCGGCGTAACGCTCCCCGGGGACCGCGAGCCAGGACAGAATCGGTCCCGAGTCGCCGGCCGCCCGCAGCTGCAAGGCCTCGTCGAGCAGGGCGACCCCGAGCCAGCCGGCGCCACCCTCGCGCGCAGCGCGGCCGGACTCGACTATTCCGTGACCGTAGCCGTCCGCCTTGACGACGGCCATCAGGTCACGGCCGCCGACGTGGTCGCGCAGCCCCGCCGTGTTGGCGCTGATGGCCGACAGGTCGACGACCGCCTCGGCACGCACCCCTGCGGGCGGGTCGTCGGCCGGCGTCGTCATCACACCATTGTCGCAAGGCATAGGTGGTAGGGGTGCGACGACGCCGGGCGCGCCGTGAGTGCTCGCTCTGCGCCGTCTCGCCGATCGGGGGTGGTCAGCTACGTCCTGCAGAAGGCGCTATCGGGGCTGACACTGGGCAGCCGCGTTCCCGGGCAGCAACGAGCTGCTCAGCACATACGTCCCTGGCCGGTGCACCTGGACCTGCGTCCACCACTTCAAGGGCGTCAGGCAGGCGGCCCCGGGCCCGTTCAGCGTGAGCCAACGGGACCACTCGACGCGGATCGTGACCTCTCCGGGAGCCGACGTCCGGAAGGTCACGGCGCTGCCGTTCTGTGACACGAGGTCTGCGCCGCTGACAGTCGTGGTGGGGTTCTGCACGGCGTACAGCGTCCAGTCCCGACCCACCCACGCGACGCTCAGATAGGGCAGACCCTGCTGGATGAGCGCCTCCTCGGTCGCCCCGGCGGCGGCCGGGGGCGCGTCGCTGAGCGCGACGTACTGGACGCCGTTGCGCCACAGCCACTTCTCGTAGTTGGCGGCTGTCATGAGTGCGGGGTCGAAGAACAGCTCGTTGCGGGCCCTGTCGACCTGAGTCATCCAACCGCGCGCCAGCGGCACATGGCCCGCGACGTACACCGACTCCCACCGGTCCGCGGTGGGCACGACCTCGACTCGGCCGGTGAGATGACGTGTGGCGAGCTGGTGGTTGAGCTGGGTGAAGAACTGGGCCTGGTTGGCCGGCTGCCCGACGATGGCGTCACCGAGCGTCATCGGGGGGATCAGCAGGAAGGTCACCGCGAGCACCGGGATGAGGGCCCGCCAGCGCATCCGCGATGTCGCCAGCGCCACCGGGACCGCGAAGATCGCCGGGAAGCGGACGGCATTGACCCCGACCGGTGTCGCAACGAAGTACGCGAAGATGAGCGACAGCCCACTCAGCGCAGCGACGATCCGCACCAGGTGGTATCGCGTGACGACAGCGACCACGATGCAGGCCAACACTCCCCGCGCCAGGTCGTCAGCCGCCATTGGCATCACACCGCTCTGACCGAGCCCGGCGGAGGCCAGCAGCACCAGGCCACCGGTCATGACGAGGGCCGAGCCAACCGCGACCCTCCTGCGCGCCACCAACGCGACGCCGACCATCGCAAGGAACAACGCCGCCAACGGGCTCGCCGCCCAGGTAAGCACCGTGCCCAGCACCAGCAGCGGGAGGCGCCACCGGCCCTCCAGCCACAGCCCGAGCAGGGTGGCCAGACCCACGCCGACCCCGAGGGCGAACGTCAGCCTGCCCACCATCAGGTTCGCAGCGAAGCAGCCCGCGCCGACGATCGCAGCCGCCCGGGGATGCGGCACCGCGCACTTCTCCAGCAGCAGGCCCAGCAGTCCACTGGCGGCGACGGTCGTGAGGATCCCGAACAGGGTCACGCCGAGCACCGCCATCAGGGGTGGGCTGAGCAGGCTGTAGCTGAAGACGTCCGTCCCGCCGAACCACCTCATGTCGATGGGGAGCCAGCCGGAGCGACCGAAGAACTCTGCGTGCGCGACCTGCGCAGCAAGGTCACTGCCGACCGGCGGCAGAGCCGCCCAGATCAGGCTGAGGCAGCCTGCCAGCGTTGCCGCGAGCGCGGCCGGCGAGCGCCGCAGGGCGCTCCCCAGGTCGTGCGCTCGGATCTCCAGCGCCTGGTAGGACACCAAAGCATTGTGCCTCATCCGGGCGGCGCTGCGGGCGACGTGGCGTCCTGCATGTCCGGTTCTGCGGGTATCGGGCCCGGTCCTGGGCTCGGCCGACCGGCCTATCCGGCGGCCTGCGCGAGCGTCTCGAGCAGGTCGGACGCCGTGATCGGTCCTCCACCCGAGGCAAGGGTGGCGGCTGCCCCGTGCAGGTAGGCGCCCACCGATGCGGCGTCGTACGGCGAGAGACCGGCGGCCAGCAGCGCCCCGATGACCCCGGAGAGGACGTCTCCGGCGCCGGCGGTCGCGAGCCATCCGACACCTGTCGGGTTGACCCGGACGCGCCCGTCAGGGGCCGCGATGAGCGAGCGGGAGCCTTTGAGGAGGACGACGGCCCGCCACCGCTGTGCCGCGGTGCGGGCAGATTCCAGCGGGTGCGACTCGATGTCCGCGCGCCCCGTGCCGAGCATCCCGGCGAGCTCGCCGGCGTGCGGAGTCAGCACGACAGGCCCGTCGACGCGCTGCGGCAGGTGTCTCAGGGCGTCCGCGTCGACGATGGTCGGCAGGCCCTGCTCGAGGACATCCGGCAGGACGCTCCCGGCGGCGTCGCCGAGACCGGAACCGACGACCCAGGCCTGCACCCGCCCGCTGCCGATCACCACCTCCGGGAAGCGTGCCCTGATCAGGTCGGCGCTAGCACCGTCGTACCGGACCATCCCCGCGAGGCCCACCCGGACCGCCGCCCCGACGGCGAGCACCCCGGCGCCGGTGTACTGGGCGGACCCCGCCCGGACCCCGACCACGCCGCGCGAGTACTTCTGTGACTCGTGTCCGGGCAGCGGGAGCAGCCGTCGTACGTCGTCGTGCTGCAGTGCCTCCACCGCTGGTTCCCCGAGGTGGGGTCCGAGGCCGATGTCGACGAGCTCGACCGAGCCGGCAGCGGCGGACGCCGGGTCGACGAGAAGCCCCACCTTGTGCGTGCCGAAGGTCACC
The DNA here is from genome assembly GCA_033850885.1 of Nocardioidaceae bacterium. Taxonomy (GTDB): domain Bacteria; phylum Actinomycetota; class Actinomycetes; order Propionibacteriales; family Nocardioidaceae; genus JAWWPG01. The sequence goes on from JAWWPG010000016.1 coordinate 91,594, forward strand.
GTGAGCCTGGCATTGACGTGGGCGCCGTCCACCTCACCGGTGTCGACGCCGACGCCGCTGGGCACGTCGACGGCGACGACGGGAGCGGAGAGCCCTGCCACCACGCGCGCGGCCGGCTGGCGGAGCCCGCCGCTGCCGCCGATACCGACGATGCCGTCAAGGACCAGGTCGACGTACCGCGGCACCTCCGCCACCAGCACCCCGCCGACGGAGCGCAACGCGGCAAGGCCCTCCGGGTGAAGATGGTCACTGAGCCCCAAGGCGTACACCCGGGCGCCCCGCCGCGCCAGCATCGCCCCGGCGAAGAGCGCATCGCCGCCGTTGTCGCCCGAACCAGCGAGAACGAGGACCCGGGCGCCGTAGACCCGGCCCAGGAAGCCGGCGCACGCGGCCGCCAGCCCCGCTGCCGCACGTTGCATGAGCGTCCCCGGCGGAAGGGCGGCCATCAACGCCGACTCGGCGGCACGCACCTGGTCGACGGTGTGGGCATGACGAGGCATTCGTCAACCCTCCAGGATCACCACGGCAGAGGCAATCCCGGCGTCGTGAGACAGCGAGACGTGAGCACTGGCGACACCCAGGTCCGTGGCCCGCCTCGCCACGGTCCCGCTCATGGTGAGCGACGGACGACCCGTCTCGTCGGTCCGGATCTCCGCATCAGTCCAGTGCATCCCGCTTGGAGCGCCGAGCGCCTTGGCCAGGGCCTCCTTCGCCGCGAAGCGGGCCGCCAGCGAGGCCAACGGGCGCTCCCTCTCCGTCGCAGTGAACAGCCGCTCCCGCAGAGCCGGTCTGCGTTCGAGAGTCGTCGCGAAGCGCTCGACGTCGACCACGTCGATGCCCAGGCCGACGATCATTTACTCGACCGTGACGGACTTGGCGAGGTTTCGGGGCTGGTCGACGTCGTGCCCGCGCTGCGTCGCCATCTCGCAGGAGAACACCTGAAGCGGCACGGTCGACACCATCGGTTGCAGAAGGGTCGGGACCCGCGGAAGTCGCACCAGGTTGTCGGCGTACGCCGCCACGTCGTCGTCGCCGTCCTCCGCGAGGACGATCGTGCGCGCCCCGCGTGCCCGGATCTCCTGGATGTTGCCGATGACCTTGTCGTGGAGCACGCCCCGACCGCGAGGAGGCACCACGACGAAGACTGGAAGCCCCTTCTCTACAAGGGCTATCGGGCCATGCTTCAGCTCGCCTGCGGCGAAGCCCTCGGCATGCATGTAGGCGAGCTCCTTGAGCTTCAGTGCCCCCTCCAACGCAACCGGGTAGCCGACGTGTCGTCCCAGGAACAGCACCGACTTGGCACCAGCGAGCTCCCGCGCCAGCTCGCGAACCGGCTCCACGGTGCTCAGGACCTCACGGATGGCAGCCGGCACCCGCTCGAGCTCCGAGTAGGTGGCCGCGATCTCGTCGACATACTTGGTGCCCCGCACCTGCGCGAGGTACAGCCCGATCAGGTGGCACGCCACGATCTGCGTGAGGAACGCCTTCGTCGAAGCAACCGCGATCTCGGGGCCGGCGTGGGTGTAGACGACCGCGTCCGCCTCGCGCGGAATCGTCGACCCGTTGGTGTTCGAGATCGCGAGCACCTTCGCCCGCTGCTGCCTGGCGTGCCGCAGAGCCATCAGCGTGTCCATCGTCTCGCCGCTCTGGCTGATCGCGATCACCATCGTGTCGCGGTCGATGATGGGGTCGCGGTAGCGGAACTCCGACGCCAGTTCGACCTCGCAGGGGATGCGGGTCCAGTGCTCGATCGTGTACTTGGCCAGCAGGCCCGCGTGGAACGCGGTACCGCATCCGATGATGATGATCTTGTCGATCTCCCGCAGGTCCTCGTCGGACAGTCTCAGCTCGTCGAGCTGCAGGCGTCCTTCATGGCTGAACCGGCCGAGGAGCGTGTCGGCGACCGCCTTCGGCTGCTCGGCGATCTCCTTGAGCATGAAGTAGTCGTAGCCCGCCTTCTCGGCCGCAGAGATGTCCCAGTCCACGTGGAAGCGCCTTCCCGTCGTGGGTCTGCCGACGAAGTCCGTGACCACGGCACCGTCCCGGCTGATCGTGACCACCTGGTCCTGACCGAGCTCCATGGCCGACCGGGTGTGGTCGATGAACGCGGAGACGTCCGACGCGACGAACGTCTCGCCCTCGCCGAGCCCGACGACGAGCGGCGAGTTGCGGCGCGCCGCGACCACCGTGTCGGGGCAGTCGCGGCTCGCGGCGACCAGCGTGAACGTCCCGTCCAGCCGCCTGCAGACCGCCAGCATCGCGGTCGTGAGGTCCTTCCCCTTGGCCATCTCGACCTCGAGCAGCTGGGCGACGATCTCCGTGTCCGTGTCGGAGCCCATCTCGCGGCCCTTGCTCTCGAGCTCCACCCGCAGGCCGGCGAAGTTCTCGATGATGCCGTTGTGGACGACGGCGACCCGGCCCTCGGACCCCACCTGCGGGTGGGAGTTCCGGTCGTTGGGTGCTCCGTGCGTCGCCCAGCGGGTGTGCCCGATCCCGGTTGTCGCGGCGGGCGGCTCACCGCCGGGAAGGGCCTCCTTGAGCGCTATCTCGAGACACCCGAGCTTGCCGGCACGTTTCGCGGTGAAGAGGGCCCCGTCGGCGACGAGAGCGACTCCCGCGGAGTCATAGCCGCGGTACTCCATGCGGCGCAGGCCCTCAATGACGATCTCGAGGGCCGGCTTGCCGCCCACGTAGCCCACGATGCCGCACACCCGCTCAGCCTACCCACGGCGGGCAGGTCTGCCCCGGCGCGGCACAATGTCGGCCATGCCCGCCGAGGAGCCGTCGCCGTACGTCGAGCTCGACCGGGCCGACTGGGCTGCCCTCGCCGAGGCAATGACGCTGCCGCTATCGGCGGCAGAGGTCGAGCGGCTGCGCGGCCTGGGCGAGGAGCTCGACCTCAACGAGGTCGCCGACGTCTACCTGCCGATCTCGCGGCTGCTGAGCCTCTACGTGCGCCACGTGGGCGCGCTCTACCGGGAGACCCAGCTCTTCTTGCGGTCGCGCCAGCCGGATCGGACGCCCTTCGTGATCGGGATCGCCGGTTCGGTTGCGGTCGGCAAGTCGACGACCGCCCGGCTGCTCCGCGAGCTCCTCGCGCACTGGCCCGAACACCCGAACGTCTCCCTCGTGACGACCGACGGGTTCCTCTACCCGAACACGGAGCTCGAGCGTCGCGGACTGCTGAACCGGAAGGGCTTCCCTGAGTCGTACGACCGCCAGGCTCTGTTGCGGTTCGTCATCGACATCAAGTCCGGCAAGGATCGTGTCGAGGCCCCCGTGTACTCGCACCTCGAGTACGACGTACGGCCCGACGAGCACCAGGTGATCGAGCATCCGGACATCGTGCTGATCGAGGGCCTCAACGTCCTGCAACCGGCACGCGTCTCCTCCGACGGACGCGTGAGTCTGGCGGTGCGCGACTTCTTCGACTTCTCCGTGTACGTCGACGCGGCGACGAAGGACATCAGGCGGTGGTACACCGAGCGTTTCCTCCGGCTGCGCGAAACCGCCTTTCGCGACCCGGCGTCGTACTTCCAGCGCTACGCGCACCTGGCAGAGCCGGAGGCCGTCATGGAGGCGCACCGCATCTGGGACGAGATCAACGGCCCGAACCTCAAGCGCAACATCGCCCCGACACGCAGCCGGGCGACCCTCGTCCTGCGCAAGGACCGTGACCACTCGGTGCGCTACGTCCGGCTCCGCAAGCTCTGACCACCGCTCACCGGCGTTCCGGGCCCCGCGACCACGAGATCATCCGAACCGACGGCCGTTACGTTCCTTACCACCTCGAACCGAGGCAAGCCGAAAACCAATGGCTCTCGTACACCCGCGGTGCCTACGCTCGCCCTCATGCACATCCGCACGGTGGACCTCGAGAACGACGGGGAGTGTCACGCTTTCTACACTGCCTTCCGGGAGGCCGAGCTGGCGGGTAACGCGGATCGGCCGATCTGGTCGGAGCCCGAGATGCGGGCGTTCCTCGCCGAGCCCAGCGACGCCGAGGACATCCACGTCTTCGGAGCGTTCGAGGACGGCGAGAACGGACAGCTCGTCGGGTCGGCGTTCACCTTCTATCCCTTGCTCGACAACACCGAGAAGGCTTACACCGGCGTGTATGTGGCCCCGGACCGGCGAGGCCAAGGTATCGGCAGCGCGCTCGTCGACCACGTGGTCGAGCATGCGGCGCGCCTCGACCGCACCGCCCTGCTGGCCGAGGCGACCTACGGCTTCGACCGTCGGGAGGACCACCCCTACCGTCGCTTCGCCGAGAAGCGCGGGTTCGTGCCGGCGAGTGTCGAGGTCGCCAGGCGGGCCGAGCTGCCGATCCCGGAGGCACAGCTGGACGCCTGGATCGCCGAGGCCGAGGCGCACCACATCGGCTACCGGGTCGAGACGTTCACGGACACCGTGCCAGCAGATCTGCTTCCGTCGGTCTGCCATGTGCTCAACCAGCTGGCGATCGACGCGCCGACGGGCGACCTCGATTTCGAGGCCGAGCAGGTCACTCCCGAGATACGGCGCCAGACGGACGCCCGCAACAAGAAGTCGGGCCTGCGGCGCTACGAGACGGTCGCCATCGACCAGACAGGTGCTGCGGTCGGCGTGAGCACGATCGGCGTACCGGCGGACAGCGACAAGATGCACCAGTGGGCCACCATCGTGCTGAAGGCCCACCGTGGGCACCGACTCGGGCTCGCCCTCAAGGCGCACAACCTCCGCGCGGCGCAGCGTGACCACCCGGACCGGACAGCCATCCATACGCAGAACCACGAGACCAACCGGCCGATGGTCGCGATCAACGAGCGCTTCGGGTTCAAACCGGTCGAGCTGTGCGTCGAGTTCCAGCGCAAGCTCGACGCCTGACCCCACGCTCTTCATCCAGCCAGCGCCGGTGCGCTACGGCCGGTGGCCGGTCATCCCGCAGCTCCACGACCGGGCTCAACCGGCGCCGCTGACCTCGATGACGGTCATCCCCCCGGTGGGGGACGGCCTGTCCATCGCCATCAGCGCCGCTGGCGCCTGGTCCAGCCCGATCATGGTGCCCACCAGGAGGGCCGGCTGGAGCGTCCCGTCAGCGATCAGCGCAAGCATCGCCGGGTACTCGTGAGCCGCCATCCCGTGTGAGCCGTAGATCTCCAGCTCTTGCGCGACGACCCGGTCCATCGGGATGGGCGGTGAGGCGTCGGGGCCGAGCAGCAGACCGACCTGGATGTGTCGGCCCCGGCGGCGAAGGCAGCGCACGGACGCGACGGCGGTGGACGGCGACCCGAGGGCGTCGACCGAGAGCTGGGCACCATCGCCGGTGATCGCCCGGATGGCTGCCACCGGGTCGTGCTCCCGGCCGGCGTCGACGACGTACTCCGCACCGAGGTCGCTGGCCCGCGCCAATGCCGGTGTGGAGATGTCGACCGCGACCACCCTGGCCCCGAGGGCCGAGCCGATCATGACGGCCGACAGTCCCACGCCGCCGCAGCCGTGTACGGCGAGCCAGTCCCCCGGACCGAGCCGTCCGTGCGCCGTGAGCGCCCGGAACGCCGTCGCGAATCGGCATCCGAGGGTAGCCGCGGTGACGGCGTCGACGGCGTCCGGGAGCGCCACCAGGTTCGCATCCGCTGCGTGGACGGCAACCCGCTCCGCGAAGGAGCCGGGTCCGGTGAAACCTGGCTGCGTCTGGTGTGGGCAGACCTGGGCCTCCCCGGCGACGCAGTACTCGCAGACCCCGCACCCACAGACGAACGGCACGGTCACCCGCGTCCCGACCCGCCAGCGGGTGACGTCCGGTCCGACCTCGGCGATCACACCGGCGAGCTCGTGACCGGGGATGTGCGGCAACGGAACCCGCTCGTGACCCTTCCAGGCATGCCAGTCGGACCGGCATACCCCGGTGGCACCGACAGCGATGACCGCCCCGTCGTCCGGACAGTCCGGTTCGGGCATCACCATCAGCGCCGGGGGCGCCCCGTAGGCGGAGTAGACGACCGCCTTCACCGCCGCGACGCGATCGATGCGACACCGGGGACCATGACGACAGTGTGCCCTTCCGATGAGCACAATGAACACATGCGAAGCCCCTGCGTGGTTGTCGGCGCGGGTGCGGCGGGCCTCACCGTGAGCGCCGCACTCGCCGAGGCCGGGGTCGACCACCTGGTCCTCGAGCGCCGTGACGTGGCGGACACCTGGCGGAACCAGCGGTGGGACAGCTTCCGGCTGAACACCCCCGGCTGGATGAACACGGCCCTGGGCACCGTCGAACCCACCTCCTTCTCGAGTCGCGACGAAGTCGTGCAGCTTCTCCGTCAGCAGGCGGCTGACCTTCCCGTCCGCACGCAGACACCGGTCAGCGGCCTCGACCACGACGGAGTGGACTTCGTCGTCCGGACCTCCGGGCACCAGGTCGAGGCAGCCACCGTCGTGCTGGCCAGCGGGCTGCTGAACGTCGCCAGGAAACCGTCGTTGGCAGAGCGGGTTCCGGCCCGGATGTTCCAGATCCACGTCAAGGACTACCGCGACCCCGCTCGGCTTCCCGTGGGGGCGGTGCTCGTGGTGGGTGGTGCCCAGTCGGGCTGCCAGGTCGCGGAGGACCTCGCCCGCAGCGGGCGGCGGGTCTACCTGGCAACGAGCCGGGTCGGCCGGTATCCATGGGTCTACCGCGGCCGAGAGCTCGTCGCCTGGCTCGCCGACTGCGGCTGGTGGGACCTGAAACCGGGAGACCTGGACGATCCGGCGGACACCCGCACCGCTTTCCCCGTCGTCGCCTCCGGTGGGCGCGACCTGGACCTGGGTATCCTCTCCGGCCTGGGAGTGACGCTGCTCGGCCGGCTCGAGGACGTGGCAGGCGAGCGGCTGGCCTTCGGCGGATCCGTGCACGAGAACGCCACGTACGCCGACCGGGTGGCAGCCCGGCTCGAAGGGATCGCCGACGAGTACATCGCGAGGCAGGCGATCGAGGCACCCGCCCGGGTGTCGGACCCCCGCGCCTGGTCGCTCGAGTCGACCAACGTCAGGGAGCTCGACCTCACCGCGGCCGGAGTCACCAGCATCATCTGGGCCACCGGCTTCACCGGGGACCTGTCCTGGGTGCACCTTCCTGTCTTGGACGAGAGGGGCACCGTCCTGCACGACGGATGTCGGTCACCGGTCCCCGGACTGTGCTATATCGGCTTCCCGTGGCTCACCCGTCGACGGTCAGGCCTCTTCTACGGCGTCACCGTCGACGCAGGGGAAGTCGTCGAGGCGGTCGTCGAGCACCTCACGGCGCGGCGGCGTCCGGGGCGTCAAGACGAGAGCTGACGCCGTACGACGGCGGCCAGCCGCTCGGCGACGGCCGACGCCTGGTCACGGCTCGCCGCCTCGACCATCACGCGGACCAGGGCCTCGGTGCCGGAGGGCCGCAGCAGGATCCGCCCCGTCTCCCCCAGCTCGGCCCTCGCCTCGTCGACGGCCGCGACCAGGACGGGGTCGGAGGCGGCGCGGGACTTGTCCACGCCGGCCACGTTGACCAGCACCTGAGGCAGCCGCGTGACGACACCTGCCAGCTCGGTCAGTGACCTGCCGGTCGCAGCCATCTCACCGGCAACCCTGAGCGCGGCCAGCACTCCATCCCCGGTGGTGGCATGGTCACTGAGGATCAGGTGGCCGGACTGTTCTCCGCCCAGGGAGACGGCGTGGGTACGCATCGCCTCGAGCACGTACCGGTCCCCGACGTCAGCGAGGACGACGGCGATACCAGCCTGTCGCATGGCCAGCGTGAACCCGAGGTTGCTCATCACGGTGGCGACCACCCGGTCACCGGGAAGCTGCCCTGCGGCGTGCATGGACAGGGCCAGGATCGCGAGGATCTGATCGCCGTCGATGTCGGCCCCCGACGCGTCGACCGCGAGCACGCGGTCAGCGTCGCCGTCGAATGCGAACCCTGCATCCGCTCCCTCGGCCACGACCGCTGCCCGAAGGGGGTACAGGTGCGTCGACCCACAGCCTTCGTTGATATTGAGTCCATCGGGCGATGCATGGATCGCCACCACGTCAGCCCCCAGCGCGGCGAAGACCCGAGGGGCCACGATGGAGGCAGCTCCCTCCGCGCAGTCGAGTACCAGGCGCAGCCCGGCGAGCGAGGTGGGAGCGGCCTTCTGCAGGTATTCGACGTAACGCTCGGCCGGGTCCGCAAGGTCGGTGACCCGCCCCACGGCCGACCCGACCGGTCTGTCCCACCCGGATCCCAGATGGGCCTCGATCGAGTCCTCCAGCGAGTCTTCGAGCTTGTGCCCTCCGCGGGCGAAGAACTTGATCCCGTTGTCGGGCATCGGGTTGTGCGACGCGGAGAGCATGATGCCGAAGTCGGCGCCGGTCAGCTCCGTGAGGAACGCGACCGCGGGGGTCGGCAGTACCCCGAGCCGCAGGACGTCGACGCCGGCCGAGGCCAGGCCGGCTACCACCGCGCTCTCCAGGAACTCGCCGGACGCACGGGGGTCACGGCCCACGACGGCGGTCGACCGGTGGCCGCTGGGCCGGCCGGTCGGCGGCGTGCGGTCCGGGTGGCCGAGGACATGCGCCGCCGACACCGCGAGCTCGAGCGCCAGCTCGGCCGTCACCAGCCCGTTGGCAAGTCCACGGACCCCATCGGTCCCGAAGAGCCGGGGCACGCCGCGACGGTCAGCGCTTGCTGTACTGGGGCGCCTTGCGGGCCTTCTTGAGGCCGGCCTTCTTGCGCTCCTTGATCCGCGCGTCGCGGGTGAGCATCCCCGCCTTCTTGAGGCTGGGACGGTTGGCCTCGGTGTCGGTGGCGTTCAGGGCCCGCGAGACGCCGAGCCGCAAGGCGCCCGCCTGACCGGTAAGGCCGCCGCCGTGGATTCGCGCGACGACGTCGTACTGGCCGACGAGGCTGGTCAGCACGAATGGCTCGTTGACCAGCTGCTGGTGGAGCTTGTTGGGGAAGTACTGCTCGAGCGTGCGCCCGTTGACCTGCCAGAGACCGCTTCCGGGCACGATCCGCACCCGGGCGACCGCCTCCTTGCGCCGACCCGTCGCACCGGCCGGCGCGATCGTGACGGCGCGCGGAGGCACATCCGACGCCGGCGCGCTCTCGGTGGTGTACTCGCTCGGCGCGTCGAGCGCCTCGTCGGGGGCGGTGTCGATGGTTTCAGCCACGGGTGGTCCTCACTTCAAAACGGTGCATGGTCGCCGGTGCTACTGCGCGACCTGGGTGATCTCGAACGCCTGCGGCTTCTGGGCCGTGTGCGGGTGGTTCGGTCCGGAGTAGACCTTGAGCTTCCTCAGCTGCTGGCGGCTGAGCCGGTTCTTGGGGAGCATGCCCCAGACCGCCTTCTCGATCGCCTTGCGCGGGTCCTTGTCGAGCAGGTCGCCGTACGCCGTCGTCGAGAGCCCCCCGGGGTAGCCGGAGTGCCGGTAGGCGAACTTCGTCTCGCGCTTGTTGCCCGACAGCGCGATCTTGTCGGCATTGACGATGATGACGAAGTCACCGGTGTCCAGGTGCGGAGCGAAGATCGGCTTGTGCTTGCCTCGCAGCAGGGTCGCGGACTGGACGGCGAGGCGCCCGAGCACCACGTCGGTGGCGTCGATGACGTGCCACTCACGCGTGATGTCGCCAGGCTTCGGGCTGTACGTGCGCACGGTCGTTGACCTTTGCTCGTCGTGGTTGCTGTCTGTTCCGTCGTGGCGTCGCGACCAGCGGGCTCGCTGCGACGGTGCTCCGGGTCGAGGAGCGCGCGTCGATGCGCACAACGACCTCCCAGATTACCGGCTGGCGGGAGGCAGGGTCAAAACGGCGCGGTTGAGCCACCTCCCCTCCCCCTCCCCTCCCCGCGAATTGCGGGAAAGTCCACCCCAGGAACACCGGTTGGACGTGCGCTTTCCCGCATTTCGCGGGAGGTAGGCGGCCCGGTTTTCGCGGTCACCTCGACCGGGATAGGTTTGGTCACCGAGACAACGACTTGAGCCGCCCAAGGTGGTGCACACGGGAACGATCGCCGCGGCCAGGGCGTACGGCCTGAAAGGGCCCCGAACTGAGGAGCAGCCCAGTGCCCGATGGCAACGCCTCCGCCGGCAGCGGCGACTCTTCGCTGAGCGTCGTCGACAACCGGACCGGCACGAAGTTCGACATTCCGATCGTCGACGGCACGGTGCGGGCGTCCGACATCGCGAAGATCAAGGGCGACAGCGAGGACGTGCCGGGCCTGGCGGTGTACGATCCCGGGTTCGTCAACACCGCGTCGTGCCGGTCGTCGGTAACGTTCATCGACGGTGAGAAGGGGGTCCTGGAGTACCGCGGTTACCCCATCGAGCAGCTGGCCGCCAAGTCGACGTACCTCGAGGTGGCGTACCTCCTCGTGCACGGTGAGCTCCCGACGAAGCACCAGTACGAGTCGTGGGAGCACCAGATCACGTTCCACACGTTCGTGCACGAGAACATCAAGAGCTTCATGGAGGGCTTCAGGTACGACGCCCACCCGATGGGCATGCTGCTCGCCTCCGTCGGGGCGCTGTCGACCTTCTACCCCGAGTCGCGGAACATCGCCGACCCGAACGTCCGCGAGATGCAGATCATCCGGATGATCGCGAAGATGCCGACCCTCGGGGCCTGGGCCTTCCGGCACGCCCAGGGCAAGCCGTACGTCTACCCGGACAACGACCTTGGCTACTGTGCGAACTTCCTGGCGATGCTCTTCAGGATGAGTGAGCAGAAGTTCATGGCCGACGAGCGGCTGATCCACGCCCTCGAGGTCCTGTTCATCCTGCACGCAGACCACGAGCAGAACTGCTCGACCAACGCGGTTCGCGCGGTCGGCTCCTCCCAGGTCGACCCCTACTCGGCCGTGTCGGCCGGCATCGCGGCCCTGTTCGGCCCGCTGCACGGTGGCGCCAACGAGGCAGTCCTCAAGATGCTCCGCAGGATCGGGTCGATCGACAAGGTGCCCGAGTTCATCGAAGGGGTGAAGGCCGGCAAGGAGCGGCTGATGGGCTTCGGCCACCGCGTCTACAAGAACTACGACCCTCGGGCCACGATCATCAAGCAGGCATGTGACGACGTCTTCGAGGTCACCGGCGTCAACCCGCTCCTCAAGATCGCCCTCGAGCTCGAGAAGATCGCCCTCGAGGACGACTACTTCGTGTCCCGCAAGCTATACCCCAACGTCGACTTCTACAGCGGCCTGATCTACGAGGCGCTCAGCTTCCCGCCGGAGATGTTCACCGTGCTCTTCGCGATTCCGCGTACGTCGGGCTGGCTCGCGCAGTGGCTCGAGATGGTGCAGGACCCGGAGCAGAAGATCGCCCGGCCGAAGCAGATCTACACCGGCGACCGGGGGCTCGAGTTCGTGCCGGCAAGCGAACGATGGAAGCGCTGAGGATCACCGCCTCGCGACCAATATCCAGGCCGGACGTCCTGTTCCTTAGGGTGTAAACCTCATCTCGCGAGGCCACTTCAGGTCAACCGAACGAGGAACACCTCCCTGGACATCTCCGAAAGCGGGGCCCCCGCCCGCCATAATGGTGCCCATGACAGACACCCACTTCGTCAATCCCATCGCCGAGGGTGCCGACCCTGCGGTGGTCCGACATGGGGACCAGTACCTGTGGTGCCAGAGCGAGGGCAACGTCGGTGTTGCCGTCTGGGTGTCGGACCGTCCCACGACGCTCGGCACCAAGCACGTCGTGTGGTGGGCTCCCCCGCAGGGCCCGTACTCGCAGGAGGTGTGGGCGCCTGAGCTCTTCCGTTTCGACGAGCGCTGGTACATCTACTTCGCTGCCTCCAACGGCAACAGCAAGCACCACCTCACCTATGTCCTCGAGTCCGACTCGGACGACCCGCTAGGGGACTACACGCTGGTCGGCCCTCTCCAGACCGGTATGACGTCAACCGCCGACTCCGACAACCTCTGGGCGATCGACATGACGGTCCTCGAGCACCGCGACCGCCGCTATGCCGTCTGGTCGGGGTGGCCGAACGAGGACATGGACCGGCAGGACCTCTACATCGCCGTCCTGGAGAGCCCGACCCGGCTCGGGGGCGACCGGGTGATGATCTCGAGGGTGGGCGACCACCTCTGGGAGCACATCGACGAGTCCTTGAACACTCGTGCCCTCGCCGAGGGACCTCAGGTTCTGACGCGAGGCGAGCGAACCTTCCTGGTCTACTCGTGTGGGGCGTCCTGGCTGCCGACGTACAAGCTCGGGATGCTCGAGCTCGTCGGCGAGGACCCGATGGACCCGGCGGGCTGGCAGAAGTTCCCGGAACCGGTTTTCAGGTCCAACGAGGCGACGTACGGCGTCGGCCACTCGGGCTTCACCCAGTCGCCGGACGGGCGTGAGTGGTGGCACGTCTACCACGCGAAGCAGGACCCGGAGCCGGGCTGGCGGCGTGCCATCTATGCCCAGCCCATGCGGTGGCGAGCCGACGGAACCCCCGATCTCGGGCAGCCCGTACAGGCCGCGGCTCCGGTCCCGATCCCGTCCGGTACCCCGGCCCGCAGCGTCCGCGACGCGAGGAACTGGCGCTTCGCCCTCGATGGGCAGAACGACTTCGACTACTACGGGCACCACCAGTACTTCAGCACCGAGGCCAACGGCCTCCATCTCGGCGTCATCCCGAAGGCGCCGGTCAACGCCTACCGCAGCGGCGAGAAGATCGTGCTGCGCGACGGGGACTACCGGGACTTCCGGGCGATGGTGGAGTTCCAGGTTCGAGAGGGTTCGCATGACGTCGGGCTGCTGTTCCGGGTGACCCGGCCGGCGGTCGGGTTCGACATGCTCCGCGGGTACTTCGTGGGGCTCTCGGTCGGACGAAACACCGTCGTGCTGGGCGCGATGAACGGCCGGGCCTGGCGCGAGATCTCGAGCGCGCCAGTCTTCCTCGACCCGACGGGCGTGCAGCGGATCACGGTCGAAGTGTCGGGTCCGAGGATCAGCGTCTGCGTGGGAGGCGACCCGCTCCCGGCCATCGACGTCAACGACACCGAGCACGAGCGCGGCTCGATCGGGTGCCGGGTGGTCGACACCCACGCCGTCTTCACCTCGTTGACCGTGACTCCCAGCTGACGGCACGGTGGGAGATTGGTTGCGTGTCGCAACCATCGTGATATAGTTGCTCTGTGCAACTAAGTACGTCGTCGACAGATCCGCTGACCCGTCCTTCACACCAGGAGAGGCTGGCTGCCGCCAAGATGGTCGGCGAAGCCCTCCGCGACCTCGCGGTGCTGAGACGCCTGCTCGAACGCGAGCTGGTGTGTAACACGTCCGCCGCCAGCCTCGCGGTGCTCTCCACGCTGGAACGCAACGGCTCACGCCGCGTCGGCGAGATCGCTGAGCTGATGGACGTGGACCTGTCGGTCGCGAGCCGGCACACCTCGGCCCTCGAGGCCCATGGGCTCGTCGTACGCGAGCCGGCGTCGGATGACAGGCGTGCGCACGTCATCTCGTTGACCGCGGACGGCTTGACCACGTTGACGCAGGCGAGACGATGGGTCGCCGAACGCCTCGATTCGGCGCTGGCGGCGTGGCCGCTCGACCGGCTGGCCGGCCTCGCCGAGTCGCTCGCCGAGCTTCGTGGCGACCTTTCGACGTTCATTCACCCGACGGACACCGCCCACCTATGACCCCGGCTGCGGCCGCGACCGACGAACGAGCAGGAGAAGTCGACCGATGAGTTCCCGTTCCCCGTACCAGCAGGCCCCGACCGGGCCGGTTGCCGCCGACGCCTACGCCATGACTCATCGAGAGGTTCTCGAGGCGCTCTCCGGTCTCCTGCTGGGCATGCTCGTGGCGATCCTGTCCAGCACTGTCGTCTCGACGTCGTTGCCCGTGATCATCAGCGATCTCAAGGGCACGGAGTCGGACTACACCTGGGTGGTCACCTCGACACTGCTCGCCATGACCGTGAGCACGCCCGTGTGGGGCAAGTTCGCGGACCTGTTCAGCAGAAAACTGCTCCTTCAGCTCTCCTTGGTCGTCTTCGTTCTCGGCTCCGCCCTCTCCGGGCTCTCCCAGGACTCCAGCCAGCTCATCGGGTTCCGCGTCATCCAGGGCATCGGGGCCGGCGGCCTCACCGCCCTCGTCCAGGTCGTGCTGGCGGACATCGTCAGCCCGCGCGAGCGGGGCCGGTACATGGGCTACCTCGGCGCGGTGATGGCCGTCGGGACCGTCGGGGGACCGTTGCTAGGCGGCGTCATCACCGACTCCGTCGGCTGGCGCTGGAACTTCTACATCGGTGTACCGATCGCGGTCCTCGCGATCGTCGTACTGCAGCGGACCCTCCACCTGCCGCACCGGGAACGTCGGGAGGTCAAGGTCGACTACATCGGGGTCACCCTCATCTCGGCCGCCGTCTCGCTGCTCCTCATCTGGGTGACGCTCGGTGGGGTTCAGTTCGCCTGGGCCTCGTGGACCACGGTCGCGATGGTCGGTGGAGCCGGGCTCGGGGCCGTCGTGCTGGTCTGGCACGAGAGTCGGGTCGCCGAGCCGATCATCCCCCTCGCGCTCTTCAGGAACCGCACCATCGTGCTGGCCATCGTCGCCAGCATCGGGGTCGGCGTCGCGATCTTCGGAGCCTCGATCTACCTCAGCCAGTACATGCAGCTGTCTCGAGGCGAGACTCCCACCGTCTCCGGTCTGCTCACGATCCCGCTGATCGGCGGCCTCCTGGTCGCCTCCACCGTGGTCGGGCAGGTCATCAGCCGCACCGGGGTCTGGAAGCGCTACCTGGTCACCGGTGGGGTGCTGCTGACCGGCGGGCTACTCCTGATGAGCCGGATCCGCGTCGACACCGGATGGGTCTACCTCGCGGTGTCGATGGCCATCCTCGGCGCCGGTATCGGACTGCTGATGCAGAACCTCGTGCTGGTCGTCCAGAACGTGCTGCCGGTCTCCATGCTCGGGTCGGGCAGCTCCTCCGTCTCGTTCTTCCGAACCCTCGGGGGCGCCGTCGGCGTCTCAGCGCTTGGGGCGCTGCTGGCCCACCGGGTCACCGCGATGGTGACCAGCGGGCTGGCCGGCCTGGGAATCCGGCCGACGGGAGGCAACACCATCCCGGACGTCCAGACCCTCCCCGGGCCGGTCCGTTCGGTCGTCGAGTCGGCGTACGGCCAGGGCATCGGCGAGGTCTTCCTGGCCGCCGTCCCGCTCGGGGTCATCGCTCTCGTGGCGGTGATCATGCTGCCGAACGCCAAGCTGGGCACCAAATCAGGCGTGCAGCAGCTCGTCGAGAACGCGGGTGACTCCGCCCTGCTCGATGTCACGCCCGTCCAGGTGGAGGATTCCGCCGCCGCGCCGGCCGAGGTACGGCGATGACGACCTCGACGCAGTCAACCGCGAGGTCCGTCACGGACACGTCGGGCACGGCGCCCGAGCTCGAGTCAGAGCTGGGCGTGCTGTTCCGACGGGCCCGCGAGTTCTTCCGCAGCGCCGCCGCCGACATCCATCCCGAGCTCAACGTGACCGGCTATGCGACCCTCATCCGGGTTGTGGAGGACGGCCCCCTGCGGGCCTCTACCCTGGTCGACTTCTTCGGCACTGACAAGGGCTCGATGAGCCGCCAGCTCGCCCAGCTCGAGAAGCTCGGGCTGGTCCGCCGTACCAGGGACCCCCACGACGGCCGAGCGCAGGTCGTGAGCGCCACCGCCGCGGCCGTACGGCGGTCCGCGGCCGCTCGGGGGCGGAGCAGGGCCCTGCTGCGCCAACGGATCAGCGGCTGGGAGCCGGAGCGCCTCGACACGTTCACCGCGTTGCTCCACGAGCTCAACTCCGCGCTCGCATCCGACTCAGGCGCGCCAGGAGCCGAGTCGTCCTAGCGGGCTCGGGCGACCCGGCCCTCATGCCACACGGCTTCGTCGGACTCGTAGACGGACCCGTCGGCGCCGAAGACGCAGAACCTGTCGAAACCACGCGCGAACCACCTGTCGTGGGTGACCGCGATGACGGTGCCGTCGAAGCTCTCGAGGCCGTCCTCGAGCGCCTCCGCCGACTCGACGTCGAGGTTGTCGGTCGGCTCGTCGAGCAGCAGCAGGGTGGCGCCGGACAGCTCGAGCAGCAGGATCTGCAACCTGGCCTGCTGTCCGCCGGACAGGGACTCGAACCTCTGCTCCGACGCGTACGCCAGCTCGTACCGGTCGAGAGCCCGAGCGGCCTGCTCCCGCGGCATCCCCGCCCGGTGGTGGTCCCCGCGATGCAGGATCTCCAGCAGCGTCCGGCCGATCAGCTCCGGGTGCTCGTGGGTCTGGACGAACCAGCCCGGCCGCACCCGGGCGCCCAGCTTCGCCCGGCCGGTGTGCCGCACCGGCTCGATCGGGCGCTCGCCCACCGGCCGGTGCTCGACGTCGGGGTCACTTCCGCCGGCCGCGAGCAGCCGAAGGAAGTGCGACTTGCCCGACCCGTTGGAGCCCAGCACGGCCAGCCGCTCGCCGTACCAGACCTCGAGGTCGAAGGGCTTCATCAGACCGGTGAGCTCGAGACCCTCGCAGACGACCGCCCGCTTGCCGGTGCGCCCACCCGCGAGCCGCATCCGCACCTTCTGCTCGAGCGGCTGGTTCTCCGGCGGTCCCTTCTCCTCGAACATACGCAGCCGCGTGACGGCTGCCTGGTAACGAGATGCCATGCCATCGTTGTAGGCCGCCTTCTGCTTGTACATCTGCACGAGGGCCTTGATCTTCGCGTGCTCCTCGTCCCAGCGCCGGCGCATCTCCGCCAGCCTGGCGAACCTGTCGCGCCGGGCCTGGTGGTACGTCGCGAACCCGCCCGGGTGCGTCCACACCGTGTTGCCCGCGGCGCCCAGCTCGACGGTCACGATGCGTGTCGCCGTGTTGTTCATCAGCTCACGGTCGTGGCTGACGAAGAGCACCGTTTTGGAAGACTCGCGAAGCCGCTCCTCGAGCCACAGCTTGCCCGGCACGTCGAGGAAGTTGTCGGGCTCATCGAGCAGCAACACCTCCTCGCGACCGCGGAGCAGCGCCTCCAGCACCAGCCGCTTCTGCTCACCGCCGCTCAGCGTCGTGAGCTCCCGATACTTCGCCTTGTCGTACGTCGTGCCGAGGGCAGCCACCACGCAGACGTCCCACAGCACCTCGGCGTCGTAGCCGCCGGCGTCCGCCCACTCGCCGAGAGCAGCCGCATAACGCAGCTGGGTCTTCTCGTCGTCGGCCTCCATCATGGCGACCTCGGAGCTGGCGACGAGCTCAGCGGCAGCCCGCACCCGAGCGGGAGCCACGGAGAGCAGCAGGTCGTGAACCGTTCGGCCCTCGTTGCCCTGAGTCACCAGCTGGCGCATGACGGCAAGGCCACCGCTGCGGGTCACGACGCCGGCGTGCGGGACGAGGTCGCCCGTGACGATGCGCAGCAGCGTGGTCTTACCGGCGCCGTTCGCGCCCACCAGGGCCACCTTTGCGCCCTCGCCCACCCGGAACGACACGTCGTCCAGCAACACCCGTCCATCGGGCAGCTCGTACCTGACGCCGGCAACATCGACGTGTCCCACAACTGCTCTTCCCTCGAGCGCGCTTCCGGATGCCTGCGGGCGCATGGCTTCCCCATCCTCCCTCATCCAGCCGAGAACGTGCACCCCGTTTTGGCCGGCGCCTCTGGGGGCAGGCGTTCGGCATCAGCCGAGGTGGCTAGTGCAGAAGCCGCCCGACCAGGTCGCGCCGACTGTGCACTCCGGTCTTCTCGAAGACGGCCTTCAGGTGGTCCTGCACGGTGTGGTGGGAGATATGCAGGGTCTCGACGATGGTCCGCGTGGAGGCGCCGCGGATCACCAGCCTGGCAACCTCGCACTCCCGCGCACTGAGGCCGTAGGCGGACAGCTTGAGAGGCACTGTCGCGCGCGGCTCGATCGCCTCGACAACGATCGCTACCTGGTCCTCATCCTGTCTCCCCTGCAGCCGGGAGGCATGCACGTTGAGCCAGCGCCCGTCCCTCGTCTGCACTCGGGTGCTCGGAAGCGCCTGAGAGGTCGACTCACCACGTGCGGCAGCCGTCAAGGCCACCGCGACCGTGTAGACGGCAATCGGCAGCGCCAGCCTGGTCGGAACGTCGCCCTCGACCAACGAAAGCAGGTGCTCGGCTTCTGCCGTGACCGCTACCACGCTCAAGTCCTTTGCCAGCAGGATGACTCCCGGGCCCGGGGCGTCCGAGCCGTGAGCAGGGCTGTGGAGCAGGATGGCCTGTCGCAGTCCGTGGGCGATGTGCGGGCCCAACCGGGCGACGGCGGCCGCCTCTCCCGACGAGAACCCGAGCGGCCCTTGGTCGCGGTGCAGGCACAGGTATCCCCAGCAGTCGCCGCCCGCGATGAGAGCAGCTCGGAGCTCGTCGCCGAGGCCGAGTGGTTGCATGATGTCGCGAGACCGAGGGCTCGACGGGCGGTCACGTCTGGTAGCACCGTCCAAGGTGGCGACATGCCTCCCCGATACGGCAAGTGTGGCGAACTTGTTGACGTCGGCGCAGCCGAACTCGTTGGCGAGGAACATCGAGGTCGCCTCAGCGAGCGGCTCCTCGCTGTAGGCACCAGTGAAGAGAAGGGTCTCGGGGTCCGCGGTGGCGAAGAAGGCGGCATCGACCGGCATCAAGCGACGCAAGGACCCGAGTACCTGCTGCTGCAGCGCGCTGACGGGAAGGCCGCGGTGACAATGACGGATGATGTCTCGCTCCACCCGCTCCGCCTGGGCGCTCAGCCTCATGACGACAGTCTCGCGCTCCCGGGGTCCAGCGGGAAATCCCAACTTTGTGGGATGGTCGCGACCTCGAACCTTGCGAAACGATCGTGGCATGACGACAGACCGCATCACCACGAACAAGCAGCTCGTCCACGACTTCATCCAGGCCCTCTTCACCAAGGGCGACCTGGACGCTGTCGACCGCTACCTCGACCCGAAGCTGGTCAACCACGACCCCCCGTTCCCGGGAGCCCCGGAAGGCCCTGACGGCATGCGAACCGCCGCAGCCATGTTTCGCCAGGCATCGCCCGACTGGCACAGCGAGGTCGAAGAGCTCGTCGGGGAGGGAGACCTCGTCGTCGAGCGGTTCACCGCCAGTGGCACTCACACCGGTGAGCTGATGGGCGTACCGCCCACTGGCCGGACCCTTGTCCTCCAGGGCATGCAGATCTTCCGGATCCAAGACGGCAAGATCGTCGAACGGTGGGGCCGGCTCGACGAGGTCGGGCTGCTACGCCAGCTGGGACTGGTTCCTGCCTGACGTGGATGCCTCTCGACCGGGAGCGGGTCCGACTAGGACGGGCGATCACTCGCCGCGCGCAGCAACCGCTCTGCCAACGCGCGTACCGCGCCCATGAGCTCCGTCGGCTCCAGCACCTCGAAGTCACAGCCGAAGACGGCCAGCGACAGCGCGATGGCCGACAACGAGTCAGCGCCCGTGGTGAGCTCACACGACCCGTCGTCGAGCGGGGTCACGATCCCGGTCGAGGGCGCCACCCACTCGGCGGCACGTTCCGGGGTCATGTGCAACCTGACTCGCGCCTGGAACCGGTACGGCGCCGTGGCCACCCCACGCGTCACGAACTCGACGGCATCGGGCGGATCCGTCAGCACGAAGCGTGGTCCGCTCGAGGTCACGCAGTCCAGCCGGTCGACACGGAAGCTGCGCCAGGCATCGCGGTCCAGGTCGCGGGCGACCAGGTACCAACGCCGTCCCGTGCTCACCAGGCGATGAGGCTCGACGCGACGCTGAGACCTCTTGCCCTGGTGGCTCTCGTAGCCGAAGCCGACGCGCATCCGGTCGCGGCAGGCCTGGGCCAGCTCGAGGAGCACCGACGGGTCGACCGTCGGCGTGCCCGCCGCCATCGACTCGGTCGCGGAGTGAAGCGCCGAGATCCGCACGCGCAGGCGGTTGGGCAACAGCTGCTCGAGCTTGGCGAGAGCCCGCATGGCCGAGTCGTCGATGCCGGCCACCGTTCCCGCGGCGGCGATACGCAGCGAGACGGCCACGGCCACGGCCTCCTCGTCGTCGAGAACCAGCGGTGGGAGCGCCTTCCCGCGGCCGAGCCGATATCCGCCGCCGACTCCTGACGTGGCGTCGATCGGGTACCCCAGCTCACGAAGCCGGTCGACGTCGCGCCGTACCGTGCGCTCGGTCACCTCCAGTCGCTCGGCGACCTGGGCGCTGGTCCATTGTGAACGCGACTGCAGGAGCGTGAGCAACCGAAGCAGGCGGTTGGCCGTGTCTCGCATCCGGTCATCCTGCCAGTCATTCCGGACCGCTATAGTCCGCAGTTGCTGCCAGGGTTGCCTGATGATCATCAACTGGACACATTCCCTGACCGAACAGCTCGACTGGCACTGGCGGCAGCAGTTCCGTCCCCGGCTCGAGGGTCTGACCGACGACGAGTACTTCTGGGAGCCCGTCGAGAACAGCTGGAGCCTCCGGCCCCGTGGCCAAGGCCGCGCTGCGCTCTCGGCGGGAAGCGGTGACCTCGTCATCGACTACGAGTTCCCCGAACCCCGTCCGACGCCGGTCACGACGATCGCCTGGCGGCTGGCGCACATCATCGTGGCCGTCTTCGGTGGCCGCGTTGCGGGCCATTTCGGCGGTCCACCGGTCGAATACGAGACGTTCGAGTACGCCGACACGGCCGCCAACGCCCTGCGGCAGCTCGACGACGGCTACGCCGCCTGGTTCGAGGGCGTCACATCCCTCGGCGACGAGGAGCTGGCTCAGCCTTGTGGACCCTCCGAGGGGCCGTTCGCGGATGCGCCGATGGCCGACCTCGTCCTGCACATCAACCGTGAGGCCATCCATCATGGCGCCGAGATCGCCCTGCTGCGCGACCTCTACGCCAACAGGACGTCCTGAAGTCTGCTGCGGTCTGCCCACCAGAGCCGGAGACCAGGGCCCGGGTCGGAGCTGCTGTCGTTTCCGCGTCCGGGGGTTTCCCGACGACACCTGCCGTTTGGACAGCTTGACCTTCCAACCGGTGAAGCGCCTTTGGTGGCGCGCTGCGGGGTCAGTGGAGGTCGGCGAGTGCGGCCTCGATGGCCCGATGGAACGTCGGGTAGGCGTAGATCATCGACCGCAGCGTGTCGGTGGGAACCCGGCCGTGGACCGCCACGCTCAGGGCGCTCAGCACCTCACCGCCGGAAGGTCCGACCGACGTCGCGCCGACCAGTACCCCGCGGTCGGCGTCCTCGACGAGCTTGATGAACCCGTCGTTGCCCGCCTTGTGGATCCAGCCCCGCGTGCTGTTCGGCAGCTCGTAGAACCCGACCCGCACGGTCAGCCCGTTGTCACGGGCCTGCTTCTCGGTCATGCCGACCGAGCCGACCTCCGGATCGGTGAACGTCACCCGCGATACGGCGCGGTAGTCGGCGTCCGGCCCCTCGTCGCCGAGGATGTCGCGTACCACGATGGCGGCCTGGTACATCGACACGTGCGTGAAGGCGCCCTTGCCCGTGATGTCGCCGATTGCCCAGAGGCCCTCGCCCGCACGCAGGAGGTCGTCGGTGTCGATCACCCGCATCGACGGGTCCAGCCCGACGGTTTCGAGACCGACGTCGGCGAGGTTGTTCCGGCGCCCAGCGGCCACGAGCAGCTTGTCGGCGCTGACCACCTGGTCCCCCGTGGTGACGGCGAACCGCCCGTCGCCGTACTCGATCGACGAGATCGTGATGCCGGTCAGAACCTGGATGCCCTCGTGCGCGAACACCGTGGCGACGAGTGTGCTCGACTCCGGCTCCTC
This sequence comes from Nocardioidaceae bacterium, assembly GCA_033850885.1. Lineage (GTDB taxonomy): Bacteria > Actinomycetota > Actinomycetes > Propionibacteriales > Nocardioidaceae > JAWWPG01. Next base: position 113,285 of record JAWWPG010000016.1, read on the forward strand.
GAGGGCGAGGATCCGATCGGCGACCTCGAGCACGCTCACCTGCACGCCGAACCTCGAGAACACCTGGCTCAGCTCGGCGCCGATTGACCCGCCACCGACCACCGCGAGCGATCCGGGGAGGTCGGTGACCTGGATCGCGTCGCGGTTCGTCCAGTACGGCGTCCCCGCGAGGCCCGGGATCGGAGGAACGGCGGGCTCCGTCCCGGTGTTGAGCACAACCCCCTTACGCGCGCGGAAGGTCTGCCCTTCCACGACGACGGTCCGGGTTCCGGCGAGGCCGCCATGGCCGCGGACGAACGTCACGCCGGCGGCCGTCAGCCGGTCGACCGCGACCTTGTCGTTCCAATGGTCCGTCGCCTCGTCGGCGATGCGCCGCGCGACAGGCGACCAGTCGGACGAGACAGCCGCTGATCCTGCCATCTGGTCGACCCGTCCCGCCTCGGCCACCAGGTTCGCGGCGCGGATCATCATCTTGCTGGGAATGCACCCGTAGTACGGGCACTCCCCACCCACCAGATGCTTGTCGACGCCTACGACGTCGAGGCCGGCCTCCGCCAGCTTGGTCGCCACAGACTCGCCGCCGGGCCCCAACCCGATGACGACGACATCCACCTCAGACGCCACAGTGACCTCTCTCGTTCGTTGGTCGGTTCTGTCCAAGTCTGACCTGAGCCCTCAGCGAGGGTCTAGGCCGGTCTACGTCGTACCTCGAACACCCGAAAGCCCTTGGCGGAGCCCAGCCGCCGACAGGTGAAGCCACTGTCGTCGATCCACCGCTGGAGTGAGTCAGCTCCCAGGTTCCTGGCGACGACGAGGACGGCCCGGCCCTCGGGTGCGAGCCGGGCGAGCCAGGTGGTGAGCAGGTCGTGCAACGCGGCCTTGCCGATGTGGATGGGCGGGTTGGACCAGATCTCGTCGAAGACGATGCCGGTCGGGACCTCGTCGGCGCGCACCGGATGGACGCGCTCGCCGAGGCCCAGCGATCTCGCGTTGTCGCCACACAGGAGCAGCGCCCGCTCGTTGACGTCGACCGCCCACACCTGCGCGCCGGGGAGGGCTACCGCCAGGGCGCACGCGATGACGCCGTACCCACATCCGAGGTCCAGGAACGTACCCGGCTCGCTCGGCGGGGCAGCCCGGCTGAACAGCACCGCCGTACCTTTGTCGAGCCTGCCGGCGGCGAACACTCCGGAGGCGGAGTCCAGCCGCAGCTGATGTCCCCAGACGCTCACGTCGACGGGCTGGCGTGCCTGCGCGGAAGTCGGGTTCTCGGAGAAGTAGTGCTCGGCCATCAACGCCCATCCTGACAGGCGGCCAGCCCGGTCCGGCAGCGAGTGGCGTTTGGGTGGTGCACCACCCAAACACACCTGGAGCCACTCAGATCTGGGTGGCTTGAGGGCAACCTGGGTGGTGCACCACCCAAATGCCGGGGGCGGGGCGGGGCGGAGCGGAAGCCGGGGGTCAGGGGGCGGAGCGGGGCGGAGCGGAGCGGAGCGTGGCGTCAGCGGCTGCGCACGAGCGGCGTCAGGCGGTCGCTGCCCGGGTCGGCGCTCGCATAGAGCGACAGGCCGTCGATCGCCCAGAGGCCGACCGATCGCCTGGTCAGCACATGGAAGCTGGACCCGGTCACGAAGCCCACCCGATCTCGCGGACAGGTTCCGGGGTGCACCCCGAACACCGACGGCACCGTCGTGGTACGGGCGATCAGCACCACCTCGTTCGAGGCTGGAGTCACCAGGCAGATGTCAGCGGCCCTGCGCGCCGGAGCCGCCTCGATCCGGGCGGCTGACTGCCGGGCCGACGAGCCGTCGACCCGAGTCGAGTAGAACAGCACCTGGTTGAAGCCGGCGGCCGAGAACAGGCACAGGGACACGGAGCGCACGAACCTCGGGGACGGCTCCGGGCCTGCCATCGCCTCGATCCTGCGGAGGCCCGACTTGTCCCGGGGACAACCGTTGGCATCGACGTCCACCGGCTGCACGGAGCGGAGGATGGTCCGGCGCTCTGCCAGGTTGCGATCAGCCACGGTGATGTCGAAGGCCGTCAGGCCGTGGACCCGTACTGTCGCCTCCCTGGAGGTCACGCCCGGCGGCAACGGGGAGTCGAACCACACGTGAGCGGCGGTCGCGGGCCGCGTTGGCGGGCAGGGTGAGCCCGGCGCCGTGGGTCGGCCGACGTACGGTGGGTAGGCGCCGTCATTCGGGACGTAGTGCAGCGCGGTGGTCGTGGACGTCCTCGAGTAGGCGCCGACGCCGCAGCCGTCCAGTCCATGATCGGAACGCCTCGGCACCTCGCCCCAACCCCAAGACGAGGGCACCCAGAGCTGGATCCCGTTGTACGACTCCACTCGCCAGGCGCGCGGATGCAGGCCAGGGGTCGCGGCGGCCACCCGTCCGGCGCGATCACCCGAGACTTCGACGACGGCGAGGCCGCCCACCAACAGGACCGCCGCCACTACTCCCGCGAGGAGGCCGCGTCGCCGGTGTCGAAGTACCCCGGCACGCACGACGGCCGCCGCGTCGACGACATCGCCGAGGTCGTCGGCGTGCTCGGCGAAGGCGTCGCGCAGCGCGTCCTCCAGCTGGTCGTCGCTGCGAAGCCGGTCGCCCGAGATCCGCAACGACTCGAAGGCGCGGTCGACGTGAGCTCGGGCGTCCGACTCCCGGGTGCCCAGGACGCCGGCGATCTGCGGATAGGTCATCTGCGCATGGCAACGCAGCACGACCGCGGCGCGCTGGGCGGGCGGCAGCATCGCGCACAGCCGCCAGGCTGTCACGGTGTCGCCTCCGCCATCCTGCGCCGTGCCCATGGACTCTTCGGCGGGGGGTACGACGCCCTGCGCAGCCCTCGGTCCGCGGAGCCGGCCGGTTCGCCACATGTGCGCCTCGACCACCAGACGGCAGACCTCGGCCTCCGGGTCGTCATTGCGTCGAAGCCTCGACCAGGTTGCGCCTGCCTTCGTCAAGGCGACCGACAGCGAGATCTCCGCCGCGGTCTCGCTGCCCGTCACAAGATAGGCGAACCGGGTCAGCGCCGCGGATCGGCTCGTCAGCCACGCGTTGAAGTCGACCGCCCGGCCGTGCTGGCTGTCCGCCATCCCACCATCAAGCCACACTCGGCGCCCAGGCGCCAGACCGCCTCCGCGGCCGCAGTCGCCGCTAGGGACCGACGACCTCGAAGTCCGGCGGGTAACGGACCTCCTCGAGCGTGAGTCCGTGCGGCGGCAGCACCGGTACCCGCGAGTCTCTCACCCCGGCCGCCAGCACGTCGGCGGGCCATCCGGATGGTCGCTTCCCCTCCCCGACCACGATGAGGCAGCCGACGAGGGCGCGCACCATGTTGTGGCAGAAGGCATTGGCCGCCACCCGGCACGTCAGCAGTCCACCGCGTCGCGACCAGGTCAGCTCCTGCAGATGCCGGACGGTGCTCGCACCCTCTCGGCGCCTGCAGAACGCTGCGAAGTCGTGCTCCCCCAGAAGCTGCGACGCCGCCGCGTTCATCGCCGACTCGTCCAGGCCGCGTGGCCACCGGAGCACCTCGTACCGTCGCAGCGGGTCCAGGCTCGACGGGTCATCGTTGACCCGGTAGGCGTAGCGTCGCCGGGTCGCGGAGAACCGCGCGTCGAAACCGTCCGGCGCCACGCTCACGCGTCGTACGACAACATCGTCGAAGAGCACCTGGTTGAGCCGCGCCCGCAGCTGACGCAGGTCCAGGTCGTCGAGCGGGGTGTCGACGCTGCATACCTGGCCGCGGGCGTGCACCCCGGCGTCGGTGCGGCCGGCGACGGTCAGGCGACAGCTACCCGCGTCCAACCGCAGAATCTGTTCGAGCGCCGCCTCGATAGTGGCCTGCACCGTCCGCAGCCCCGGCTGCGAGGCCCAGCCCGAGAACCCGGTGCCGTCGTAGGCGACGTCGAGACGCAGCCGGCGTGGCCTGGGTGGGTCGCTCGCCCCGCGCACCCCCTGGGGCTCTTCGCTCATCCCTCCGGTCTTATCTCGACGCAGCACTCGCCCGGCTCGGGCTTGAACCTGACCGACAGCGCCTCGATCCTCAGTCCTTCGAGCAGGCCGCCGAGGTAGTCCACGTTGATCCCGCAGACAAGCTCCGGAGCATAGCCCGTCACCGGGTGGAAGGGACAGTTGGACAGCCTGAGACACGCCTGCTCAGGACGGTATGGCTCGAGGCCCTCCCGGGCGAGCACCGACTCGACGCACGCCAGCGCCCGCTCGGGCCCGAGCCGGCCCCGAAGGCTTCCGCGCTCGATGGATGCGCCGAGCTCGCGGCCCCGGGCTCGGCCTACCCGATGGCGAGCCGCCGCAGCGGACTCCGATGCCGTCTGGGTTGCTGCGGCGACGACGAGCACGGTTGCCAGCTCCTGGTACGAGCGGGCCGGCACGCTCACCGTCACCGTATCGGCGACCGGCCGGTAGCGTTTAGGGGTGCGGCCGACGGGCCGCGGCTGCTCGGCGGGTGACTCCGCGACCTCCAGCAGGCCGGTGGCCACCAGCTTGTCGAGATGGAAGGCTGCCAGCTTGCGAGAGATGTCAACAGCCAGCGCGGCCTCCTCCCGGGTGACGGGACGTCTGGCGGCCCGCACCGCGTCGTACAGCCGGCGTCGCTGCCGGTCGCCGAGAGCTGCAACGGCGCCAATCGAGTCCAACCTCGGGGGCGTGCTGACCTTCACGAAACCACCTTAGAGCCACCTCGTGTGGACCGACGGAGCAGAAGTCCTGCCTGGCAGGCGTCAGTTGACACGTGATCCTTGATAAGGCTAACATTCGTTTCCTAAATTCCGAACAGGAGCCATGCATGCTGGACGAGCTGATCGTCGACCTGTCGCACGACTTCGTCGCACCCCCTGTCGTCGACCTGGACGCGGCCGAGCATGCGGCCGCCGAGTTCCTGCGCGCCCTCGGGATGAGGTCCGACTCCCCGTCGCTTCGGCGGACGCCGCGCCGGATGGCGATGGCCTACGCCGAGCTCTTCCAATCCCGGCCGTTCGAGCCCACCACATTCCCGAACGACGAGGGGTACGACGAGCTGGTGCTTGTTCGATCCATCCCGATGCGGTCGATGTGCGAGCACCACATGCTGCCGTTCGCCGGCGTCGCCCACGTGGGGTACCTGCCCGGCGACCGGATCCTCGGACTGAGCAAGCTGGCCCGGGTGGTGGAGCATTTTGCCGCCCGGCCGCAGGTCCAGGAGCGGCTGACCAAGCAGGTCTCCGACTGGTTGCAGGACCTGCTTCAGCCCCGAGGAGTCGGCGTCGTCATCGAGGCCGAGCACACCTGCATGTCCTTGCGGGGGGTCCAGGCCAGAGGGTCGAGCACTGTCACCTCCTCCCTCCAGGGCTTGGTGCGGTCGGATCCACAATGGAGGCAGGAGTTCCTGGCGCTGACCGGCGTCAACGGCTGACGTAGCGACAGGATCGGCCCGTCCGCAGGCCCGCCTGACCGTCGTACCAAGGGAGACAACAGTGGCTCACAGTAGTTTCGTGATCGTCGGAGCAGGGCTCGCCGGGGCGAAGGCGGTGGAGGCGCTGCGAGAGCTCGGGTTCGACGGGCGGCTCACCCTGATCGGTGACGAGGAGCATCTCCCCTACGAACGACCGCCGCTGTCGAAGGGCTACCTGGCCGGGAACGACTCACGGGAGTCGTTCATCGTGCACGATGCCGGCTGGTACGACGACCACGACGTCACTCTGGTGCTCGGCAGGACCACCACCGCGGTCGACCCGGATGCCCACGAGGTCACCCTCGTTGACGGGAACACGCACAGGTACGACAAGCTGCTGCTGGCCACCGGGTCCCGGGCGCGCCAGCTGCCCCTGCCTGGAGCCGGCTCGCTCGGGGTCCAGACGCTGCGCAACGTCGAGGACTCCGACCGGATCTCGCAGGCGCTCGACAGGGGTGGCCGGCTGGCGGTCGTCGGTGGCGGGTGGATCGGCATGGAGGTGGCGGCGAACGCCCGCGATCGAGGCGCCGAAGTTACCGTGATCGAGGCTGCCGACGTCCCGCTGGGACTCGTGCTCGGCCTCGAGCTCGCGCAGGTCTTCCTCGACCTGCACCGCGAGCACGGCGTGACCTTCCACCTCGGCGCCCAGGTCAGCGAGCTCACCAGCCTGGAGTCGAAGGTCACCGGAGTCCGGCTGGGCGACGGCACTCTCGTCGAGGCGGATGCGGTCCTCGTCGGTATCGGTGCCCAACCGAACATCGAGCTGGCCGAAGCCGCCGGGCTCGACGTCGACAACGGTGTACTCGTCGACGCGGCACTGCAGTCGAGCAACCCCGACATCCTGGCGGTGGGAGACATCGCCAACCACGAACATCCCGTCCTCGGCCGCCGGGTTCGCGTCGAGCACTGGGCGAACGCCCTCAACCAGCCCTCGGCGGCTGCCGCCACCATGCTCGGCACCCCGACGGCGTACACGGAGCTCCCGTACTTCTTCACCGACCAGTACGACCTCGGCATGGAGTACGTCGGTCACGCGCCGCCCGGGTCGTACGCCCGCGTCGTGACTCGAGGAAACCTCCGCGGGCGGGAGTTCATCGCGTTCTGGCTGGACGGCTCCGACCACGTGCTCGCCGGCATGAACGTCAACGTGTGGGACGTGGTCGACGACGTCAAGACTCTGATCCTGAGCGGCCGACCCGTCGACACCCAACGCCTTGCCGACCCCGACCTCCCGTTGGCGGCCAGCCTCAGGGCTTGAGGGCAAGCCAGCCGTCGAGATCCTCGATCGAGATCCCCTGGTACGTGGGATAGCGCGCCCCCGCCCAGGTGTCGACCTGGCCGAGCACCTTCGCCATCCGCGTCTGCCCTTCCTGGTAGAAGGTGCAGGAGGGACAGTCGGGCTCCCGGTTCGTCTCGGCGGCCAGCCAGACGGGCTTGCCGGCGCTCGCGGCACGCTGCAGCCAGTCCGCTGCGACCGCGGTCGTCGAGTTGTTGCCGAAGGCCCTGTCTCGGTAGCTCATCACGGTGACAGCGTCCACACGGCTCAGGATGTCATCGGCGAACGTGCCATCGGGAGTGGTGATCGAGCCGTACGCGAACTGGGCGTCCACCTCCAACGGCCCGCCCAACGGCGCCAGCCGGTCGAGCAGGCGGAGGTAGTCGGCGACCAGCACCTGCTGGTGTTTCCGCCAGTGCGGCAGCGCGGCCGGCTCGACGTCGAGGTGAAGCCCGTCGAACGGCGCGAGCGCGAGCGCGCGATGCGCCCAGGCGAGGGCCGCCTTGTGCTGGAACGTCCAGGCCGGCTCACCGCTGAGGGCGAAGACGGAGATGCCCCGAACCTGCAGGAGCCGGACGCTCCTCGCGATGTTGGCGTCGCCCGACGCCGAGCTCTTGCCGACGAAGAGGAAGACGCGGTCGATCCCGAGATCCTGGGCCGCGGTAGCCAGGTTCCCGGCGGGCCGGTCCCGCCATACCCACATCGAGTCGACGCCGCGGATCGGCGCCGCCGCAGGGGTTGACACCGGATGTGGCGCCGGGACCCGGTCGGACCTCGGCACACCGGCCGCCGCGGCTGACCCGGCCGCCAGTATCGTTCCCGCGACGAAGCAGCGGGCCAGCCGGTGCGCCCGGTGGGGTGCCCAGAGGTGCGCCGCGACGCGGTGGAAGGACCGCAGGTGGTTCATGCGGCCGGCGTTGCAGCGCTCGCGTCCCTAGGCGGAGTCGTCGGTCTCGGCCTCGTCCTCCGCCATCGTGGCCGCCGAGGCAACGGGGGCCTCGGCCTCGTCGGCTGCCACGGTCTCGTCGGCTGCCACGGTCTCGTCGGCTGCCATTGTCTCGTCGGCCGGGACGGGCTCGTCCTCCGCGCCTGCAGCCTCGTCGACGCTTGCCGTGGCTTCGGTCCCCGCGTCGGGGGTCTCGACAGGCGTCGTCGCCTCGGCGGCGGCGGAAGCGGCAGCCGTCTCATCAGCCGCTGTACCGTCGGCCGCTGTGTTCGCAGCAGCCGTGTCCGCAGCAGCCAGGTCGTCAGCACCCGTCTCCTCGGCAGCGACCCGAGTCCGGGGCTCGGCTGTCGCCGTCCGCTTGGCTGATCGGCCCGGTGTCGTCGCCGCCTTCTTCGTGGACCGGCTCCTGGAGGTGAGCTCCTCCTGGACCAGCTCGATGACAGCCATCGGCGCGTTGTCGCCCTTGCGTGGACCGATCTTGGTGATGCGGGTGTAGCCGCCTGGCCGGCCGGCGTACCGAGGGCCGATCTCCGTGAAGAGCAGATGGACGATGCCCTTGTCCTGCACGACCGACAGGACTTGGCGGCGGTTGTGCAGGTCGCCGCGCTTGGCCTTGGAGATCAACTTCTCGGCGAACGGCCGAAGCCGGCGCGCCTTTGCCTCGGTTGTGGTGATCGCCCCGTGCTCGAACAGGCTGGTGGCCAGGTTGCTCAGGATTGCCTTCTGGTGCGCCGGGCTACCCCCGAGGCGCGCTCCCTTGGTTGGGGTTGGCATGTCGATCCTCTCAGTACTGCTCGTCTTCGGCAAAGGCTGAGTCGTCGTCGAACACGTCGACAACCGCGCTCGGGTCGAAGCCGGGCGCGCTGTCCTTGAGCGAGAGGCCCATCTCGGCCAGCTTTGCCTTCACCTCGTCGATGGACTTCGAGCCGAAGTTGCGGATGTCGAGCAGGTCCTGCTCGCTGCGGGACAGCAGCTCGCCGACGGTGTGGATGCCCTCGCGCTTGAGGCAGTTGTACGAGCGAACGGTGAGCTGCAGGTCCTCGACCGGCAGCGCCAGGTCGGCCGCGAGCTGCTCGTCCACCGGCGACGGGCCGATGTCGATACCCTCCGCCTCGATGTTGAGCTCCCGGGCCAGGCCGAACAGCTCGACGAGCGTCTTGCCGGCGGAGGCGAGGGCGTCGCGGGGCAGCATCGACGGCTTGGTCTCGACGTCGATGATCAGCCTGTCGAAGTCGGTGCGCTGCTCGACCCGGGTGGCCTCGACCTTGTAGGTGACCTTGAGCACCGGCGAGTAGATGGAGTCGACCGGCATCCGGCCGATCTCGGAGTCGGCGAACTTGTTCTGGACGGCCGACACGTAGCCACGGCCGCGCTCGACGACGAGCTCCATGTCGAGCTTGCCCTTGTCGTTGAGGTGGCCGATCACGAGCTCCGGGTTGTGCACCTCGACACCGGCCGGCGGCGCGATGTCCGCAGCGGTGACCTCACCGGGCCCCTGCTTGCGCAGGTACATGGTGACCGGCTCGTCCTGCTCGGACGAGACGACGAGCTGCTTGAGGTTCAGGATGATCTCGGTGACGTCCTCGGTGACCCCGGGAATCGTCGAGAACTCGTGCAGCACGTTGTCGACGCGGATCGAGGTGACGGCGGCGCCGGGAATCGACGACAGCAGGGTACGACGCAGCGAGTTGCCGAGGGTGTACCCGAAGCCGGGCTCGAGGGGTTCGAGGGAGAACCGCGACCGATGCTCGGTGACGGCCTCTTCGGACAGGGACGGACGCTGGGCGATAAGCACAGTAACTCTTCCTTCCTGCACCACCCGCTATTTGATGGCGCAGTTTGATGGAACGCTATTTCTTGGAGTAGTACTCGACGATGAGCTGTTCTTGCACCGGTACGTCGATCTGCGCGCGGACCGGCCGCTGGTGGACCAGCACACGCATCTTGTTGGGGATGACCTCGATCCACGCGGGAACGAGACGCTCGCCGTGGGTCTCACGGGCGATGATGAAGGGCGTCGTCTCGACCGACTTCTCTCGAACGTCGATGACGTCGTGTTCGGACACCTGGTACGACGGGATGTCGACCTTGCGCCCGTTGACCAGGAAGTGGCCGTGGACCACGAGCTGGCGCGAGTGGCGCCGGGTGCGGGCGAAGCCGGCCCGGTAGACGACGTTGTCGAGGCGGCACTCCAGCATCTGCAGCAGGTTGTCGCCGGTCTTCCCGGGACGACGGCTCGCCTCGTGGTAGTAGCGGCGGAACTGCTTCTCGAGGACGCCGTACGTGTAGCGCGCCTTCTGCTTCTCCATCAGCTGGTTGCGGTACTCCGACTCCTTGACCCGGCCGCGGCCGTGCTGGCCGGGCGGGTAGGGCCGCTTCTCGTACGCCTGGTCGCCGCCGATGAGGTCGACCCCCAGCCGACGGGACTTCTTCGTCATGGGTCCGGTATATCGGGCCATGGCCTATCAGTCTCCTTCTCTGCTCGGGGCTAGACGCGAGGCCGCTTGGGAGGGCGGCATCCGTTGTGGGGGCTCGGTGTGACGTCCTGGATGGTGCCGACCTCGAGACCGACCGCGCCGAGGGAGCGGATCGCGGTCTCGCGGCCGGAGCCCGGGCCTTTGACGAAGACGTCGATCTTCTTCATCCCGTGCTCCATGGCGCGCCGCCCGGCTGCCTCCGCCGCCATCTGGGCCGCGTAGGGCGTCGACTTGCGCGATCCCTTGAAGCCGACGGTGCCGGCGCTGGCCCACGAGATCACCGCTCCGGACGGGTCCGTGATCGTGATGATCGTGTTGTTGAACGTGCTCTTGATGTGGGCATGTCCCACGGCAACGTTCTTCTTCTCCTTGCGGCGCACCTTCTTGGTGGCCGTACGACTCCTGGGGGGCATCAGATACTCCTAGTCCAGTCCGTCACTTGCTGGCCTTCTTCCTGCCGGCGACGGTGCGCTTGGGGCCCTTGCGGGTGCGGGCGTTCGTCTTCGTCCGCTGGCCACGCACGGGAAGTCCCTGGCGGTGGCGGCGGCCTTGGTAGCTGCCGATCTCGACCTTGCGCCGAATGTCTGCGGTCACCTCACGACGCAGGTCACCTTCGACCTGGAAGTGGCTCTCGATGTAGTCGCGGAGCTTGACCAGCTCCTCGTCACCGAGCTCGTGGACCCGCATGTCGGGGCTGACCCCGGTCGCCGCGAGCAGCTCGTGGGAGCGAGTTCTTCCGATTCCATAGATGTAGGTGAGGGCGATCTCGACGCGTTTGTCACGCGGGAGGTCCACACCGACGAGGCGTGCCATCAGGCAGTTGACCTTTCATCCGTCGAAGGTGTCGTGCGCGCCGCGTCCCCGTCCGCCTCTCGCCGGTTCGACGCGCCGGGTGGCAGGTCGCCGTACGACTGACAGGGCCCCGGCCTTCGTTCCGGGGGCGACGCCGGCTCAGCCTTGCTGGCTGGGGCCGACGAGCGGTCGCGCTGGGTGAGGTCGGCGGGTGGCCGCCCTCGTGGTGTGATCAGCCTTGCCGTTGCTTGTGGCGCGGGTTCTCGCAGATCACCATGACCCGCCCGTTGCGGCGGATCACCTTGCACTTGTCGCAGATCTTCTTGACGCTCGGGTTGACCTTCATCGAGCTTCTCCATCGGTGTCGCGGCTGGCGGGTTACTTGTAGCGGTAGACAATGCGTCCGCGGGTGAGGTCGTACGGCGAGAGCTCCACCACGACACGGTCCTCGGGGAGGATCCGGATGTAGTGCTGACGCATCTTGCCGCTGATGTGGGCGAGAACCTTGTGCCCGTTGTTGAGCTCGACCCTGAACATCGCGTTCGGGAGCGCCTCTACGACGGTGCCCTCGATCTCGATGACCCCTTCCTTCTTCGGCATATCCTCCGCAATCTGTTACTCGATCTGGTGGTGGTGCTGAACCCCTCGGGTGCAGCCGGTTTGGGGGCAGGTGCGAGCCTGCCGCCGGGGTGGTGCCCTGGTACGTCGACCAGCGAGCCGCCTCGACGCCCTTCCCCAAAGGAGTACCTCAAGTGGGGCAGCCGCAGGGCGCACAAAAACGGACCCGACTCGGGCCGACTCCCAAGTTTACGCGGGACCTCTCGATTCTCGAAATCAGGCGTTGACCCGGAACCGTCCAATCTCCCGCGAATTGCGGGAAAGTGCACCCAGGAGCACTGGTCGGAGGTGCACTTTCCCGCAGTTCACGGGAGGCGACGGGGTACGCCGACGTACCGGATGCCGGTGGCCCTGATCTGGCCGGCGGCGATGGCGGAAAGCTCGTCCGCCTCCGTGACATCCTCGCGGAGGTCCGAGAAGAGGGAGGGCCCGACGGTGGAGACCCTGGTCAGGAAGTGGGTTTCGAGCGAGGCGACGACCTCGTGCCCCGCATGCATCCCCTCGGTCGTGGTCCACGACCCGACGTAGTCCTGCCAGGATCCGCCGGACCCTGCCCACCGGTCGCGATGCTCGCGCAACCAGCCATGGTGCGCGGGACCGTCAGGCGGGGGCAGCCGGGCAAAGCACCATTCGGCCGTTGGCTCGTCGAAGAGCTCCCACGCCCACTCGACGACAACAAGCCTGCCTCGGGGCGTCAGCACGGAGGCGGCCAAGCCCAGCGCATCATCGAGGTCGTCGACGTGATGCAAGGACGTGCAGGCCACGATGCCGTCCACCGGTTGGTCGAGCGCATACCTCTCGAACTTGGTCTGCCGGTAGGCCGGCCCCACCGGCGCGTCCGGGTCGATACCGACGGCATCGAAGCCGATGTCGAGCAGTGCAGGGACGAACCCGCCTTTCGACCCGCACCCGATCTCCACCACCCTCGCCGGCGGCGACGGCAGGTTCTCGACGACGAAGGGCCATACCGCGCCCAACCACCGGTCCGACTCTGGTCCGGGAATTGCGGGAACGTGCACCTCAGGGACCCCCGTCAGAGGTGCACTTTCCCGCAATTCGCGGGAGCGGGGAGGCGAGCAGCTGTGCCAGATGCAGGGGTTCGCGACCGGTGCAGTCGCGGATCTGGGTCCGACAGCTGTACCCGTCCGCGAGCAGCACCGTATCCGGTCCGGCCGCCCTGACCCTGGGCATGAGCGCCCGCTCGCCGATCGCGAGCGACGTCGCATAGTGCTGCGCCTCGAACCCGAAGTTGCCGGCAAGGCCGCAGCAGCCGGCATCGGGAAACTCAGCCTCGACGCCCGCTGCCGCCAGCACGGCGAGATCCGCGGCAGTGCCCCCGACGGCGTGCTGGTGGCAGTGCGTCTGGACGAGAGCGGTGCCACCGAGGAACTGGGGCCGCCAGCCGGGCGCCAGCTCGGCGAGCGCGGCCGCGAGAGTGTACGTCGACCTGCCGACCGCCGCGGCCGGCGGATCGTCGGGCAACAACCCCGGTGCGTCGTGCTGCAGCATCGCCGTACAGCTGGGCTCGAGACCGACGATCGGCACCCCGGCGTCCACCATCGGCCCGATGACGGCGAGGGAGCGCCGCAGGACCCGCCTGGCCATCGCCAGCTGACCCGTGGACACGAGCGTCAACCCGCAGCAGACCGAGCCGGCGGGCAGCCGGACCCTCAACCCCGCATCCTCGAGCACCTCCACGGCGGCGCGGCCGACTTCCGGGGACAGGTAGTTCGTGAACGTGTCGGGCCACAGCAGCACCTCGCGCCCTGCGGCGCCGGCCGGCCCCTCCCGGTTCTGCCCATCCCGGTTCTGCCCATCCCGGTTCTGCCCTGGCCGTTGCTGGCGTGGCCGGTGCTGCCCCGGCCGGTGCTGACCTGACGGGCTCTCCCGCTTCGCGAACCAGGCAGCGAACGTCGTACCGGCGAGCACGGGCAGCTGCCGCTGCGGCGCCACTCCACCAAGGCGCTTGAGAGCAGCGCCGACGCTGGCTGAAGCAGCAAGCCGGTTCGCCGGGCCGGGGGTCCGCGACGCGAGCCGGAGCCACCACGGCAGCCATCCCATCGACAGGTGGGAACGGGGACGCGCCCACTGCCGCCGCGCGTAGTAGTGAGCGGTGAACTCCGCCTTGTACGTCGCCATGTCGACGTTGACCGGGCAGTCCGACAGGCAGCCCTTGCAGGACAAGCAGAGGTCGAGGGCGTCCAGCACTTCCGCCGACCGCCAACCGTCCGTCACCACGGAACCGTCAAGCATCTCCCACAACAGCCGCGCGCGGCCGCGGGTGGAGTGCTTCTCCTCGCGGGTCACCTGGAAGCTCGGGCACATCACCCCGCCCGACGTCTGGCGGCACTTACCGATACCGACGCAGCGCCGCTGGGCGACCGCGAAGCTTCCCCCGTCGTCGCGATAGCCGAAGAAGGGTACGACGACCTGCCGCTCGGGCTTCCGTGCGGGCCGTAGCGCCTCATCCAGCGGCGCGGGCTCGACGATCAGGTGGGGGTTCATCACCCCTGTCGGGTCGAACGCCTTCTTCACCTCGGTGAAGATGGCGAGAGCCTCGACGCCGTACATCCGCCGCAGCAGCTCGGACCTGGCCCGCCCGTCGCCGTGCTCGCCGGACACCGAGCCACCGAACGAGATGACGAGCGTCGCCGCCTCCTCGACGAAGGCCCGGTATGCCCGGATGCCGCGTGACGAGCCGAAGTCGAAGTCGAGCCGCTGATGCAGGCAGCCCTCGCCGAAGTGGCCGTACGACGCCCCGGACAGGCCATGACGCCGGAGCAGCTCGTCGAGACCGCGAAGGTACGAGCCCAGGTGGACGGGCGGCACCGCCGCGTCCTCCCAGCCACCCCACGCCTCCGAGCCGTCGGCTCGCCGGGTTGCCAGACCGGCTGCATCGCGGCGACAGCGCCAGATCACGGCCTGGCTGGCACGCTCCGTCACCACCGACGACGTCGCCAGCACTCCGGCGTCGCCGAGGGCCGCGACCACGGTGGCGGCGGCCAGCCGGCACTGCTGGGTGTCCGCACCGCCGAGCTCGACGAGGAGCCAGGTCTCGCCCGGCGGCAATCCGGCCGCGCCGGCCTGTCGCCGTACCTGGTCGGGAAGCCGGTCGAGCAAGGTGGCTCCGACCGACTCGACGGTGAGCGGATGGTGCGGGAGCAGATGGGGCGCCGCGTCGGCGGCGGCGATGGCGTCGGGGAAGCCCAGCGTGAGCAGCACGGTCGCGGCCGGCAGCGGAGTGAGCGCAACGGTCGCCCGCAGCGTGGTAGCCAGGGTCCCTTCGCTTCCACACAGCAGCCGGGCGACATGGTGACCGTTCGCTGGTAGCAGGTGCTCGAGGGCGTAGCCCGAGACCTGCCGCGAGAACGTGCCGAACCGCCGGCCGATCGTGGTCGCGTGCTCGTCGGCGAGCCAGAGCAGGGCACGGTGCAGGGCGCCTTCGCGACCCGGGCGGCGCGTCAGGTCGGCGGCTCGCGCCTGCGGCGGAGCACCGGCCGGCGGAGCGTCCAAGCTCAGCCTCGCGCCGTCGGCGAGGACGACGTCGAGCGCAAGCAGATTGTCGGAGGTGGTCCCCCAGGCCACCGAGTGGGCACCGCAGGAGTTGTTCGCCACCATCCCGCCGAGCGTGGCGCGGCTGGCGGAGGCCGGGTCGGCGCCGAAGCCGAGCCGGTACGGCGCTGCGGCCGCCAGCAGCTTCGTGAGGACGACTCCGGGCTCGACGACGGCGGTCCTGGCCGCGGGATCGAGATCCAGGATCGTCGTGAGATGGCGAGAGGTGTCGACGACCACGGAGCCGACGGCATTGCCCGCCATCGAGGTGCCGCCGCCGCGAACGGTGATCGGCGCTCCGGCCTGTGCGCAGCACGCGACAGCCGCTGCGAGGTCCTCGACGTCGGCAGGCGTCACCACCAGATCGGGCACGACCCGGTAGTTGGAGGCGTCGGCCGCGTAGAGGGCCCGCGCCCCCGGGGTGGACTCGACGGTCCCGCGCAGCTCGCTGCGTAGCCTGCGGGCGAGCCCGTCGACGTCGTACTGCGGCATCGCCGTGCCGGCCTGGGCTCGCGGTGGCGTCAACGCGGCGATACCGGTGGCTGGTCAGCCCTCGTAGCTCTCGACGACACGCTCCGGCCTCACCTCGGCGTCGTCGGGATTCTCCCGGAACTCGCGCCGCGCGTCGCGTTGGCGCAGCAGGTCCCAGTACTGGTCGAGCTCGACCTCGAGAGCCGCCAGCCGAGCATGCTCCTCGTCGCGGGAGATCTCACCGGCTCCGAGCCTGCGGCGCAGGTCACGCTCCTCCTCGACGAGGGTCCTGATGCGCTCGCGGATTCCGGCTTCGTCGACCATGTGTCCAGCGTACGACGACCCCGGGCTCGCGCGCAGGGCACCGACGTCACGCGGCGCAAGGAGCGCCGAGCTCGGCGAGCTTCGCAGCGCCGCCGTCCAGGGCCGTGAGGACGAGGGCACCCCGCGGTGTGAGCGTGAACGAGTGCTCGAAGTGGGCCGACCACGATCCGTCGACGGTGACCACGGTCCAGTCGTCCCCGAGCGTCCTGGTCTCGATGGTGCCGAGTGTGATCATCGGCTCCACCGCGAGCGCCAGGCCCTCGACGAGGCGCGGGCCCTTTCCCGGCCGGCCGAAGTTGGGGACGTTGGGCGGCAGGTGCATCGCCGAGCCGATGCCGTGGCCGACGTAGTCCTCCACGATCCCGTAGGGGCCCTGCGACCGGACGTAGGACTCGATAGCGTGCGAGATGTCGGTGACCCGCCCGCCGAGCCTGGCGGCGGCCAGCCCACGCCACATGGCCTCCTCGCAGACCCGCATCAGCTCCTCGTTCACCGGCGTAACCGCCCCGACACCCACCGTGATGGCGGCGTCACCGTGCCAGCCCTCCACGATGGCACCGCAGTCGAGGGAGACCAGGTCTCCGTCGACGAGCACCCGTCCGCCGGGGATGCCATGGACCACCTGGTCGTTGACGGAGGCGCAAATCGTCGCGGGATACCCGTGGTAGTTGAGGAAGTTCGGCGTCGCCCCGCGGGACCTGATGTGGTCCTCCGCGATCGCGTCGAGCTCCTGGGTGGTGACCCCCGGCACCGCCGCCGTACGCAAAAGCGACAGGGTCTCGCCGACGACGAGTCCCGCTTGGCGCATCATCTCGATCTGCGCGCGAGTCTTGATCTCCAGCTTGCGCTCAAACACCGGGGGGACTCTCGTTCACCCTCATCGGCTCGGCAGCTTGACCGACTCGAGGGCGGGGATGGCTCGGTCGGTCACTTCCTCGACCGGGCCCTGGGCCGGGACCGTCACCAGCAGACCGAGTGAGTCGTAGAACCCGACCAGCGGGGCCGTCTCCTCGTCGTACACCTCGAGCCTCCTGCGGACCGTCTCCGGCAGGTCGTCGTCGCGCTGGAAGAGCTCACCGCCGCACACGTCGCAGACGCCTTCCTTCTTCGGCGGGTCGAACTCGACGTGCCACACGTGGCCGCAGTTGCGGCAGATGCGGCGTCCGCTGAGGCGGCGGATCACCTCCTCGTCGTCGACCTTCATCTCGAGCACGGCGTCGAGCGGGGTGCCGAGCTCCTCGAGCATGGACTGCAGCTCCTTGGCCTGTGGCAGCGTGCGCGGGAACCCGTCCAGCAGGAAACCGTGCGCGGTGTCCTTCTGCTGCAGTCGGTCGCGCACGATGTCGATCGTGACCTTGTCGGGGACCAGCTCACCCTCGTCCATGTACTCCTTGGCGGCCAGCCCGAGGTTTGTCTTGCTCGCGATGTTGGCCCGGAAGATGTCGCCGGTCGAGATCTGAGGGATGTCGTAGTGCTGCGCGATGAACTTGGCCTGCGTTCCCTTCCCGGCCCCGGGAGGACCCACTAAGACCACGCGCATTAGCGCAAGAATCCTTCGTAGTGCCGCTGCTGCAGCTGGCTCTCGATCTGTTTGACGGTGTCCAGACCGACACCGACCATGATCAGCAGCGACGTCCCACCGAACGGGAAGTTCTGGTTCGCATTGACCAGCACCAGCGCGATCAGCGGGATCACCGCGATCAGGCCCAGGTAGATCGACCCCGGGAACGTGATCCGCGAGAGCACGTAGGCCAGGTAGTCCTGCGTCGGCTTGCCCGCCCTGATACCGGGCACGAACCCGCCGTACTTCTTCATGTTGTCGGCGACCTCTTCGGGGTTGAACGTGATCGCCACGTAGAAGTAGGTGAAGAAGATGATCAGCAGGAAGTACAGCAGCATGTAGTCCGGATGGTTGCCCCGCACCAGATGGTTCGCCACCCAGACCGACCAGCCCGACGTCGGGTTGAACTGCGACGCAAGGGCGGGCAGGTACAGCATGCTGCTGGCGAAGATCACCGGGATCACGCCGGCCTGGTTGACCTTCAAGGGGATGTACGTCGACGTACCCCCGAACATTTTCCGCCCGACCATCCGCCTCGCGTACTGGACCGGGATCCGCCGCTGCGCCTGCTCGATGAAGATGACGGCGGCGATGATGACCAGCCCGATGCCGATCACGATCGCGAAGACGCTCCACCCGTGAGAGGTCCGGATGCCCCAGAGCGCACTGGGGAACGCCGAGATGACCGAGGTGAAGATCATGATCGACATCCCGTTGCCGATGCCGCGCTCGGTGATCAGCTCACCGAGCCACATGATGGTGGCCGTACCGGCCGTCATCGTGATGATCATGATCAGCATGGTCGAGATCTTGTCGTTGACCAGGATCGAGGTCGTCCCCCCGAGCAGCTGTCCGGACCGGGCGAGCGCGACGATGCCGGTCGACTGCAGGATGGCGAGGCCGAGAGTCAGGTAGCGCGTGTACTGCGTGATCTTCGCCTGGCCGGCCTGGCCTTCCTTCTTCAGCGTCTCCAGGCGCGGGATCACGACCGTGAGCAGCTGCAGGATGATGCTGGCGGTGATGTACGGCATGATTCCCAGCGCGAACACGCTCAGCTTCAGCAGCGCGCCGCCGGAGAACAGGTTGATCAGGCCGTAGATGCCCTGTTTCGAGGCGCCACTGCCGATGAAGTTGTGCACCGTGACGTAGTCGACGCCAGGCGTGGGGACCGATGACCCGAGGCGGAACAGCACGACGATGAGCAGCACGAAGAGCAGCTTCTTGCGCAGGTCCGGTGTCCGGAACGCGTTGACGAAGGCGCTTAGCACCAGGTCCTCCCAGCGATCCCCCGGGCGGGAGACACGACTTTGTTGAATGCGCTAGGCGACCGGTCCGCGGTGCCACCCGAGCGCCTGCTCTTGGACAATAACAGCCCCTCGGTAGCACGAAAAACGGGGTTGACCGCTTTGTGTGCTTTAACCGACGTGGTCACGAGGAACAGGTCCCGTCAGAGCTCGGTGGTCGTCCCGCCGGCGGCCGCGATCTTGTCCTTCGCGCTCGCCGAGAACGCGTGCGCGCTCACTTGTACGGCGACGCTGATGTCACCACCGCCGAGGACCTTGACCGGGGCGTTGTCGCGGACGGCGCCCTTGGCCACCAGGGTCTCGGGCGTGACCTCGCCGCCGTCCGGGTAGAGGGCACTGAGCCGGTCGAGGTTCACGACCTGGTACTCCAACCGGAAGTGGTTCTGGAAGCCTTTGAGCTTGGGCAGCCGCATGTGCAGCGGCAGCGCGCCGCCCTCCCAACGGGCCGGCACCTGGTACCGGGCCTTGGTGCCCTTGGTGCCGCGCCCTGCGGTCTTGCCGCGCTTGCCGCCTTGGCCACGGCCCACGCGGACCTTCGCGGTCTTGGCGCCGGGTGCGGGGCGCAGGTGGTGCAGCTTGAGGGTCATGTCAGTCAACTTCCTCGACGGCGATGAGATGCGGCACCGTGGCGAGCATGCCGCGGATCTCGGGGCGGTCCTCCTTGACGACGACGTCGCCGATGCGCTTCAGCCCGAGCGAGCGCAGAGTGTCACGTTGATTCTTATGCCGGCCGATGGACGATCTCACTTGCTTCACCTTGAGCTGTGCCACTACTCGCTCACCTCCGCGCGTGCCCGCAGCAGAGCCGCGGGAGCGACCTGCTCGACGGTGAGCCCGCGCCGGGCGGCGACCGTCTCCGGCTCCACCAGCATCTTCAGGGCGGCCACCGTGGCGCCCACGATGTTGAGTGCGTTGGAAGAGCCGAGCGACTTGCTCAGCACGTCGCTGATCCCCGCGCACTCGAGGACGGCTCGGACCGGCCCTCCGGCGATGACGCCGGTACCCGGTGCGGCCGGTCGCAGCAGCACGACGCCCGCCGACTTCTCGCCCTGGACCGGGTGCGGGATCGTGCCCTGCACCCGTGGCACCCGAAACATCGACTTCTTCGCCTCTTCGACACCCTTGGCTATGGCCGCGGGGAACTCCTTCGCCTTGCCGTAGCCGACGCCGACCTGGCCGTCGCCGTCGCCGACCACAACGAGCGCGGTGAAGCTGAACCGCCGGCCACCCTTCACGACCTTGGCCACCCGGTTGGTGGCCACGACCCGCTCGATGTAGGCGGTCTTCTCGCCCGCCGTACCGCGGCGGTCGTCCCGTCCTCGGCGGTCGGAGCCCGACCCGGTGCGGCGCTGAGGTCCGCTCATGCCGACTTCCCTTCTCTCACGTACGTCGTCGACCCGCTCTGGTCTGCCGGTGTCGGCCAGACCGCGGTCGTCTTGGAAGCTGTCATCAGAACGTCAGCCCACCCTCGCGGGCGCCGTCGGCAAGAGCCGCAACGCGCCCGTGGTACTTGTTGCCTGCGCGGTCGAAGACGACGGACTCCACGCCGGCCTCCTTGGCCCGGACCGCCACCAGCTCGCCGAGCCGGCGTGCCTTCGCGGTTTTGTCGCCGGCGAAGGACCGCAGATCGGCCTCCATGGTGCTCGCCGAAGCGAGCGTGCTGCCCTGGATGTCGTCGACCAGCTGGACGAAGAGGTGCCGGGTGGATCGCGTCACGACGAGGCGGGGTCGTTCGACGGAGCCGCGGATCTTCTTGCGGCCGCGGACCTGGCGACGCGAGCGCGCCGCCGTCTTCGCCGACACGTGCTTGGCGGGCCTCAGTGCGATAGCCATTACTTCCCAGCCTTTCCGACCTTGCGGCGGATCTGCTCACCGGCGTACCGGATCCCTTTGCCCTTGTACGGCTCGGGCTTGCGCAGCTTGCGGATGTTCGCGGCAACCTCGCCGACGGCCTGCTTGTCGATGCCGTAGACGGTGAACCGGGTGGGGCCCTCCACGGTGAACGTGACGCCTTCGGGGGCGTCGAACGTGATCTGGTGGCTGTAGCCGAGGGAGAACTCGAGCGTCGTCGGGCTCTTCGGCACCACGCGGTAGCCGACGCCGTAGATCTCGAGCTTCTTCTGGTAGCCGTCGGTCACCCCCGTCACCATGTTGGCGATCAACGTCCGGGACAGGCCGTGGAGCGACCTGCTGGCGCGCTCGTCGTCAGGCCGCTGCACGGAGACGGTGCCGTCGTCTGCCCGGCCGACCGAGATCGGCTCCCGGACGACATGCGCGAGGGTGCCCCGCGGGCCCTTCACGGTGACGTGCTGGCCATCGATGGCGACGTCGACACCCGACGGGACCGGGATCGGAAGCTTGCCGATACGCGACATGATGAGATCTCCTTCCGTTTCCGGCTACCAGACGTAGGCGAGGACTTCTCCGCCTACGCCCTTCTGCTTGGCCTGACGATCCGTGAGCAGGCCCGTCGACGTCGAGATGATCGCGACGCCGAGACCGCCCAGCACCTTCGGGAGCCCCGTCGCCTTCGCGTACACCCGCAGGCCCGGCTTGCTGATACGGCGTACGCCGGCGATTGAGCGCTCCCGGTGGGGACCGTACTTGAGGTCGAGCACCAGCGTCCTGCCGACGGCGCCCTCGGCGGGTTCGTCGACCTTCCACGCGCCGATGTAGCCCTCCTGCTGGAGGATCTCGGCGACGCCGACCTTCAGCTTGCTCGAGGGCATGCTGACGGTGTCGTGGTACGCCTGGTTGGCGTTGCGCAGACGGGTGAGCATGTCCGCGATCGGGTCAGTCATGGTCATGGCCGGGGGCCTCTTTCCAGCCACGGTTTCGTCGTACGAACCTGCGTCGTACGGCGACCTGCGGCCAACGTTGTTCCAAAGGTTGGTGTCACGTGGTCTTACCAGGAGCTCTTTGTGATGCCGGGCAGCTCGCCGCGGTGCGCCATCTCGCGAAGGCAGATGCGGCACAGCCCGAACTTCTGGTAGACCGATCTCGGCCGGCCGCAGCGCTGGCATCGGGTGTATCCCCGAACCTTGAACTTCGGCTTGCGAGCGGCCTTGACCACCAGCGACGTCTTCGCCATCAGCTCTCCTCCATCAGTTGTCCTTGAAGGGGAAGCCGAGGTGCTTGAGCAGCGAACGGCCCTCCTCGTCGGTGTTCGCCGTCGTCACGAGCGTGATGTCCATGCCCCGCTGACGGTCCACCTTGTCCTGGTCGATCTCGTGGAACATGACCTGCTCGGTCAGGCCGAACGTGTAGTTGCCCTTGCCGTCGAACTGCCGTGGAGACAGGCCGCGGAAGTCCCGGATCCGGGGCAGCGCCAGCGTCAGCAGCCGGTCGAGGAACTCCCACATCCGGTCGCCCCGCAGCGTCACGTGGGCACCGATCGGCATCCCCTCGCGCAGCTTGAACTGGGCGATCGACTTGCGGGCCTTGGTGACCTGCGGCTTCTGGCCGGTGATCGTTGCCAGGTCCCTGACAGCACCCTCGATCAGCTTCGAGTCACGAGCCGCCTCGCCGACCCCCATGTTGACGACGATCTTGGTCAGCCCGGGGACTTGCATGACGTTCGCGTAGTCGAACTCCTGCCGCAGCGCCGGCATGATCTCCTCGCGGTACCGCGTGCGGAAACGTGGCTGGCTGCCCTCGCCCTGGGCGTCGCGCTGGGTCTTCAGATTCTCGCGCTCCGTTGCCAGACTGGCATCACTCTGGGTGGTCATCAGATCTCCTCGCCGTTCCGGCTGGCGATGCGCACGTTGCGCTGCTTCTTGTACGTCGTGCCGTCCGGACGCGTGTTGGTGGACTCGACCCGCTTGGAGCTGACCCTGGTCGGGACCTTCTTCCCGTCGACCTCGGTCAGCAGCATCACGTTCGACGCGTCGATGGGTGCCTCCTGCGTGATGATGCCGCCGGTGACGCCGCTTCGACCTCCCGCGTTCACGAGCTTCGTGTGCCGCTTCACGCGGTTGATGCCTTCGACAAGGACCTTGCGACGGTCCGTGAGCACCGCCATCACCTTGCCCTCGGCTCCCTTGTCCTTGCCGGCGATGACGCGTACGACGTCGCCTTTCTTAATCGCTACGTGCCGCGTCATGTCTACAAAACCTCCGGTGCGAGCGAGATGATCTTCATGAACCTCTTCTCCCGCAGCTCCCGGCCCACCGGGCCGAAGATGCGGGTGCCGCGTGGCTCGCCGTCAGGCCTGAGGATCACCGCGGCGTTCTCGTCGAAACGGATGTAGGAGCCGTCGGCACGTCGGCGCTCCTTGACGGTGCGCACGATGACGGCCTTCACCACGTCGCCCTTCTTGACGGCGCCACCGGGGATCGCGTCCTTGACGGTGGCCACGATCACGTCACCGATGCCCGCGTAGCGACGACCGGACCCGCCGAGCACCCGGATGCACAACATCAGCTTGGCACCGGTGTTGTCGGCGACCTTGAGTCGCGACTCCTGCTGGATCACCACATACTCCTATTGCTTGCCTTGGCCTGCTGAGCTCATTTGGCCTTCTCGACGACCTCGACGATTCGCCAGCGCTTGCTCGCCGACATCGGCCTCGTCTCCATGATGAGGACGCGGTCGCCGATGCCGCACTGGTTCTGCTCGTCATGGGCCTTGAGCTTGCTGGTGCGTCGAAGGACCTTGCCGTAGAGCGGGTGCTTCACGCGGTCCTCAACGGAGACCACGACGGTCTTGTCCATCTTGTCACTGACGACCAAGCCCTCACGGGTCTTGCGGCTGTTCCTCGTCTTCTGCTCCACGCTTCCCTCACTCATGCGTCGACCTCGTCGTCCGCGCTCAGCTGGCTCGTGATGCCGAGCTCCCGCTCACGCAACACCGTGTAGATCCGGGCGATGTCACGCCGTACGGCGCGCAGCCGGCCATGTGACTCGAGCTGGCCGGTCGCGGCCTGGAACCGGAGGTTGAACAGCTCCTCCTTCGACTCGCGGAGCTTCTCCTCGAGCAGCTCCTCGTCGAGGTGGCGCAGCTCGTTGGCTGACGTCGTCGTACTCATCAGAACTCACCCGGCTCACGCTTGATGAAACGCGCCTTCATCGGCAGCTTGTGCATCGCCCGGCGTAGCGCCTCGCGAGCGACGTCCTCGGTCACCCCGGACAGCTCGAACAGCACCCGGCCCGGCTTGACGTTGGCGATCCACCACTCGGGCGAACCCTTGCCCGAGCCCATCCGGGTCTCTGCTGGCTTCTTGGTCAGCGGACGGTCGGGATAGATGTTGATCCAGACCTTGCCGCCACGCTTGATGTGACGGGTCATCGCGATACGCGCCGACTCGATCTGTCGGTTGGTCACGTAGGCGGACTCGAGCGCCTGGATCCCGAAGTCGCCGAAGGCCAGCTTGGTGCCGCCCTTGGCCATCCCTCGGCGAGTGGGGTGGTGCTGCTTGCGGTGCTTGACCCTGCGGGGGATCAGCATGCTCAGCTCTCCTCTCCGGTGGCGGTCGGCGCACTCGACGGCGGGGCGCTCGACGGCTCGGCTGCCGATGAAACGGCGGCCGGCTCAGCCGGGGCGGCCGACGCTGCGGCGGTGACCGCCGCGGCGGGCTCGGAGCCGGCGTCGCGGCGAGGAGCGTCGCTTCGAGGAGCGTCGCCGCGCGGTGAGTCGGTACGGCGCCGCGTCGGGCGGGCCCGGTTACCGGCCTGGGCGAGAACTGCCGCCTGGGCCTCACGCTCGGCCCGGGTGCCGGCGACCTCACCCTTGTAGATCCAGACCTTGACGCCGATCCGGCCGAACGTGGTCTTCGCCTCGTAGAAGCCGTAGTCGATGTCGGCGCGGAGCGTGTGCAGCGGCACCCGGCCCTCGCGGTAGAAGTCGGAGCGCGACATCTCGGCGCCACCGAGCCGACCGGAGCACTGGATCCGGATGCCCTTGGCCCCGGAGCGCATGGACGTCTGGATGGCCTTGCGCATGGCGCGTCGGTAGGCGACGCGGCTCGACAGCTGCTCTGCAACACCCTGGGCGACAAGCTGGGCGTCGACCTCCGGGTTGAGGACCTCCCGGATGTTGAGCTTCACCTGCTTGCCGGTGAGCGTCTCGAGGTTCTCGCGGATCCGGTCCGCCTCGGCGCCGCGGCGACCGATCACGATGCCCGGCCGCGCGGTGTGGATGGTCACCGACACCCGGTCCCGGGTGCGCTCGATCTCCACGCGGCTGATCCCGGCGCGGTCCATGCCCTTGGTGAGCAGCTTGCGGATGGCGACGTCCTCGCCGACGTACGACTTGTAGAGCTTGTCGGCGAACCAGCGGCTCTTGTGGTCCGTGGTGATGCCGAGGCGGAAGCCGTACGGATTGACCTTCTGGCCCATTAGCGCGTCCCTCCTGTGGTTCCCGCGACGTCCGCGGGCTGAACGACGAGCGTGATGTGGCTGGTGCGCTTGAGGATTCTCGACGCGCGACCCTGGGCGCGCGGCCGGAAACGCTTCAGCGTCGGTCCTTCATCGACCATCGCCTTCGTGACCACGAGCGTGCCGCGCTCGAGGCCCTCGGTCGTCGTGGCGTTCGCCACCGCGCTTTCGAGCACCTTGAAGACAGGCTCGCTCGCCGCCTGAGGCGCGAACTTCAGGGTTGCCAGGGCGTCGTCGACCTTCGCGCCCCGCACCATGTCAACGACACGCCGCGCCTTCATCGGCGTCACGCGCACGAAGCGGGCGACGGCGAAGGCGCCTTCCTCGTCGCCGAGCAGCACGTCGCGGCGCGTACTCACGCGAATGCGATCAATATGCGGCATGGTCAGTCACTTCTCTCGTCAACCGGCCGCCTCAGCGGCGGCGGCTCTTTCGGTCGTCCTTCTCGTGTCCACGGAACGTGCGCGTGGGGGCGAACTCGCCCAGCTTGTGGCCGACCATCGAGTCGGTCACGAACACCGGGACGTGCTTGTGTCCGTCGTGCACCGCGATCGTGTGGCCGATCATGTCCGGCACGATCATCGATCGCCGCGACCAGGTCTTGATCACGTTCTTGGTGCCGGCCTCGTTCTGCACGTCCACCTTCTTCTGCAGGTGATCGTCGACGAACGGGCCCTTCTTGAGGCTTCGTGGCATGTCTAGTCAGGTCCTTACTCAGCGCTTGCCGGACTTGCGGCGGCGGACGATCAGCTGGTCACTTGCCTTGTGCTTGCGGGTTCGGCCCTCTGGCTTGCCCCACGGCGAGACCGGGTGGCGGCCACCTGACGTCTTGCCCTCGCCGCCACCATGGGGGTGGTCGACGGGGTTCATCACGACTCCGCGAACGGTCGGGCGTCGGCCCTTCCACCGCATCCGGCCGGCCTTGCCCCAGTTGATGTTCGACTGCTCGGCGTTTCCGACCGACCCGACGGTCGCCCGGCACCGGACGTCCACGTAGCGCATCTCCCCGGACGGCATGCGCAGCTGGGCTCTCGTGCCTTCGCGGGCGACGAGCTGGACCGAGGCGCCGGCCGACCGGGCGATCTTCGCGCCTCCTCCCGGTCGCATCTCGATCGCGTGCACCGTCGTACCCACCGGGATGTTGCGCAACGGCAGGTTGTTGCCGGGCTTGATGTCGGCGCGGGGGCCGTTCTCGATCCGCATGCCCTGCTGGAGGCCGGTCGGCGCGATGATGTAGCGCTTCTCGCCGTCGGCGTAGTGCAGCAACGCGATCCGGGCCGTGCGGTTCGGGTCGTACTCGATCTCCGCAACCTTGGCCGGCACGCCGTCCTTGTCGTAGCGACGGAAGTCGATGATCCGGTACGCGCGCTTGTGCCCGCCGCCCTGGTGCCGGGTCGTGATGCGGCCCTGGTTGTTGCGTCCGCCGTTCTTCGGCAGCGGCTCCACCAGCGTCTTCTCGGGCGTCGAGCGGGTGACTTCGACGAAGTCGGCAACGCTCGAGCCGCGACGCCCTGGCGTGGTCGGCTTGTACTTGCGGATACCCATGTGTTCTCAGTCCTCGTTGCCTTGCCCGGTCAGGAGACCGGACCTCCGAAGATGTCGATGCGCTGTCCCTCTGCGACGCTGACGATCGCCCGCTTCGTGTCGGGACGCGCGCCCCAACCGGTCCGGGTCCGACGGCGCTTGCCGATCCGGTTCAGCGTGTTCACGCTCGTGACCTTGACGTTGAAGACCTTCTCGACCGCGATCTTGATCTCTGTCTTGTTGGAGTCTCGGTGCACGAGGAACGTGTACTTGTTCTGGTCCAGCAGCGAGTAGGACTTCTCGCTCACCACCGGGGCGATGAGCACGTCGCGATGGTCCTTGTACAAGTTGCTCATTTGTCGCCCCCGTCCTCGGACTCGGCCTCGTTGGCCTCGATCGAGGCCGGCGACCCGGCCTCCACGAAGCCCGCCTTCTCGGCGGACTCGGCGGAGTCGAACCACACCTCGGCGTCGGTCTGCTCGTACCACTGGCCCTCCGGCTGGTGGTACTTCATCGAGTTGGTATTGCCCTTGACCGTGAAGCCCTTCGGTGCGTCGCCACTCTCGAGCGGGGCGGCCGAGCCGGCGCCGTAGGGCGCTGTCGCGTCGGTGGCAGGGGCGTCGGTGGCAGCCGCGTCGTCAGCCACGACGGCGTCGGCCGGACCGTCGGCGGCCTTGGGCTTCGTGGCCGTCTTGGCCGTCTTGGCCGTCTTGGCCGTCTTCTCCGACGTCAGCGTGACGGCCTCGATTCCGCGGCTGGCGAGGAACGCGTCGTACGCAGCCTTGGTGAAGATCACATCGTCGCTCGCGAGGACGTCGTACGTGTTGAGCTGGTCGACGACGAGGACATGGATCCGCGCGACGTTGCGCAGGCTCAGCCGGGTCAGCTCTTCGCTTCGCTCAACGACGACGAGGGGACGCGGCCGCTCCGTGAGCGCGGCCAGCACACCGACGGCGGTCCTGGTCGAAGGTCGGTCACCGTCGATGAAGCTCTCCACCACGTGGACGCGCCCGTCGCGGGCCCGGTCCGACAGGGCTCCGCGGAGGGCCGCAGCCTTCATCTTCTTCGGCGTCCGCTGCTCGTAGCCATGGGGGGTCGGGCCGTGCACGACGCCACCGCCGGTGAACTGGGGTGCGCGGATGGAACCTTGGCGGGCACGGCCGGTGCCCTTCTGGCGGTAAGGCTTGCGGCCACCACCGGCCACCTCACCACGGTTCAGCGTGTCGTGGGTGCCCTGGCGAGCCGCCGCCAGCTGGGCGACGACGACCTGGTGCATCAGCGGGATGTTGACCTGGGCGTCGAAGATCTCGGCGGGCAGGTCGACGCTGCCAGTCGGGTTCCCGGTGGCGTCCACGACGTCGACGGAGCTCATTGCCGGCCTCCCTTCGACTTTGCTGCCGTGCGGAGTACGACGATGGTGCCGCGGGATCCCGGGACCGCACCCTTGATGAGGATCAGCCCCTTGTCGGCGTCCACCGCATGCACGGTGAGATTCTGAGTCGTGATCGTCTCGTTGCCCATCCGACCGGCCATCCGCATGCCCTTGAACACGCGGCCGGGGGTGGCGCACCCTCCGATCGAACCAGGCTTGCGATGGTTGCGGTGGGACCCGTGAGAGGAGCTCACGCCGGCGAAGCCGTGACGCTTCATGACTCCGGCGAAGCCCTTGCCTTTGCTCGTCCCCGTCACGTCGATCGTGTCGCCGGCGGCGAACGTGTCGGCGCCGAGCTCCTGCCCGAGCGCATAGGTCTCCGAGTCCGACGTACGGATCTCGAGAAGATACTTGCGCGGCGTCACCCCTGCCCGGGCGAACTGGCCGGCCATCGGCTTGGTCACCTTGGACGACTTGATCTCGCCGAAGCCGAGCTGGACGGCGGTGTAGCCGTCCTTGTCGGAAGCGCGGACCTGGGTCACCACGTTCGTCGACGCCTCGACGACGGTGACCGGTACCACTCGGTTGTTCTCGTCCCAGACCTGGGTCATGCCGAGCTTCCTGCCCAGCAGCCCGCGGACGGACTTCTGTTGACGCACTGATATCGGGCTCATGGGTGTCTTCGTCCTCAGAGCTTGATCTCGATGTCGACGCCGGCCGGCAGCTCGAGACGCATCAGCGAGTCAACCGTCTTCGGCGTGGGGTCAATGATGTCGATGAGCCGCTTGTGCGTACGCATCTCGAAGTGCTCGCGGCTGTCCTTGTACTTGTGTGGCGAGCGGATCACGCAGTACACGTTCTTCTCGGTTGGAAGCGGCACCGGGCCCGCGACCTTCGCGCCAGTCCGCGTCACCGTGTCGACGATCTTGCGCGCCGACGAGTCGATGACCTCGTGGTCGTAGGCCTTGAGCCGGATGCGGATCTTTTGTCCCGCCATGCTCTCGCTTCGTCCTTCTTCTCGACCGGTTCCTACCCTGAGCTCCCGGGAGGGACTCAGTCCCGGTTTGTCCGGCCCCCGAGGTCGGGTGTGTCGCGCGCTTGACGCACACCACAGCCAACTCGAATAGTCGGTTTACCGGGGATTTTCGACCTGGCCGCCACGACGGGTGCCGCGGTGCCTGCCG
This sequence comes from Nocardioidaceae bacterium, assembly GCA_033850885.1. Classification (GTDB taxonomy): domain Bacteria; phylum Actinomycetota; class Actinomycetes; order Propionibacteriales; family Nocardioidaceae; genus JAWWPG01. Next base: position 142,514 of record JAWWPG010000016.1, read on the forward strand.
ATGGTGGCGTCTCCGTTTCGGCGCAGTCGACCGTCTCACTGTCTCGAGTGGTCATGACTCGCCCCGGCGACCCCGCCTGAGCAACCCCGACAGTCTGCCAGACCAGCCGGTCGGAGCCAAATCCTCCCGTCAACTGCGGGAAAGGGCACCCGGCGGAGGTGGCGGACGGGGCGACTTTCCCGCAATTCGCGGGCGTGGGCGTGCCTGCGGGCAGGTGCGCTGGCGTGCGAGCATCACGTGCATGCGGATGTTCGTGGCAGTCGTACCACCGGCGGAGGTGCTCGACGATCTCGTAGCCTTCCTCGAGCCGCGGCGCCAGGCCGATCCGGCCCTGCGGTGGACGGAGTCCTACCAGTGGCACCTGACGCTGGCCTTCCTGCCGGAGGTCGGTCTCCGCAACCTCGACGACCTGGTCGCGCGGCTGACCCGGGCGGCGGCCAGGCGACGTACGTTCACCGTCACCGTCGCTGGATCCGGCGCCTTTCCGGCACCCGAGCGTGCCCGGGTGCTGTGGCTCGGCGCGACCGCCGACCCGGTGGAGTCGCTCGCGCGGCTCGCGACGGGGGTGCGGGCGGCGGCCAACTAGGCAGGAGCGACCGTGGAGGGCGGCCGATTCCGGGCCCACCTCACGCTCGCTCGGCTCCGGAGGCCTCAGGACGCGACCAGGCGGTTGCGCGTCCTCGACTCGTACGAAGCAGGCCGTTGGCCGGCCACGGCGATCGAGCTGATCGAGTCCCACCTCGGCCAGGGACCGGCGGGCCACCCCCGCTACGAGACGGTCGCGGTGCTGCCTCTCGGCAGAGCAGAAGACCACGAGCAGCCCTAGCAGCCCGACCCCCCTCCCGCGAATTGCGGGAAAGTGCACCCTCACCGGGCCTGGGAACGGGAAACTATCCCGCAATTCGCGGGGGCACGAACGGTGGGCACCGGGATTTGACGAACGTCGTACAACAGGACTAGTAATGACAAATGCCGCACTTGTCGCACCGCACCCGCATCCTGGTGGCGCAGGCGGCCGCCGGCGGCCTCCTCGCGTGTCTTGCCTGCTCGACGGGCACCAGCGCCCAGGCCAGCCGTTCGACCTCGCCGGAAGCGGGCGCGACCTCGCCTCTTGGAGTCGGCGGATGCCACGTCTTCCCGAGGAACAACTACTGGAACGCAGACATCACCCAGCTGCCGGTCTCGACGCACAGCGCCGCATGGATGTCGCACATGTCCCCGGGCAGCGACCTGCATCCGGACTTCGGCAAGAGCTACGGGCAGCAGCCCGTGCCCTACGGGATCCCGGTGACCCTCGTCGACAGCAGCCACGCCACCGTGAGCGTGGATTTCCAGTACAAGAGCGAGAGCGACAACGTGCCTTACCCCCTCGGGGCGGATACCAGGATCGAGGGCGGGAGCAACAGCCCGGGCGACAAGCACGCCGTCATCCTCAACACCTCGACCTGCGAGCTCTACGAGACGTGGAACACCAGGCTGGTCGCCGGCCAATGGCACGCAGGCTCAGGGGCAACCTGGGACCTGCACAGCAACAAGCTGCGTCCTGACGGGTGGACCTCGGCGGATGCGGCCGGCTTCCCGATCCTTCCCGGACTGCTCCGGTACGACGAGGTCGAGGTCACGGGCCAGGTGACGCACGCGATCCGCTTCACCACGGACATCACCCAGACGCAGCACATCTGGCCGGCTCGCCACGACGCCGGCTCGATGTCCAGTCCCGACTACCCCCCGATGGGTGCCCGTTTCCGGCTGAAGGCGGACTTCCCGCTCACCGGCTACCGCCACGACACGGTCGTGGTCCTGCAGGCGATGAAGACGTACGGACTCGTGCTCGCTGACAACGGGTCCCCGTGGTACTTCCAAGGCACCGCTGACCACCGGTGGCCGTCGGGTCTGCTGGACGAGCTGAAGTCGATCCCCGCAAGCGCGTTCGAGGCGGTCGACACCCAGCCCATGGAGGTACGGCCCGGAAGCGGTGCCACCCGATGATCCGACACCGACCTGTGTTCGGATGGTTGATACTGGGCAGATGGTGGTGGTTCCCGGTGGTCCGGAGATGCCCGGCTACGACCGGTCGTGGAGTGCGGAGGTGGTGACGGCCGCGCTACAGATGCCGGGCGGCGCCGACCTCGTCACCGGGTCGCTTCGCGTCGTACCCGGCGCGACGGTCTCGCAGCCACGCTCGGGAATCTTCGGGCCCAAGGCGGCCAGCGTCCAGCTCGGCGACTGGCGTTACCAGGCGGGGCCGTCGGGGCGGCTGATGGTCTCGCACGTCGTCGGCGGCATCGTGCTGGCGGAGCGAGAGCTGCCTCCCGCCGAAGCGGGGGCGCACGTGGCGATGGCGTTGAGCCTGCAGCTGGGCGAGTACGGCGCGCGGATCCTGCCCGACGTGCTCGCGGTGCTCGAGGGGCTGTCCATCGCCTGCGCCTGAACACGCCGCGCGATATTACCGGCATTTCCGGCGTCAGGCCCCAATGGCGTCACAACGGTGTCTCGGAGCATTGACATGGTGTCTTACCGACACCATGATGATGCCCATGACTTTCGCATCCCTCGACGGCGGCGGTGCCGAGACTTCAGCCGACGTCATCATCGCCAGCGACCTGCGTCGCAGCTACCGCAAGCGGGAGGGCTGGTTTCGCTCCCCCGAGCTCGTAGAGGCGGTCAAGGGGATCAGCTTCACGGTCCCCCGCGGCACCGTCTTCGGCATGCTCGGCCCCAACGGGGCCGGCAAGACGACGACCATCAAGATGCTCTCGACGCTGCTGATCCCCACGTCGGGCAGCGCGACGGTCGACGGCTTCGACGTCGTCCGCGAGGAGGTCGACGTACGACGACGACTCGGCGTGCTCTTCGGAGGTGACAAGGGGCTGTACAACCAGCTGTCGGCGAGGGAGAACCTGCGCTACTTCGGCCACCTCTACGGGATGGCGGACGACGCCATCGCCAGCCGCTCCGCGGAGCTCCTCGAGCAGGTCGGCCTGGCCGACCGGGCCAACGAGCGGGTCGAGAGCTACTCACGGGGCATGAAGCAGCGACTGCACATCGCCAAGACCCTCGTCCACCAGCCGCCGGTGGTCATCCTCGACGAGCCCACGATCGGACTCGACCCGGCCGCGGCGATCGAGGTGCGCGCCTTGATCGCCGGGCTGACCCCCCGGCACACGGTCCTGCTGACGACGCACGACATGCACGAGGCCGACGTCCTGTGCAGCCGGCTCGCGATCGTCGACAGGGGGGTGATCGTCACCACCGGGACACCCGACGAGCTCAAGGAGGCGGCTCCGGTGGCCCGGCAGGTCGTGATCCGGCTGGCGGCACCGATCGAGCAGGGCCGGGCTCAGCTCATCCTGCATCTCACCGACCTGCCGTCGGTCGCGCAGGTGACGGACGACGGCTCCCACGCTGACACGCTGACGCTGCGATGCTCCGACACCGCCTCGACCCTCGACCAGAGCCTCGCGCTGCTCCGCCAGGTCGGGGCCGCCGTACGCGCGATCGACGTCCGGGAGCCCTCCCTCGAGGACGCCTTCCTCGGGGTCACCGGACGCGAGTTCGACGACACCCGTGACGAGCAGCTGGAGGCCGCGTCGTGAGCCTGGACCAGCTCCCACCGACCGTGGAGACGGACATCCGGCCCCGCCAAAGCGACCTCCGCCTGGTGGTGGCGACCACGCGCGTCTTCTTGCTGCGCTACGCCTCGAACCCGATCCTGCTGATCAGGTCACCGCTGACACCCGTATTGATCCTCATCGGCTTCCACCTTGCGTACGACGTCTCCGGCCAGCACACGGTCGGAACGGCGAGCGCCATGGGTTTTCTCGTGACCGGGATGCTGGCGACCGGCGCCTGGTCCTCGACGGTGTGGGGATCCGGGAACGCCATCCAGAACGAGATCTACGAAGGCACCATCAGCTCCGTGATCGCCGCGCCGGGCCGGATCTCGGCGGTGATCACCGGCTACGGAATCGGCAGCATCATCTTCGGCCTACCGGCGCTGCTGATGAGCGTCCTGGTGGGCCTCGGGTTCGGCGCGCGGTTCCGCATCGACGACCCGGTTGCCGCGACCCTGAGCCTGCTCGCCGTCTACATCTGCTGCCTGTGCATCGGGCTCGGGTTCGGCGGCCTCTTCGTGCTGACCCGGCAGTCGAACGCGATGTCCAACTTCCTGCAGACGCCGATCTACCTGCTCGCCGGCTTCTTCGTCCCTCGCAGCGCGCTCCCGAACTGGCTGCAGAAGGCCTCGGACCTGCTGCCGATCGCGCACGCCATCGACGCGTTGCGGGCTTCGGTGCTCACCGGCGCGTCGCTCACCGACGTCCTCCCGACACTCGGCGCCGCGGCCGGCACCAGCGTCCTCTTCCTGGCGGCCGGCCTGTGGGGGCTGCACAGGCTCGACGACGCCGTACGACGCCGCGGAACCCTGGACCTGATGTGATGAACCGGACCGCTCCTGCGCCGTTGGCGACGCGCCCGCCTGAGGCACGCCCGGCATCCTTTGGGATGCTGGCGATCCTGCGCGTCGTCCTGGCATCTGCCAAGACCGTCGGGAAGACGCGGCTCCAGACGTCGGGCATCCCGTTCTACCTCATGGTGTGGCTCAGCTTCCCGCTCTTCAACCTGCTCCTGGTGGCGTTGATCTACCGGGCCGACCCCGCTCTGCGCAACTACGCCGTGATCGCCGGGGCCGGGATGGCCCTCCTCTTCGGCATGCAGTTCAACGCGGCGGAGATCCTCGACCGCGAGCGCCAGCTGGGCACCCTCGGCAACCTGTTCGTTGCACCTGCGCCGCGCTACAGCTGGCTCGCCGGGTTCCAGCTCTTCGCGATCACCGAGTCCCTGGTGACGGCGACGGTGAGCGTCATGGTCGGCAAGGCGATCTTCGGGCTGCCGCTGCACGTAGCGCCGGCCACCCTCCTGGTGAGCCTGGCCCTGTTCATCTCTTCCATGTGGGGCTTCAGCATGCTGGTGGGGGCCGTGGGGGTGGTGGTGCGCAACGCCAACCAGCTGTCCAACCTCGTGTTCCCGATCCTTCAGCTCGTCGCCGGCACGATGTACCCGATCTCGCTGATGCCCGGCTGGATCGAGGTGCCGGCCCGGTGCCTGCCGTTCGGGTACGGCATCCAGGCGCTGGTCGACTCGGTGACCAAAGGGGCCTCGCTGTCCGATGTCGCGGACCAGCTGGTCCCGCTGGCCGGGTTCGCCGTGATGCTCCCGCTGCTGGGCATCGTCGCGTTTCGCGCCGTGGAGCGCCGTACTCGAAGGAGCGGAGCGCTGGAGCTGGTCTAGTCCGGCCGCATCGCCTCGCCTCGACGCTGAACCCGTCAGAAGTCACCGGCGCGACGCAGGCTGCGGCTGCGGGCGTCGGGATCCAGCATGGCGCGGTAGACGGGGGTGGCCCACGCCCTCGTCTTCTCGGACAGGTCTGGGATCCGGTACGGGCGCAGGCGGCCTGGCGGTCGAGCGCCGCCGCGGCCGGCGCGCGTCCATGCCTCGAGACGGTCGGCGCTCTCCGCGAAGGCGTTGAAGGCGTCGACCGGGTCGATGAGGTCGGCGTCATCGCCGGCCGCGCGGTCCAGATGCTCTCGGGCGAGCCTGAGACGGATGTCGCGGGCTAACGTCATCGGATCCTGCTCACTGCCCGGGACGTCGGCTGAGCCCATCGGGTCGTCGGGGACCACGGCGCACGCGAGCTCCGAGTCATGGGTCCAGGACCGGAGGTTGACGTTGTCGGAGCCCACGGAGCACCAAAGGTCGTCGACGACGCAGACCTTCGCGTGGACATAGACCGGGGTGCCGGCGCGGTTCTCCGGGCCGTAGACGGCGACCCGCTCGCCGCCGGCAGCGAGGATCGGCTCGATAGCCAGCCGGCGGCCCACCTCGTTCGGGGGGAGCGAGACCCCCCCATCCACGTCCGGGTAGTGCGGGATCACCACGATCATCCGGAGCTGAGGGCTGGCGCGCAGTGCGTCGACGAAACACCGGGCGACCTCTTCCGACCAGAGGTACTGGTCCTCGACGTAGATCAGCCTCCGGGCGTGGGAGAGCACCTTGCGGTTCGCCCTCGCCACGCTGCGCTCGCCTTTCGGTGCGAAGGGGTAACCCTGCAGGCGTGGCGGGTAGGTGCGGAGGAGCTGGACCGTCTGATGCCCCCGCGGCTCCGGGTCCGGCAGCTGCGGAGGCAATGCCCCAGGTGTGCGGTCCTCTCGTCGCAGCAGGTCGGCGACGAAGTTGACCGGGTTTCTCGTGAGCGGAGCCGGGTCCTCCCAGCGCTCGCGGAAGACCGTCTCGACATCCCCGACGGCAGGTCCCCGGATGGCGAGCTGCACGTCGTGCCAGGGCGGCCGGTGTCCGTAGACGCGCGCCATCGGCTGGCGTTGGACGTCGCCTTCGTGGTTGTCGTCGTCGCGACGGCTGTGGCACAGGTCGATGCCGCCCACGAACGCGACGTCGAGCTCGGGCCGACCGGGATGGCGTAGGACGACGAACTTCTGGTGGTGCGACCCGCCCGGCAGGACACGCATGTCGCGCAGGCATTCACCGCCCGCCGCTTCTATCTCCTCCCCGAGGTGCCGGTTCTCCTGCTCCGAGAATGCGAGACGGTCAAGGTGCGAGCGCCACATCAGCCCCTTGACGCCGACTCCGCGAGATGCAGCTCGCGAGAAGAGCTCGGCGACTGTCACGTCGTCGTTGACGCGCTGGTCAGGGTCTCCGCGCCAGTCGGTGAAGAGCAGCAGGTCACCGGCGCGCATCTCGTCGACGCAAGCCGCGAGCTGCAGGAAGTAGCACCGCCCGTGGATCAGGGGGACGACGTCGTTGCCCGCCGACCAGGCTGAGCCGTCTCGGTGCCGGCTGTCCAACCGGGTCGCGGGGTTGGCGCGCTCGACCGCCGTCAACAGCCACTCCGTCGGGTGCATCACGCCATTGTGCTGCCCGCGGGTCAGCGGCGCTTGACGAGCACCAGCTGCGAGTCGACGTGAGGCGGCGGCCGGAAGGCCGTCCTCGGCAGCGGCATCAGCGTGCCAACACTGAACTGGCGGCTCCATCTTCCGGCGCCGGGGGCCTCACCGGAGACCCAGCGGCGCGCTACCGGCCGCGGCAACACCAGGTGGGCTGTCCGCAGACCCGAGCCGGGAGCCAGCAGGCGGCCGATGAGCGGGCTCGCGATCGCGTACGGCGGGTTGGCGACGACGCTGAACGGCATTCGCGGCAGCCGGAAAACGAGCGCGTCGACCCGTACGACGATCAGCCGCCGCGAGGCCACCTCGCCGGGCCAGCGTGTCCGAAGCGCCTGCGCTCTGCCGTCGTGCAACTCCACCGCGACGACTCGCGCGCCGGTCGCCAGCAGTGGTCCGACCAGCGCGCCGAGGCCGGCCCCGATGTCAACAACCAGCTGCCCGGCGCCGACGCCCGACTCGTCAACGACGCGCTGCGCCCACGAGTCAGTGAGTCGATACCATCCCCAGAACCGTCGAGAGCCCCCGGACGCCGCGCGCCGTCCCGCGGACACGGGTCACCATCAGGAAGTTGCAGCTCATGGCAGCAGACTAGGCGCCGGTCGCCGTACCCCTCCACCGGTTTTCACCCGGTGACCACGCCCACGTCGGTCGAGAAACCCCCGCGAATTGCGGGAAAGTCGCCCCTCGCACGACCCTCACAAGGTGCACTTTCCCGCAACTGACGGTGGCGGTCAGGTCACTTGCTGATGGCGGTGACCCGGCCGGCGCCGACGGTACGGCCACCCTCGCGGATGGCGAACCGCAGGCCTTCCTCCATGGCGATCGGCTGGATCAGCTCGACGGCCATCTCCGTGTTGTCGCCCGGCATCACCATCTCGGTGCCCTCGGGCAGAGTCACCACGCCGGTCACGTCCGTCGTACGGAAGTAGAACTGCGGGCGGTAGTTGTTGAAGAACGGCGTGTGTCGGCCGCCCTCCTCCTTGCTGAGGATGTAGACGTTGGCGTCGAAGTTCGTGTGCGGCGTAGTCGAGCCGGGCTTGATCACGACCATGCCCCGCTCGACGTCCTCACGCTTCGTGCCACGCAGCAGCAGTCCGACATTCTCGCCCGCGCGCCCCTCGTCGAGCATCTTGCGGAACATCTCGACACCGGTGACGGTGGTCGTCTGCTTGGTGTCTCGGATCCCGATGATGTCGACGGTCTCGTTGAGCTTGACGACGCCACGCTCGATGCGACCGGTGATGACAGTGCCACGACCGGTGATCGTGAACACGTCCTCGACGGGCATGAGGAACGGCTTCTCCGTGTCGCGCTCCGGCTGCGGGATGTACTCGTCGACGGCGTCCATCAGCTCGACCACCGACTCGCCCCACTTCTCGTCGCCGTTCAGCGCCGGGAAGGCCGCCGTCCGGATGACGGGAGCGTCGTCACCGTCGAACTCGTACTCGCTGAGCAGCTCACGAACTTCCAGCTCGACCAGCTCGATGAGCTCGTCGTCGTCGACCATGTCGCACTTGTTGAGGGCAACCACGATCGCGGGTACGCCGACCTGCCGGGCGAGCAGCACGTGCTCACGCGTCTGCGGCATCGGGCCGTCGGTGGCGGCGACCACCAGGATCGCGCCGTCCATCTGGGCCGCGCCGGTGATCATGTTCTTGATGTAGTCGGCGTGACCGGGGCAGTCGACGTGGGCGTAGTGCCGCTTGTCGGTCTGGTACTCGATGTGGGCGATCGAGATCGTGATGCCGCGCTGCTTCTCCTCCGGCGCCTTGTCGATGTCGTCGAACGCGAACACCGGGTTCAGGGCCGGGAACTTGTCGTGCAGCACCTTCGAGATCGCCGCGGTCAGTGTGGTCTTCCCGTGGTCGATGTGGCCGATGGTGCCGATATTGACGTGCGGTTTGGTCCGCTCGAACTTGGCCTTCGCCACTTGGACTTCCTCCTAGGTTTATCGATATGACTTGTACGCCGGCGCAACCCTATCCGGGGTTACTCTCCGCGGACCTTCTGGATGATCTCGTCGGCGACGCTCCGGGGAACCTCGGCGTACGAGTCGAACTGCATGGAGTACGAAGCGCGACCCTGGGTCTTCGACCGCAGGTCACCAACGTACCCAAACATCTCGGACAGGGGAACCAGCGAGCGGACCACCTTGGCACCGCCCGGGCCCTCCTCCATGGCTTGGATGTGACCACGCCGGGAGTTGAGGTCGCCGATCACGTCGCCCATGTGCGCCTCGGGCGTGATGACCTCGACGGCCATCATCGGCTCGAGCAGGACCGGGTCCGCGCGCCGCGCGGCGTCCTTGAACACCATCCGACCGGCCATCTTGAACGCCATCTCGGACGAGTCGACGTCGTGGTAGGCGCCGTCGCGCAGCGTGACCTTGATGTCGACCATCGGGTAGCCGGCGAGCACGCCGAACTCCATCGCCTCCTGAATGCCCTCGTCCACCGGCGGGATGAACTCGCGTGGGATCCGGCCACCGGTCACGGCGTTGACGAACTCGTAACCGCCGTCGCCACCACCCGTGGGCTCCATGTCGATGACGACCTTGGCGTACTGGCCCGAACCACCGGTCTGCTTCTTGTGGACATAGTCCACCTTCTGCACGGCCCTGCGGATCGTCTCGCGGTACGCGACCTGGGGTTTGCCGACGTTCGCCTCGACGTGGAACTCACGACGCATCCGGTCGACCAACACCTCGAGGTGAAGCTCACCCATCCCGGCGATGATCGTCTGCCCGGTCTCGTCGTCGGTGCGGACCTGGAACGTCGGGTCCTCCTCCGACAGCCGCTGGATGGCGGTGCCGAGCTTTTCCTGGTCGCCCTTCGACCGCGGCTCGACGGCCACGTGGATCACCGGTGCCGGGAAGCTCATCGACTCCAGCACGACGGGGTTCGTGATGTCGCACAGGGTCTCGCCCGTCGTGGTGTCCTTGAGACCCATCACGGCGACGATGTGCCCAGCGCTGACCGACGCGATCTCCTCACGCTTGTTGGCGTGCATCTGGTAGATCTTGCCGATCCGCTCCTTGCGTCCCTTCGTGGGGTTGAGAACCGTCGTACCCGTGTCGAGTCGGCCGGAGTAGATGCGCAGATAAGTCAGCTTGCCGAGGTGAGGGTCTGCCATGATCTTGAACGCCAGCGCGGAGAAGGGCTCCTTCTCGTCGGGGTGGCGCTCGACGACGACGGACTCGTCCTTGATGTTGTGACCCTCTATCGCCCCGACGTCGAGGGGCGACGGCAGGTAGGAGATGACAGCGTCGAGCAGCGGCTGGACGCCCTTGTTCTTGAACGCGGTGCCGCAGAGCACGGGCGTCAGCTTGGCGGCGATCGTGGCGCGACGGATGGCAGCCTGCAATGCCTCGTTCGTGGGCTCCTCGCCCTCGAGATAGAGCTCCATCATCTCGTCGTCGGCCTCGGCGATCGTCTCGAGCAGCCGGTCACGCCACTCCCGCGCGGACTCGACGTGCGACGCCGGGATCTCCTCGAGCTCGTAGTCGTCGCCCTTGGTGGTCTCGCCGCGCCAGGTCAGTGCGCGCATCGTGACCAGGTCGACGACGCCGATGAAGTCGGCCTCGGTGCCGATCGGGATCTGCATCACCAGTGGGATGGCGCCCAGCCGGGACTCGATCATCTCGACGCAGCGGTGGAACTCCGCGCCGGTGCGGTCGAGCTTGTTGACGAAGCACAGCCGCGGCACCTTGTAGCGGTCGGCTTGGCGCCAGACGGTCTCTGACTGCGGCTCGACGCCGGCGACGCCGTCGAACACGGCCACCGCACCGTCTAGCACCCGCAGCGACCGCTCGACCTCGACGGTGAAGTCGACGTGCCCGGGCGTGTCGATGATGTTGATGGTGTGGTCTTTCCACGTGCAGGTCGTCGCCGCGGACGTGATCGTGATGCCACGCTCCTGCTCCTGCTCCATCCAGTCCATGGTCGCCGCGCCCTCGTGGACCTCGCCGATCTTGTAGTTGATGCCGGTGTAGAACAGGATGCGCTCGGTGGTCGTGGTCTTACCGGCATCGATGTGGGCCATGATGCCGATGTTGCGGACCTTGCTCAGGTCGGTTCTGATGGCGGTAGCCACGGTATGCGCTTCCTCAAGTAAGTCGGGTCAGTATCTTCTTATGGTTTAACAGTCAACCGTTCCGGTGTATGCCCGGGTACGGCGTTCCGGCGGCCCCAAGTTTGGCACCCTCGCTCCCACCGCCCTACCACGCCAGGTCCGGCCGGCGTGGTGACACAGGGAGCCTAGACAGCCAAGCGACCTGCGCCCGGGCCACGGGTTGGCGCCCGACCCGTCACCAGCGGTAGTGGGCGAACGCCTTGTTCGACTCGGCCATCTTGTGGGTGTCCTCCCGGCGCTTCACGGCGGCGCCCAGACCGTTCGAGGCGTCGAGCAGCTCGTTCATCAGGCGCTGCGACATCGTCTTCTCGCGACGAGCCTGGGAGTACTGGACGAGCCAGCGCAGGGCGAGCGTCGTGGAACGACTGGCCCGCACCTCGATCGGCACCTGGTACGTCGCACCGCCCACCCGGCGACTGCGCACCTCGAGCGTCGGCTTGACGTTGTCGAGGGCGCGCTTGAGCGTGACGACCGGGTCGGTGCCGCTCTTCTCACGACAGCCCTCGAGCGCCGTGTGCACAATCCGCTCTGCGACCTGCTTCTTCCCGTCAACGAGAACCTTGTTGATGAGCTGCGTCACGAGCGGGCTGCCGTAGACCGGGTCGATCTCGACGGGCCGCTTCGCTGCTGGGCCCTTGCGCGGCATTAGCTCTTCTCCTTCTTCGCGCCGTAGCGACTGCGTGCCTGCCTGCGGTTCTTGACACCCTGCGTGTCGAGCGAGCCCCGGATGATCTTGTAGCGCACGCCCGGCAGGTCCTTTACCCGGCCGCCGCGCACCAGCACGATCGAGTGCTCCTGCAGGTTGTGGCCGACGCCCGGGATGTAGGCGGTGACCTCGATGCCGCTGGTCAGGCGCACCCGGGCGACCTTGCGGAGTGCGGAGTTGGGCTTCTTCGGCGTCGTCGTGTACACACGAGTGCAGACGCCGCGGCGCTGAGGAGACCCCTTCAGGGCCGGTGTCTTCGTCTTCGACACCTTGTCCTGGCGGCCCTTGCGGACCAGCTGCTGGATGGTGGGCACCGCGAGTTGTCTCTTTCCTGTCGGTAACGCTTCTGTCGTTGCGTGGGGTGGAACATGTCCGTTCCACCCCCATCCCGACACGCGCGAACTACAGCCGCGGAACAGGAATCCGGGTGGATGCGGTACTGGCCTCGCGGCCGGGTGATCCGCCCCGAGGGCGGGCGCGAACCAGCGTGGCACACGAGAGAGCCTGAATGTCCCCAGGCACGAACTGCAACTTTACCGGCTGGCCAGGGCCCGGTCAAAATCGCGTTTGCCGGGGCCGAGGCGCGTTGTCAGGCGTCGGGGCCCTGCTCCCGCACCGTGTGGACCTGGTCCATCGCCGACCGCAGGTCGGACAGCCACTCGTCGCTGTGCTTGTTCACGAGCTTCACGCACCACTGGAGGGCGTGCGAGCGGGACCGGGCCACCCCGGCCTCGACGAGCGTGTCGAGGACCTGCCGCTCCGGCTGGCGCAGTCGCGTCATCACCGGGACCGCGATGTGGGTGAACAGCGCGGCCCGGTCGCCGACCGTGGCGCCCCAGGACACCTTGCGTTCGAAGCGACGCTCCGCCTCCTGGGCGATCGCGATCCGGGCCTCCCGGGTCTCCTCACGCCAGCCGGAGATCTTCCCGGCCGCCGCCTCTGCCACTGCCGACTCGTCGGCGCCCTCCTCGAGCTCGGGAGCCGGCACCTGGATCCGGACGACGATCTCCTCCCTGTCGACGGAGATGTCGGGGCTGGTCGCCGTCCACTCGCTGGGGAGCCGACCGGCGAACCAGGCCTTGATGTCGTTGGTTGTCTGCTGAGATGTAATCATGTAATCAACATTACCCAACGACTCAAGGCGCCAGGCTCCGGGTCCCCGGAAAGCCTCACTACTCGGGATGGGTCGCAGCCCCGGACAGAACCCGGAACCGGGCTAGGCTCGGGCCGTGGTCGCGCAGACGTTCACCGCAGTCATCGAAGCGGCGCCCCGTGGGGGCTCGCTCATCCCCATTCCGGCCCACGTCCTGGCCGGCCTCGACGGTGGCAGTCGGTTCCGGGTGACCGGCACCCTGGACGGCGTCCCGTTCGAGAGCTCGACGATGCCGATGGGCGAAGGCAGGGTCTGTCTCGGCGTGCACAAGGCGACTCGCGAGTCGGCGGGCGTCGCCATCGGCGATGAGGTCGAGGTGCGCCTGGAGCGCGACAACCGTCCGCGCGAGGTCGCCGTGCCGGATGACCTCGCCGCCGCGCTGGCCGGCGACGCGGAGGCCGAGGCCGCCTTCGAGGGTCTCGCGTTCACCCACCGGCGCGAGTACGTCGAGTGGATCACCAGCGCGAAGCGAGACGAGACCCGCGCCCGGCGCATCAACGAGACCCTGGTCCGGGTCCGCAGCTGACTCGGAGCCGCCATTCCGGCTCCGACGTCGCCAGCAGCGGGAGCACACAGGGCGGCCGGAGCGGAGGAGAAGGGTTCAGCCGAGCAGCCCGGACAGTGCATCGGCAGCCTCGTCGACAGCCCACTCCATGGTCGCGGCTCCCACCGTGAGCTCGGTCCACGACGTACCCGGCATCTCACCCGGCTGGACCGGCTGAAGCAATGCCACGCGGTCGCGCTCGAGGGTCGTCAGGATTCTCTCGTTGACAGCATCAGCCGGCTGCTCGAAGTACACCCGGTAGGCGTTGGTGTGTGGCGGCTGGGGAAGCACCCGCACCCCCCGGCTCTCGAGCGCCGCCGCCAGCTCGATTGCCCGGCGGTGGAACTCGCCCATCCGCGGAAGCAGCAGACGGAGCCCCCGGAGGCCGGCAAGGGCATATGGGAGCATGGAGAACAGGGTCCCGCCGTGTCTGGTCCGCCACCGGCGCGCTTCGTCGACCACGTCGTCATGGCCGGCCACGACAGCCCCGGCGAACCCACCCAGGCCCTTGTAGAAGGACACGTAGACGCTGTCGGCAAGAGCAGCGATCTCCTCGAGGGAGTGCCCGAGGTGGGGTTGCGACTCCCAGAGCCGAGCTCCGTCGAAATGCACCGGTACGCCGCGTTTACGCGCCGCCGCCGAGAACTCGCCGAGCTGCTGCCAGCTGGGCAGCAGGTAGCCGGCGTCCCGCAGCGGCAGCTCCAGCAGCACCGCGCCGAGCCGGCCCGGGATAGCCTCGAGGTCCGCCACGGTCGGGACGGCCGGCCCCGTGGTGAGACGCTCGTACTGGAAGCCGTTGAGCAGCTGCGGGCCATCCAGCTCGTGGCTCAACAGGTGGGAGAGTGCCGGGACTGCGATCCGCTTGCACGCCTGGCGGTCGGTCCACACCCTGAGCACGGACTGCTGCGCCATGATGCCGCTGGGGAACATGGCGGCCGCGGGCTTGCCGAGCAGCGCCGCAACCCTGGCCTCGAGGGCGTCGACCGGGCCGCGGGTGGCGTAGCGGTCCCACTCGTCGGGGTCGTCGAGCTGCGCCGCCTCGTCGGCGGCCTCACGCATCGCCTCGGATGGCGAGCGAAGCCTCGAGCCCGGAAGCCACCGCGTCGCATTGGGCAGCGCCGCTCGGAAGCGTTCCTGGATCGCCGGCGGCGGCGCGTTCTCGGTAACAGGCTCGGACCCGGTCGCGTCGGGGGCCTCGGTCACCGCTGAATCCTCTCACCCAACCCCCCGCGAATTGCGGGAAAGTGCACCGCGGGAGGACCCCCGGAGGGGCGACTTTCCCGCAATTCGCGGTAAGGGTGACCAGGCTCAGTTCTGGTAGGAGCCGAAGTCGTAGTCGTCGAGCGCCACGGACTGACCCGTGGTCTGACCGAAGTCGTAGTCGTAGCTGTCGTAGTCGATCGAGTACGCCGCTGCGCGCGCCTCCTCCGTCGGCTCGACCCGGATGTTGCGGTACCGCTCGAGTCCGGTCCCGGCTGGGATGAGCTTGCCGAGAATCACGTTCTCCTTGAGCCCCAGCAGCTTGTCCGACTTGCCGTGGATGGCAGCGTCGGTGAGCACCCGGGTGGTCTCCTGGAAGGAGGCGGCGGACAGCCACGACTCAGTGGCCAGCGACGCCTTCGTGATGCCCATCAGGACGGGGCGACCGGAGGCCGGCGTCCCCCCCTCGGCAACGACGCGACGGTTCTCCGTCTCGAACCTCAGCCTGTCGACGAGCTCGCCGGGCAGCAGGGTCGAGTCACCGCTCTCGATCACCGTGATCCGGCGCAGCATCTGCCGGATGATGATCTCGATGTGCTTGTCGTGGATCGACACCGCCTGCCGCCGGTAGACGAGCTGGACCTCGCCGACCAGGTGCTCCTGCGTCTTGCGGGGGCCGAGCACCCGCAGTACGTCCTGCGGGTCCGCCTTGCCGACCGTCAGCTGCTGTCCGACTTCGACGTGCTGCTGTTCCTCGACGAGCAACCTGGTCCGCTTGCTGACGGGGAACGCCTGCTCCTCGGACCCGTCATCGGGTACGACGACGATCTTGCGCGTCTTGTCGGTGTCCTCGATGTGGACCCGCCCCGCCGCCTCCGCGATCGGCGCCTTGCCCTTGGGCTGCCGCGCCTCGAAGAGCTCGACGACGCGAGGCAGACCCTCGGTGATGTCGTCGGCCGACGCCACACCACCGGTGTGGAACGTGCGCATGGTGAGCTGGGTGCCCGGCTCCCCGATCGACTGGGCCGCGATGATGCCGACCGCCTCGCCGATGTCGACGAGCTTGCCGGTAGCGAGTGAACGGCCGTAGCAGCCGGCGCAGGTGCCGGTCTTGGCGTCACAGGTCAGCACCGACCGGACCTTCACCTCGCTGATGCCGGCCTGGAGGAGCCGGTTGATCACCACGTCGCCGATGTCCTCGCCGCCTCGGGCCAGGATCTCGCCCGTCTCGGGATGCTCGACGTCAACCGCCAGGTTGCGGGCGTAGGCCGAGGTCTCGGCGTAGTCGTCCTTGACGACCCTGCCGTCGTCGCGTCGGATGCCGATGACCTTGGAGAGCCCACGCTCGGTGCCGCAGTCGTCCTCACGGATGATGACGTCCTGCGACACGTCGACAAGCCGCCTGGTGAGGTAGCCGGAGTCCGCTGTCCGCAACGCGGTGTCGGCCAGACCCTTGCGGGCGCCGTGCGTCGAGATGAAGTACTCGACGACCGAGAGCCCTTCCCGGAAGTTGGACTTGATCGGCCGCGGGATGATCTCACCCTTGGGGTTGGCGACCAGACCACGCATGCCGGCGATCTGTCGGACCTGGGTCATGTTCCCGCGGGCGCCCGAGTTGACGATCATGTAGATCGGGTTCGTCTTCTCGAACGTCGCCTCCATCGCCTTGGCGACCTCGATGGTGGCGGTGTTCCAGATCTCGATGAGCTCCTGACGGCGCTCCTCGTCGGTGATCAGGCCGCGCTCGTACTGCTTCTGGACCTTCTCGGCCTGACCCTCGTACCTCATCATGATGGTCGGCTTCTCGCTCGGCGTGACCACGTCCTCGATGGAGATCGTGACGCCGGAGCGGGTCGCCCAGTAGAACCCGGTGTCCTTGAGCGCGTCGAGTGCGTGCGCGACCTCGACCTTGGTGTAACGCTCCGCGAGGTCGTTGACGATGACGCCGATCTGCTTCTTGCCAAGCTCGTCGTTGACGTACGGGTAGTTCCACGGCAGCGCCTCATTGAACAGCGCTCGCCCGAGAGTGGTCTCGAGCGTGAGGGGCAAGCCTGGCTCCCAGCCCTCGGGAGTCTGGTAGCCCACGGGCGGAACGATGTCCGCGACCCGCAGCTTGATCTTGCTCTGCAGCCCGATCTCCCCGTGGTCGAAGGCCATCATGGCCTCCGCAACCGACGTGAACGCACGGCCCTCGCCGGGGTCGCCGTCACGGTCGAGCGTGAGGAAGTAGATCCCGATGATCATGTCCTGCGTCGGCATCGTCACCGGTCGGCCGTCGGCCGGCTTCAGGATGTTGTTCGTAGACAGCATCAAGATGCGCGCCTCGGCCTGAGCCTCGGCCGACAGTGGCAGGTGCACCGCCATCTGGTCGCCGTCGAAGTCGGCGTTGAACGCCGAGCACACGAGCGGGTGGATCTGGATGGCCTTGCCCTCGATCAGCTGGGGCTCGAACGCCTGGATCCCGAGCCGGTGCAGCGTCGGAGCGCGGTTCAGCAGCACGGGGTGCTCGGTGATGACCTCTTCGAGGACGTCCCACACCACGGACCGGCTGCGCTCCACCATCCGCTTCGCGCTCTTGATGTTCTGGGCGTGGTTGAGGTCGACCAGCCGCTTCATCACAAAAGGCTTGAAGAGCTCGAGCGCCATCTGCTTGGGCAGGCCGCACTGGTGCAGCTTCAGCTGCGGACCCACGACGATGACCGAGCGGCCCGAGTAGTCGACGCGCTTGCCGAGCAGGTTCTGGCGGAACCGGCCCTGCTTGCCCTTCAGCATGTCGGACAGCGACTTGAGTGGCCGGTTGCCCGGGCCTGTCACCGGACGGCCGCGGCGGCCGTTGTCGAACAGCGAGTCGACGGCCTCCTGCAGCATCCGCTTCTCGTTGTTGATGATGATCTCCGGAGCCCCGAGGTCGAGGAGCCGCTTCAGCCGGTTGTTGCGGTTGATGACCCGGCGGTAGAGGTCGTTGAGGTCGGACGTCGCGAACCGTCCACCGTCGAGCTGCACCATCGGGCGCAGGTCCGGCGGGATGACCGGAACACAGTCGAGGACCATGCCCTCGGGGCTGTTGGTCGTGGTCAGGAACGCGGAGACGACCTTGAGGCGCTTCAGGGCGCGCGTCTTGCGCTGGCCCTTGCCGGTGTGGATGACCTCGCGCAGTGCCTGGGACTCGGCATCCAGGTCGAACGTCTGAAGCCGCTTCTGGATGGCCTCGGCGCCCATCGCGCCCTCGAAGTACTTCCCGAACCGCATCTTCATCTCGCGGTAGAGGATCTCGTCACCCATCAGGTCCTGGACCTTCAGGGTGCGGAACGTGCTCCACACCTCTTCGACCCTGTCGAGCTCGCGCTGCGACCGGTCGCGCATCTGCTTGAGCTCGCGCTCAGCGCCGTCCTTGAGCTTGCGCTTCGCGTCGGCCTTGGCACCCTCGGCCTCGAGGACCGCGAGATCCTCCTCGAGCTTGGCCATCCGGGCGGCGATGTCGGAGTCGCGACGCTGCTCGAGCTGCTTGCGCTCGACGTCGATCCTCGCTTCGAGCGACGGCAGGTCGCGCTGGCGAGCTTCTTCGTCGACGGCGGTGATCATGTACGCCGCGAAGTAGATCACCTTCTCGAGGTCCTTCGGAGCCAGGTCGAGGAGGTAGCCGAGACGGCTCGGGACACCCTTGAAGTACCAGATGTGGGTGACCGGCGCCGCCAGCTCGATGTGGCCCATCCGCTCGCGGCGCACCTTCGAGCGCGTGACCTCCACGCCGCAGCGCTCGCAGATGATGCCCTTGAAGCGGACCCGCTTGTACTTCCCGCAGTAGCATTCCCAGTCCCGGGTGGGACCGAAGATCTTCTCGCAGAAGAGTCCGTCACGCTCCGGCCTAAGCGTGCGGTAGTTGATGGTCTCCGGCTTCTTGACCTCCCCGTGGCTCCACTGGCGGATGTCGTCAGCGGAGGCGAGGCCGATACGGAGCTCATCGAAGAAGTTGACGTCTAGCAAGACATGTCCTTAGTTAGATGCTGTCTTCGTCTTGTGTTGCTTTTGGTGGATCTGATGAGGGTCGGGGGTCCGAGGCGGCGAGAGCCCAACTCAGACTTCCTCGACCGAGCTGATGCCTTCGTTGGGCCGACGCGCAAGGTCGATGCCGAGCTCTTCCGCGGCCCGGAACACGTCCTCGTCCGTGTCTCGCATGTCCATGGCGACACCGTCGCTGGACAGCACCTCCACATTGAGGCACAGCGACTGCATCTCCTTGACGAGAACCTTGAACGACTCGGGGATTCCCGGCTCGGGGATGTTCTCGCCCTTGACGATGGCCTCGTAGACCTTCACGCGGCCGAGCACGTCGTCGGACTTGATGGTGAGCAGCTCCTGCAGCGCGTACGCCGCTCCGTAGGCCTCGAGCGCCCACACCTCCATCTCACCGAAGCGCTGGCCACCGAACTGCGCCTTACCACCGAGCGGCTGCTGGGTGATCATCGAGTACGGTCCGGTCGAGCGAGCGTGGATCTTGTCGTCGACCAGGTGGTTGAGCTTGATGATGTAGGTGTACCCCACGGCCACCGGCTGCGGGAATGGCTCCCCGGTCCGGCCGTCGAACAGGTTGGCCTTGCCGTTGCCCTTGACCAGCCGCACCTCGTCGCGGTTCGGCATGGTGGAGGCGAGCAGACCGGAGATCTCGTCCTCGCGAGCGCCGTCGAACACCGGGGTGGCGACGCGGGTGTTGCCCGGCGCCGACATGGCGCCGATGCTGGCAAGGCGCCTCTTCCACTCGGCGTCGTCGCCTTCGACGGTCCAGCCCTCGTGGGCGATCCACCCGAGGTGGGTCTCCAGTACCTGGCCGATGTTCATCCGGCCCGGCACGCCGAGCGGGTTGAGGATGATGTCGACCGGGGTGCCGTCCTCCAGGAACGGCATGTCCTCGGCCGGCAGGATCTTCGAGATGACGCCCTTGTTGCCGTGGCGGCCGGCGAGCTTGTCGCCGTCGGAGATCTTTCGCTTCTGGGCGACGTAGACCCGGATCAGCTGGTTGACGCCCGGCGGCAGCTCGTCGTCCTCCTCGCGGTCGAAGACGCGGACACCGATCACGATGCCGCTCTCGCCGTGCTTGACCTTGAGCGACGTGTCGCGCACCTCGCGGGCCTTCTCGCCGAAGATCGCGCGCAGCAGCCGCTCCTCCGGGGTCAGCTCGGTCTCGCCCTTGGGCGTGACCTTGCCGACCAGGATGTCGCCGGGGACGACCTCGGCGCCGATCCGGATGATGCCGCGCTCATCGAGGTCGGCAAGCATCTCGTCGGAGACGTTCGGGATGTCGCGGGTGATCTCCTCGGGGCCGAGCTTGGTGTCGCGGGCGTCGACCTCGTGCTCCTCGATGTGGATCGAGGTGAGGATGTCCTCCTGGACGAGCCGCTGGCTGAGGATGATCGCGTCCTCGTAGTTGTGGCCCTCCCACGGCATGT